>JAWVYS010000005.1:0-95571 GCA_033722555.1 Brumimicrobium sp.
CCATAGGCTGGGACGGAACCTACGGGGTGGAAAGCAACGAGCTTGTAAAAGATGGAACTTACGTATGGAAGATAGAGTTTAAGACCAAATACACCGATGAAAGACAGGTGCATGTAGGACATGTCAATGTGTTGAAGTAGGTAGGTTGGGTCAAATAGAATGCAGAAGGAGGTCTTTATGACTTTCTTTTTTTATTATCTTTTAAAACCATGTTTTTCAAAATATTAGCAGATTTGGTCGTGATAATACATTTTGTTTTTATCCTGTATGTCATTTTTGGAGGACTTATCGTTCTGAAATACAGAAAAACTGTTTTCCTTCATATTCCATGTGCGATTTGGGGATGTTTGATCATGTTTGCAGGGTGGATATGCCCATTAACATACATAGAAAATGATTTGAGAGAGGCGGCGGGAACTGAAACATATTCCGACGGATTTATTCAGCATTATATTATTCCAATAATTTATCCGGAGAACCTTACAAGAGAGCTGCAAGCTATCCTGGGATTTTCGGTACTCGTATTAAATATAATCGTCTATTCAATTTTAATAAAACGATTGAGTACAAAAGGTTAATTAAATTTAATGTAGGCTCTGGCCACTTCACTTTTCCCGCAATCATTGAAGGCATAACCTTCGATTAAAACAGAATCTGGTACGTTTGTAGTGTCTTTGACTACATAAGTGTATTTCGGTTCATCTACAGTGTCAATAGGTCGATCATTCCCTTTTGGGTTATCAAAAATGTCGGGTACAGAAAATGTAAAGAGCGTCTGATGTTCGTGGATTTCCTGCCCGTAGTCGAATATGTAATTTAGTTCAACGGTTATTGGCGAGGTCGCATCGTAACTGTTCTCCAGGGGTATGAATCCGTTCAATTCTTGAGGAGCTTCGCAAAAGTTTTCCCCTTTCTTACATCCGGCAGTGATCGCGAGTAATGTTAATCCTAAAATTAATGACTTCATTTCATCTGTATTAAGACTACAAAATTATATAAAACCGTTAGGAAGAAAAATAGGCAATTCTCCGTATATGTAAAACTTTTTAAATTTGGCAATTTTGTTGCGTTATGAAAAGTCTATTTGGAATTGTATTACTACTATTTAGTAGCGCTTTGTGGTCGCAGGAATACGATAGAAATGAAGCGAATCAATTAATGAAAAAGGGATTCTTAGGATATACCGTTTTTACGCCACAGTTAGGAAATAAAGGATTTGACCCGGTCGGAGGATGGAGCGGTTTTTACATAAACAATGGTGGTTTAGTTTTAGAATATTTGGATGGCACTCTAAGAGAAAGAGGAGCAGATAGTACCATAGCGAATGTTACGGGCAGAATGTATCGAATTGGCTATCAGATGGGAAAGCAATTTAAAATAGGTCATCATTCGTTACTGTCGGCTTCGGTTGAGCCTTATTGTAGAATTTCTGCGAGTTACGCCGAAATGCCCAACAAGGTCGTAACAGAAAGGCTACCTTCAATCGGTTTGGTAGTTTCACCGGGCTTGGCAGTTAAATTTTCTCAATTTTATATTTCGGCCAGCTATGATGGTGGAGGATATCTAAATACTGCATTTTTCGGCGGGAATAAACAGCATAATATTTTTCCAGGTTTTATGGGAGGGTATACTTTTTCATTTGGAATAGATACCAACTTTGATATTCTTACGCCTAGACAATTTCAGGCGGGTGGACTGGAAATCTATAAGAGAACCTATGTTGAACAAAGAGATTATTATAATCATGAAGAAGGCGCTTATTATAGAGAAACAACCACGACGGTATATAGAAAATATTCTCAGGGGGCGAGATCATTAAATCTTATTAAATCATTTTGGGGCATCGGCCCCACGTATTCCTACGGCTCAAATAGAGGTCGTCAGGCGCCTACAGAAATGTTCGGAGTGAATTTAGGAGCTAGATTTTCTTCTTTTTGTGTTGACGCCTTTTATGAGGAGGGAAATATGGGGCTAAAAGACGATACTGATAAAGAGGATATCCTAATTACCTATCCTCAATTGAGAAACTATGATTTTTCAGCCCAGGTTAAGACACGACAATATGGTGGAAGGATCGGATTGAATATAACCAAATTCCTTGCACTAAACCTTAATTTTGTTCAAGACGGGTATTCTCAGCGCGAAACGAAACATGCAGTAACTTATTCAAGAATAAATCTCTTTTTTGCAGCAGGTATGGCAAACTTCTCTGGGAATCCTGATTACACGTATGAGGGTGGAAGTGACCGATTAGCAGACTTTCAAAGCAAACGAGATATAGTTCCTTCAGCAGAAAACAATCCGGATTATTTACCGGAATCTTCTTTATTCTATGGGTTGGGTGGAAGTATTGAAATTGGAAGTGCCTTTATGAAAATCACAAAATTCACCTATATGGACGCTCCGATTGCAAACCATTTTCACTATACCGTCGGAGGGAATATACCGATTGGTCGACTTGTGAGAAGTTTGCGAGCTAGATTTATGCTGTAAGAATTACTTCACAACCTTTTGCTGATACCAAGAATTATTCACCTTGTACCATATTAAATAAGTGCCCTTAGAGAGGTGCGAAACATCTAAAATAACTTCTGAAGTACCAGGAACTTCAAACAACTGTCGTTTTCCCTGTGAGTCTAGTATATGAATTGCTTCAATGATCCCCTTGTTTTTCGCTTCGATTTTTAATTCATTGACTATAGGGTTGGGAAATACTCTGGCGGCTGATTTGTTTTGAAAGTCAACACTCAAGTCATTCCCTGCAACGTTCCCTTGACTATTGAGCATAATAAGAAATTGCTTACTTTGAAAAGCGGCCTTTTGACCAGTACTGTCATAGCAGTACAAGACAATATCCAGAACTGTACTCGAATCAACATGTGCATATATAGTATCTTCTAAATAGGTCGATTGCTGCTGTTGAAATATAGTCAACTGAAAAAGTGCTGTAAGCGAGTCCTGTGTTAACGAAATAGTGTCGAGATTAAAGTTAACCGAGTCCACAGGTAGACTGTAGTCATAATAACAGTTGTTAATCTGGTACAAAAGTGTATCATCAGGAACTGTATTGTATAAACTTGAATCGATAAAACTAGCATTACTGTTAGTGATTATTAACGTATCAATAAAAGCACTAAATATTTCTACGGGAGATGTTTCATAGGCGTAAAAAGAGTACATGCCTGGACATAAATTTGAAATCGAATAATCATAACCTAGTTGTGTATCATTCCATATAATAAGCAGAGAACTTCCTGCATGTTCTTGTACAGCAAAGACATCAATAAAGCCTTCACAATTTCCGTTTGAGTGCTGATAATTTACTGAAACCTGTAAGCCTGTATCTATCCAATCAGGGTCTAAATCCCCTACGAAAATATTAAAAGAATTATTCAGGAGACCAGTGCTATCAACGGAAAACACCCTGAACTCTCCACGATTCAAACTGTCAAATTGAACAGTGTAATCATCTATGAAGCTCGAAGTAACCTGGTGAGGAATATTTCCACTAAGTAAATCAAAACCAAAATTAGTTTGATCTATAATACTGTCAAACTGAATAGTAATATTTCCGTCAAAAATTGTATCCGCAGTTGGAGCCTGATAACTTATGACGTCAAATTCAAATTCAGGCAAAATTGGACTCACAGGGCCAGATACAGATCCTCTATATCCATTTGATCTTACAAGGTCGAATTCATAAGGAACCGTTGTGTGTGTTGGATCATAACAGAAGTTATAAATAGTATCAAGATGATGAACATCTTGGATATGAACCCCATATTCAGCTAATTGAACTTTGTTATGTCCGGTGTAGTTATAAACCTCACATGCAACGATATTATTACAGGTACCTGGTTGCGGAGTACCTACAAAAGTTGCTTTTATGTAAGCTTGGGCGTTTGAGAAAAGACAAACTAAGATAAAAGCAGCAGCTAGAATTGATTTGAGCGATTTCATAAATTTAATTTTTTGGTAAAATTAAATAAATTATTCAAATCAAACATAAGAATTATAACACCGAGACAAAACATATCTTTAGACACTTCTTCCTCTTTCTGAATAAACACTTCAATTTATTATCTTTGCCCCTTTGAAATACGAAATATCAAATCATGGAATACGATTTCAGGGCAATAGAGCAAAAGTGGAGAAAACACTGGGCAGAAAACGCAACGTTTAAAGCGACTGAAAAAAAGGGTCAGCCGAAATATTACGGATTAACGATGTTTCCATATCCCTCCGGTGCCGGATTACATGTCGGTCATCCGCTAGGTTATATTGCCTCTGATATCTATGCGCGTTATAAACGTTTAAAAGGTTTTAACGTTTTACATCCAATGGGATACGATTCATTTGGTCTCCCGGCCGAACAGTATGCCATTCAAACGGGACAACACCCTGCAGTTACAACAAAAACAAACGTAGAACGCTACCGTGAACAACTGGATAAAATAGGTTTTTCGTTCGATTGGAGCAGGGAAGTGCGTACTTCTGATCCGAGTTATTACAAATGGACACAATGGATTTTTAAGCAAATTTTTGAATCGTATTATTGTAATGACTCGAATCAAGCGAGACCAATCGCTGAATTGAAAGAGGTTTTTGAAAAGGAAGGAAATACAACCATAAACGCCGTTAACGATTGCGAAACCGAATTTTCTGCAGAAGAATGGAAAACCTTTGACGACAATAAGAAAAACGACATCCTCATGGATTATCGCTTGACTTACCTTGCTGATTCATGGGTGAACTGGTGTCCCGCTTTGGGAACGGTGTTAGCGAATGATGAAGTGGTTAACGGTGTTTCAGAACGAGGAGGACATCCGGTTGAACAAAAACTCATGCGCCAGTGGTCGATGCGGATCACAGCCTATGCAGAACGACTCTTGCAAGGATTAGAGGACCTCGACTGGTCAGATGCAATCAAAGATATTCAACGCAACTGGATCGGTAAATCTGTTGGAGCATCTGTATCATTTGCGGTCGAGGGACACGAGGAATCCATAGAAGTCTTCACCACACGACCGGATACAATTTTCGGTGTTTCATTCATGGTTTTAGCACCGGAACATGAACTGGTTTCTAAAATCACATCAGACGAATACAAACAGGAAGTAGAAGCATACAGACACCAGGCCGGATTAAAATCTGAGCGCGATCGTATGGCGGATGTAAAAAATATTACCGGAAAATTCACCGGAGCTTATGCGATTCATCCATTATCAGGAGAAAAAATCGAAGTATGGATCGGCGATTATGTTCTTGCTTCCTACGGAACAGGTGCGGTCATGGCGGTCCCTTGTGGAGATCAGCGTGACTGGGATTTTGCAAGAAAATTTAATATCCCGATGAAGAATGTGTTTGAGAATGTCTCTATTGAAGAAGGTGCTTATACCGAAAAGTCCGGAATTATAGCAAATTCAGAATTTCTGAACGGCATGGAGGTGAAAGAAGCCATCAATAAAGCTATTTATGTTCTTGAAGAAAAAAGACTCGGAAAGGCAAAAACGAATTACCGTTTACGTGACGCCGTATTTTCAAGACAGCGCTATTGGGGAGAACCTTTTCCTGTTTATTATGATAAGGGGATTCCAAAACGGATCGAGGACGAATATCTTCCCATCGAACTTCCGGAAGTGGACAAATATCTTCCGACCGAAGACGGAAAACCGCCATTAGGAAATGCCACAGCGTGGATGTGGGATGCACAGGCGAAAAAGGTTGTAAGCAATGACAAGATCCGTGAATCACACGTGTATCCGATCGAACTGAACACCATGCCGGGCTGGGCAGGAAGTTCCTGGTATTTTCTGCGCTATATGGATCCTCACAATGACAACGAATTTGCATCCAAAGAAAGAGTAGACTATTGGAACAATGTAGATTTATACATCGGAGGAGCAGAACACGCGACCGGACATTTGTTGTATGCTCGTTTTTGGTCAAAATTTCTTTATGACCTGGGTCTTATTCCATTCGATGAGCCGTTCCAGAAGATGATCAATCAGGGAATGATTTTGGGGAGAAGTAGTTTTGTTTATAGACTCACGACAAAGTCAACGACCGGCATAAAGCCAAAAGGACACGATTTTGATTTCAATAAAGTACCTTTAATTTACATTTCTAAAGAAAAGCATGATATTTATAGAAAAGGCTTAATAAATGATCAGTTAACGGATGAAGAAAAAGTAATTTTCGAATCTGTCAGGGACGAAGTAGATAATCATTTAAAAGAGATAAGTGAAAAACTGAATCTTCAAGTCAAGACCACAGGCTTTACTATGTCACATCATGTAGACATCAATCTCGTTGACAACGATAAACTGGATATCGAAGCCTTCAAAGCCTCCCGAGAGGAATATGCACGCGCTATTTTTATTACGGAAGATGACGGCACATACATCTGCGGGCACGAAATCGAAAAAATGTCCAAATCCAAATACAACGTTCAAACCCCTGATGAGTTAGTAGAACAATACGGTGCCGATACCCTGCGTATGTACGAAATGTTCCTTGGTCCGCTGGAACAAGCAAAACCGTGGGATACAAAAGGGATAAATGGCGTACATAATTTCTTGCGTAAACTTTGGCGTTTGTTCCATAACGAGGAAGGAAATCTTTCTTTGACTGAGGGCGAACCCGATGCTAAAGCGTTAAAATCGCTGCACAAAACCATCAAAAAGATTCAGGATGATATGGACCGTTATGTGTTCAATACAGCGGTTTCGGCATTTATGATTTGCGTAAATGAACTCACGGAGCAGAAATGCAACAACAAAGCCATTTTGCAGGATTTGGTGATTCTTCTTACTCCTTATGCGCCACACATAGCAGAAGAACTTTGGGAGAAATTAGGCAATAAACCAGGCACAATTAGCGACGCAACTTTTCCTCAATACAACGAGGAATATTTGGTTGAAGATACTTTTTCATACCCCGTTAGCTTTAACGGTAAAATGAGGTTTAAAGCGGAGTTGCCAACGAACCTCACAAAGGAAGAAGTTGAAAAAGAAGTTTTAGCTATGGAACAGGCCCAAAAATATCTGGAAGGCAAGCATCCGAAAAAGGTAATCGTGGTTCCCGGGAGGATTGTAAACATTGTCGTTTAAATTTTTACGAACTTATTTTAAAATAGTCCCCCCCATAATTTCACTCAAATGCGTTTCTCCTGATAGAACGAAAAAAACGAAATTATGAAGATTACGAAAAGATTTATTTTAGCTTTCCTCACAACTGCATTGGTTTTTGGAGCCTGTAAAAAAGAAGAGCCAACCGATCCAACCGTAGAACCTACCCCAGCTGCCGGGACACCTTCCTCGGTGGATTTGATGAATTATTTTTCCCAAAATCAGGCCTCCGAAGTGCAAAATTTTTCAGGTGATGCCGGAAGCATAATTACTATTACCGGAAACAAAGGAACCCAGCTTTCCTTTCAGGCAAACTCTTTTGAGACTGCCTCAGGAAATACCGTTACAGGTATGATCGATATCGAGCTTATTGAAATATTCGATAAGGCAGGAATGATCAGATTGAATAAACCTACCACAGGACTTTTACCGGGAGGAGGATTTGCGCCTCTAACGTCGGGCGGAGAATTTAAGGTAACCGCCTATCAGAACGGACAAGAACTCAAACTTAAATCAGGTTACGGTTATAATGCAATAGTTCCCGCACCTGGCGGAGTGGATCCGAACATGGGTCTGTTCTATGGATCGGGTTCGGAAGATACCTTGATTTGGGAAGAGGCGGATAGCGGCTTTGTCTGGGGACAGGGATCCGAGTATAGTTGCTATTTTGATTCTTTAAACTGGATAAACTGTGATTATTTCTGGAACAATCCGAATCCCCAAACGACTGTTTCCGTCGAAATCCCTCAAGGCTTTAATAATACCAATTGTATGGTGTTTATTTCTTTTGACGGACTGAATTCGATAACGACATTCTATAATTATTCCAATGGTGCGTATACATCTTCTCCCAATTATACATTACCCATTGGTATTGATGTGCATTTCGTAGCGGTTGCGTTTATAAATGGAAATCCTCATGTCGCCATAATTCCGGCAACTATTGAGAACAATCACTACGAGATTATTTCTCAACTGAATCAAACCACGCTAACCCAATTTGAATCAGACCTGAATAATCTTCCATAGATCAATATGTGACTTCTGAAACCTTGAAGAGGAATTACCCGGCGTAATTCCTCTTTTTATTTACACCGTTGATTGATCGGGTTTAGTTTTTCATGCCTGATTCGCTGAAGTTAAGGTACCAATCAAAATGTTCTTCAAGTATTTTCTTTTTATTTTCTCGCACGAAATGTAAAAATGCTTTCGCAACGGGGGTTAACTTTTTTCCTTTGAGCCAGATCAACCGCCATTCCGTTTTTAAGGGTAGGTTTTCTCGTTTCAGGATGAAAAGGTTCTTGTTCTGGATCTCGTTTTTTATTCCGATAATTGGTAAGATCGAATACCCCAACCCGGCTATTACAGCTTGTTTAACTGCTTCATTGGAGGTGAGCTCAAGTTTTTTTCGTTTTTTCTCACGTGTTTTAAAATAGGTTTCCATTTCTTTTCGTGTGGCTGAACCGGGTTCTCGGAAGATCAAAGCCATATTCTTATTTGCTTTTGGGTGATTTCCCACTAAATAGAGTTTGTTTTCAACCAGTTTTTCCTCCTCAAAATCCATGTCTTGCGGAATAACAGAGACCAAAGCGAAGTCTATTTCATTATTTTTTAAACTTTCAATTACCCTTGATTTATTCGTAACGTCCAGTTTTAGATCAATGCCCGCGTTTCCCTTCAGGAAATCAGATAAAAAGAAGGGGATTACATATTTTCCGGTAGAGGCCGATGAAATATTAAGTACGCCGGTGAGGGCTCCTTCATATTCCTTGGTTTTGTAATGAATTTCCTTTACTTCGGAAAGGACACGCTGAGCCATAATTGCTACCTCCCTTCCAAAATCAGTAACATATAATTTACGCCCTATGACCTCTGTCAGTGGTACCGAAAACTGATCCTGAAATTTTTTGAGCTGAATAGAAACGGCAGGTTGAGTCATAAACAATTCTTCTGAAGCCTTTGTTATACTCTCATGGCGAACTACTTCAAGGAAAATTTGTAACTGATGTATCGTGTAATTCATAAATAAAACTTATAAACATCATTGCAAATATAAATAAAAATATATGTTTCGATATGCGTTATTTTGCATCGAAAAATTTTTGCTTATAAAAAAACGACTGGATGAAACTGATATTATTGCTTACATTCCTACCCACTTTTGCCTTTCTAATAACGGGTATGTTCTCCGGATATCTGAAAAGTAAGAAGGTAATAAATCTTTCCCTCTTTTCTGCTGTTCTCAGTATCGTTATCGCTCTTGGCGCAAGTGTTTATGTTTACCTCAACGAAGTCACAACCATTTACCTGTTTTCTCACCAAGAGTTGGGATTTACGTTTAGGCTAGACGCCTTGAGTCTTGTATTTTATACAATGATAGCCCTACTGAGTTTTATCATTGTTCGCTACAGCGCCACCTACCTGGAAGGAGATGAAAATCAGGGTAGGTTTATTGGAAGGTTCGCTTCAACGATTGCTTCTGTTCAGTTGTTTGTTATTTCAGGCAATCTTTTCATCCTTTTTATATCGTGGGTTTTTACAAGCCTGTTTCTACACCGTCTTCTCACGTTTTACGGTGACAGACCGAGAGCGCGAACCGCGGCACGAAAGAAATTCATAGTCGGCCGTATCGGTGATTTTTTTCTTTTGATCAGTTTTACATTCATTTATCTTCAATACGGCACCGGCGATCTCGGAATTATTTTTAGTGAGATTGCTCAATCCTCAAGCGCCAATATGCCTTCTGCACTGCAAACCTCCGCTGTATTTTTGGTTTTGGCTGCCTTCTTTAAATCTGCTCAGTTCCCCTCTCACGGCTGGCTGGTGGAAGTAATGGAAACACCAACCCCCGTTTCAGCCCTGCTGCATGCAGGACTTCTCAACGCAGGTCCTTTCATTGTCATGCGATTTTCTTTACTGATGAATCACAGTATTGCCGCCTCAGAAATGTTACTAATTGTCGGTGGTTTTACTGCACTTTTTGCTTCGATTGTCTTTATGACCCAGCCCGCAATAAAAACTTCACTCGGTTATTCGAGTGTGGCTCACATGGGATTTAGTTTTTTCATTTGTGGAACAGGTGCTTATTCTGCGGCTGTACTTCATATCGTTGCGCACTCCTTTTACAAAGGGCACGCTTTTCTTTCATCCGGAAGTGTGGTTGATATTATTCGAGCCAAGAGAATTTCACTACCCAACCGGCTCACCAGTCCTTTACGCATTTCAATAGGTATTTTTCTCACGCTGGCTTTGTATTTCGCGGTCGCTTATCTCTTCAACCCTGATCTTTCGAATAATTTTTCCCTGCTCGCAGTAGGCCTTGTAATAATAATGGGCTTGGCCCAGTTTCTTATACCGATAATTGACTCCAAGCCTAAAAAAACTACCGTTTTGATTGCAAGCTTTTTAGGAGTAATGGTTTCTTTCGCATTTTTCGGTTTTGAAGGTCTATTCGATTTTGTACTGAATGACCAGTTACCGCACTCAGTGATTTTATCCACCCTTCAGATCGTTACGATCAGCATCCTTCTCTTAATCTTCGGAAGTGCGGTAATTGTACAACTGTTTTATCCAAATTATTTCGTTGGTACTACTTCATCTTCTATAGGAGTTCATTTAAGAAACGGATTTTACATTAACACTCATTTCGATAAGCTGATAGGTGCTTACAAAGTGAGAACAGAATAACGATGATTGATCTATTCGGTTTAAAACAGATTTGAATTTAAAAAAGAATGGTAAATACAAGAGAAAATATAGGTGTAAATACAGAGCAACTTGTTAAGCACACTGTTGAGAAAATAGCTCCTCTGTGGACGCTTGAGAATTTTATAGCGGTAAATCCTTACTGGGGTAAATCCGATAATTCTTTTGAGGAAGCCGCCAAGTACTATAATAAACTGAACAGTACGCAACTTACAATGCCGCTTTCTTTCTATATGACCGCCATTGATGAAGGAGTCATTAAGAAGGTGGATGTTGAGAAAGCGCTTGAGCAATCAGGATTGGATAAACTTTCAGCACGTGAATTCTTGAACATTGCTCACAGTAATAATAAAAATAAAAAGGCGGTACAGCAAAACATCCAGATAGCAGCTGACTGCGCCGAAAAGGTGAGTGGAATTGACTGGAGTGCAGTAATGACAGACTGTATAACTTCCTGGGCATCCAGTTATTTTGACAAAGGAGTGGCGAACTGGAATACGGTGGAAAGATCAGGGAGCCTATTTCATTCTTGGCGTAAAGACGCTATTCACGACAAAAAGCCTAAAATCTTAGGTTTGAAGAAATTTAATTCAACGGTTAAATCATTGCCTGATGACGCAATTGAATCAATTGATTTCTGTTTAAAAGAATTGGCTCCCAAGAACGCAACTTTGGAGGTTTATTTACATGCACTTTTATCAAGGGTAGGAGGCTGGGCAGCCTACACTGCCGGTTTGGACTGGGAAGCAAATTTATACGGTGGAAATCATGCTCAGTTAACTGATTTTCTAGCGGTTCTTCTGGCATGGGAACTTAGTTTGCAGAATTCATATGAGGATCAGAGTTTTGAGATTTTCTGGGAAATGAGCCAGGTGAATAATCTTGAAATTATTTCTGATTTTAAAAACGACGAAAGCATAGATCATCGATTGATTTTACAAAACGCGTATGATCTGGCCAACCAGCGTGAACTGATTGTAAAATTGAATTCCGCTGATTCCGAAACTTCAAAACCTGCAGAAATTCGACCTGTTTTACAGGCTATATTTTGTATTGATGTTAGGTCGGAGGTTTATAGAAGAAACCTGGAATCGCTTTCGCCGAAAATCGAGACCATGGGTTTTGCCGGATTTTTTGCCTTCCCTATTCACTTTATACCCTTAGGGCATGAAACAGGCAGAAATCAGTGCCCGGCTTTGATCCCTTCCGGAGCGGCCGTAAAGGAAGTTATTAGAGATGAAAAAGAACACAAAAAAGCTGTACGTTTCCGTCAGATCCGGGCACATTTGTTCAGTGCATGGAAATCTTTCCGCCACAGTGCAGTTGCTTGTTTCGGATTTGTGAGTCCTATGGGATTGACCTTTCTTCCAAAACTGTTTTCCGATAGTTTTGGAATCACCAGGCCGGTACCTGAGCCTCAGGAGAGAGGACTTTCTAAGAAAAATATTGCAAATTCAACCGTAAGTTTAAAGAAAGAAAAGCACAACGGACTTGATTCAGGGTTCTCTCCGGAAGATCAGGTGAAACTTGCAATGAATGCACTCCGAGCAATGTCACTAACCAAGGATTTTGGAAAGTTCGTACTTATTACCGGTCACGGTTCTACATCTACCAACAACCCTCATGCAACCGGCTATGACTGTGGAGCTTGTGGGGGAAATACCGGCGAGGCAAATGCAAAGGTAGCAGCAGAAGTACTAAATAATTCTGAGGTGAGACAAAGTCTGAGAAATGGAGGAATCTTTATTCCGGAGGATACGGTTTTTCTTGCAGCAGAACATAATACTACAACCGATGAGGTGAAAATATTCAATCTTTTCGACGTTCCAGAATCCCTTCAAGAGGAATATAAGGAGGTTACAGGATGGCTTGAAAGTGCCGGACGGAATACCCGATCAGAACGAGCCTTGAGGTTTGCTATTTCACAAAAGAAAGACGCGAGTAAAATCGGTAATTCTGTAGTTGCGCGAAGCAGAGACTGGGCTCAGACTCGTCCGGAGTGGGGGCTTGCAGGATGTAATACCTTCGTGGTTGCTCCGAGGAACAGAACGAAAAGAATAGACCTGAAAGGTAAATCTTTCCTCCACTCATATAACTGGAGAGAAGATAATGAATTTAAAGTACTTGAACTTATTATGACGGCACCAATGGTTGTAACCAACTGGATCAATATGCAGTATTTCGCCTCCACGGTTGACAATAAAAAGTTCGGTTCAGGAAATAAAACACTGCACAATGTGGCCGGAGGAATTGGTGTGTTGGAAGGAGTTGCCGGAGATTTACGATCTGGATTACCACTACAGGCTATTCATGATGGAGAGAAATGGCAGCATTTACCTCACAGACTGAATGTTGTGATAGAAGCACCTGTGGAAGCCATCAATGAAATCCTTGAAAAGCATAAGACCGTTAGGGAACTCTGTGACAACAAATGGCTTTTTCTGATGATTATGGATAGTGATGGAAAGGTATCAAAGATATACGACAGGGATCTGATCTGGGAGGAGTTGAATGAAGAGATATTCGCAGAAAGAATTATGATCTGAAAATATGGGGCTTGAAATTTTCAAAGGTCGAAAACTGGTGATAGCAACAATGCACGGAAAAGAAAAAATAATTGCACCTATACTGGAAAGTGCCTTAGGGGTCATCTGCCACGTTCCTCAGGGATTTGACACGGATCGCTTCGGGACTTTCTCCGGTGAGATCCCCAGGAAAAAGGACCCCGTGGAAATTGCGCGGGAAAAATGCCTGGCTGCAATGAATCTGACAGGATCGGATCTCGCGATTGCAAGTGAAGGATCTTTCGGTCCCCATCCATCGTATTTTTTCGCTCCCGCAGACGATGAATGGATCGTGTTGACTGATAGCATCAATAAGCTTCAGATTTCAGGGCGTAAATTATCGACGGAAACAAATTTTGGGGCAACTCGAATCAATTCCATGGAAGAGGGTTTGGATTTTGCCGCAAAGCATGGCTTTCCTGCTCACGCCATGATTATTAGAAATGAGGAGGGAGGAATTTCCGATATAGTTAAAAATATTACTGATGAAAACCGGCTCAAAACTGTTATTGACGATTTTTTGAAAAAATACGGTGAAGCATGGATTGAAACTGATATGCGGGCTATGCATAACCCCACCCGGCAGAGCGTAATTAAAGAAGCTACAGAGAATCTTATTGAATTGCTTAAGAATTCTTGTCCTTCCTGCGATACTCCCGGTTTTCAGGTGAGCAATATTGAACCAGGTTTACCCTGTGAAACTTGCAATATGCCAACCCGATCAACGCTGGCAATGGTATTTCACTGTTCGAAATGCCGCTTTGAAGAACGTAAATTATATCCGCATAAAAAGGAAACAGAGAGCGCTATGTATTGTGATTTCTGCAATCCGTGAAAAATGAAGTCATTAAATGATTGAATTATGGCAAAAAGAGAAAAGAATAAATTAGAGATCAGCAAGGCAATTCTGATAGAGAATTATATCAGACAGATCGATCAGAAAATCAATGCCCTGAAATTGGAATACCTGACATTGTGGGAGAAAAATCACAATTTCGACTCAAGTAAAATCGATAAAGAAATAGCGTCTCTTGAGGACGAAAGAGATAGGGTGAATAAACTTTTAGAGCAAGGAGCCCGAGAGGAAAAAATATCCCTCGATCTAAAATCTTTTATACAAGCCTCTTAATCAGGGAGTATGTCTTAAGGTAGACGGTTGGATTTGATTCATTTCCTGCATTGATCAATACCAATTAAAATAAGCTTAACTTTACTGCCATATAGAGGACTTAATAGATTTGTTCTCGAAGAATAAATTTTAAGTACATATATGACATTTAAAGAATTAAACCTGTCATCAGAGCTATTAAAAGCACTCGATGAAACAGGTTACACCACACCAACCCCTATTCAAGCACAAGCAATTCCGGTAGTTTTAGAAGGTAAAGATGTTTTGGGCTGTGCCCAGACAGGAACAGGAAAAACTGCAGCGTTTGTAATTCCTATGCTGGAGCAAATTGCAGGCAGTAAAAATCCTGACAGTAAAAGAAAAGTCCGTGGACTGATCGTAACACCCACCCGTGAGTTAGCAATCCAGATTGGAGAGAACTTCCGTGAATACGGAAAATACACGAAGATAAACTGTACCGTAATTTTTGGTGGAGTAAAACAGGGAAAACAAACCGCGTCACTGAAAAATGGTGTTGACGTAATTGTGGCTACACCCGGAAGACTTCTCGACTTGATGCAGCAGGGATTTATTTCATTAAAGGATATTGAGCACTTCGTTTTAGACGAAGCAGACAGGATGCTGGACATGGGGTTCATTCACGATGTAAAGAAAATACTCAAACATTTACCCCAAAAAAGACAGTCATTGTTTTTCTCTGCGACTATGTCTCCCGAGATCATCAAATTATCCAACGAGATTT
This sequence comes from Brumimicrobium sp., assembly GCA_033722555.1. Classification (GTDB taxonomy): domain Bacteria; phylum Bacteroidota; class Bacteroidia; order Flavobacteriales_D; family Crocinitomicaceae; genus Brumimicrobium. The sequence continues at coordinate 15,271 of JAWVYS010000005.1, forward strand.
TAGATCGACCCATAGAAATTGCTGTAACTCCAAAGTCATCCACGGCCGAGATCATCAATCAGTCGATTTACTTTGTGGACAAAGGAAATAAAAACCAATTACTTATCCATTTACTGGAAGATCCTAAGCTAACCAGTGTCCTGGTTTTTACGAGGACCAAGCACGGCGCAGATAAGGTAGTAAAGGTTTTGAATAAGAGCAACATAAAAGCTGCTGCCATTCATGGGAACAAATCTCAAAATGCCCGTCAAAAGGCGCTGGGAGATTTTAAAGACCAGAAAATTCGCGTGTTAGTTGCAACGGATATCGCCGCTCGCGGAATTGATATCGATGAACTTGCATATGTAATCAATTATGAATTACCAAACGTAGCCGAAAGTTATGTTCACCGTATCGGAAGGACAGGAAGAGCAGGTTCTGCAGGAACTGCGATTGCCTTTTGTGATGCAACGGAAATACCTTATCTAAAAGACATTGAAAAACTCATCAAACAGAAGATTACCGTTATAGATGGACATCCCTATCCAATGGTTGAGTTAGATGCAAAAATTCCACCCAAACAGCCGCGACCTCCACGTAGGAATAATAACCAGGGGCATAAAGGAAACAGATCGGGACATAATAAAGGAAATTCTAAAAGATGACCTGTTCTTCAAGCATGAAATAATTACCTCAGCGAGCTGTTCCATCCAAGGCAGAAGGAGCTGATAAGCAGAAAAGCATTTTCTTTTCAAAATTTAACGTATCGTTATACAGTTTATCCCGTTAATAAGTATAAGGTTCTGTTTTAAAAAAGGGACTTTTCTGTCTTAATTTTGTAGCATGTGGTGGAGGAAAATACTGAAGATCTTGAAATGGCTTACGGGAATAACCGTAGGCCTTATGCTTCTTTTATCCGCCTTACTGCTTATTTTCAAAGACGACATCAAATCTTTTGCGCTTGATGAGATAAACAAACATCTGAACAAGAGAGTCCATATCGGATACATTGACGTTGGAATTTGGAATACCTTTCCCGACATGGCTTTGGATTTCGATGATGTCCTGGTTTACAGCAAATTCGATACCTTACAAACCGTTGACACTGCATTTTACAGTAAAAAAATGCGATTAAGGTTTAATCCGCTGGATTTTTTTGACGGAAATTATTCGATAAGTACGATAGACATTGAAGAAGCTCAATTGCATTTGACGATCCTGGAAGACGGTCGGGTCAATTATGATTTCTTGAAGGAATCAGAGGACAGTGTTTCTACAGGTTTTCAGTTTAAACTTGAAGAAATTAATGTGAGCCATACGGATTTTTCCTATGTCAACGAAGCCACGGATCAAAGTTACCGTGCCTTTGTCAGTGAACTGGCACTCCAAGGTTCATTCAGTGAAAAACAGTTCACGATGCAAGCCATATCGGATTTGAATATTAAATCCATACAAAACAAGTCGGTTGTATTGTTAAGTGACAAAAAAGCTACCTGCAGCATAGCAATAAGCATGGATCAGATCAACAATATTTTTGAGATTAAATCTGCGGATCTGAATATCAACAAACTTCCTTTTCAGATCAGAGGAAAAGTAAGCGCCGACAGTCTTGATTTCTATTTGGGTGCCAAAGGACTAAATTTAGCAGAGGTAGCGACTAATTTTACGTTCAAAGAACTGGATGTTGTGGAGCAGATGAATGGAGGAGGAGATGTTATGTTTGACCTCCATGTTGAGGGTCCTTTACTGAATACGGTTTCACCTGCTATCGATGCCGAATTCACAATTGAAAACGGAAAGTTAGCTGATAAAGGTTTTATACTGACTCAGATAGCGGCACACGGCTATTATACCAATGGTGTGCGGAGTGGAACAGAAGAACTCCGTATTGAAAACCTTAATTTTCATTCGCTGAATAAAACTTTCCGGGGAGAAGTACGGGTTACAGATTTCGCCCGTCCGAGACTAAAGGGAAAGGCAAGTGGAGTGGTTGATCTGAAAGCGGCACATCGTTTACTTGGTCCGTTCGGAATGAATCAACTGAGCGGTAATATAGTTTTAAACGGTAATTTTGATATGCGTTTCAATAATCCACAGATAGACCCTAAGGATATTGAGATTTATGATCTGAGAAGCACCCTGAGTGTAAACAATATTAATGCTCAGTTTCAAAAGGATCCCCGCCTGTTTTTTATTCCGAATGGAGAGATTACTCTTAGAAATCAGTTCGCCGGATTTACTGATCTTACCTTCGAAACAGGTAATTCTTCGTTGATGATGGATGGAAGTTTAAACAATATTGCAGACTATCTTGACGGCAAAGCACCCTTGATTGTGGATGCAACTATTGAAAGTAATTCACTGATTCTTGAAGATCTATCCGGAAAAGGAGGAGATGATGTTAAGGGAGGGAAATTTTGGATTCTACCGGACGATATTGAGGGCAAACTGAACCTTTCATTGCAAGAAGTTAAGTATTCTAATCATAGTTATGAAGCAATAAACTCACAGCTCCTTTTCAGGAAGCACGGGCTCTATTTTCCCTATTTGAAAGGAAAAACAGCCGGAACGAATGTCTCCGGAAGCCTCACGATAACAGAAGAACGCCCCATGTATCTGATGGTACAGGCTAATTTACGATCAGATAAAGTAGTTTTTGAACCTCTTTTCAAAGAATGGAATAATTTTGATCAGCAGGTAGTTGCTTCTGAAAATATTAAAGGTTCGGCTGAGGTAAGGTTGGATTTTCTCGGGCCATTTGACCTTTATGAAGGCAAGGATCTAAAAAATCAGTTTCAAGCAAGGGCTTGGATAAAAATTTCCGACGGTTCATTGAGGAACGTTTCAGCCTTCAAGGAAATAACCGAAAGCCTGAGGTCTTCAGCAGCTAAATTATTGATATCAACTAAAAAAATAGATGCTTTTGAAAAGAAACTAATGGATCTCAGTTTTGAAACCCTCGAGAACGAGATTATCATCAATAACGGCGTCATACTGATTCCGGAGATGAAGATAAGGTCCAATGCTCTCGATGTTAATTTATCCGGAACGCATTCGTTCGAAAACCAGATAGATTATTCCTTTGATTTCAGGTTTAGAGAGATAAAGACGTCTGGTTCGGACAGCGAATTCGGTGAGGTTATTGACGACGGTACCGGATTCCGTATCTATCTCAGAATGCACGGTAATTTAGAAAATCCGGTCTTTGAGTGGGATAAAGAAGCAATGAAGGCAGACAAAGAGGCTAAGAGAGAGGAAGCCAAGGAAGATTTTAAAAGTCTACTGAAGTCAGGATTCGGAATAAACCAAAAAGATACGACCATCCAGGAATACAAGAAAGAGTCTCTTCCTAAAGAAAAGGTCTTGATGGAATTTAATAAAGATAGTATTGAGGAGGAGTTCTCGCCTGAAGAAAAAAAGAAAAGAAAAACCAAACTTCAGCTTCAGATCGAAAAGTGGAAAGAAGAAAACAAGCGGGAAGAAAAGGATGTTGAGATTGATTTCAACTGATGGACATCTCTAAATGACATCTCTAAATTAGGTTTAGCCTCCTGCAAATCCGGCCAATAATTCGGCTATCGCGAATCCTAAAATAAACAGTGTGCTCAGACTTAGAACCCCGGATAAAATAGCTGACCATCTGATCCATTTTTTCTTTCTGGAATCGCTTCATTCTTTTTCTGAAACAGATAATATAATAATGGATTTCGGTAATCCGGTGGAAGGGAATCAAAGACGTTTCATAAAAACCAACGGTTTTTCCAAAAGCCATGAAATTGAAATTGAAACCGGCAAAGCGCAATCTGAAAGTAGCGAAATGCAATTTGAAAGCGATGATTTTGAATCTGAAAGTGACAAAGTCGTGTTGCCAAGTGATGAAGTGGGGATGAAAAGTGATGAAGTTGGGATGAAAAGCGATGAAGTTGAGATGAAAAGCGATGAAGTTGAGATGAAAAGTGATGAAGTTGAGATGAAAAGCGATAAAGTTGAGATGAAAAGTGATGAAGTTGGGATGAAAAGCGATGAAGTTGAGATGAAAAGTGATGAAGTTGAGATGAAAAGCGATGAAGTTGAGATGAAAAGTGATGAAGTTGAGATGAAAAGCGATAAGTTTGGGATGAAAAGTGGTGAAACTAAAATGAAAAGCGGCGAAGTTTCCCGTAAGCTACAAGAAACCGAGCTGAGGCTTGATTCTATCGAGATGTTTGTTGAGTAATAGTATCCAGTAACCCGCTTAGCTTTTCAGTTAATGCCTTTCTACTGAACTTTTCAATCGAACCTGACTCAACATTCAGGCTTTTATTCTGAAAACGGCTGTACCATTCCATAATTATTTCTTTTGCTTGCTGGACATCATCAAAATCAATGGTTTTTCCGGCATTTGCCTCAGTAACAATTCTGGCCGCATCACCACTGGGAGGACCAACGCTTAGAATAGGTCTGTTGAGAGCAAGATATTCATACAATTTTCCCGGAGCAATTCCCATTACGTTCGGCGTATTGTTAAGAGCCAGTAAAAGCACCGCGGATTCAGCAGCTTTATTGACGGCCTGGTCATGCGGCAAGTATTTCAGGTTTTCAACCTTGTCACTTAAACTTCTTTTTTCGAGAGCTTCAAATACGGAAAGGTCGGTTTTACCTATAAACCGGATACGTAAATCTTTTCTGAACTGTTCATTTTCTTTAACAAGTTCACTCAGTGCGTCCCACAGGGCGAAAGGGTTTCTATCGGGATTCATTGAACCCAAATGTGTGATAGAGAACTCATCGTACTGAAAGGAAGGTAAATGCTGAAAGTCATCGGTGTCAAAACCGTTGGTGATTACATTTACCTTTTTATCCGTGATTTCATTCAAACCGATGGCACAATGTTTACTTACGGTAGTCACGGCGTCCGCACCTTCCAGCACGGATTTCTCGAGTTTTTTGTGCTTTCTATCCGCTTTTTTTGAGAGCATCAGCTTATCGTAGAAATCAATTTGCGTCCATGGATCTCTGAAATCGGCCAGCCAAGGAATCTGATGTTTTTGTTTGATTTTAAGTGCGATTAAATGTGCAGAATGCGGAGGGCCTGTTGACGCGATGGCGTCAACACTATTGGTTGAAAGCCATTTATTCAGAGATTTGACTCCGGGCCTTATCCAGAATTTACGGGCATCGGGAATAAAAATGTTTCCCCGGAGCCAGACGGCTATTTTTTCCAGTTTCCCGGGCTTTTTTCTTTCATTTAGAAAACCCGCCTGTACTTTTTCATTTTTTTTCCGGCCTGTAAAAGCTTTGTAAAGATGATACGGTTCCCAGATATCCGATTCAACGATCTCAACTCCTTCCGGAACATCCTCTTGCAATGAATAATCAAGTTCGGGGTATTCAGCTTTGTTTGGTTTAAAGATAATCGGTTCCCAACCAAAATCTCGCAGGTATTTTACGAATTTCAACCATCTTTGTACGCCTGCACCTCCGCTCGGTGGCCAGTAATAAGTGATGATGAGTACCCGCTTTTTTGCCATTCTTTAAATCTCGTTTTTCACTTCATCAATCGCCGCCTGAAGACCATCGGGTTTTTTACCTCCCGCTGTAGCAAAAAACGGTTGTCCGCCTCCACCGCCTTCTATGTGTTTAGACGCTGATCTGACCAGATTTCCGGCATTTAGAGATCGTTCTTTCACCAGGTCTTCTGTAATCAATACACTGAGAGTACATTTATCATCCGATGTTCCACCGATTACTGCGATCAGGGAATCCGTTTCGCTTTTTAGCTGAAACAATATGTCTTTAATTGCACCTCCATCAAGAGGAACGATTGCTTCAAGAAAGGGAATGCCTTTATGCTCAGTAATTTTATTTTTTAAGTCCGATTTGATATCCTTCGCCTTTTCTTTTTCGATCTGGGCTAGTTTTTTATTCAAATCATCATTTTTCTCCATCAAATCGGTAATCGCCTTCTTGATATCTTTTGGATTCTTGAAAAGCGCCTTTATTTCATCAAGCGTATTTATTTGCTGCTGAATAAATTCTTCCGCTTTCTGATTGCTGATTGCTTCAACCCGGCGTATCCCGGAAGCTACAGCCGACTCCGAAGTGATTTTAAATAAACCGATGTTTCCGGTATTTGGAACGTGGGTTCCTCCACAAAGCTCTACAGATTCACCAAACTGAATTACCCTTACAACGTCGCCATATTTTTCTCCGAAAAGAGCCAGCGCTCCGAGTTCTTTTGCTTTTTCCATCGGTACATTTCTATGTTCCTCAAGCGAAATATTTTCACGGATCATTTCATTGACGCGTCTTTCGATAGCTTCGATTTCTTCATCGTTAACTTTCGAAAAATGAGAAAAATCAAACCTGAGATAGTCCGGATGAACGAGCGATCCTTTTTGAGTGACGTGTTCCCCAAGGATTTCTCTCAGTGCATGATGTAACAAGTGTGTGACAGAATGGTTTGAAGCTGAAAAATGACGTTTTTCCTTATTAACTAGTGCTTTAAAATCCGCTTCAAGGTTTTCGGGAAGTTCATTCGCTAAATGAACAATTAGATTGTTCTCCTTCTTAGTATCGAAAATTGAAACCTTCTTTCCGTTCGCTTCAATAAAACCGGTGTCTCCAACCTGACCACCTCCTTCTGGATAGAAAGGTGTGAAGTTAAAAACCAACTGATAAAACGATTTATTCTTCTGTTTGACTTTTCGGTATTTTACAATGTTAACATCTGCCTCAAGGTGATCATAACCTATAAACTCTTCCTTGTCATCCTCGCGCAAAACAACCCAGTCTTCGGTCGAAACCGAGGTAGCAGCCCTGGAACGATCTTTTTGTTGCTGGAGGGCTTTTTCAAAACCTTCTTCGTCAACAGCCATTCCTGCTTCCCTTGCAATAAGGGCAGTTAAATCGAAAGGAAAACCGAAGGTATCGTACAATTCAAACACCTGATCACCGTCTATTACCGAGTTATGTTTTTTCTTTTCTGCAGTGATAATCGTTTCGATTCGTTTAATCCCTTGCTCCAGTGTCTTGAAAAAGCTAAGTTCCTCTTCACGGATTACGTTTTCGATGAGGTTGGACTGCTCTTTTAGTTCAGGGAAAGCGTCTCCCATTAGTTCCACAAGTTTTTGGCTCAAAGGAGCTAAAAAAGGATCTGTAAGAGAGAGCGTTTGATAACCATAGCGCACAGCTCGTCTCAGAATTCTTCGAATAACATAACCTGCGCCTGTATTCGAAGGTAATTGTCCGTCAGCAATCGAAAAGGAAATCGCACGGATGTGGTCAGCAATGACACGCATTGCGATATCGGCAGACTCCTCTCTGCCGTATGGTGTACTGCATCTTGAAGAAATATCCGCGATCAGTGACTGAAAAAGATCAATATCATAATTCGACTGTTTTCCCTGAAGCACCATGGCCAGCCGCTCAAGACCCATGCCGGTATCTACGTGTGTTTCGGGGAGTTTTTCCAAAGTTCCGTCGGCCTTTCTGTTAAATTGTATAAAAACGAGATTCCACACCTCAATCACTTGTGGATGGTCCTTATTCACCAACAATTTTCCGTCTATTTTCGCTCTTTCTTCTTCTGACCGGATATCGACATGGATCTCAGAACAAGGGCCGCAAGGACCCATCTCACCCATCTCCCAGAAGTTGTCGTCTTTATTCGCTTCTATGATTCGTTCTTCGCTGATATGCTTTTTCCAAAAGTTGAAAGATTCACCGTCTCTTGGCACCTGATCTACGTCATCCCCTTCAAAAATGGTTACGTAAATCCGGTTCTTATCAATCTTATAAACCTCAGTAAGGAGTTCCCAGGCCCAGTCTATTGCTTCCTTTTTGAAATAATCACCAAAAGACCAGTTTCCGAGCATTTCAAACATGGTATGGTGATAAGTGTCCACACCGACCTCCTCAAGGTCGTTATGTTTTCCGGAAACTCTCAGGCATTTCTGAGTATCAGCGATCCTTTTGGTATCAGGTTCTGCGTTACCGAGGAAATAATCCTTGAACTGATTCATTCCGGCATTGGTAAACATGAGTGTTGGATCGTTCTTAATTACCATGGGCGCGGAGGGAACGATTTTGTGTTTTTTAGATTCAAAAAAGGTAAAAAAATGACTTCGAATTTCTTCCAATTTCATAGGAACTTCGGTTATTCTATTGTTTGTACTAACTGTTAAGCATTGTTAACTCAAATGCAAAGTTAGATTATTTGCCTAATTTTGCGGTGTTTTAAACATAAATAATGGCAAAAACAAAATTTAGATACAACCCCGAAACCCTTTCGTACGAAAAGGTAAAGCGTTCTGTAGGAGAGCGTATTTTACGTGGTGTATTTTTCATTGCGCCCACACTTGTGTTAAGCATTGTAATCGGCTTTTTTATTTCCTACAGAATTGACTCGCCGAAAGAAAAGAAACTGAAAGCAGAAATTGCCGAATTAAATGAGGTTGTAAAAGGATTTGAAGACAGATTAACCGTTATAGATAACGTGACTGAAGCCTTGAAAAAAAGGGATGAAGGCTTATATCGAACTGCTCTTGGAGCAAAAGAATTTCCTGAGGAATTAAGACTTATGGGTGTAGGTGGTAGCGACCGGTATTCTCACCTAAGAGGAAAATCCAGTTCAGAAGTCCTCATTGCAACAGCTACGCGACTGGATGAAATAGAAAGAAAATTGCACGCTCAGAGTTTGTCGTTTAAAGAGCTTGTAAACCTGGCCAAGGAAAGAGAACGGCGACTTGCTTCCTTACCGGCGATTCAGCCTGTAAACAATAAAGAATTAAGAAGAATGGCCTCGGGGTATGGATGGCGCGTGGATCCAATTTACGGAACGCGAAGGATGCACTGGGGACTCGACTTTACTGCTGAAATAGGCACAGAGATTTATGCCACCGGTGATGGTGTGGTAGAAACGGTAGAGAGTAATTCATGGGGTTACGGTAGAGAAATTGTGATTAATCACGGTTTCGGATATAAAACGCGTTATGCTCACCTGAGTGAATTCAAGGTCAAGGTTGGTCAAAGAGTAAAACGCGGAGATTTGATCGGTCTCATGGGTAGCTCAGGAAAATCTACCGGTCCTCACCTGCATTATGAGGTAGAAAAAGACGGTCAAAAGGTTAATCCTATCGACTATTTTCATTCGGATCTTACACCTGAACAGTACGAGCAACTGATCGAAATAAGCAAGAATGCTTTGAAATCAATGGATTAAACCCGGACAAATGTTAGACAATTAGCTTACAATTGTTGCTACAAACATTTTAGTTATTGCTTCGGTTTCTTCGTTCTATTTCGTAGAATACGAATAATGAGTTTCAGGACTATATATTTGCGGTTTATTAATATATTTATGCTCAGTAAATTGTATTTCCCTTAAAAAAATAATTTATGATCCGGGAGTCTGAACTTACGAAACTTTATTACTCAATCGGAGAGGTTGCTAAAATGTTCGACGTGAATGCTTCACTCATCCGGTTTTGGGAAAAGGAATTTCCTTCGGTACAACCTAAGAAAAACAAGAAGGGGAATCGCCTGTTTTCACCCAAGAATGTTCTTGAACTGCAAAGAATTTATCAACTAGTAAAGATTGATGGTCACACATTGGAAGGGGCAAAAAAAGCTCTTAAAACTACAAGAACAATTGATAATTCTGACTTGCATAAAGATAACCAGGATATTATTGAAAGGTTACGGAAAATCAAGAATGAATTAGTCCGTTTAAAAAAATAATATTTTAATGAATACAAAGGTGAAAGCTAAGATTTGTAATGTGCTGTAATAATTACAAATCGTTTGTTAATAACTGTTTGATTTTCATTTCTGCACAACCCCTTTTATTTCTACTTTAAAGCCAAACTTTAGGGAATGGCGAAGAAGAAGAAGATTTTTGTACTTGATACTTCAGTACTTTTACACGACCACCAGTCAATTGTAAATTTCCAAATGCACGACGTTGCAATTCCGATAACTGTTCTGGAGGAATTGGATAATTTTAAGGTGGGAAATGACACTAAGAATTTCACGGCCCGGGCAGTGATCCGATTTATTGACAAATTATCGGGTGGTAATTCGTTGAAGGACTGGATACCTTTGGGTGAGGGCAAAGGAAAGTTCCATGTAATTCTTTCCGGTCTGCCTCTTAAACTGAACGCAGAAAAAATTTACGCGGAAGGGAAAAATGATCATAAAATAATTAATGCGGCTCTTTTTTTAAAGGAGCAACATAAAACTACAGAGGTAACACTGGTTACCAAGGACATCAATCTTCGGATAAAAGCTAAGGCCCTGGGAATCAATGCGGAAGATTATGAAACAGGAAAAGTAGACCAGAAGACACTTGATTCTTCTAGCCTGAGAGTAGTTGAAAACGTAGATTCCGACGTTATACGGCATTTATTTAACAAAGGAAGGATACCTGAGGATGGAATTCTGGACGATCAGAAGATTGCAAATGGGTATTATGTGCTGAAAAACGGCCGGTCTTCTTCGTTGGCTTATTACAATCCGCTTTTGGATCAGATTGAAAGGGTGGAGAAATCATATATTTCGGGAATTAAGCCGAAAAATGCTGAACAAGCATTCGCCGTAAATGCGCTCATGAACGACGACATTAAACTGGTCGTACTGCAGGGTGTGGCAGGAACGGGGAAAACGTTGCTTGCGCTTGCGGCTGCTTTGGAGCAACACAAGAAATATCATCAGATTATTCTTGCCAGACCTTTGGTTCCTTTATCCAACCGGGATATCGGATTTTTGCCGGGAGATGCAAATGATAAAATCTCGCCTTATATGGAACCCTTATGGGACAACCTGAAATATATTAAAAATCAATTCAAGGAGAATGAACGCAAGTATAAGGAATTGGTATCCATGCAAGAGGAGGGTAAAATTGTAATCACTCCCTTAGCTTTTATTCGCGGCCGAAGCTTATCGAACATTATTTTCATTGTGGATGAGGCACAAAACCTTACTCCTCATGAGGTGAAGACGATAATTACCCGTGCAGGCGAGAATACTAAAATTATTTTTACGGGAGATATTCATCAGATCGATACACCGTATTTAGATGAGAATTCCAACGGGCTGGCTTATTTGATTGATAAGGTTAAGGGACAACAATTGTTCGCACACGTGAAACTTGAAAAAGGGGAGAGATCCGAATTAGCAAATCTGGCCAACGAACTACTTTGATCGGCTGAATGCTCTTTTAAAAAGATCTTTGATCTGCTTTCTGAAGAGAAAGCTTAGGATGATATAAGGAACTGCCATTATATAGAGTATTGCAGTATTTATATTGTTTCCATTATCTCCTCCAAGCAATTCGTCTGCAGCCGTATCACCACTCTGTTCGGCAAGAAGTTTACACTGAGAGCACTGAGCAATCAGTTCTGAATCCAAGGGAAGGATAAAAAACATTATCAGTGCTATGATCAAGTATTTCTTCATGCCGCAAAGTTAATCAATCCGTGGTAAAACATAAATGACAAATTTATTTTGTCACAGAATATTAATCAAGAAGACAAAGTGAATGGAATTCACGTACTGATTTAACTAAGATTCTTGATTGTGAATGGTCTCCTTCAACTGAGTACAGTTAGATCATTTCTTCAACCCTTGATATGGCTTTTTTTAATCGTGAATCCCAGCTGCCGGAAAGAACGGTAAATGATCTGCGATTGGATTCCATAACTCTGAGGTAAAGTTCGAAAAACTCCTCTCTTCTCTCAGGATGCTCACGCAGGGGGTCGTCTACCCACTTAACGCCTACCGGGTCACAGATGAAATAATGATCGAACTGCTGATTGGCTAAAGAATCTATAATGTAGGGAGAAACCTTTCCATATTTGATTTCCGACCAGATTTTGAGTACGGTGAATTCAGTATCATAGAAAACCAGCCTTTCATTTTTTACATTATTCCATGTTTTTTCCTGCTCCCTTGCGATAATCTCGATATCTTCAAAATTGTAATTGCCGTTTCTTTTCTCAAGATATTCTCTGGAGTATTCAGGAATCCATGGTGCATTGAAGTGGTTAGCAAGGTCACTGGCCAAAATAGTCTTTCCTGTACTTTCGGGCCCTGTGATAGCTATTTTAATCATGGGTGAGCTGTGATTTATAATATGTATACCATTTATACCACGCAAAGATAGCTATAATTGTGAATATAATATAATGAAAACCTGTGACATACAGACCTCTACCGCTATATAAGAAGGCTGCAGCGATATCAATTACGATCCAGTATATCCAATTTTCAAGGATCCTCCTTGCCACCATGAAAGTTGCTGCTAAACTGAAAACGGTTGTAAAAGCATCGAGGTAAGGATTTTTCTGATTGGTGAATTCGGACATCAAGTATCCAAGGGTAAATGTTAAAATACTACTAAGTATTATATTGATCAGATGATAGCTGAGTGGCCATCTTTTTATCGGAAGATCCTGATTTGCTTTATGTTGCCAGTTGATCCATCCGTAAATAGCCATTACAAAGTAGAAGATTTGCAAAGATGACTCTATATATAATCCGGCTTCAATACAGAGAAAAGTAAAAATAGCCGTACTGATCAGCGCAAAAAACCAGCAATAGATTATTTTTCTCGCGGCAAGAATTACATACAGGATACCTGTTATTACAGCTAACCATTCAAGGATGCCTGTATTCTTCAGGCCTATGTAAATCTCGTCCCAATAATTCATGATCTGCTGCGAAAATAGTTAAAAGCTTAAAAAAAGCTGCCCCATTATTGAGACAGCTTTTTTTACTTGGTAATATTTTTAATTAATGAATCACCACCTTTCGAACCAAGGTTCCATCGGTCGTTTTCATTTTTAGAAAATATGTTCCTTTGTCAACGTCAACGAGATCAATTCTAAATTCTTTTGAGAATTCATTGCTAACCTGCGCCGGGATAACTTTTCCTTCAGCAGAGAAAAGTTCAATCCTACCTATTTCGATATTTCCGGTAACAAGTATTTTGATGAAATCTGTCGCCGGGTTTGGCATAACCGTAATGCCATCCTTTAAATCATTATCAGAAAGAGAAGCGCACTGATCAACAGTTATTGTGAGCACGTCAGAATTTTCACATCCGTTGATATCCGAGTAAGTGTATGTAATCTGATGAGTACCCAGACCTGCAGCAGCAGGGTCAAATTCATTATTGGTTACTCCGGGTCCTGAATAGCTACCACCTGTAGGTGTTCCGTTCAGGGTAATCGATGCATTATAAACACACATCGTCTGATCATCTCCTGCATCAACAGTCGGTAACGCGTTTACAGTTACTATAATTTCATCTGTGTTTGAACAGTTGTTTTGATCAGTTCCGGTAACCGTATAAGTAGTTGTTGTAGACGGAGAAACTGTGTGTGAAGGCCCCGATCCTAATCCGTTATCCCAAGAATAGGAATCAGCTCCAGATGCATTAATTGTAACGGATTCACCGTCACATATTTCCTGATCTGTCCCTGCATCAACCACAGGCTGAAGGTTAACGTTGACCGTAACTTGAGCAGTATTAGAACATCCTGTGGCTGTTATTTCTCCTGTTACTGTATAAGTTGTGGTGCTATTAGGGCTCACATTTTGAGTCGCTCCCGTGCCAAGACCATTGTCCCATGCATAAGTATCCGCTCCGGTTGCAGTTAAAACAGTGACATCACCTTCACAAATGGTCTGATTTGTTCCCGCATCAACTGAGGGAAGCGGATTCACGGTTATCATTACATTATCAGTATTTGTACAACCAGTTGCATTGTCTTCACCTATAACGGTATATGTAGTGGTTGAAGTTGGGATTACAGTATGAGATGCTCCAGTCCCTAAACCGTTATCCCAGTCGAAATTGTCAGCTCCGGATGCAGAGATTACGGTTGATTGACCCTCGCAGATGGATGTTGTTCCTGTAGCAACAACGGTTGGTGCATTATAAACCTGAACGTTCATGGTTGCTGAAGACTGACATGCTCCGGAAGGAGTTAAATATTCTACACTGTAGGTGCTTCCCTGTGTTGCATTGCTGATCTCTCCGGTGGAGTTGTTTATGGTAGCGCCATCTGCCGGTGCAGTTGAGAAACTGAAAGTGCCTCCTGGGGTAGCCACGTTATACGGTTGAATAGGGGCTCCGTTACCCAAGCAAATATCATCAAAAGAAAAGCTGGGGTCATCCGTGGATTGCACTGTAACAGTTTCTGTTGAAAAATCAGGGCATGCCCCGTTTGTGGTGTATTCAACGGAATATGTCGTGCCAGCAATTCCTCCTGTGATCTCCCCTGTATTGGGATCAATGGTTGCTCCATCGGTAGGTGCCGGATTGAAAGAGAATGTACCGCCCGGAGTAGCTATATTCGTAGGACCGTTTGAGGCAGCCAGGTCGCAGAAATTATTGAATGTAAAGCTCGGATCATCGATAGCATTTACCGTTACAGTTATTTGATCGGTATTCTGACAATTGTTGGCATCCGTCCCGGTCACTTCAAATGTGGTTGTTGAAGAAGGGCTCACTACATGAGAAGCACCTGCTCCGAGTCCGTTGTCCCATGAATAGGAGCTTGCTCCAGAAGCTGAAATTGTGGTATTATCTCCGTTACAAATGGAAACGTTTGGTCCGGCATCAACCGTAGGTAGGGCATTGACTGTGATAGTGACCTGATCCGTATCTGTACAGCCGTTACCATCTGTTCCTGTAACTTCATAGGTTGTTGAACCGGTAGGAGAAACTGTGTGTGAAGCACCTGCTCCCAGACCATTGTCCCATGAATAGGTTGATGCTCCGGTAGCAGATATAACAGTATTGTCGCCTTGACAAATGGAGGCATCCGAATTTGCCGTTACCACAGGTAATGAATTCACAGTAACAGTAACCTGATCGGTATTTGAACATCCGTTACCGTCTGTTCCTGTAACCTCGTAAGTTGTAGTTGTTAATGGAGAAACTGAATGGGAGGCTCCTGCACCAAGTCCGTTATCCCAGCTGTAGGTAAGTGCACCTGTCGCAGAAATCGTGGTTGATGTATTTGCACAAATTGAAATGTTTGAAGATGCTGAGACAGTTGGAAGTGAATTCACCGTAATGGTCACCTGGTCAGTATTTGAGCATCCATTACCGTCAGTTCCGGTAACTTCATAAGTTGTTGTAGTTGTTGGACTAACTGAATGTGAAGCTCCGGCTCCAAGACCATTATTCCAAGTGTAAGCATTAGCGCCACTGGCTGTTAACATGTATGAATCTCCCGTACAGATTGAATTATTTGCACCTGCATCTACAACTGGCAAAGGATTTACATTTACTGTAATCTGATCGGTGTCTTGGCAGTTATTTGCATCCGTTAGGACTGCGTCGTATGTAGTCGACGATCCGGGTGTAACGGTTACGGAAGTACCTGTTCCTATGGAAACCCCGCCGTTAAACCATTCAATCGTGCCGTTTCCTGAAGCAGTTATTGTTGCCGACTGACCTGAGCAAATGGTTTGATTAGCTCCAACGGTGATAGCCTCCTGAGGAGTTGCGGAAACAGTTACACTGTATGTAGTTTCACAAGCATTCCCTCCTGACGCCACGTAAACCGTATATGCTCCGGGAGCTAGATTGGAAAATATGTTACTGTTTTGGT
Source organism: Brumimicrobium sp. (assembly GCA_033722555.1). Lineage (GTDB taxonomy): Bacteria > Bacteroidota > Bacteroidia > Flavobacteriales_D > Crocinitomicaceae > Brumimicrobium. The sequence goes on from JAWVYS010000005.1 coordinate 30,855, forward strand.
AATTTGTTCCATCCAAAGAATATGAGTAAGTCCCGCTTCCCCCTGTGACATTTGAAACTGTTATACTTCCGTTATTATTTCCACAGGTAGAGTTACTTGTGCTTACAGTGGCGTTTATCGGGTCATAAACAGTGGCAACATAACCCACCACGTCTGTTTGACAACCTCCATCAGCTACGAGATAAATAGCCTGATTTCCTCCTGAAATGGTAGGACTCAATGAGGTTGTAATTCCTGTTCCACTGTCATAGGTTTGGGTGTAGGGATTATCCCCAAGAATCCAGAAGTATTCGTCTACATTGGTGGAGGCGTTTCCGTCTACATTAAATACCCCGCCTAAACACGCAGACCAGTTTGAGGTGAAATCCGCCACCGGAGAGGGGGCAGTCGAGGTTAAAACATCAAGTTGCCATGCACTGATAAAAGGATCCGCACCTATGGTATACACATTATTGCATGCAGACCAAGCAGCGTCAAAATACATTTGAGTATAGTTTGTACCACCCGGTTTATGGGTTCCAGTTATCGCAAAGGTATCCTGAGGAGTATTATAGGCCAACTGAAAACCGACGAAAAATGTACCGCTGACATTTACCGGAGTGGTGAAATCAACCTCTGTATACGTATTGGCTGTAAAATCAGATAACGGAACTGTCTGTGTTCCCAAAACGGTACCTGGTGTACCGGTGTTGTTTTGATATACCGTGAAAATAACTTGCCCTCCTGCGTCATGAACCTTCCAGGGTACGAATCGAAGTCTTCTAACCTCTGTGGGTGATGCAACGGTATAAGGTTCGGCCCACTGAGTAACAGGACTTGTTCCACCATTTAGTTTTTCATGGCCAAGTACGTAACCTCCTACACCTGTAAATTCATAAAAAACGTCGTTCAAGTTGTAATTTCTCAAGGTATCACAACTCTGAGCGTTCGCGTTCTGAAAAAAGGAGAGAACGATAAATACCGGAATTAAATAATTTAAATTTTTCATCATAATATGGGCTTTTGATTAATTATTTCTCTTCTTTTACCTTTGTGCTTTGTAATCTTACTTTAAGTTTTTCCTCCCTTTTATCAGTCGGCTTTGTTGCCTCTTTTAAAAATTTAATCTGATTTTCCTTTTTCACTTCTTTATTAAGCGGAACGCTCGATTTAGGTACGGACTGTTCCGAAGAAGTACTTTGGGAAAGGATTGTTGAGGAAATAAAAAATAAAGTGGAAATAAGTAGTAGATTTTTCATTTTTTAAAATTTTGTTACAAATATAGTGATTGTCCGACGAACGGGAAAATATAGTCGACTAAAACCGATTCAGCAGAATAACGTGGTTGGGAATTACCTCACTTCACTTCCAACTTCAAAATCTTTTGAAGGAACCACGAAAGTTAATTCGCCGGATTCGTTTTCGGCCATGAGTATCATGCCTTGCGAAACCACTCCTTTAAGTTTTCTCGGGGGTAGATTCATTAGCACCACTACATTTTGACCGATTATATCTTCAGGAGAATAAAATTCAGCAATTCCTGAAACTATCGTTCTTTTATCCAGTCCGGTGTCAACGACAAGTTCCAGCAGTTTATCCGCCTTTTTTATTTTTCGTGCTTCCAGAATTTTTCCGGTTCTAAGATCCATCTTCATGAAATCTTCAAAAGCTACGGGTTCCTTTTCCGCTGAGGGGGATTTTTTCTCTTTGGTTTGAGTTGACTTTGAAGAAAGAAGTCTGTTTTGCTCTTCAATGACAAGAGAATCTTCAATTTTTGGGAAAAGTATTTCAGGTTTGTTGGTCTTATGCCCTTCAGGAATTAATCGGTAATCACCACTATGAGACCAGTTGACATCTTCAAGATTGAGGAATTGACGAATTTTCAAGGCCGTTCCGGGTAAGAACGGATCAAAAAGCAGTGATAAATTCGCGGTAATCTGTAAAGCTAAGTGGAGTATCGTTTTTACACGCTCAGGGTCTGTTTTGATCAGTTTCCACGGTTCGGTTTCTGCGAGGTATTTGTTACCTAATCTAGCCAGATTCATTACTTCAGACTGAGCTTCTCGGATCTTATACCTGTAAAGCAGATCTTCCACTTTAGCCGGTGCTGATTGTATTGCATTAATCAGTTCCTTATCTGTGGGAAGGAGATCCAAAAGAGGAGGTACGACTCCATTGTAATATTTATCATTAAGAACTAATGCTCTGTTGACGAAATTCCCTAAAATATCTGCCAGTTCATTGTTTACACGGGACTGAAATTCATTCCAGGTAAATTCACTATCCTTACTTTCCGGAGCTATCGAGGTCAAGGTATATTTCAGTTCGTCGATTTTATTCGGGTATCTTGCTATGAACTCGTGCAACCATACCGCCCAATTTCTGGATGTTGAAAATTTATCACCTTCCAGATTAAGAAATTCGGAGGCAGGAACATTATCGGGAAGGATGAATTCGCCGTGCTCCTTTAATAAAATAGGAAAAATAATGGCATGGAAAACTATATTATCCTTTCCAATGAAGTGAATAAGTTTACGGTCTCCTGTCCAGTAATCTTTCCAATTCTTATCATTGTCTTCCGCCCATTGTTTGGTTGCCGAAATATAACCGATCGGTGCGTCTAGCCAAACGTAAAGAACTTTGCCATCAGCACCTTCGACAGGAACCGGTATCCCCCAATCCAGATCACGTGTCATGGCTCGAGGTTTCAGACCGCCGTCAATCCAACTCATACACTGACCGATCACTTGTTTTCTCCACTGAGCGGGATCGTGGTGGTGGGTTCCATTCAAAATGCCTTTCTGAATCCATTCCTTTAGCCACGCCTCATGTCTTTCCATTGGAAGAAACCAGTGAGATGTTTCTTTCAGCACGGGAGTACTTCCACTGAGTGAAGAAACAGGATTAATAAGTTCATTTGGACTTAGAGACGTACCGCATTTTTCACACTGATCGCCGTAAGCTTCCGGATAACCGCATTTCGGACATTCACCGGTTATATACCGGTCCGCAAGAAACTGCTGGAACTCTTCATCGAAATATTGTTCATTGGTCTGTTTGGTCAGTTTGTCATTTTCATGGAGTTTCAGGAAAAAATCCTGAGCAGTTTTTTTATGAATTTCGGTAGTAGTGCGATGAAATATATCAAAGGATATGTCAAATTTTTGAAAAGAATCCGCCAAAACGGCGTGATACTTATCAACTATCTCCTGCGGAGAGATCCCTTCTTTTTTGGCCCTGAGAGTAATTGCCGCTCCGTGTTCATCGCTGCCGCATATGAAAGCCACATCATGTCCCTTATGTCTTAGGAAGCGAACAAAAATATCTGCCGGCAAATAAACTCCGGCAACATGTCCCAGATGCAGAGGTCCATTCGCGTACGGTAAAGCTGCTGTAACGGTATACTTTTGTTTACTCATTCAATCCAAATTTACAGAACGCAAAGATATAAGGAAAGAAAGAAATGAACACGAATCTTTGAACTCATTCTTCTTTAAATTGTCCAAGACCGTAGTCAGTACCTTTATCTACAGCAGGAACACCTTCGATCAGCCATTTAGGAGCGGGTTTATTCATTAAATAATAATCGAAGAACTGACGCATCCTGATGCTGAGATCCATGCGGTTTGCATTTTTCATAAGGTTGTGTTCGTCGTCGTTATAATTTAGCATCCACACCGGCTTGGAAAGTCTTTTCATTCCGACAAACATTTCTATTCCCTGATACCAGGGCACCGCTCCGTCACCGTCGTTATGCATGATTAACAGCGGGGTTTCTATATTAGGAATACCGAACAATGGAGAGTTTTCCCTGTAAAGTTCGGGAGCCTCCCAGATAGTCTTACCTATCCTGCTTTGAGTTTTTTCGTACTGGAACTGTCGGTTGAATCCACTTCCCCAGCGAATTCCTCCATAAGCAGAGAACATATTGCTGACAGGTGCTCCTGCCATCGCTGCTTTATATCTGTTGGTCATTGTTATCATCTGGGCTGTCTGATAACCTCCCCACGACTGGCCTTGTAAACCCATTCTGGTGCTGTCGATGTTAGGGTACTTTTGAAGAACCTCATCGGTGCCGCTCATTATACAATCGAAAGCGCCTTTAGCGGGATAGCCTTCATCGTAACGAATATCCGGAATGAAAACAATGTAACCCGCTGAGGTATACTCTGTAGGATAAATGATGGAGGCCGTGGGTTTCGGAATATAATGGTAATTATATCTGTCGTTGTAAAGTTCATAGAAGTAAACGAGCATTGGATATGATTTTGTTGAATCGAAGTTATCCGGTTTATAAAGTAATCCTTCGAGTTCCTTACCAGAATATGAGGTCCAAGTAATTTTTTCGACAGTAGGCCAGATATATTCGTCTTGTTGGGGGTTCGTTATGGATATCCTTTGTTCTTCGTCAAAATTCATATTCGTCAGGAAAAGGTCAGGATAATCTTTAACATTCATCTTCCTGTAAATAACTTTTGAACCCTCCCTGGCTTTTTGAACACTTAAAATTTTGTGAGGAGTTTCCATTAATTGCACGATGTGAGAATGATTTACATGGTCCTGATATCCGAAAATAGATTCATTTTTCGTGTCACGGTTATAGCCGGTCAGGTATATTTCTTTCAGATCGATATAGGTACTGTCATAGTTCCAGCGACTGAGACGTAATTCTGTGTTCATTTGTTCGCCGCGTTGTTTTGTCAATGATGTAAGTTTTCGGCCCCCGAAGTCGTATTCCCACACATCGAATTCCGAATGCAGGAGCAAGGATTTTTTACCCTTTGTATATCCTGCTATATTGAAAGCTCCGGCTTCGTGAGGCATTCCGTTAATATCCCTTTGCCAGACAATGCTATCTTTTAAAAAACAACTTATACAGTCATCTTCAGCAGTAAGTGTATTGACGAATCTGTACTGTTTTCGTTCCGGTTCGAAATAAACGAAATACCTTCCGTCCGGAGAAAGTCCCATTGAATAACCAACTTTATCCTTTATAAGAAAGGCTTCACCTGTTTGGAGATTGACCTTATAATAATCTTTGGGCCAGGGGAAAGACCAATTATAGGTTTCTTGATAACGTTCATTGGACATCCCGAGGGCGTAATCTGTATTTCCATGATCCAATAAATCTATTTCCAGTGTGTCATTACTTAAACGAACCAGCTTGTTTTGATCCAGGTGAATGACACTCAAGAATGATTTTTTTTGATCCCTTTTAAGTTCAATGAGTTGCTGTGGTTGTAATCTTTTGTCTTTATAATGCCAAACATCCAGCTTTGCTTTTTCGGATTCCAGAAGTGTGTCCTTTGAAGGCGGGAGAGGGATTTCTTCCAGTCCAAAATATATTTTTGTTTCATCAAGCGAGAAATACGGTTTATTGTTCGCGCTAACACGTAGTTTTTCCGGCATATCGCTTCTGTTTGTGTCTGCGATCAAAACCGGTGAATTATCTTTTAGATCCCAGAAATAAAGGTCGAAGCACTTCTTTTCCTTAACAGTATCATTGGAAGCTAAAAACATCAGTTTCCCCCCTTTTTCACTGAAATTTTGTTGTGTAACGGCGGTAAAATTTGAGTCAAAGTGAATTTCTTGGTTTCTTGTAAGATCATAAATATGTACCTTGAAACTATCTTTCTTGCTGACGTTCTGATGTGTGACGTAGAAAAGTTTTGTTCCATTTTTGTTAAATGCATAGTCTGTCACTTTTTCCAGAACCATTGTATTTCCTGTTATCGGATCAAGTATATAAAGGTGATTGCCGTTAGATTTAACTTCTGATACTTTATTTTTCTTTTTAAAGAGACGGAACTTCTTTTTAGTGGTCTTTTCTTTTTGAAGTGAATCAGACAGGACAGAATAAGCAACATAACTTCCTTGATCAGCTATTTTATAACTAATTAGATTGGGAATCTTCACAAGATTTTTCGATTTCAAATAATAGATTCCCAGGGAGTCATTTACCATTTTTTCTTTTTTAACCTTCTTTAGTTGAAGTTCTCGGATTGTGTCATATCCGGGATGTACATGAAAAACGAGTATGTCTTCCGAATAATTGATGGAAGCACGATTACCACGGGGAAAAGAATCTATTTTGAGGTCATTATTATTTACTATGTATAGATAGCCGTCTCCCGCGTGTGGATTTATCTCATAGGTGGAAAAATTCCCCTTAGAAGAGATCTGCTCGGCTTTCAGTGATTTCCAGTCATTATAAACAGTGTGATCGATTTGTTTTTTTTGAGCACAAAGTGTTCCTGCAAGGATAAAAGAAACGATATTTATTAAGTATTTATTCAGCATAATGAGGTCTATGTTTGTATTGATGCAGGTGAAAATACGTAAAATTAAACTAATATTTCCTCAAGTTATTAATCTTAGCAGTAACCAAAAGAGTAGATTTTGATGCTTTATTTCTTAGGCTTTAAGACAAGAAGCATCTAAATAGAGGCCTTAAATGCTGAATATACTTTAGAACAGATAAAATCAACTTACTCTTGTTTTTTGAAAAAAAAAATTAATTTCCAACGAATCAGTTATTTTTTTCGTAATTTGATTAAGACAAGAACAGCGATCATTCCTGTTCTATATAATTTGTTATTTTTGTTAAATAAAACATTAATTTTATGAAAAAGATTTATTTAAGTTTAGCTTTATCCGGAATTGTTCTGGGTAGTTCGGCGCAGCAACTTCAGAAAGTAAGCCATTTGAGGGCTGCCGATGTGGAACCAGGAACTGCTGAAGGTTCTTTCAAAGGGGATGTGTATTATCAGTTTGAAAAAGCTTCAGGAGACAGTATTTTTTACGAAGATTTTGCTTCAGGAATAACCGGTTGGACCACCGGAGGCGCTCAGGATATATGGGCGTACGACACAGATGGGCCAAACGGTCAGTTTTCGACAGGAGCTACTCCTTTACAGTCTACAACAGCCGCGAACGGCTTTATAATTTATGATGCTGATGGGAATCAGACCCCATCTCCAGCAGGTGGGTTTTTTAATCACGTTGGATTTATTAGCTCTCCTGTAATTGATTTTACAGGTTTTACAAATTTAACACTGGCATTCCAACATACATATCGTACTTGCTGTGCACAAGGTTTCTTTCCTAAGGTGCTAATATCTGATGATGGTTTTAGTACTTTCACAGAGCTTAACGCAGGAATTTCTGGTGCGGCGGTGAATACTCAAACGCCTACCACAATTACGAAACTGGATTTGTCAACTTTTATTGCTGGATCAACTGCTCTAAATAATGTTCAAATACGATTTCTTTTTGATGGTAGTGCAGGAACGTCTCACTACTTTTGGAGTGTAGATGATATTGCTGTTATTGAGTCGTTAGAGAATGACCTAAAAATAAACAAACGATTTTTAGCTTCTGGAACTCAAAAGATTCCTTATCACTATGTACCGACTTCTCAGTTAGTTGACGTTGAATTATCAGGTAAAATTAGCAATATTGGTTTAAATACTCAAAACAACGTTCAACTTGAAGTTCTCGTTGATGACGGTACAACTCAGAGTACACTTAATTCTTTAACCGGAACTTCGTTAGCACCTGGCGTAACGGATTCTTTGGTTACTTCCACAAACTGGATGCCTTCAGGCGCTGCAGGTACAACTTTTAATATGTTCTTCAGTGCTGTTCAGACTGAAACTGAACAGGAAGGTTCAGATAATTTAATTACTGAAACCTTTAATATCACTGATAGTGTTTATAGTGTGGATAATGGAATTTTACAAAGTAGTATAAGCAATTTCTCTGGCAATGCCAATCAGGCGTTTAAAATTGGAAACCAGATGGAAGTCATGTCAACAGGTGATATTACTTCTGTGTCGGTATACGTTGCCAACAGAGCAGCTTCAGCAGGACAAGAAATTTTCGCTGAAATCTATGTTTTTGACGGAACAGATTTCGTTTATGCTGCCGATGCTCCTTTCTATGTTTTGACGAATGCTGACTTAGGTACCTTTGTAACATTGCCTTTAAGCACAATGTTGCCGGTGGCTGCTGGAGATATAATCTTGGTTATGGCAGGTCATCAGGGATCAGGAGATCCTAACGTTGCGGATGTTCGTTTTGGTCAAGCTCAAAAAGTTGATCAAGGCATTGTGGTAGGTGCTGCGGCGGATGGAGTATTAGCAAATCTAATAGATCCTAATGCTGTAATGGTTCGCGTTAACATGCCGGCTGATGCTTCCGTTTCTCAAAACGAATTTGACAACCTTAAAGTAAGCCAGAACTTCCCGAACCCATTCTCAAACCAGACTGTTATTCAGTACACTTTGGAGAATGCGAGTGAGGTTAATTACAGCTTGGTTGATCTAACCGGAAAAGTAGTATTGGAAGTGAACGAAGGAAACGTTAATGCTGGTGGACATTCTATCAAAATTGACGGGTCTACACTTTCTAACGGTGTATATTACTTCAATATGACTGCCGGAGATACTAAAGTAACTCGCAAACTGGTAGTTAATAAATAAAAATTGCTTTACGCAAATTGAAGGGAGGCCTTGGGTCTCCCTTTTTTATGCTTTAACAAATCTTAAGACTTTATATAAAACAAAATGGGTTTTATGCAGTTATAAGGGTGTTAGGTTTCATAAGTAGTAGTGTTAGTTAAAAAGGAGAGGACGCCCGTTCTCTCCTTTTTTTTGGGACTTGTTTTTGTGGCACTGGATTTTTTTAACAATTATTCTGTTTCTGTATGCAACATTTTGAAGATTTCTCGGTTTAGGGATGTATAGTAGTTAGGTTTCATAAGTAGTAGTGTTAGCAAAGGAGAAAACGCCCCTTTTCTCTTTTGTGCTTTTAGGCACCAGTTTTATTCGATCTTTCCGAATTAACTTTTCTTATGAGAAAGAAATAAAAAATAGGAATAGTTCTTGATATATTTGCATCGTTAGGTTTCATAAGTAGTAGTGTTAAGTCAGGGGAGGGAACGCCAGTTTTCTCCCCTGACTGTTTTAAGGGACGTAGTTATTAATAGCCTTTTTTATTGCTTCCACATCTTGATCCACCATGCATTTGAAATGTTTTTTTGGACATTTTTGGAATCCGATCTTGGAACAAGGCCGGCAGGAAAGCCCTTTAACTTCGTGAATCGAATAATTCCCTTTGTTTCCCGGCTTATAAGGATACATGCCGAACTCGGGAACTGTATTCCCCCATACACTAACAATAGGGGTGTCAAAGGCTGACGCTATGTGCATCAAACCTGTGTCATGTGTTAAAAGAACCTTCGCTTGCCTAACAACGGATGCAGACTGATTTAAGTTCAGCTTACCACACATGTTGAAAAAGGTTGTGTTTTCTGCCCTATTAATTATTTCCTCACCAATTTCTTGATCTTCCGCACCACCAAGTAAAACTACGGGAAGTATCGAACCTGACAATATGGAAGATAATTTTTCGCTCGGAAGTCTCTTGGTCGCGAATTGTGCTCCCAATGCAACTGCAATTATTTTGTCGGTTTGAAAATTTTCTATCAGGTTTATCTGATCATTTTCAGGGATAAAATAATCCAGGCCTTGCTGATCATTCTTTACCCCGAGGTTTTTGACTGCTTCAAAATATCTGTCAACAATGTGCACGTCCGGTAGGAGATTCCATTTAAAATTGACGTATGTCCATTTTTCAACATTGAGTTTTGGAAATGAATAACTCTTTGACTTTAGATGATTTTTGATTTTTGCCGTACGAATATTTTTATGGAGATCAATGACATAGTCAAAGTTTTCATTTTTCAGATTCTCGATCACCTCTTTATTCTCCTTACCCCATGTATGAATTTTATCTACGTGCGGATTGGAATTAAACAGAATCGCATACTGATACTTTGTCAGAACATGCAGTTCCACACTGTTTAGCTGTGTTTTAATTCCACGTAAAACAGGACTCGTAAGCACGATGTCGCCGATGGAACTAAAGCGTATGACAAGAATTTTGGTCATTCCTACAAAATTAGCACAAATCGGCAATTTAATAACCTCACAACGGAGGCAAAAAAGTTCCCGAATTTGCACGAAATATCTGTACCTTTGTTCTATGGATTATGCCGTAGAAATAAAGTTTAAGGAACTTGTTAAAGAACTGGAAAAAACATTCGGTGGAGGGCTGGATGTTCAGGCGATTCTCTTCCTCATAGGCGTCCAGGAACTTGGCAAAGGCCACCAGAAATATTCAAAGCGCGAGAAAACAGAATTAATGCATGTAGCAGTATGTACCGTCCTTGAACCGTATGGATTTTATAAAACCGTGGGCAGAGACGAGGATAATTGGCCTCATTTCGAATTCATAAAAGAATTACCTCCTTTGGATGAGAGACAACAACAACATCTCATAAAAGAAGCGATACTAGAGTATTTTACTGCTGAGAAAAATGAATCACCCGATACAATAAAAATTCCATCGGTTTTGCGATACAAAGATTAGAACTAATGTGCTTCTACTGTTTCCTTTAAGCAACTCATAGCTTTTTCCACCATTTTCTTGGAACCCACAAAGTAACCGCATCGCTGATGAAGTTCAACAGGCTCAATATCCAGGATTCTGCGATAACCGTCTGTAGCCAAACCTCCTGCTTGTTCAGCGATAAACGCAAGCGGATTACACTCATATAAAAGCCTTAATCGCCCCTTCTGATGGTTGCTTGTGGTAGGATAAATATAAATCCCACCCTTTAACAGATTCCGATGAAAATCAGCTACTAAAGAACCAATGTATCTTCCGGAATAAGGCCTTCCTGTTTCCGGGTCATCTTCGCGACAGAACTGTACATAATCTTTCAAACCGGGATCACATCTATCGAGGTTCCCTTCATTCATGGAATAGGTTTTTCCCGTTTCGGGCATTTTAATATTCGGATGTGAAAGACAGAACTCACCGATCGAAGGATCTAGCGTAAAACCATTAACGCCTTTTCCTGTGGAGTATACAAGCATGGTGGAGGACCCGTAGATTACATAACCAGCTGCGACCTGTTCAGAACCTTTTTGCAGAAGATCTTCTTTTGTGCAAAGCGAACCAACCTCAGATTTTCTTCTGTAAATTGAAAATATGGTGCCGATAGAAACATTTACGTCAATATTCGAAGAACCATCCAAAGGATCAAATAGAACAACATATTTACCCTTTTTTGACTGTTCATTCTCGAAAGCCACAAAATCATCATTCTCTTCAGAAGCTATTCCACAGACTTCACCTCCGTTTTTGAATGCCCGTATAAAAGCTTCATCAGCAATGACATCCAATTTCTGCTGATCTTCCCCCTGAACATTTTGCTCGCCTTTAGCACCGAGAATATCCACAAGCCCGGCACGATTTACGTCACGGTTCACTATTTTGGAGGCTATGGAAATATCGTTGAGCAAACTTGTAAGTTCACCAGTGGCAAAAGGAAAATCCTTTTGACGCTGCATGATGAATTCACTAAGGGTGATGATCTGTGACATAATATTGAACTTTTTGCAAATATCGTGAATTGTTGTTTAATTATTGCATTTAATCGTTCAAGAGTTGTAGGTTATAACATTTCGATAATTGTACTGAGATACTTCACCTTTATGAAAAATTGATAAATTCGTATCATGCGAGCATTAGAATATTTTCGGTCTTTTTTCGAATCATCACTTCTGGAAGAAATTAAGGAGAATTCAAAAGAGGTTTCTGTCAGGGCAGGAGACGTTATTCTTGACTATGGCGAAATTGTTAGGAATATTCCATTGATCGCTTCGGGAGTGGTGAAAGTTTTGCGCAGAGATGAAGAGGGTAATGAGCTATTACTTTATTATGTCAATGCAAAGGAGAGTTGTGCAATGACCTTTACCTGCTGTATGGAACAAATGCCCAGTGAAATCAGAGCTATAGCAGAAGAGGATGTTGAGCTACTATCCATTCCTACGGCGTGCATGGATCAGTGGTTAATGAAATATCCTTCATGGAAGAGATTTGTCATGCGCACGATCAAAAACCGTTTCAATGAACTTCTTCATACCATTGATGAAATAGCTTTCCATAAACTGGATGAGAGGCTGAAAAATTATTTGCTGCAAAGGGCGAAAATTACAGGTTCAAAATTACTAAACGTCTCCCATGAGGAAATAGCAAGTGATATGGCAACTTCACGTGTGGTTATTTCACGGCTACTGAAAAAACTTGAAAACGATAAGCGCTTATTGTTGTATAGAAACCAGATTAAGCTATTGAGCAATTTCGAAGACGAAACGCAGTAGCACAATATTATTTATCCCTATTGAAAGCAGGCTTCAGGATCATTTACCACACCCTGTAATCCATTTCTTTATTATGCATGCGGGACGTAGGGACCTGATTACCGTTTGATAACTTTTTTACTTCTTCGATGACATACTCCTGAAGTTCTGATACTGTTATGGTTTTATCGTTGTTTAAATCAGCTTTTCGGCTTTTTAAAGCATGGATAAGACTATATGTAAAAAGTCCATTTTCATATTTAGAACTTTCAAATGCCAGCTCAGTCCCTCCCGAACTTGAAATTACTGTGGCGCCCGTTCCTCTGCGCAGGTCGAGGAAAACTTGCTTCATCAAATAATTAATATTCTTGAATCCCAGTGGATCATCTTTGAAACTTATACCGGCTCCTACGTTTCTAAATCTCCATTCTTCCGTAGAATCAATAGTGATATGTTCGTTTTTCTCAACCTCCTCCTTATCGATTTCTCCTGAATGACAGGTGTCCAGGATCAATAATTTCTTCAGAGCTTTGATGCCATCAATAAGTTCTTCAATTTTTTTATAAGGAATCCCTCGTTTCGAAGGATCATCAAAGTCGATGTCGTGGCTGGCAAAATAATAATCGAAATTTTCATCCAATATCCCGTGTCCTGCAACAAAAATCAAAACAAAATCATCAACGTCGGCCTGAGCGAGAAATTCGGTTAATTCTTCCAGGTTTTCAAGATTTACTTCTTTGTCTGTAAGGGATTTGGTATAAACTGAACCGAAAAAATCACTTTCATTGAAGAGTTTTTCCATATCTGCTGCATCTTTAGCTGCGTAAGCAAGATTGAATCGTTTATCGGCATACTTGCTTACTCCGATAGTAACCACATAAGCATTCGGTTTTTTCTTTCCTTCTTTACAATAAACGTTTATAACTTCTTTGAAGCTCTCAGCTCCGGACTGATTGAGGGTGCTCACTTCGATTTTATTGTCCCCGTAACTCAAATTCAACGGAACCGTTACGGTAAGTTCTGCTGTATCCAGAGACCTTATATTATGACCCAATGAACCCAGAACTGCTACTTCATTTATCCAGACCTTATAACTTTCCAGCTTGTGTTTCGAGTCACTGAGACTTAGTTCAAGTTCAAGCTTTTTACTCGCTGTTTCACCGGGTATTTTTTCTTTGTTCAGGATTTGTACTTCAGGTAAATGGAAATCACTCGATAAAGCCTTCTCTGTGAGATTTAGTTTTTTAAGGCGCTTTTCATACGCACGTTCGTAAGCGGTGATGAGATCTTTGTTCATATATCCGAGTTTTTCGAGAACAAGGTCGGGTCGGTTGTATTTAAGGTCAAATTGATCAGGATAGAAAAATTGCCCTTGATAACGAAAACCGATTTCATCGATAGCGCCCTTGGAGATGAGGTAATAATTGTCGGCAGTGATAATTACGACCTCATTGTTTTGAAAAGGAATAATAGAGGCGATTAGTTCCTTTTTCGAAAAATCCCAAAGTTTCACTGTACCGTCATCACTGGAACTGATGAAAACGTTTTTGGAGGGGTGAAAACTGATATCCGTAACCCGATCCGAATGCCCGGTAAAAGAAGCCTCTACGGTGTAAGTCTCGGCATTCAGAAAAACAATTCGATGTTCATGATCACTTAAAATGATCAGGTTTCTATCGAAAAAAAGTGAATGCGCATTTATTTCAGAAACCTGCAGGTACTTTTTCTGATCAATTTTGTAAATGAACTGCCCGCGTTCACGGCTGCTAAGCCAGAGTGTATTTGGGTTGAGAACTCTAAAGTCATTCAACATAAAAGGTAGAGAGTCTTTACGAAAGAAATAATCTCCGTTCTCCTTTCTCCAAAAATAAAGTGTTCCTGAGTTTTCGAGTAAGCTTACGAACTGGTCTTTTTCGGTAAATCGGGCATCTTTCCAATTGCGATTATCTTCATAAGCATACAAATGCTTTACTTCTTGTCTTTCAGGATAGGCCAGTGTAATGTTAGGGATATCTGTTTTACCTGTTAGCAGAACAGCTTTATTATCCAGGGAAATATCGCAGGTCAAAACTTCGCCAATGGGTTCCTGATATAATCCGAACAGATTTTGTAGCAAAAGGCCTTTCGACCTTGTGAGCTCATGCTCTCTGAATTTAACCGTTTCCGCTGCTGAAAATGAACTCAGATCTTTCTTTATTTCGAGGGAATTATTTGAATTAGAAACGTAATAAGCCTGATCTCCTTTAAAACTGGACTTCTTTATGTTATTGATAGATTGAGGATAATTCGTTACGCGCGTGTTCGGGAAAAGAGCATTGAAATCTACAGAATATAAATTTCCAAGTTCGTCGCCTATATGAATTTCATTTCCATTGTGACTGAAAACAGCAGTATTCTTTCTGAATATGTTTGAATACAACCTGAATTTAACCCGGTAATTCTTAGCGTCCCAGATAATTATGCTGCGGTCTTTGCCGGCGGTAGCAAAGAATTTACCGTCCGGAGAAAAACGAACATCCCTGGCGGGGGAATTATGTTCCTGCATAATCACAATTTTCTTACCTCTTTGGTAAGTATAGCAGTATATTGCATTGTTTTCTGCAACTCCTACGATGAGATCATTTTCTTTGGAAACATCGAAGGCATAAAAAGAGGCATTTGTGTAGGTTACCGAAATCCAGTATCTGGCAAAAAACCTGTCCTTTTTTTCTTTCTTGATCGCACCTTTTTTAATGAAGGTTTTATGCAATCCGTCAGGGTCATTAAAAGTGTCCTTTTTACGGAACAGGGTGTCGCCGTCAAAGGGCCTTGTTTCAAGTGCGTCTGAACTGATCTCAAATAAATAGGTGCTCTTCTTGCTTTGGATTTTTACTTTTTCATCATTTTCGATGAATTTAATACCGATTATTTCATCGCTTTCGGGAAGTTTAAATCGCGTAAGTGCTTTTCTGAAATTGAGGTCCCAGATTATACCTTCATTGTTAAGGCTCCAGCTGATAATGTAATTACCATTTTCCGAAAATTCGATCCTGTCAATGGCAGAAGAATGGCCTTTTTGTGGTGCCAATTCTACCTGTTGAGCAACGGAACTCATCGAAAGAAGGAAGGTCAGAAACTGAAACAGGTATTTATTCATGGTATACATCATGTTTTTTTCTGAGATCACTTAGTCCGAGCAGGTCATAACTCACGTGAAGTTCTATCTGAGCAATATCTGCACGTATTCTGAGTTTACTGAGTCTGGTTCGTGACATAAAACGCATGGATACCTGAACCTTTCCAAAACTTTTTCCGACACCAAAGAAATTTTGTCGGTAAAAACCTTCGTTGTAAAGAATGTTTTTAAAATGACCGTCCCCGTGATCTGTCCCACCCTTGTATATCGGGCCGTCAGAAAAGAGATACGGTGCGCCGGCATGCTGGAAATCGAAATTTTTCCCGTAGGTCAACACGGTCCCTACACTTAAAAACATACTGTTATTCTTTTTGAAGAGTTGATAAGAGTAAAATATGGGCAGTCGGAAGGCCTTCATTCCAACTACTCTTTCGGAATAGGATTCCCCTTGAAACCTGAAAACAGATCGCCGCATGAAGTATTGCGGTTCCAGACTGAGGGTAGATTTTCTGAAATTGTAGCAGATCATAGTACCCAGGGAATAACCGTTAAATATGTGAGACCTGTTGATGACACCCTGACCCTCGACATTTTCGTAATAGGTGAAATCAGCATTTTCAGGCGTATAAACGGAATCCAAAAATTTGGTAGACTGCAGAATTTGAACGGCACCCGAAACTTTCAATCTGAGATCCTGATTTTGCGCATTTCCTGAAAGATAAAACAACAGGAAAAGAATGATTGCACTTGTGTTTTTCATTTCCTGTAAAAATAATATCTGACCCCGCCCATGTATCCAAGGATGATAGGGGTTTTATTAAATAAGTTATTGGTGAGTGCATAGGTTCCCGAAATATGAAGGTACATAGGGATTCGACCAAATCTGAACCGGATAAACTCTATCATTAAGCTCATGTTTACCCTGCTTTCATCGAAATCGGATAATTTTTTTTTGTAATGGTATCCGAGTCCGTATTCAGAAAGGAAATAAAAACTGAATAACCTGCCTTTCAGAGCGAGAAAAGGGCGAAAGACGGTCCCCATTACATAGTGCTCATTGCCCTTGACCAATGAGAAGTGGAGTCCGAACGAATTCATTTCTGTACGTCTCCGATCATTCAGTGCGAGAAGCAGCTTTCTATCCTTCAGAAACAGAAAATTATATCCCAGGTGAAGGGCCTGGTTGGCAACAAAATTCTGATCCGGGGTGGTTTGAACATTCATTAAGCCCAGAGAAAGTGAATGCTTTCCTCGTGTATAAGGAGTCAGAAAAGATTGATCGTATTTCTCCTCTTCAAACGATATTGCTGTGCCTTCTAGGGGCTGGGCACCCAAAAAAGCTTGAAACATAGCAAAAACCAGAAATAGTGAACTTTTCAAAGCATCATACGATGTCAAAATCCTAAAATGTACCACTCGATCGCAAAATTTTCAGCAAATTATAGCTTTCTCCGAAAAAAACCGAATTATATGCTAAAATATTCAGTGTAAGGAGAGAATCTTGGAATTCTTATTAGAATTACATGTATAAATCCGAAATGTGATTTAAGTTACCGAAATCGATTTTAAATAGGATTAGCTTTGTATTGAACTTAAAAGAGATTAGAATATGTCGAACAAGAAAAAAATCATTGACGTTAGAACAATTCAGGAATTTCAGGGCGGAAATATAGCCGACAGCTTAAACATCCCTCTGAATGAGGTTCCCAACCGTATTGAAGAAATCCGTAGAATGCAACCCGTTATTTTATGCTGTGCATCAGGTGGACGAAGCGGTCAGGCAGCCGAATTCCTGAAAGGGCATGGTATTGAATGCGAAAATGGCGGAGGCTGGATGGAATTGAATTACAAACTGAATATGCAAAATCACTAATCATGGGATTGTTTCAAAAGTTATTTAAGGGGCGAACTGTACCGTCCTACAGTCAGTTGAAGGAAGAGGGAGCTCAGATCATTGACGTGCGAACCAGAGAAGAGTTCAGACAAGGACATATTAAGGGTTCAATAAATCTTCCCCTTGACGAACTGAATGGAAAAATTAATCAGCTCAATAAAGAAAAAGCAGTTATTACTTGTTGTGCTTCAGGCATGAGAAGCGGTGCGGCGAAGAGAATTCTCAAAGCAAAAGGCTTTAATGTATATAACGGGGGTGGCTGGCGTTCCCTGAATGATAAAATTTAACGGATTTAATTTGATTTGAAATTGGAATTCATTTAAATTTGCCCCACACAATAGCGCAAGCATGTTATCAATTTTTTCTATTGTCCAAAGTACGAAAGACTGATAACATGAAAGAAGAGACTCACTCCCACGGACTGAGTCTTTTTTTTTAGTCCCCAATCACCAAGTTTCAACGTCTTCCGAACATGCATCCGTAAACTATTGTTATTTTTGTGTTACCGGAAAAGGTTTAATTTCCTTAGCCGAAAACACGTAAGAAAATGGATAAGAAAATACAGAAAGAAAACTTTAAATCAAATCGCGACCCCATACGTGTAGGAATTACAACCGGTGATGTAAATGGCATTGGTCCGGAAATAATTATTAAAGCCCTGCGGGACAGTCAAATTCTGGTTGAATGCACTCCAATCATTTATGGTTCTACGAAAACGATGTCATACCACAAGAAGGCGATCAACGATGAGCTGTTCACTTACCATCGTGTTGAAGATGCATCAGCGGCCCAGCACAGGAAGGTGAATATTGTGGCATGTTGGAATGAAATAGTAGATATGAAACTGGGCGAAGCCAATGAGACTGGCGGTAAATATGCTTTTCAGTCTCTTGAAAGAGCTACCCAGGATCTTGCTTCCGGAAAAATTGATGTCCTCGTTACTGCGCCAATTTCCAAGGAAACTATTCAGAAAGCCGGATTTGAGTTTCCGGGTCATACCGAATACCTGGCCGACCTTTCCGGTATGAAAGAAGCATTAATGATGATGGTTGCGGATGAACTGCGGGTTGCATTGGTAACTTCTCATATTTCCTTAAAGGAGGTTCCGTCAGCCATTACCAAGGAGAAAATTGATGCTAAATTTCGACAGTTTGAGGCTAGTTTAAAAAAAGATTTTGGTATAATCCGGCCTAGAATTGCGGTCCTTGGACTCAATCCTCACGCCGGTGAAAAAGGAAAGATGGGTTCGGAAGAGGCCGATGTTATAAACCCTGTAATTCAGTCCTTGAAAAATGAGGGATTGTTGGCGTTTGGACCGTATCCTTCGGATGGTTTTTTTGGCAGTAGACAGTACACTTCATTCGATGGTGTTCTGGCCATGTATCATGATCAGGGATTAACAGGATTTAAATCGCTCGCTTTTAACGATGGAGTTAATTTCACAGCCGGGCTTCCAATCGTAAGAACTTCGCCCGATCACGGGACGGCTTTCGATATTGCAGGAAAGGGCATTGCTGACGAACAATCGATGAGAAGCGCTATTTACCTTGCAATGGACGTGTATCGTACACGTAATTTTATTAAAGAAATCAATGAAGATCCTCTCCCGGTAAGTAAGGAAGGGGATAAGAAACATCTGAAAAGAAATTAAATATGTCGCTGGACTTAGAATTGCTTGAAAAGATTTGCCAAACTCCTGGTGCTCCGGGGTATGAACAAAAGATCAGAAATGTTATTCTCGGGGAGATCCGTGATCTGGTCGATGAGGTCGAACTTGACAACATGGGTAATATTTATGCCATAAAGCGAGGAAAAAGCGATAAGAAAATAATGATCGGCGCTCATATGGATGAAATCGGGTTCATTGTTACGCATATCGATGATAAAGGATTTATACGGTTCCATACTTTGGGAGGCTTTGACCCTAAAACACTAACCGCACAGCGTGTGATTATTCACGGTAAGGAGGATGTGATGGGTGTAATGGCAGCTAAACCCATTCACGTAATGACGCAGGAAGAGCGTAACAAAAACCCTAAAACCACTGACTTTTTTATCGATACCGGTCGACCCAAAGAAGAAGTGGAAAGTCTCATTAAAATAGGGGATCCTATCACCCGAGAACGCTCCTTTGTGGTAATGGGCGAATGTGTCAATAGTAAATCTCTAGATAACAGGCTGGCTGTTTATATTCTGATAGAAACGCTTAAAAATCTGAAAAATAAAGAAGTCCCTTACAATGTTTATGGGGTGTTTACGGTACAGGAAGAAGTTGGTATTCGAGGAGCAAATGTTTCTTCGCTGAAAATAAAGCCTGATTTCGGCTTTGGTCTGGATACAACCATTGCGTATGATCTGCCCGGAGCTTCTCCACATGAGAAAATAACCTCACTCGGTGAAGGCACAGCAATTAAGATCATGGACGGTTCGACGATTTGTGATTACAGGATGGTAGAATTTATGAAACAGGTTGCAAACCGACATAAAATAAAATGGCAACCGGAGATACTGACTGCAGGAGGAACAGATACTGCCGGGATTCAACGAATGACAGAAGGAGGATCAATTGCAGGAGCTATTTCAATACCTACGCGCCATTTGCACCAAGTTATTGAGATGGCTCATAAAAACGATATAGCGTTAAGTATTGAACTCTTGACCAAATGTGTAGAGGAAATTGATCAGAACGACTGGAGTTTTCTTTGAAACTAGTAGGGTGGTTTCCTGACATAATTATCCCCAAAGTGCCTTTTGAGAATATTCCTCTCCGCCTTCTTCCCAGAAAGAGCCGTCGATGAAGCGGAATTCATAGTCAATTTGGTTTATTTTATCCATGTCGGCCTGCTCCAGTTTCAAGGAAGCTGATGCAAAATTTTCTTTGATTCTTTTTGAATTGGTTGACTTCGGAATCGTTGCAACGCCTCTGTGCAATTGCCAACTGATCAAAATTTGAGCTGTCGTAGCATCGTGTTTTTCAGCGATTGCTTTTATCGTTTCATTTTCGAGCAAAGCAGGCTCATTGTCTTGTTTCATTTGTTCCGAACGGTCTGCTGATCCGAGAGGAGAATAAGCCGTTAAATGAATATCTCGGTCTTTACAGAATTCAACAAGGTCTTCCTGAGGGAGCATGGGATGCATTTCTACCTGATTCATCTCCGGAATAAAATCTGATTCTTCTAATAATTCCTGAATCTTTTCTTCTTTAAAATTCGAAACTCCGATGTGTCGAACAAGATCCTCATCTATGGTTTTTTGCATTCCTCTCCATGTTTCAGATAAAGGAACTTCTTCTAGGGAAAGGAAGTCAGAAGATCCGCTTGGATCGGTTACACCATGCTCAAAAGCCACCGGCCAGTGAACCAAATATAGATCAAGATAATCCAGTTTTAAATCTTTTAAAGTTTTTTTTAGGGCTGGAAGAACGTGTTCTTCCCTGTGAGAATCATTCCACAATTTAGAGGTGATCCACATTTCCTCTCTTTTGACGAGTCCCGCATCAAAAGCATGTTGTAGCGCCAGGCCTATTTCCTCTTCATTACCGTAAATTGGCGCACAATCAATGTGTCTGTAACCTGTTTTTATCGCTGTTAATATTGCTTCTTTTACCTCGCCGGGTCGAGACTTCCACGTTCCCAAGCCCAATGCAGGCATTTCGTCTCCGTTTTTGAATTTGAGTGTTTTCATGATATTGTTGTCGTTTAATAATTGTGTCATTATTAAGTTGCACTACTTATGGAACACGGTAATATCTTTTTTGTTTTCTCGAAAAGAGCGTATGGATTTCAAAAAAATGGAGGTGGAACGGAAAGTAAGCGATCAAACAGTTTTATCAGTCTTTAGAAGGTTTTGATATACACTCAAATATTTATTTACCCCTTTTTCAAGACTATATACTTCTATGGCTCCGTTGCGGAGGGAAGAAAGGTTATATTCATTTTTGTTTAAAACAGTTTCTGAGTAACTTTCCTTATTCAGGGTCTTAATGATTTTGCCGGCATCATATTTTTTGACGATCGCATCTGTATCTCCGACGCCTGCATTGCAAATTACTGGAATTCCCAACGCCATTAATTCTCCCTGTTTGGTTGGCGAAGAAGCCTTCTTGGAGAATGTAGGACGGATAAAGAAAATTGAAAAATCAAATAGCGATAAATGCAAAGGCACAGCACTGTGGGGGACACGTTTCACCACGATCTCTTCCTGAGGAATTCCCTTCAGTAATGCTTTTTGTTTAAGTACTGCCTCAGATTCCCCGGAAATAAATAGAAACCTTGGTTCGTTATATCTGATTCGGATTATTTTATAATAATCCAGCATCTCATCCAGCATGTACCAGGTTCCAATAGATCCGACATAACCTAAAATGAAGTCAGAAGCAGTCAAATGAAGTTCTCTTTTGAGTTGCGTGACCTTTTCGGGATCTATTTTCTCCGGATCAAATTTTTCGGTGTCCACACAACAGGGAATAACCTCTATATAAGGAGGTTTTTGGCTAAATACCTTCCATGAAAGAATTTCCTTTTTACCATTTTCAGTCAGTGAGATAACCGCATCTGCCGAAGCAAAAAATTCCGTTTCCTTTTTCTTAAAATAGTTATAAGCCCATTTGAACAGAGGATTCTTTAAATTCCAGATTTTTCCTTCAACACGCTCATCCGCCCAGAATCCGCGCATGTCGAAAATGAACTTCAATCCGTACTTTTTTTGAAGTCTTCTCCCTGTTAAGGCAGGGATATCACTTCTGCAGTGAACTACATCAAAATGTTCTTTTTTTTGTAGCTGAATGGCCTTTGCGTTCATTTTTCTGAGGTCTTTGAGCGTAGAAAAAAGCGGGGGTTTTTTGGTATAAGATAAGGGGTGCCAAATGATGCCGCACTCCTCACATCTTGAAGCGATATCGTCTTTGAGTGCTATAAAATTTTCCTTTTTCTCAAAACTTATAATATGAAACTTAAGACCCTTTGAGGAAAGACCTTTCAGATAGGGTAAAATTTGTGACTGACCGAGAGGATCAGTTAATCCGTCGTAAGAAATATAAAGGACTTTATGACTCATAGAAGTAATTCGGAATGCAAGTTAGCACAATTGCCCAAACTGGCTTTATTCCGATTTTTATTCTTTTAGGAAAATTTAGCATATTGAAAGAAACCGAGAGGTACTGGAATAATATTATTTACTAATATTGACCATGGAAAAAACAACTGTTAAAAACGAGTTATTGGCCATTAGGAAATTGTTGCTAATAATCATTGTGCCCTTTATTTTGTACTTATTGAATGTACTGTCAATCATTTTCATTCCATTTGTATTTGCCCTTTTCGGAGCACTGGTTTTTATGCCCCTCATGCGTTGGTTCGCACGGAAAAAGATACCGAATATAGTCGGCCTGATCACTGTGATTTTGATCATTGGAATCGTTGGTAAGGGCGCCTATGAGGTTGTTCAGCTTTCAGGAAAGGAAATCGCCAATGCGAATGAAGACTTCTATGAGAAATTTGACAACAAGCTAAATGACATTATAGCTCCGGTCACCAAATTAATGAGTATAGAGCCCACTGAGGGACAAACAGACTTGCAAGCTCTTTTGGAAGATGAACATGTCAGTGCAAATCTCTTTGGCAATGTTGGTACCGGACTCAATTTCGCGAGGAAATTTGTGAGCATGTTGTTGATGACGGTATTTTTTATGGTTCTGTTACTTGCAGGTTCCATGAATATTCAAAAGGTAATGGAGTTGCTCATTTTCAAAAGAAAATATTCTTCGATCAAAACTTTTCGACAGATCGAGAAGGATATTTTTAAATTCATTGTTGTGAAGTTTTTCCTCAGTTTATTTACCGGAATAGGCTTCAGTATAGCCTGTTATTTCTTCGATGTAAGTTTCCCCATATTCTGGGGCTTATTTGCCTTCCTGATCAATTTTATTCAGATGGTTGGATCGGTGATTTCAGTCGTAGTTTTGGCTGCCTTTGCCCTTGTAGAACTTGATCAGACAGGAACACTCTTGTTTTTTATCGTGATTCTAACAGGTGTACAGGTGCTTTTTGGAGGAATTTTAGAACCGATTTTAATGGGTAAATCTTTTCAAATCAATACGGTTACCGTATTGCTGATGCTGGCATTATGGGGCTTTATCTGGGGTATTCCGGGCTTAATTCTTTCCATCCCGATTACTGCTTTGGTAAAAAAGATCATGGAACAGTTCCCGGGGTCGCGGGTTTATGCGAAAATTATGTCTTAGGTTTGAACCGAATTAAATAAAAAAAAGCCAGTCTCACCATGAGCCGGCTTTTTTATTTTGTCATTATTATTCAATTCATATTACTGAATTGAATAATCACCTTTTCCTACAAAGTCTGTAAGTGTTACAGTGAGAGTCCATGTTCCTGGAGTTCCAGCTGCACTTGTACCTGCAGCATCCTGTGCTCCTGAACCGGCAGTTAATGTTTTATTAATTACGACACTTCCGTTAGCATCTTTAACCGTCAGGTTAAAACTTCCGGTACTTGCATCCTGCGCCATATCCCACCCCAAGGTTGAATTGTTCTGCGTGAATGTAGTCGATTGGGATGCTGTTCCACCCCCCCCGACAACGTCTCCGGATTTTCCCGAATTGGTCGTATTCATATTTATTTTAGGGTAGGTACAACTACCATCATCTTTCTTTGCTTCTTCACTGTAATTATTTGCTTTCGGATCTGTACAACCTTCTTTTTTGCAGCTTGTAAAACCTAATGCTATAATTCCTACGATTAAAGCGGCTGTTAACATTTTCATCTTTTTCATCTTTTTTTGATTTTTAATTCAGTAATGTTTATTTACTCTTTACATATGATGAACCAAACACTAATATGGTTGGAAAATCAGTTGGTTCTTTCTTAATTATTTAATAAATAATTGAATATCATTTTTTTATAAATAGTTTTTTTGGCTAAGAAAATTATTCAACTACTAATTTAGCTGTTTGAATATTACCATGGTTACTGATCGCTTTAATTAAATAAACACCCGGTTTAAAATCTTCACAACTCATTAAGAAAGAATTTTCCGTTGTAATCAGATTCTTTACCAACTTACCGGTTCCGTCATATACATGAATATCTGTAGTGCCTTTCCCAATCGTCAGTGAAATCATAACACTTTCTGTTGATGGATTTGGATAAACAAGTAGACCCTCTTGTGTGCTCAAAGAGTTTTCACTGATGGAATTTATGGGCTCAACACTATAAACGTGAATCACGCCATCGTCTCCACAGAACCATCCCAAACTATCGTGTCGCATCTCGATCGAATTTATATCTCTCGTAGTTCCACTAACTTCGGAAGTCCAAGTTGCTCCACCATCGATAGTCTTTATTACTGTACCTCCATTACCAACAGCCCAACCTTTATTAGCGTCTAAAAAATAAACATCGTTTAGACCATTGATTGTACCGCTCGCCTGCGCACTCCAGTTTAATCCTCCATCACTAGTTGTGAGAATTACTCCGCCTTCTCCAACCGCCCAGCCATTCATGCTGTTTACAAAGAAGACACTGAAAAGAGGAGTTGTGATGTTGCTAGTCTGTAAAGTCCAGTTAGTACCTCCGTTAACAGTATGTAAAATAACAGCCATAGCATCAACTGTTCCAACCGCCCAACCTTCTGTTGAGCTAATGAAATAGAGGGAAAAAATGTCCTCTCCTGTTCCTGAATTAAGCTGCGCCCAATTAATTCCACCATTCGTAGTTTTAGCAATATATCCGTTTTCGCCGCTTATCCATCCCTCGGTACTATTAACAAATGATACATCAAATAATTTTTCGGGAAGGGTTACATCACTTGTCCATGTGACACCGTTGTTCGTAGATCTCATGACGGCACCATTTCCTCCTGTTACATCATATATTCCAACAGCGATAATAGAACTAGAGGTTAGATAAGCACTCGACCGAATATCTCCAGTTGTAAAGGAAGGATTCAAATTGTTCCAAACCGCGCCCTGATTACTCGATTTAATAGCGGTGGAAAGGGTGTCTCCAAAAGCCATCCCGTTATTATCATCGTAATAATTGATGTTCATTAAATTAACATTCGTATTCGATGTCTGTGGCCACCATGACTGAGAATTGGCCTTAAATTCTATACCAAGAATGATTATAGAAATTAAAAAAAGTAACGTTTTTTTCATAGCATGTAATTTTAAATTAATTATGTTTTGATATTATGATGATCGGGATAATGAAAAGGTTGGAAAACAGGTAAGTATTTACTTCCATTTTTTATGTGTCTTGTTTAAGCTAATTAAAGATGCCTTTAAGGATTTATATTGAGGATATTAATACAGTGCCGGGTAGGTAAAAAATTTCTTCGAAAAAAAATTGAAAGATTTTATAGAACAGTGAATATCCGTGATCGCGTGAAATATTTGTCAATGTTATGACGTTTTAGAAGCATAACTGTAATACTGAACCCATGAGAGTATTTTTGTTTTGTATTCTTGTTTTTTCCTCTTTTTCAATGGCTCAGGAACTGGAATCAGCTGGTTCCAATTCAGGTTGGTTCTCACTCGGAGTTCGCAGCACCGTCAATTTATTTGATCACGACGGAACAGGTATTGGTTCGGGAGGTCAGTTCCGGATTCGATTGAATGACCGTTTGAATACCGACTGGTTTGCTGATTATATCACAATTAATTCAAACGACGAGATTAGAAGCGAATACCTGCATATCGGTTGGTCTGTCCTGTTCTATCCATTACCTCCAAAAAGTTATGCCGAAAGGCGAATTCAACCCTATATTCTGGCAGGTCACTGTTTTGACTACAATAAAAAAACGTTGATTGCTGATCCGTCTGTTCAGGCTGATCGATGGGGTTCCGCCGTTCAATCGGGGCTTGGTTTTCATTTCTTTCTAAGTGAACGTATCGATCTGTCCTTAACCAGTCAGTACATGATACACCTCACCAAAGCAATTGATGGACATAGCCACGGTAACGGTATCGAACTACATGCGTCGGAACACAGTGGATTAGAAGGACATCTCCTTACTACCGTAAGTTTGAATTATAAAATCTGTCGTTTATGGAAAAGATAAAAATGATTTTCTTCACTATATTCTTTGCAAGCTGTTCTTTAACAGGACAAACACAGGAAGTTCTTCGTACCGGACTCATTCGAGCACAACTTACCTTGAGTCCGGGAACCTTTTTAAATACTGACGAGTCGCTTGTTTATCTGCACGGAACCCTTGAGGCCTATACGGACAGCAAAATTTCGCTTACCGGGGAAGGTTTTTTACAGGTAGGTCAACTCGGTAGCGAGCAGAGCAGTATAAGTCAGAATCATTCTGTTTTCTTTGGTTTCCATTATCACTTTACGCGGTCTAATCACGATCTCTATATGGGCATACAACCGGGTCTTTCCTTTACGCGATTAAATCCTCAGGAAGAGACAATGGAAGCCCAAACGGGTTATAATCCTGTTTTTTCTGCTGCTGTCGGATACAATTATTACGTCGGCAGATTCTTTCACTTTTTTGTTCAGTCTCGACTTATTCTGGGAAACCACATGGTTGACAGGCCGTACAACCTTGCGGAATTAAGGCTTTCTGCTGGACTCGGGTTTAATCTGAATGTCCTCCGCTAGACTTTCATAAACTTGCTTGTATTTAGATGGATTACTGACGAATTTCCCGTAAATTTGCACTGGTTTTTTGGGGGATAGAACCTGCCCGGAAAACAAAACAGGAATTTTTATACATGAAGAACATACGCAACTTTTGCATCATAGCTCATATCGATCATGGTAAGAGCACTTTAGCCGACCGATTACTTCAGACTACAGGAACAATATCCGACCGTGACATGAAGGAACAGGCGTTGGACGATATGGATCTCGAGCGTGAACGTGGCATCACAATTAAGAGTCATGCTATACAGATGGATTACCAGCATGACGGAGTTGATTACACACTTAACCTGATCGATACGCCGGGACACGTTGATTTTTCATATGAGGTGTCCAGATCTATTGCCGCATGCGAAGGCGCATTGTTGATTGTGGATGCCTCTCAGGGGATTGAAGCACAAACCATTTCTAATTTATATTTAGCGCTTGAACACGATCTGGAAATTATTCCGATTTTGAATAAAATGGATTTGCCGGGTGCTCAACCTGAGGAGGTAACGGACCAGATTGTTGACCTGATTGGTTGTGACCCCTCAGATGTAATTCCCGCCTCAGGGAAAACCGGTCTTGGTGTGGATAAAATTTTAGATGCGATTATCAAAAGAATTCCGCCGCCCAAAGGTGATCCGGATGCCCCGCTTCAGGCAATGATCTTTGATTCGGTATTCAATCCTTTTCGGGGTATTATCGCTTATTACAGAATACTGAACGGTAGCATAAAGAAAGGTCAGCGGGTGAAGTTTGTGAATACAGGCAGAAGCTACGATGCGGATGAAGTTGGTATTTTAAAGATGACTCCTCAACCCAAAAATGAGGTCAAGACAGGAGACGTAGGGTATATCATTTCAGGAATTAAGATAGCCAAAGAAGTAAAGGTGGGTGAAACGATCACTTCTTTTGAGAATCCTTGCAAAGAAGCGGTTAAAGGATTTGAGGACGTTAAACCCATGGTTTTCTCCGGAATTTATCCGGTAGATACGGATGATTTCGAGGAGCTAAGGTTTTCTATGGAAAAACTGCAATTGAATGATTCATCGCTAGTCTACGAACCGGAATCTTCAGCTGCTTTAGGTTTTGGCTTCCGATGTGGCTTTTTGGGAATGCTTCATCTCGAGATAATCCAGGAAAGACTGGAACGGGAATTCGACATGACTGTGATTACGACGGTTCCAAACGTGTCTTATTACTGTTATATGCGTAAAAATCCGGAAGAGAGAATCATCGTAAATAACCCTTCGGAATTACCAGATCCTGCGGCTGTTGAATATATTGAAGAACCTTATATCAAGGCGCAAGTGATTACCAAATCGGAATATATCGGACAGATAATGACTCTGTGCATCGAAAAACGCGGTGAACTGCAAAATCAGGTTTATCTCACTCAGGACAGGGTAGAGATCACTTTCCTGATGCCCATGGCCGAGATTGTTTTTGACTTTTATGATCGTTTGAAATCGGTGTCAAGAGGATATGCTTCTTTCGACTATTTCCCTATCGGATACCAGAAATCAGACCTTGTGAAACTTGATGTACTGCTGAATCATGAGCAGGTAGATGCGCTTTCTGCATTAGTGCACCGAAGCAATGCCTTCGATCTCGGAAAGAAAATCTGCTTGAAGTTGAAAGAATTAATTCCAAGGCAACAGTTTGAGATTCCTATACAGGCTGCGATTGGTGCCAAGGTTATCGCCCGGGAAACGATTAAGGCCCTCAGAAAAGATGTAACCGCCAAATGTTACGGTGGAGATATTTCAAGAAAACGAAAACTCCTGGAGAAACAAAAGCAGGGAAAGAAAAGAATGCGCCAGGTAGGAAGGGTGGAGGTACCACAGGAAGCATTCCTTGCAGTTCTGAAACTGAACGACAGTTGATTTTCGTTGAATGTTGACGACTTAATTATTTATGATATATTTAGATCGATCTTAAGTATTAAGTCAAAGTTAACAGGGATTTACACGGCCCTTTAACTACAATTGTTAATTTTGTTTTAACCAATTTCGGATTGTGTTTGAATTGATTTTAAAAGGTGTTGTTACAGGGTTGATTCTAAGTGTGATGCTGGGGCCTGCCTTCTTTGTGCTCCTCGAAACAAGTATACGCAAAGGAATCCGCTCCGCGCTCGCTTTCGATGCGGGAGTACTCATCAGTGACATCGTTTATATCATTATCGCCTATGTATTTATTCAGCAGGTTGAAGAACTGTCGAGGGGTACTGATAATGCAGTAATTCGTGCGGTTGGAGGTGGGATGTTCCTCATTTTCGGGCTCTTTACCTTTTTCAAAACGGTAAGCACAACACAACTGGATCCCGTGAGGGGGAAAGCCAAGAACTCGCGTGATTTCTGGATTTTATTCATCAAAGGACTCATTCTTAATTTAGCGAATCCACTGGTAATATTTTACTGGTTTTCCGTGATGGCTTTAGGTAAATCCGGTCAGGAAACCGTGTTTACTGGATGGGATATGTTTTTATACCTGACAGTTATTCTGGTTACCTTCTTCTCTATAGATGTTCTAAAGATCATGGGGGCTAAAAAACTACGCCCGTTTATAACCTCGGCTCTTCTTCGTTCCCTGAACAGAATTGTCGGTTCAATTCTTGTTGCATTCGGAGTGTTTCTTATCATTAACAGTATCGTATTATGGTTGAAATAATGTAACCTTTTCGTTGAATTCTAATTATACACCACATATACCAAAATAAAAATGCGGCTTTTACTTTTTCTTCTTTTTTCCTTAAATTTTTTGTCTTTCGCTCAGGAGGTTCATAAAAGAAACCTATCAAAGAGACAGTTTTTCTATTTCGACGTAAACAAAACCCAGGTTGAAAGTCAGGGTTTTTATTACATAGATGATCTGGGAGAAACCACTCTGCGTCACGGGACATGGAAATTTTTTGATAAAGAAGGCGTTCTCAAGGCTGAACAGAATTATTATAAAAATGAACTTCACGGGAAGGTTGTTAATTATTTCGCCAACGGACAGGTGCAGAATCTGGGATATTTCTATCTCGGAAAACAAGACAGCATTTACCTTGAATACTATGAAGACGGTGATTTGAGTCAGCAAGGTTACTACCTGCAAGGCAAGCCCATTGGCATCTGGGAATATTATTACCGTGATGGCCGGTTGAAATTAAAGGAAGAAATCATAGATACTGTTTCATACGTTTGGGAATTTTACCTGCCTGACTCCCTGCATACCCAGACCGTAGTTGAAGGCAACGGTGAACTTATGACCTATTACACCAATGGCAAGCTGAAGGAGTGGTACAATTACAAAGACGGATTAAAGCACGGAAAATTTGAAGAAGGCTCCGTTCACGGTTATTATCTGTTAAAAGGCTCCTTCAAGGAAAATAAACCGGAGGGGAAGTGGGAATATTTTTATTACACGGGTGATATTGAAAAAATCAGTCATTATAAGGATGGAAAATTGAACGGTGATTATACCTATTATTACGACAATGGGCAGATCAACGTGGAAGGAAAATTTTCTAATGGTTTAAAGGCAGGAGAATGGACCTGGTATACCAATCAGGGTAAGGTTGATATGAAAGGAAATTTCAGAAAAGGTATGCAACACGGTAAATGGATCTATTATTATCCGGAAGGAGGAATTTCCTACAAAGCTGAATTTAAGGATGATAAAAAACATGGTGCCTGGGTTTACTTTTATAAAGACGGCAAAAAGTTTAAAGAGGGAGAATTTTCGGAGGATCTTAAAAATGGAACCTGGAGAACATGGTATGAGTCCGGACAATTATTGATGGAGGGAGATTATGTGAACGACCTGGAACAGGGTGAATGGAAGATTTTTTGGGAAAACGGAAAACTTAAGAATAAAACCACTTTTAAAGACGGAAAAAGGAACGGAGAATGGCTCTCGTACTACGACACGGGCGTGCTGAAAGAAGAAGGCGAATATGAAGATGAGTTCAAAACCGGCGAATGGAAAGCTTATTTTGATAACGGCCGTTTAAAAGATCTTGGACATTACAAAGTCGTCGAGGAAAAATCCAAAATAAAATACGGTCCCTTAAAAGACAGGGTGAAGAGAACTTCTGTTAAACACGGTGAATTCCTGTCGTATTCATCGAAGGATTATCAAAAAACATTGGAAGGGAAGTATAAAAACGATGAAAAGCACGGAGAATGGACGGCTTATCATCCGGGAGGTGTACAACCGGCTGTAATTACCAATTATAAAGACGGCAGACTCCACGGACCGATGAAAACCTATACTTTTAAAGGAAACCGACTGGTTTCTGAAATCAACTATAAAGACGGACTTCAACACGGAAAGGTACTGATCTACGACAAGGATGGAAAACTTGTGAAAGAGGAGGAATATAAAAACGGTATCCGCGTGATTGAGGGAACAAGTTCAGGAACAGGTTTTTCTCCAGGAAGGTAATCAAATACTGAACACGGTAATTCCAACAATAAAATAGATAAATAATCCTACAACATCATTCAGAGTGGTAATAAAAGGTCCTGTAGCCACAGCGGGATCCACATTGTACTTGTTGAGAATCAGTGGAATGAGTGTTCCGAAGATCGCCGCAAAACAGATCACAATAAATAAAGCTATGCTTACGGAAACCCCAAGCATAATATCCTCAAGTAACCAGGTTGTAAAGAAAATAATTACCCCGAAAATCAGTCCATTCAAAAGTCCAAGAGTAGCTTCTTTTTTAACCTTAGACAGAATACTTCCGAACTGGTTTGTTCCGTTAGCTATGGATTGAACAACGATAGCACTGGATTGCACCCCAACATTTCCTCCCATCGCAGCGACCAGAGGGATGAAGAAAGCAAGAGAGGGTATTTTACCAATCTGAGATTCAAAGTTACCTATTACCTGTGCGCCCAAAATTCCTCCAAGCAAGCCGATGAGTAGCCACGGCATGCGTGAGCGAGACATGCGCCAAATGCTAGCATTTGATTCTACACTCTCCGAGATCCCCGAAGCCATTTGAAAGTCTTTATCGGCCTCCTCACGAATAACATCTACAATATCGTCAATGGTGATACGGCCTACCAGTTTTTTTTGCAGGTCAAGCACGGGGATAGAAACCAAATCATATTTATCCATGATCCTTGCCACTTCTTCGCCTTCCACATTCGTGGTCACATACACCATGTTTTTGTCCTGATAAATATCTTTGATCAAGGTATTGGATTTTGCGAAAAGAAGTGATTTCAATGAAAGAAATCCTACCAGATGATCATCGTTATCAACGACATAAATCGTATAGACTTTTTCGACGTCTTCCGCCTGGCGTCTGAGCTCTATCACGCAACGGTTTACCGGCCAGTCAAGTTTGGCCTTGATAAACTCAGTTTGCATCAAACCACCCGCAGAGTTTTCGTCGTAATTGAGAAGGTCTACCAGTTCGGCAGCGTCTTCATTATCCATTTCGGCGATTACCTCGAGCTGTCTGTCGACCGGTAACTCTCCTAAAATATCAACCGCATCATCCGAATCGAGGTTCTCCAGTTGATGAGCAAGTTGTGATGGATTCAGGGTTTCAACAAAACGGTAACGAACTTCGTCATCCAGTTCCATCAGTACTTCCCCCTGAAGTTCATTATCGAGCTGTGTATAAATGAATTTAGCCTCGTCAGCATCTAATTCATCCATAATTTCAGCAATATCTGCAGGGTGTAGGGGAACGATCTGTGATTCGATGTAAGCAGAATTACCCTGCTCAATCATCTCACGGATTTCTTCCAAAAACTCCTTGGTTAACTCAAACTGCATCGCTGAAAAAGTTTTGGCAAAGGTACGAAAGAAATAATAATAGTTCGGTGATTACGGTGTTATATCCGGGTTAAGGATTTTAGGTGACTTTAAATAAAAAGGCGCTCCAGAAAAACGATCTTTTCCTTGTTTTAAGGTCAGTTTGTCAATTTTCCTTTTCAACCAAACCGGTCAAGACAATAAAATCCTCCACCGATAATTGTTCGGGTCTCAGTGAGAGGAAAGGTGAATCTTTCAGTTTTTCTGTTTCCACAATTCCTTTGAGTGTATTACGGATGGTTTTTCTACGCTGATTAAAGGTGGTTTTTACGATGCGTTGGTGTAAACCCTCATCCACACCGAGTCGTTTACGTGCGTTTCTGGTGCAACGAATGACGGCTGATCTCACTTTTGGAGGAGGGTTGAATACATGAGGCTCTACAGTGAAACAGTATTCAATATCATAGTATGTTTGCAAAAGAACATTCACAATTCCGTAGTTTTTTGTACCGGGTGGAGCCATGATCCGGTCTGCCAGTTCTTTTTGAAACATGCCTGTGATTTCCCCGACCTGATCCTTTGAGTCAATGCATTTAAGAAGTATCTGCGAGGAAATATTGTATGGGAAATTACCCGCTACCACAAAATCTTCATTTCCGAAAATATTTTTCAGGTCGGTTTTAAGAAAGTCTTGCTGATGAATTCTACCGCTCAGGGAAGGGAAGTTTTTTTCGAGATAAATAACCGATTCTTTATCTACTTCCATCACGTGGAGCTCCGTATGAGGCAAATTGATCAGGTATTTAGTGATAGCACCCATTCCGGGACCTATCTCAAGAAGTTTTGTGTAATTGCCACCGGTATTGATCTGAGCGACTATATCTCGGGCAACATTTTCATCGGTCAAAAAGTGCTGGCCTAAATGTTTCTTAGGTGCAACTGTCATGAAGGTTTGAATTCATCAATCACCGAAAGTAAGGTACGGAACGCGGCAAATTTACCTGCAAATTTCTTCGTGTGTTCTCCCTGAAGTCTGTGAGCATGATTTTCCTGATAAGTATTCAGCTCTTCCTGAGAATGAGCCAGATAAGTGATCGCGTAAGTTACTCCTCCTTCTTCTTCACCGTGTACCCGGCACAAACGACTTTCTTTGAAATGACCGGTAGCCATGACATCGGGGATATGAATTTCTCTCATCCATTGCAGCCATTCCTGAGAAACCTCTTCATCAATACTTACTGTAACGTTATAAACCACCATGTTTCAAAGATAAGTAATCGTCAGAAATTAAAGACATTTGGTTCTTCCTCCGTCTACTGGTACGTTAATTCCGTTGATATAACCGGCTGCCGGACTCGCTAAAAAGGCCACTGCGTTAGCGATTTCTTCAGGTTCCGCAATTCGTTTCATCGGTACCTGAGAAGCCATGTGGGAGATAATCTCTTCATAGTTGAGATCGGCAGACTGATCGGCCTTGTTTTCAGCAATGGATTTTAAACGTTCGGTATTCGTAGCCCCGGGAAGAACATTGTTTACAGTAATGTTGTATTGTCCAAGTTCGTTGGCCATTGTTTTGCTCCAGTTGGCAACAGCTCCCCGGATAGTGTTTGAAACTCCAAGACCATCCAGCGGTTGTTTAACACTTGTGGAAATAATATTGATGATCCTTCCGTAGCCGGCTTCTTTCATGCCGGGATACAATGTCTTTACAAGGATATGATTACAGATGAGGTGATTGGTGAAGGCACTCATGAATTCTGAAGTGGTCGCCTTTCGAATAGGGCCGCCTTTAGGTCCTCCGGTATTGTTCAGGAGAATATGAGCAGTTTTGTTTTTTGACCAATCTTTTATTTTCTTTTCAAGAACATCCGGGTTCGAAAAATCAGCCACTAAATAATCGTGGTTCTTATTGCTTTTCAGTTCTGTGAGCACTTTTTTCAGTTTTTCCTCGTTTCGGGCAACCAGTGTAATGGAAGCTCCCAGATTTGCTAATGCAATAGCAACGCTTTTACCGATTCCCTGCGTACTTCCACATACTACAGCATGTTTTCCGGTCAAATCAATATTCATATCCCTTGTTTTTTTCCAAAGTTATTGAAATTATTCATACGATTACAGAAAATCTAAATACCCTTTTTTACTCGCAATAGGAGCAGTATTTGCTTTTCGGATCATGTTCAAAATAGGATTCAGCCGAATATATTTCCGCAATAATCTGCCCGAGTGCTTCTTCAAATAACTGCATGAGTGAATCCGTGTCTTCCGTGAGTTTATTTTCGAGATAAAAGGGACCGTTTTCAATGTCTATTAAAGAAACAATGCCTGTTTTATCCGGATAAGAACCGTATTCGTGATGATACAGATAATTGTATATCAATAGTTGAAGCACATATTTTTTTGCTTTAATGTTATTGATGAGTTGTTCTAATTCAGTCTTGGAGCTGGTTTTTTTTAGTCCCGTAATCCTGACATCCTCGGGCGTGCATTTCCCTGATTTATAATCAATGATCCTGGTTTCTTCTCCTACCTTATCTATTCGATCAATTACACCTTTCAGGGATATGGTTCTTTCTTTTCCTTCCACTTGTATGGTTAGTTCCTTCTTAATTTTCCTTTCGAGTGATTCAATGAAAAGATGACCTTTATTCTCTTTGAGCAGATTTTTTTCAATGGTAAGAAAACGATTAGTAAGGTGTCCGGCTATTTCATAACTCAGATAATTCTTTCCTTCGTAAAGAATTTCCTTGTTGTACTCGAAATGCTTCTCAAAACCCTCACGCAGCAGATTTTTGTAACTATTTAGCATCAATTCAACAGCGGTAGTAGTTAAAAACTTGTCTCCGTCACCGACTATGTTTCCTTTTTGATCCGTTCTGGAATACGGTTTATAGAGTTCTTCAAGTACTTCGTGAATAAAACTTCCAAAACTACTTGCTTCAATTTCTTCTTCGACTTCATCTTCTTCTCCGAAGCCCAATAGGTATTTATAATAGAAATCCAGCGAGCAAGCCAGGTAAGTGCGAATGGCCGATGCCGACGTACCTTTTAGAAAATAATTATCAAGCCTTTCCTTTACTGCTTCGGATTTTGTAACCACGAGTGGCTGACTCTTCTCGTCCTCGTTGGTAAGCGTGTAATCTTTTTCAGTGAAGGAGATATTCGGGTTTGACCTGTTCAGTTCAAGTTTTAACTGATAGATATAACGCGAAGGTTCGTCTGATCCCAACTCTCCATGAGCCGAAGAATAAGTAATCCAAATTTTCTTTGCATGATGCAAAAGGCGATAAAAATGATGTGCAAACAACCCTTGTTTTTCTCTTGGAGTGGGAAGTTCATGATGCTTCCTTAAGTCCATGGGGATCAATGTTTGGATAGGGTTTGTAGGAGGCATACTTCCATCGTTCAATCCGACGACAATAATGTTTTCGAAGTCGATCAGTCTTGTTTCGAGTAGTCCCATAATTTGCAGTCCCTCCAGAGGATTACCGTAATAAGCAATTGTTTCATTGATCCAGTGTTGATTGAAAAGGGATTTAAAAGTGTTCAACTTCAGTTCCGGTTTAAATTCTTCCAGAATATTTTCAAGTTTTACCAGTGATCCGTCGAAATGATAGAGGATAGTACTTTCTATGGCATTTTCATTCGAATTGAGGCGTTTAAAAAGAAAGGCATTCATTGCGCGAATGATTTTCAAAGCCGATTGGGAAACTTCTTTCCAAGGAGTGAAGAATAGTTCGGTTATTCGCCGTATATCTCCTGTCCAGTTAAGTTTATTTTTGTAAATGAAGAGCCAGTTTTTACTCAGAATAACGTCTTCAATCTTTCTGAGTTCCATCAGGTCGTTTTCCGAGCATATCCCTGCTATAAAGGGATGTTTAATAAAGCGTATAAAGTCCTTGTGGTAGATAGCATCCGTTCTGAACTGAATAAAATGTTCCTGTACCGCGAAAAGAAGATCCGTCCATGAACGGATAGCCGTATTTCTGAGCGGAAGACCGAGTGTAATATTGGTTTCACCCACCGACTGCGGAATGTTTTTGATCACAGGTACTATCATCTTCTCATCAGCGAGTAAAAGCAGGGTGGAGCCAAGATCTTTCTGAGTCAGTTTTTCCCTGAGAATAGTAGCAGAAACTTTAGCCTGGCCTGTGGGCTGCGTGCAGTTGATCACCTCTATTTCCTTGGGATCATTACGGAGTTTATCTACAACGAAGGGGAGTTTTGATGTATTCAGTTCTTTCAGTAGTTCCCGGATAAAACTACCCGCCTCGTGATTGTTATCCTTGAGGTAATATTCATCTGCATCGATGAATATGTGTGCGCGTCCCATTTTTTCAAGCTGCTTCATAATAGATTTCTCAGCTTTTGAGAGCGCATTGAATCCGGCAAAAATAAATTGCCTCTCCTTATCTTCCTGAAAAACGAGATCGATGTTCGAGGCTACATTTTTGTAGGCTTTTCCCATATATATCTCACCTTCTTTTCCAAGGCGTTTCCCGAATTCCTCATAATATTGAGACAAAAGGTCCCAGAATCGCATGAATTTTTTCTGTCCGGTCGTAAGTTCCTCGTTATTAAAGCTCCAATTTTCGATTTCTTTAATATCTGCGAGGTTTCGAAAGAGGTCTTTGCTATCTATGAGGTAACGATCTATTTCGTCAAAATCACTAAGCAGGATTTTTCCCCACTTGAGAAATTCATCGAGTGTCTGGGGTTCTTCTTTATCTACTTTAAGATGTATATCGTAAAGTTTGAAAAGCGCCCGTGTGGGATCAATAACGGGCGTTGCAACACATTCCTGGATCCAGCGGTTCATCGTGATAATCTCCGGAGAAAATATTGGTTTTTCGAAAGCCTTGAATAAATCCCGCTGAAGGTATTTTTTTGCTCGCTGGGAGGGCAGCACAACGGTGAGGTGTTCTAGCGGAAGATTTTCTTCACGAATAAACTGTGCAACGCGATCAATGAAATAAGGCATGAAAAGGACTAATTTGCTTGAAAATTAAGAAAATTATGGGATGTAAAAGTGATTTTGTTTTTGGTTTTCGATTAGCTCAGAAAATGAAGGTAGGTTTCAAAATTTCTCCTACATTTGTATTCAAGTTCTTAACGTACTTGAATGCTTATAAAGAAAGGTGGAGGGACTGGCCCTACGAAACCTTGGCAACCTTTTGGCTTAAGAGCTGATTTCGGTGCCAATTCCTTTTCCCTTAATAGAGGAAAAAGATAAGTAGTGACGAAACTTTGATTCTGAAAGTTTGTTCCTCAAAAACACCTCTTTTAATAAAAACAGTAATGATCACAGGAATGTGTTCAGGGCTCGGTATTTACTATATTAGGAATGCCGGGCATCTAACCCATTCGGCGGATCCAGATTTTGAGTGGTTAGGGACGGATAATTAGGTATGCAAATGAAAAGAAACATAAGAGAAATTATTAAAGAAAGAATATTGGTCCTCGATGGTGCCATGGGAACCATGATTCAGCGCCATAAGCTGGAAGAGGAAGATTTTCGAAAAGGTTGGTTTGAAAATCATACTCAGCCTTTGAAGGGAAACAATGATTTGCTTTCTTTGACAAGACCCGATATTATAAAAGATATTCATCGGGAATATTTTGAGGCCGGTGCAGATATCGCTGAGACAAATACCTTTTCAGGGACGACGATAGCGCAAGCGGATTACGGTTTGGAACATGCCGTTTATGATATCAACTATCAATCTGCAAAAATTGCCCGGGAGGTGGCTGATGAATTTACCGATCGTGAGCCCGACAAACCAAGATATGTTGCAGGATCCATCGGACCTACAAACAGAACCGCTTCAATCTCTCCGGATGTAAATGATCCCGGCTATAGAGCAATTACTTTTGACGAGCTGGTAGAAGCCTATTCACAGCAGGTAAAAGCACTCATTGAAGGTGGTGTAGATTTATTATTGGTGGAGACGGTTTTTGATACACTGAATGCCAAGGCTGCGCTATATGCCATTGATGTTGTCCAGGAAGAAATGAACACTGACCTGCCTGTAATGGTTTCAGGAACAATCACTGATGCGTCGGGAAGAACCCTCACCGGACAGACTACAGAGTCTTTCCTCATCTCGGTTTCTCACATGCCTCTTTTTAGTATTGGTTTAAATTGTGCCCTCGGAGCAAGAGAACTTCGGCAGTATCTGAAAATATTGCATGAAAAGGCGCCATTCTTCATTTCGGCACATCCAAATGCCGGTTTGCCAAATGAATTTGGAGAATACGATGAAACTCCTGAAATAATGGGTAAACAGATTGAAGAGTTTTTAGAAGAAGGATTAGTAAATATCATAGGTGGTTGCTGCGGAACAACACCCGAGCACATCAAGGTGATTGCAGATTTGGCTAAAAAGTATGAGGTGAGGGAGGTTGAATCCTAATAAAAAACATTAAACAAATGACCCAAAATAAAACATACCCCCCTTTAAAACTTTCAGGTCTTGAGCCTTTGATCGTTACACCTGAATCCAATTTTGTCAACGTCGGTGAGCGAACGAACGTAACAGGTTCTGCAAAATTCCTGCGTCTCATAAAGGAAGACAATTACGAAGAGGCATTGGAAGTGGCGCTTGAGCAGGTACAGGGTGGCGCACAGATTATAGACGTCAATATGGACGAGGGAATGATCGACGGTAAAGAAGCCATGGTAAAATTCCTCAATCTCATTGCCTCCGAACCTGATATCGCACGTGTTCCGGTCATGATTGATTCTTCGAAATGGGAGATTATTGAAGCCGGACTGAAATGCATTCAGGGAAAGGGAGTGGTGAATTCCATTTCGCTCAAAGAAGGAGAAGAACAGTTCATTGCTCAGGCCAAAAAAATAAAGCGTTATGGGGCAGCCGTAATTGTAATGGCTTTCGACGAGCAAGGACAAGCCGATAGTTATGAGCGCAGAATTGAGATCTGTAAACGTTCTTATGATATTCTCGTGAATAAAGTGAAATTCCCTCCGCAAGATATCATTTTTGATCCCAATATTTTTCCGGTTGCCACAGGTATGGAGGAACACAGGAACAATGCTGTAGATTTTTTCAGAGCTACACGTTGGATTCGTGAAAATCTTCCGGGCGCACATGTTTCCGGGGGTGTTTCCAATGTTTCCTTTTCTTTTCGAGGAAATAATCCGGTAAGGGAAGCCATGCATTCGGCTTTTCTTTATCATGCTATTCAGGAAGGAATGGACATGGGAATTGTAAACCCTTCCATGCTGGAGGTATATGACGACATAGACAAAGAACTGCTGGAATTTGTGGAAGATGTTCTTCTGAATCGCCGGGATGATGCTACGGAGCGATTACTGGAATATGCAGAGAATTTCAAGGGAGAGGGTAAAAAACGTGAAATTGATCTGTCTTGGAGAGAGCAGCCGGTGAATGAGAGACTGGCGCATGCGCTGGTGAAAGGAATTGTTGAATTCATCGAAGAAGATACCGAAGAATGCCGTTTGCAATACGAGCGACCTATTGAAGTAATAGAAGGGCCTTTGATGGATGGAATGAACATCGTTGGAGACTTGTTCGGAAGCGGTAAAATGTTCCTTCCGCAGGTGGTGAAATCAGCCAGGGTGATGAAGAAAGCCGTAGCCTATCTTTTGCCCTATATCGAAGCAGATAAGCGGGAAGGAGATAAGCCTAACGGCAAGATTCTGATGGCTACTGTTAAGGGAGATGTCCACGATATAGGGAAGAACATTGTTGGTGTAGTCCTGGGATGTAACAACTATCATGTGATCGACATGGGCGTAATGGTTCCTGCAGAAAAAATCATTGCTAAAGCCATGGAAGAAGGTGTAGATGTGATCGGATTGAGCGGACTCATAACACCCTCGCTGGATGAAATGGTGAACATGGCAAAGGAAATGCAACGAGCGAATCTAAACATACCCTTACTCATTGGCGGAGCGACTACCTCTCGCGTACATACTGCGGTAAAGATCGAAGAGCACTATAAAAATAATCAGACCGTTCACGTGCTGGATGCTTCTCGTTCGGTAACGGTTGTTGAGAGTCTGCTCGGCGGTAAAAGGGATGAATTTGTAAAAAGCATCAGGGAGGATTATGAGAAATTGAGAGAGCATCATTCCCGTAGTAGGGGAAACAAAACTTATCTGAGTTTGTCTGAAGCACGTCGCAATAAATTCAGCATCGACTGGAGCGAAAAGGATATTTATACTCCCCGACATGTGGGCCGGAGAACTTTTGTTAACTACGATCTCAATGAATTGGTGGATTATATAGACTGGACACCTTTTTTCCAGACATGGGAATTGGCCGGCCGCTATCCCGATATTCTGCAAGATGAGGTGGTAGGCGAATCTGCGACCAAACTTTATGAAGACGCCAGAAACATGCTGGACAAGATTGTTTCCGAAAAATGGCTGGAGGCCAGGGCTGTAATAGGCTTGTTTCCTGCCAACACGGTAAACTACGACGATATCGAGATCTACACGGACGAGACGCGTTCACAGGTTCTGTCCGTACAGCACACGATGCGTCAACAACTCAAGAAATCTGATAAGGCGGATAATCTTGCGCTTTCAGATTTTATTGCTCCGAAAGAATCAGGACTAAAAGATTATGTCGGAGGATTTGTTGTAACAACCGGTCTGGGTATAGAAAAACACATTGCACGTTTCGAGGCAGACCATGATGATTACAATTCGATCATGTTAAAAGCACTGGCAGACAGGCTTGCCGAGGCATTTGCCGAACGCATGCACGAGCGTGTAAGAAAAGAATTCTGGGGATATGCTTCGGATGAGAAGTTTGATAACGATTCACTTATCAAAGAAAAATACCAGGGAATTCGTCCCGCACCGGGCTATCCTGCTTGTCCTGACCATACGGAAAAACCTGATTTGTTCAAGATTTTGAATGCTTCTGAGATAACAGGTGTACAATTGACAGAGAGCATGGCGATGACACCTGCGGCAAGCGTGAGCGGCTGGTACTTTGCTCATCCTGCGTCGAAATACTTTGGGGTTGGGAAGATTGCCAAGGATCAGGTAGAAAGTCTTGCTGAACGAAAAGGGTTCTCCTTTGAGGAAATGGAAAAATGGTTAGGGCCTAATTTGGGGTATTGATTTTGTAATAGTGACGATTGTTTTTAGTGACGTCACCTCGCAAGACTCGGTTTAGTGACTAATGAAGGTATGAATTGGAGAGCGTGAAATACTGAGTTTATGAGGGTACGCATTTTTGGTCGGAAGAGGGTATGAAATTTATGCCTTCAAAAACAAATGTCCGCATAAGGGAGCGAAAGTGAACGGATGTTTTCTGGAAGGAAGTAAAGTGGTTTGTCCACTGCATAAATATAAATTCGATGTCGAAAACGGTCGGGGGCATGGTTTGTATTTGGAAAATTATGATTTAAAGGAGAACGAAGACGGTTATTATTTGTTTCGTACTTATTTTAGCTGGTTGGGAGAATAAAAATTGAATTAATGAAAGTAGATATCACCAGAACAAACGAAAACGTACTGTTTAAAATTGAAAATCCTACCGGTGAAACCGCATTTATAGATGGATCCGAAGAGTTTGGAGGTGTTCAGGGCGGATTGCGGCCAATGGAAATGTTATTGGGTGCTTTGGCCACGTGCAGTGCGTTTGAAGTGGTGCGCATACTCAAAAAGCAGAAACAGAATATTGAAGATTTCAAAATCGAAGTGAACGGAATTCGCACACCCAAAGGAACTTCCAGTCCTTATTCATCGATTGATATTCTTTTTAAGATTAAAGGCGATGTTGCACTTAATAAAGCCGAACGTGCTGTTACTATTTCAACGGAAAAATATTGTTCGGTACGATCTTCTTTGGATCCCGAAATTAAAGTAACGCATCGCGTTCAAATCAATGATTTATGAAAAAAACAGTATTTATCACAGGAGCCACTAGTGGTATAGGTAGAGCAACAGCCATGCGTCTCGGGAAAGAGGGTTGCCGACTGATCATTTGCGGAAGGAGGGAAGAGCGCCTGGTTGAACTTCAGGAAGAGCTTGTTGAATATACAGATGTTTACAGACTTTCATTTGACGTGAGAAATAAGAAGGCAGTTGATGAGGCAATCAGTGGTTTACCGGAGGATTTTTCCCGAATTGATATTCTTATAAATAATG
Organism: Brumimicrobium sp.; assembly: GCA_033722555.1. Classification (GTDB taxonomy): domain Bacteria; phylum Bacteroidota; class Bacteroidia; order Flavobacteriales_D; family Crocinitomicaceae; genus Brumimicrobium. Next base: position 73,615 of record JAWVYS010000005.1, read on the forward strand.
CGGGCAATGCACATGGCCTGGATCCGATTCATGAAGGAAACTCCGAGGACTGGGATGCCATGATGGATATCAATGTGAAAGGATTGTTGTATGTATCCAAAGCAATTATTCCGCAGATGGTGCAAAGAAAGGCGGGCCACATTATTAATATTGGTTCAACAGCCGGAAAGGAGGTATATCCGAAAGGAAACGTTTATTGTGCGAGTAAGCATGCTGTTGATGCCATAAACAAGGGCATGCGTATGGATTTAAATGAATACGGTATTCGTGTGGGGGGCATTCACCCCGGATTGGTGGAAACCGAATTCAGCAAGGTGCGATTCAAAGGGGACGAAGACCGTGCAGAAAAGGTCTATCAGGGCTTTCAGGCTTTACAACCTGAGGATATCGCTGACATCATTCATTTTGTAATTTCGAGACCCTATCATGTCAATATTGCTGATCTCGTTGTTTTTCCTACCGCTCAGGCAAGCAGTACTATAATTAACAAACAGTAAGTTCACTGATCAGGATATTTTTTGCAGGCAACGTTCTATCATTTTCAGGGCCTTATCAATGGTTGATTTATGTGTTCTGAAAGATAATACTGCCACCCGGATAACGAAGTTAGATTCAATCATGGTTGAGCTTAGGAACACATCACCATCCTTATGAATCTCTTGCATCAGCTTTTGATTGAATACGTTCTGATCTTTTTCCCGCGGATACCAGAAATAGCTCACGGATAAGTCCGGTTCAGGGCCTGTTCGGAAACCGAGTTCCTCAATTTTTTGACGGAAATAATGCGTGAGAAGAATCTTTTCTTCGAGTGCTGCTTTAAAAGGCTCAATTCCATGAATTTTCATCGGTAACCACATTCTTAGTGCACGGAAATGCTTGGTTAATTCGGGAGAAACATCTGCCGGATTCACCGGTAAACCCTCTGTCGTTGCATCCTGCATGTAATTGGCCAGGTAATGATGTGATTGAAGGACAGATTGTTTGTTTTTGACGAGAACAGCACCTAAACCGTAAGGCAGAAAAAGGCCTTTATGGGGGTCTATCACCAGGGAATCTGCTTTTTCTATTCCTTCAAAGAGATTTTTTTTATTTTTCAGTAATTTAAAAAAACCGCCGTATGCTGCATCGATATGGTACCAGAGTGCGTATTTCTCTGCGATCCCGGCAATTTGATTAAGGGGATCTACTGCCCCGGTGTCCGTTGTACCGGCAGAGGCAATTACCAGAAAAGGTTTCAAACCTTTATCTATATCCGTAAGAATATAATTTTCGAGTTTTTCGGCAAGAATCCTTCCTCCTTCATCCAGTTCAACCTCTCTGATTTTTACATCCGCCAAACCGATAATCCGTAAGGCTTTATGTATGCAGTGATGAGTTTGTTTACTCAGATAAACCACGCTGTCTGAAACCGGGGATTTAAGAACATCATGAAAATCTCTTGCCGCCGTCAGAGCGATCAAGTTTGCGATTGAACCTCCCGAGGTCAGATTTCCAATAGAATCTGAAGGGAATTCAAATAATTCTTTCAACCAGTTGAGACAGGCGTGCTCCATTTCCACCGCTCCCGGCGATGCGAAATACATTCCGCTGTATGCATTACTTACCGCTGCCAGATAGTCTCCAATTGCTGCAGTATAGATGCCTCCACCGGGGATATAACCCAAATGACCACCTGATGCCGCATTGATGCCTTTGGCCATAAGTTCATCGGTGAGAATCTTTTTAATTTCTTTGAGTTGCCTTTTTTCTCCCGTAATCCTGAAAAAATCGTGGGAGGTTTTTTTGATGAATAAGACGGTGTTTCATCCAGTTTCTGTAAAAAATCATCTGCGGTCTGATTGAGATCCCTGAAAAGGGCGTCGCGATCCTTTTGGTCGAGATCGAGCAGTCGGGAGATGCTTTCCAGTTCTTTCAGCCTTTTTTCCGGTTGAGCCATTACGGATTATTTTTTATCAGTAAATGTAATCAAATAGCCGCAAACCTGCGTAAGACTGAAACCTCCGGAATGGTAAGAAATAAGTACGGAATATACTTATGAAAGCAGCTTTTGTCGCAGCATGAATTCCAATTGTTCATTTGCCTGTGACAACTTTTCGTTGATCTCGTGGGTTTCTACCTGCAATTTATATACTTCGTAAGCCTTAATTATGATCTCCTTCAATTTTTCATTGTCCCAAGGCTTTGAAATATACTTGAAGATGTGACCTTTATTAACAGCTTCAACGAGTGCATCCATATCGGTGTAACCGGTTACGAGAATACGAATAGCGTGGGGATATTCTTCAAGAATGGAGGATAAAAACTCAACACCGGTCTTCTCCGGCATTCTTTGATCGGTGAGGATCACGTGGATCTGGTTATTCTTTAAGATATCAAGGCCGTCATGAGCACTTTCGGCCAGGAAAATATTAAAATTTCGTCGGAAAGCAGCTTTAAACGAGGTTAGGTTGCTTCTTTCATCGTCGATGTAGAGGACATTGATGTGTTTATGCATGATATAATAAGTTTAACATTAATTTCGCGCAGTAATCAAAATTAATGCGCTAAAATTACTACATTACGAACTAATTTACAAAATTATAAATGAGATCAATAGACTGGGAGCCTATAATCTTCAAATCCTCTGAAAGTAGTGATTTTACAAAACTTCAAGACTTTATTAAGCAAAATTCCGGGATACGGATATTGGATCAGCTGGAATCACAAATCAAAGAACTCGTTAAATTAAGAAATCCATCTGTTTCGACAGAGAGCGATGAATTTGAAGAGATTTTAGGAATTTTTTTGTCAGAAATAGATGTAGATAGGTTTGGGAACTGGGTGTATTACCCCTGGAACAACAACCTGGTTAGAATACTGCCGGAAGCTGAATTCATTGAGGTTAGAACAGTGCGGAACAGGTATAAAATCACTGAGCAAGAACAAAACATCCTAAGAACCAAGAAAGTCGGGGTGGTTGGACTTTCCGTAGGACAATCGGTTTCCCTTGCCTTGGCAATGGAGAGGATAGCAGGTGAAATTGTTATTGCAGATTTTGATCATCTGGAACTGGGAAATATGAATAGGATAAGAACGGGTTTACATAACTTAGGATTGCCGAAAACGACGATTGTTGCTCGTGAAATTGCTGAGATCGATCCATACATTCGTGTAAAATGCTTTTCGGCGGGTTTGACCCGGGAAAATATGGACTCGTTTTTTGGTAGTGGTGAAAAACATCTGGACATTCTGGTTGATGAATGTGATTCAGTAGATATTAAAATCTTAGCGCGCGAGAAAGCCAAAGAGTGCGGAATCCCCGTACTCATGGATACGAGTGACCGTGGAATGCTGGATATTGAACGTTTTGATTTAGATCCTGACCGGCCCTTGTTTCACGGATTGGTAAGTGAAGAAGATTTGATAAAATTAAAAGGCACTATAAATCCTGCGGAAAGGGTTGAGATCGTTGGTAAAATAATTAACATGGATACTATGTCTGAGGTTCTAAGGCAGTCCATGAAGGAGATCGGAAAGTCAATCACTACCTGGCCCCAGTTAGGAACGGATGTGATGCTGGGAGGGGCTATAACCGGTCATATGGCGCGAAAAATATTACTCGGAAAAAGTAAGGTTTCGGGACGATTTTTTGTCGATATGGAACAGATCATCCATGAACAGTTATAAGGTAAGGACATACCGTGCAGTAGATTCTCCTGCGTTGAATAGGCAATATGTGGAGGGACATGCGAATGTCCTGAAAGATTATGGAGTTACAATGATCACTTCGTTGAAACCTACGTGGACCTCCAATCCGAACGTGTACTGTGTGGTGGCTTATGACAAGGATAATGTTATGGTTGGCGGGATTCGTATTCAGGTAGCTGACTGGAAAACTCCGCTCCCGATGGAGACAGCAATTGCCAAACTGGATGAAGGCATTTACGACCTCGTAAAAAAATACAAGAGCGAAGGTGTGGGTGAATTATGCGGACTATGGAATGCCAAATCGGTAGCGGGAGTTGGACTGAGTTATGTTTTGACAAGGGCCGCCGTTTCGATCGTAAATCAGCTCAATTTCAACGTGCTAATGGGAATTTGTGCAGAATACAGTCTTAAAATGTTTAAGGATGTTGGTTTTGAAATAGATACTTCATTAAGCAATAATGGGGAATTCCCCTATCCTACGAATGAATATATTACCAGAGTAGTTGGAATTCTCCATTCATCGAGTTTAAGAAGTGCAAATCCTTTTGATCGGGAAATTATTTTATTTTTGAGGGATAATATTGAAGCAGAACGTATTGAGACCGGGAAAAAAGGAGAATTCCTGGTAGATTATGATTTAAATGTAAAGCCTGAACCTGTCTAAGTTTGATCAAATGAAGATTATTTACCAGCTACTGTTATTAACGATTTCTTTACTTTTCTCTGTTGAACTTACAGCTCAGAAACTTGCGATTGATTCTCTTCAGAAAAAGCGGTCTATAGGCCGGGAGGTAAGTTTTTTTGTGGATGAGAGCCAAAATCTAAGTATTGATGAGATAATTTTCGAAGATTTTAAAACTTCAACCATGGAGGTTCCCAATTTTGGGATTGCCAGGGGAAATATATGGTTATGTTTTACTTTAACTAACAACAGTAGGTTTGAGGATCTTTTTCTAGAGATAAGTCAATCTACCCTCGATGAGGTTGTGCTTTATGACTTGGAAAAAGATAGAACAGATGTTCAGGGAGATAAATACCCCTTTGATCAAAGGGATCATAATTTCACCCACTTTGTTTTTGATCTTGAGATTTCTAAAGGGGAAACAAAAACCTATTATGTAAAGGTGAATAGTTCGAATCAGGTGCAGGTACCTATGCATTTAGGCAGCTATGACATGATACAGCAGTCGAACCAAAACCTTAATTTGTTTTTATCGCTCTTTCTCGGATTAATGCTCGCGATGATCTTTTACAATGCCGTGCTTTATTTCTTCGTTCGGGATAGTAGTTACCTGTATTATGTTCTTTATATCAGTATATTAACATTTACTCAATTAACACCTCACGGATTTGCGTTTCAGTATTTCTGGCCACATTCTCCCTGGATGAGCCAGTACTCAATGTTTATTTTCCCGATCGCCGTAGGTGTATCAGGAATTCTGTTTTTCAACGTTTTTCTTGCCACGAAGAAATACTTCCCAAGACTTATCTGGGTATTCCGATTTTTATTCTTACTCTATGCCATTGCCATAGTTTTGGTCGTAACCGGAGAATTTAAATCTGCCTATTCTCTCATAGACCTTACGGCGATGACAGTGGCACTTACCATGTTAATCGGTGCGGCTGTCATTTATCGGAGAGGAAATCGAACCGCGCTCTATTTTCTGGCTGCATGGACGATTTTTCTTGTAGGTATTGTTTTCTGGGTACTAAAGGACACCGGTGTCCTGCCGTATAACAATCTGACCAATTACATGATGCTACTTGGTGCGGGGGTGGAGACGGTCTTGCTTTCCATTGGTTTGGCAGACAGGATTAATAGCTACCGTAAGGAAAAGGAAGAGTCCAAGATGAATGAAATTCGTGCACTCAGAGAAAACGAAAGGCTGATTTCCGAACAAAACGTTCTTTTGGAGCAAAAAGTTAAGGAAAGAACCGAAGAACTCGAAGCTCTTAACATTGAACTTAAAAAAGCGCTTGAATCCGTTATAAAAACGCAAAACAAGCTGCTCGAATCGGAGAAAATGGCCTCTCTCGGTCAGCTTACCGCAGGAGTTGCCCATGAGATAAATAATCCGATCAATTTCGTTTCCTCCAATATTGAACCTCTGAAACGTGACCTTCAGGATTTGGAAGAACTGTTAGAACTTTATTCCCAATTGGATAAAGATAATTTCGAAGAAAAAATAGAAGAGATAGAGCAGTTTAAGGAAGAGATAGACCTTAAGTATCTGAAAGATGAACTTAAGGAAATACTTAGAAATATTGAGGAGGGCGCGCGTCGAACGAGTGAAATTGTTAAGGGGTTGAAAACCTTTTCAAGAAACGATCAGAAATCAAAAATTCCTGCCCACATAAATGCCGGTATTGAGTCAACACTCACCCTCTTGAACAGCAAATTGTCAGACATCCATGTTGAATTAAACCTGAATGATATTCCTCAGATACTGTGCTATCCCGGTAAACTAAACCAGGTGATTATGAACATTATCACGAATTCGATTGATGCGGTAAAGGCCAAATTTGGTAAGCGGAAAGAAGGCACTATTCGCATTGAGACTAGCTATAATGTTGAGAGGAAAGAGGTTCAGATTGAAATAGAAGATAACGGTACAGGCATTCCCGAAGAAATAAGAAAGAAGATTTACGACCCTTTCTACACTACGAAGGATGTAGGCAAAGGAACAGGACTGGGTTTGTCTATCGTTTATCAGATTATAGAAGCCCACGAAGGAGAAATAATACTGGAGAGTGAAGAAGGTAAGGGGACTTTATTCAGAATTATATTGCCGGTGAAAGGATGAAAGAAATAAACGTTTTATACATTGATGATGAAGAGATAAATCTGGAGGTATTCCTTTCTTCCTTCAGAAAAATTTTCAGGATATTTCTGGCTCAGTCAGCGGAGGAAGGATTAAAGATATTGAATCGGGAAAATATCCATGTGGTTATCGCTGACCAAAGGATGCCCGAAAAAAGCGGTAATGCCTTTTTTGAAGAGATCAAAGAACATTATCCTGATATTGTGAGGATTATTCTTACGGCATATGCAGATTATGAAACGGCTTATGACAGCATCAATCGGGGTTATGTATTTCGTTTTCTTCAGAAGCCGTGGGATTTTTACGAATTGGTTAAAACGATCGAAGATGGTTACAGACTCTATACTCTAACCAAAAGTAATAAACAGCTTTTGGAGGAATATCAGTTTCTTTTTCAAAGCCATAATTTGCCTATTCTGATTATTGACAGAGACACTCACTTTATTGCGGAGTTGAATGAGGCAGCATCCGTATATTTTAATCTTGACAAGGATTTTCGTGCACAAAACATTAATAATTTTCTTTCCCTGAACAAAGTTTTTTCACAAGAGAATAAATTGCATTACATCCGGAATGGTAACAATGAGTTAAGACAGGCATTTGTTCGATTGAAACAAGTGAAATGGAAGGATTTACCTGCTTATTTGCTCACGATTGAGGATCAAACAGAACTGCTCCAATTTGAAAAGGCTAAACTTAATTATGTAAGTGAAGTACAGGCTTATGAGCGTAAAAAACTCTCTATGGAACTGCACGATGGCATCGCTCAGGAATTAACTCTGTTGAAACTATTTGTCGAATCGGGAATGAATGAAGATTCAGAAGAGTATCAAGGTTTTATGACCAGTTATCGGCAGATCGTGGGCAGCATAAGAGAACTCTCCTATAATCTCAACCCTCCTGACCTTAAGGAGGGCTTTTCTACTGCTCTCGAAAAATTATTCAATCGGCTTAACAAGGCGAGTGAAGTGAATTTCACTTTTATAAATGAAGCAATCGATCGAATGGATCCTTTTCTGAGTAAAAACCGGTCTTATCATTTATACCGAATTACCCAGGAGTTCATAAATAATGCACTGAAATATTCGGGAGCTTCTGAGATTAAATGTGAGATCCGTGCTGAGCAGAGTCACGTGGTGATGGAACTGAGTGATAACGGTGAGGGGTTTGAAGTAGAATTAGCGACGAAAGGAGATGGCTTGAAAAATATGGCAGAGCGCTCAAGAATAGTGGGTATGGAATTTTCTCTGGTAAGTGCTCCGGGTGCCGGAACCAAATTAGCTCTTTCGGGTTATCTTTAATTCTGGTCCAATTTATTTCTTACCTCCTCACAGATATAGTTGTTACCATTCAGAACCTCTGTTATCGCGTGCAGCAGCTCTTTTCTGGGACTAACCTTGGTGACGTAACCATCCACTCCGTTTTTGAGCATTTCATTGACGTGGGAACGATCGCTGTGCATGGACAGGGCAATAATCCTTATTTCCGAGTTATTTTTTTTAATACGTGTAGTTGCCTGAAGTCCGTTGCCTTTTTTCAAATTGATATCCATCAGTACGATGTCCGGATTCAGATTTTTCGCCGTATGAACGGCTTCAGATTCATTTGTGCAAATTCCCACTACCTTATAACCTTCATCTGAAATAATTTTTTGCCAGGCCTGACCCAGGGCTATATGATCTTCTACGATCAATACTTTAAATTGTTTATCTGACATCTTGAACCGGGAGATTGATGATATGCTGATTAAACAATCGAGTTCAAAATAAGTTCTTTTTTTTGTTGATTATTGATAAGACCAGGTTGCTCCGTCTTTATTGTCTTTGACTTCTATATTTGCCTCTGCTAGTTTGTCTCTGATCTTATCCGCTTTTGACCAGTCTTTATTTGCTCTTGCTTCAGCTCTCAGGTCAAGGATTAATTCCATGAGCGTATCTATTCCTTCATTTTCTGTCTTTTCCAGTTTTGCCAGACCAAGTACATCAAATATGAATTCATTCATTTTGCGAATGAGCAATTTTTTATCGTTTGGAGAGAGTTTATCTGCCCCATTATTTACAGAGTGGATCAGTTTTACAGCATCGAATAAATGTGCGATGAGTACAGGGGTGTTGAAGTCATCATTCATTGCCTCATAAAACTTCTCTATCAGCGATTCAACATTTATTGAGGATTCCTTGGATGCGGGAAGTTTTTCAAGCACATCAAGAGATTCCATCAAACGATGAAAACCTTTTTCTGCAGAACCCAAGGCTTCTGAACTGAAATCCAGCGTGCTTCTGTAGTGTGCCTGCATCATAAAAAAGCGAACAATGAGGGGGTGATAACGCTTATTCAGCAGGTCATTCTCTCCACTGAAAAGCTGGTCGGGTAACAACATGTTCCCCGTTGATTTACTCATTTTTTTACCATTGAGTGTTAGCATATTTGCATGCATCCAATATAGCACCGGTTTTTTACCTGTTGCTGCCGTTCCTTGAGCAATTTCACATTCATGATGGGGAAATTTGAGATCCATTCCGCCTCCGTGTATGTCGAACTGTTCACCTAAATATTTTGTACTCATTGCGGAGCATTCCAGATGCCAGCCCGGAAATCCCATCCCCCACGGGGAAGGCCATTTCATGATGTGTTCGGGTTTTGCATTTTTCCAAAGAGCAAAATCGAGTGGAGATTTTTTTTCGTCCTGACCGTCCAACGAGCGTGTTCCGGATATCAGGTCTTCAATTTTTCGTTTAGAAAGTTCTCCGTAATTATGCTTTGTGTCATATTTTTCTACGTCGAAATATACGGAACCATTTACCTCATAAGCCAAGCCGGCCGATAGTATTTTTTTTACCAGTTCGATCTGCTCCACAATATGCCCGGTGGCTGTTGGCTCTATATTCGGAGGAAGGTTATTGAACTTCCGAAGGATTTCGTGGAAATATATGGTGTACTGTTGTACTATTTCCATAGGCTCGAGCTGTTCCAAACGCGCTTTTTTGGATATTTTATCTTCCCCTTCCTCTGCATCGTTTTCGAGATGTCCTGCATCAGTGATGTTTCTGACGTAACGAACTTTATATCCGAGGTGTTTGAGATAACGGTAAACCGTATCAAAGGAAATAAAGGTTCTACAGTTACCCAGATGAACATAATTATATACGGTAGGCCCACAAACATAAAGACCAACAAATCCGGGGTTCATCGGCTGAAAGTTTTCTTTCGTGCCGCTAAAGCTGTTGTAGATTTTCAGTTCATCTTTGGGAATTTCCATATCCTGACCGGTTTTACTATTGTTTCGCGAAAATACGATTTTTTTAAACGAAAAAAGGGAACCTTTTCGGGCTCCCTTCTAAATTTTATCAGTACAATTATAATTGTCCGTCGGAATGGTATTTTCCTTCTTTGTAAACTTCAACTTTCAACAGAAGTCCGTCCTCATCGTAAACATAAAGTCTACCGTCGTATAATCTTCCGTTTTTGAATTCACCCTCCATCCAAAGTTCTTTGTCGTCGTTATACACTTTGTTGTAACCATTCGGTTTGAAATCGCTTCCTCCTTGGGGCTTCGGAGCTTGTTTGGTATTTCCTGTCGATGGAGTTTCAAGGTCCACAGGAGGATTTTTTCTTTCAATGGTTCCTGAAGTTGAAACAACCGTTCCGTCTGCACCGTAGGTGATTTCTTCTTTGATATCACCGTTTGGCCAGTATCTGGTTGCTTTTCCTGTTGGGACACCGTTTTGAGCGTTATAAACGAATTGAGGTTTTCCATTATCATGGTAATGCACGACTTTTCCTTCTTCCTTACCGGCGTCGTTATAAGAACTTTCGTAAACCTTTATACCGTTTTCATTGAATCTGGTCAATGAATCTACATAGCGCATTTTATTAAAGGTTCCCTGTTCTTTTACTTTTCCGTTTGGATGGTATTTAATAAAAGGGCCGTTTGGACGGTTATTAACGAATTCACCTTCAGTTCTTGGAGTTTCACCGTCTTTGTAATACATGATCCAGCGACCATTCTTACGATCGTCTTTGTAGGTGCCTTCAGAAATCTTACCCTCCATTGGGTAACCTTTTTCGGGCTCATCCTTCCCAAAGAAAATCCACTTTCCCTGCTTTTGACCTTTTTCGTCCTTCTGATTAAGTTTCGGCTCGTCCTGTTTTTCATCAGGAACGATGGTCTCCCCAAAACTGTAACATGCTAATCCAAAGATTGCTGTTAATGTCCAAAGTAAATTTTTCATATGCAAAAAATTAAAATTTCTCAATAGCGCAAACACAATATATGCAAAGTTTCGTTAAAAGCCATCACCTGACCTAATTTTTTAGACAAAACTATCAATGTTATAGACGAATGCCTTTTATTTGAGTTGCCTAAAATAATAATTTTGGATCAACTTTTTTTAACATTACATCTACTGTTTTGTTTAAATCATAACTCGGTGACCACTCCCAATCGTCTCTTGCGCACTGATCATCAATGGATTGTGGCCAGCTATCAGCTATGGCTTGTCGAAAGTCAGGTGCATATTCTATGCCAAAATCCGGAAGTCTTTTTTTAATTTCTTCGGCGAGTTCTTCAGGAGTGAAGCTTATGCCCGATAAATTATAAGAGGTTCGGATTTTTATGTCTTCCTCAGGAGCCTCCATCAGATTGAGGGTTGCACGGATTGCATCTTCCATGAACATCATAGGTAAAGCGGTATCTTTTTTAAGGAAGCAGGTGTAACGGTTGTATTCTTTAGCATGATAGAAAATATCCACCGCATAATCGGTAGTTCCACCGCCGGGAAGTGAAGTATAAGAAATCAAACCCGGATAACGAATGCTTCGTACATCTACACCGTATTTTCGATGATAATAAGCACACCACTGTTCGCCGGCCTGTTTAGATATTCCATAAATGGTTGTTGGCTCCATGATCGTATGTTGAGGAGTGTTTACGCGGGGGGTTGTTGGACCAAATACTGCAATTGAACTCGGCCAGAATATTTTTTTGATGATTCCTTCTTTTGCCAGGTTGAGCACGTTAAAAAGTCCGTCCATATTAAGTTCCCAGGCAAAAGCGGGATTTTTTTCGGCGGTGGCAGACAATAGTGCCGCCAGTAAGTATATTTCCGTTACTTGTTCAGATCGAACCAATTGCTCTAATCCTTTTTTATCTAACACATTTAGTGACCGGTAGTTGGATTCTTTAAGCGCTTTGGGACAGTCTTCTTTCACGTCTGAGGCTATCACAGCGTCTTTTCCGAATTTCTGCTCCATGCCTAAAACTAGTTCTGTTCCTATTTGTCCTGCAGCACCTATTACCAGAATTTTTTTCATTTTATCCATCTTTTTAAGTTAGCTTCTCTTCGATGCGAATATAAGGACTTGTCAGAATTAATCTTGAATTCGAATTTTTTTAATACGTCCATATTTTGTCATCAAGAACTGATTTAAATCAGGAAATGACCGAATCTCTTTGCTGAATAATATGATAACCGCTATCAATTTTTTATATTTGTCTAAACAGATCTTTTTATGAGTAGTTTTTTTCATTTCACTAAGAGAACTAAACGGCTTTTAAAGCGAAATCCGGAATGAGTCAGTATCATATTCGGTTAAAGTCAAATCATTCATAAATATTAAATTATATTCATTATGCCATTTTATTATAAACTTGGTAAAATTCCTCATAAGAGACACACAACCTTTAAAAAGGAGGACGGTGGTTATTATTATGAGCAACTCTTCGGAACGGAAGGGTTTAGCGGAATGGCCTCACTGATGTATCATGTACACAGACCTACAATGGTTAAGGAAATAGGTGAATCGAAAGACCTTGCTCCTAAAGCGGCCGTAAACAAGAACATCAAGAGTCAGATGCTGAACGGGTTCAACGTGAAGCCCGAAAAGGATTTCCTGGATAGCCGTAAAACGGTTCTTTTCAATAATGATCTCAATATTGTTCTTGCCGGTCCGCAAAATTCTCTAAAGGACTATTTTTACAAAAATGCCGATGCGGATGAAATGATATTCATTCATCGGGGTACCGGAGTTTTAAGAACCATGCTTGGAAACATTAAATTTGGTCCCGGTGATTATCTGGTGATTCCCCGGGGGATTATTTATCAGATTTCCTTTGATTCAGATGATAACAGACTGTTTATCGTTGAGTCTTTTTCTCCTTTGTACACGCCAAAGCGTTACAGAAATAAATTCGGTCAGTTGATGGAGCATTCTCCTTTCTGTGAAAGAGATCTGAGAGCGCCTGAAGAACTTGAAACGCATGATCAGAAAGGAGAATTTTTAATTAAAATCCGTAAGGAGAATACTTTACATCAAATTACCTATGCCTCCCATCCTTTTGATGTAGTGGGCTGGGACGGATATAACTTCCCTTATGCGTTTAATATAAAGGATTTCGAACCTATTACGGGTCGAGTGCATCAGCCGCCACCCGTACATCAGACTTTCGAGGCGCATAACTTTGTTGTTTGTTCCTTTGTTCCAAGGCTATACGACTATCATCCAGAGGCGGTTCCAGCACCATACAATCACAGTAATATAGATTCTGATGAGGTACTATATTATGTAGATGGTGATTTTATGTCCAGAAATCATGTAGACAAAGGTTTCATCTCCCTACATCCTGCCGGTATTCCCCATGGGCCTCATCCGGGTGCAATGGAGCGCAGCATCGGAAAAAAAGAGACAGAAGAATTGGCGGTAATGGTGGATACTTTTAAACCTCTCCGCCTCACTCAGACAGCGCTGGATATTTCAGATCCTGATTACGCGTACAGTTGGCTGGAAGATTAATTACATTAAATAAGATTATTATGAGTAGAGATTTAAAAAGTGTAGAATACGGTTTGGAAAAGATATTTGAGGGAGCACAAGATTTCCTTCCTTTATTGGGAACCGACTACGTCGAATTTTATGTGGGAAATGCAAAGCAAGCAGCTCATTTTTATAAAACAGCCTTCGGTTTTCAGTCGCATGCGTATGCCGGGCTTGAAACAGGGGTTCGCGACCGAGCCTCCTATGTACTTAAGCAGAATAAAATCCGCATTGTACTGACTACGGCTCTCAACAGTGATTCTCCGATTGGTGAGCATGTGAAAAAACACGGAGACGGTGTTAAGGTTGTGGCTCTTTGGGTTGAAGATGCACGCAGCGCATGGGAGGAAACAACGAAGCGAGGTGCGAAGTCCTTCATGGAGCCTACGGTAGAGAAGGACGAACACGGTGAAGTCGTTCGATCAGGTATTTATACCTACGGGGAAACGGTTCACGTTTTCGTTGAAAGAAAAAATTACAACGGACCTTTTTTACCCGGGTACAAAGAGTGGAAATCTGATTACAATCCAAAACCTACCGGTCTGAAATTCATAGATCACATGGTCGGTAATGTAGGCTGGAACGAGATGAATACCTGGGTAAAATGGTATGAGGACGTTATGGGATTTGTGAACTTCTTATCCTTCGATGACAAACAGATACATACTGAATATTCAGCGTTGATGTCAAAAGTGATGTCTAACGGTAACGGAAGGATAAAATTTCCGATTAACGAGCCTGCAGAGGGTAAGAAAAGATCACAGATTGAAGAATACTTGGATTTTTATGAAGGACCGGGTGTTCAGCATATTGCAGTGGCCACCGATGACATCATAAAAACTGTAGCCGATCTCAGAAGCCGGGGTATTGAATTTTTGTCGGTGCCCCCGCAAACATATTACGACATGATTCCTGCGCGTTTGGGAAAACACATGAAAGATATGAAAGAAGAAATTTCTGAACTGCAAAAATTAGGAATCATGGTGGATGCCGACGAAGAAGGGTATTTACTGCAGATATTCACCAAACCTGTTGAAGACAGACCAACCCTGTTTTTTGAGATTATTCAACGCATGGGTGCTCGCGGATTCGGGGCAGGTAATTTCAAAGCTCTTTTTGAGTCTATTGAAAGAGAACAAGCCTCTAGAGGTACTCTCTGATTGAAAATTATTTAAAAGAAGGATCGATTCTATGGTTAACTGGAATTGATCCTTTTTTTATTTGTATTAACTTTATTAGCAATTTTAAAAAACTAGATATGTCTGAATATAGCACGCACGGAGAAATCGTTCACAGAATAGGTGAACTGAGTGATAAACTTTCAAGAGGTAGCCTTTCTGAAGAAGAGCTTCTTGAGTTCGAAGGATTGTCTCGTGATCTCTATGAACGCGTTGTTATTCTTAATTATAAAGCGAAGGAGAGTAAGGTTTACACCCGAAAGAATGGCGAAGTTGATCACAAGGAACAGGAGGCGAAAAAACCGGAAGAGAAGGAAGATAAAAAAGAAGCACTGAAGAAAACACGTGAAAGTGAGTCTTTTTCCGGAGAGATTGCTTTTGATTTTTCAACTCCTCAGACTGAAATGAGTTCTATGAAGGCCGCTCCGGTAGATGCTTTAAAAACCACCACGCTCGACGAAGAAAAGGAGAAGGTAAGCTCGAAGACGGAAGTGAGTTCGGATAAAAATGAGACCGAAACAACCGACAGAGAGTCTTTTATCGACAGATTTAAACGGACAGAGGATAATTCGCTCATGAATAAACTGGCAGCTAAAAAAATAGAATCTTTGAAGGGTGCAATCGGCTTGAATGATAAGATGCAGTTCATTTCTGAACTGTTTAATAAAGACGCTGATTTATTCAATAAAACGATTGATTCTCTGGACAATCAGGAAAGTCATGAAGCCGCGATTCGGCAGTTAAGTAAAATTGCCGTTGAACAAAATTGGGATTCAGATAGTTCTATAGTAGAGGACTTTGTTAAATTAATTGATAGAAGATATGCTAAGTAGATATGTATTAGTAGTATTTATTGGATTTTTTTATCTTGGATTAAACGCCCAGACGGAAAAAGCTAAAGAAGTTACAGCTGTGTTATGCAGTGATTCTCTATTCGGGAGAGGTTATGTAAACAACGGTGTAAACAAAGCAGCCGCTTACCTCATATCCGAATTCGAGCAATCGGGATTAAAGCCTTTTTTCGGAGACGAATATTTTCAGACCTTTGATTTTAATGTCAATACGTTTCCGGGAAAAATGAAGGTGATGATCAACGAGAAGGAATTAGAACCCGGTAAGGATTTCGTAGTTGATCATAATTCAGGAGGATTTACGGGAGAGTTAAATTTCACCTACATTGATACGACCTATCTGAAGGAGCCATCTGTTAAAACAACGGTCATGGCAGATATCGGTACAGGGGCTGCAAATGCTGTGTTCGTCGATACCCGGGGAGCAACCGTTTCTCAGGAAGCAGAACTGGCATATAATCTCAGAGAACTGGCCAAACTGGTACCGGTGGTTATGACCACTGGACAAAAGTTCATCTGGGGAGTAGGAAGAAAACAGTTGAACAATCCGGTAGTTTTTATCAAGGAAGGGGTTATAAAAGATGAGAAGGAAATGAATGTGGAGCTCGATATTGAGGCACTTTACGTAACGAATTTCGAATGCATGAACGTGGCAGGTCATATACCTTCCAAAAAGAATCCTGAGGCAAAGACCATTGTATTTACTGCTCATTATGATCACCTGGGCGGTATGGGGAACGAGACCTATTTCCCTGGAGCCAACGATAATGCAAGTGGAACGGCGATGCTTATTTCCCTGGCTGATTACTTTCGTGAAAACCCCATAGAGGATTATCACCTCGTTTTTGTTGCATTTGCCGGTGAGGAGGCCGGATTGGTGGGATCAAAACATTTTGTCGGAATTAATTCACTTCCTCCAAGAAACATAGAATTTCTGATCAATCTGGATATTATGGGAAGCGGGGAAGAAGGAATTACTGCGGTGAATGGCTTGATTCACAAAAAGAAATTTAAAATGTTGAAAAAGATCAATAAAAAAGGCGATTACCTTCCTCAGATTAAAGCCAGAGGAGAAACCGCAAACAGCGATCATTATCCTTTTCATCAAAAAGATGTACCCTGTTTCTTCATTTACACCATGGGACCCAATAAAAATTACCACGATATTTATGACAAACAGGAAGAGTTAAGCTTTGCTGCTTATGATGAGATCGTTCACCTGATCGCTGATTTCGTCGAAAAGCTTTAATCTTTCCAGTGTACGACAATTTTACCCGTTGACTTTCCTGATTCAAGGAAAGCGTGTGCGTCGCTGATTTTATCAGCAGGGTATTCAGCCCCCACCTGAGGATTAAGATCTCCTTTCAACGCGAGTTTCACAACTTCCTCCAGACAGTATTGCAGGGTGCGCGGTTTATAATCCGCTATTTTCAGCATATTGATTCCAATGATGCTTTTCGAACGCATCATGAGTGTTATTGGAATAATGATCCCCATTTTTCGTACAAAATTAAGGGTGGAAAGAATGCCCCATTTTTTGTCAGATCTTTCGCTTCCGCCAAATAAAACAATGGTACCTCCGTTTCCGAGAAGGCGCCAGTCTTTTTTAAATGTGGAACCAGCTACCGGATTGAAAGAAACATCCAGGCGCTCTTTGCCGAGTAACCGTTTAAGTTCTGCGGTATAATCCTGTTTATTGTAATTAATTATATGATCTACACCTTGATCCTTCAGGTAATCCGTCTTTTTATCACTCCCTGTTTTGGCATATAATACAGCACCTTTTTTTCTGAGTAACTGAATGAGAGCCGTTCCAACTCCCCCGGCAGCGGAATGAATAAGCACATGATCCCCTTGCTGCACTGTGGTGGCCACATGACTCATGAAAAAAGCAGTAACGTACTGTGTTGCAAGACACAATGCTTTTCCCCCGTCATAATCTCCAATTTCAACAGCCGCGTAATATTTGGTATTCACGTGTTTGCTATAGCCTCCGAATCGTGTAAATGCAACTACACGTTTATTCAGGTATTGCAAAGGCACTTCCTTTCCTATTTCCGAAACCCTCCCTACGACTTCATAACCGATGACCGCCGGTAATGGGGGAGCCTCGCGGTAAAGGCCGTTACGTGCCATGACATCCGCATAATTGAGTCCGAAGCTTTCAACCTCTATCCGAATCTCGTCCTGTTGCAGATCCTCAAGTTCTATTTCAGAGTGTGAAAAAGCTTCTTTAGGATCACCGTGTTTTACAAGTTTTATGGCTGTTGTTTTCATAATGTATTCATTCCTGCTTCATCCGGAAAGACCGGACAATAGTTATTTTTTTGCACCGATCAACAATACGATTTCTCCCTTTGGCGGATTTTTTTCAAAGTGACTGAGTACTTCTACTGCCGCACCGCGACGGAATTCCTCGTGTATTTTTGAAATTTCCCGGGCTACACAGACTTCCCTGTCATCACCTAAAAATTCGACGATTTCACGAAGTGCCTTTACCAGTCGATGAGGAGATTCATACAGGATAATTGTTCGTTCTTCTTCGGCAAGATTTTTCCATTTCGTCTGACGTCCTTTTTTATGCGGAAGAAATCCCTCAAATACGAATCTGTCGGAAGGAAATCCGCTACCGACAAGTGCCGGAATGATAGCTGAAGGCCCCGGAAGAGCAACTACCGGTATATCATTTTCCAGACAAGCGCGAATGAGTAAAAACCCGGGGTCAGAAATAGACGGTGTTCCTGCATCAGAAACAATTGCCGCACTATGCGCATGTTTTATTTTATCGACTACGGAAGAAAGCGTTTTATGTTCGTTATGGATATGATGGGCAATTAGCGGTTTGCTGATTTCGTATTTATCGAGCAATTTTTTCGTAGTCCTGGTGTCTTCGGCCAGAATAAAATCCACCTCGCCGAGAATTCGGACTGCTCTTAGCGTAATATCCTCTAGATTTCCGATAGGTGTGGGAACCACATACAAAGTGCTCATAAAAAAGGGATTATCTGGTCAAAACAATATAATCGTTTAGTACTGTTTTGAGGAATTGTAATTTCTTTTCGGGTTCAGGGATCTGAAGGTCTTCCGCGATTTTAATCGCCAGATCAATGGCCAGTTTTTTCGTTTCGGTATTTTTATATTTCTCAACACGTGAGATTGTCTTTTTAACAAGCATCATGTCTTCATCGGTATAGCGAATGATGTTCGGATATTGAGGCTCATAATTTTCATTTGTCTTAATACTCAGAACATCCCGGATAGAGTATGCCTTATGGGGATTCTTTCGAATAACCACTGTATTTGCCATGAAATCTCCGATGCGCTGATTTTTTCCCGAGACGGAAGCGATCAGGATATCAAAAAATGCCGAAGCAACGATTAAAAGAATGCCGAAGGAAAAAATGTTCAGGATATAAAATTCCAGAGGACGGAAAAGCCAGCGGGTGAAATATTCCTTAAAACTTGCATTCTCGCCGTTTATTCTGGCAACCCGGATACCCATGGCTTTCTTGCCGATGGTTTGACCTTTGGTGAAGTACTCCATCAGTGGAGTATATAATAAAAAAGGAAGGTAAACGATAAAAACAAAAAGCATTTCCCAGAATTCCAGAGACGAAAGATCGTCCATTCTGAAAGAAGAAATAGCAATAACAGAAATCAAAAAGGTCATAATGATGAGGTACGCAACGATTATCAGTGTATCCAACAGAACGGCAACAATTCGCTGACCAACTGAAGCCAGTTCGACATCGATGGATACATTCTGATCTGTTGTTAATCGTAAGGTGTTCATGACGCTTTATAAGCTGTAAAAATAATCAAATAGGACGAAAGGAAGATAGGGTCACGATATTAGCGTGCAAGAGCCCACAAATTACTTAATCAAGCCCTATTCAAATTAAGGAGAGAAGAAGTTCTCTTATCCTGAAAAAAGTTATTTTTATGGGATCGATTATGAAGGAGACCTCTTTTATTGAACAGAATAAGAATAAGTGGGCGAGGTTTGAACAAAACCGAAATAAATCCACTGCTGACCCGGACGAACTGGGAAGACTTTATTCTGAAATAAACAGTGATCTGAGTTATGCTCAGACCTTTTACAAGAAAAGAACAGTCAGGGCCTACCTAAATTACCTTGCACAGGATATTCATCGCAAACTCTATAAACAGAAAAAGGAACCTTTTTCAAAAGTCCTTCGTGCCTGGTCGGTTGACATCCCGCTGGAGATTTATCGGGCGAGAAAGAACATACTTTTTGCTTTTGTGCTATTTCTGCTCTATGCGACAATAGGTGCTTTTTCAACCCATCAGGATCCTGATTTTGCTAAAATGATTTTAGGCAGCGGTTATATCGATGTCACGGAATCCAATATTCAGGAAGGAAATCCAATGGGTATTTATGGTTCGGGTTCACAGGGTTCTATGTTCATTCGGATAACGATCAATAATATTCAGGTTGCACTGATGTGTTTTTTCGGCGGGATACTTTTTTCGCTCGGAACGCACGTAATACTTTTCAATAATGCACTGATGGTGGGTGTGTTCCAATATTTCTTTAAACTCAAAGGACTTTTGTTGACTTCTTTTCTGACCATTTGGATACATGGAGCCTTCGAAATATCCGCCATTGTTATCGCATCCGGTGCGGGTTTCACGCTGGGGCACGGTCTTTTATTTCCCGGGACATATACACGTTTTCAGGCCCTTCAGATGAGCGGAATGCGCGGGGTAAGAATCATGCTTTCTTTGATCCCTGTTTTTATTATTGCAGGATTTCTGGAGAGCTATGTAACGCGTCACTACCAAACGATGTCGGAGTGGTCAAAATGGTTTCTAATTCTCTTTTCTTTCGGAGCAGTGATTTTTTATTATGTCCTCTATCCTATATGGGTTGCGCGAAAATATCCTGAACTCGTTTATTCCCCCCCCAAGGTTTCGAGCGGAGAAAGGCAAATCTTCGATACGAATAAGATAAGAAGCAATGCCGAAATCATTAAGGACACCTTTCAATTTTATCGAATGAATTTTGGTAAAATCCGTAAAATAATTTTCAGAACAGCCGTTCCGGTAATACTTTTAATTGCCCTTTATCAGAATTATGTTCATTTCTCCGACCTCGATTCTATTTATTATATAGATTGGGCAACGCAGCTTTCGATTTTGTTCGGGAACCCGTATTCCCAGGTTTTTAACGGCTGGTCTGATATTATGGTAAGTCTCTTGTGGATCGCACCCATCACGATGATCGCTCTGGCGGTTTATTTTGTTTTTTCCAACCCTGAAGAGAATACAACAGAAAAAATATCCTACTACAGTTATTTCAAAAAGCGTTTTTTTCCAACCATGCTCGGACTTTTGCCGATTTACCTGATCTTCATTTTTCTGCCTTTTTACTTTCAGATTCCATTTATATTTATTCTTCCCTTCTTGTTCCTTCATCCGGCAACGATGGGCATCAGTGAAGGTCATAAGAGATTTTCACAGGCTTTCAGATACGGTGCGAAACACTGGTCTGCAGGCTTAATCGTTTTAATGATTTTAAGCCTTACGGTATTTTTCTTTGCCCAGCCCTTTGGGTTTGTCATCTCCTACCTTGATTATCGCGGAAATCCGGAGATACCGGATATTCTCGATTGGTTTACCGATTTCGTGCAGGGAGTTCTCGTAGACCACACCTCCTACTCCATGGAGATCATTAATTTAATTAGGCAACTGGTGTATGTGCTGTTTTTTCTGCTCGTACTGCCTTTGTTTTTTATCGCCTCAGGATTCGTCTATTTTACTGCCCGCGAACTCATCGAAGCAAAAGGACTGAAAAAGGAATTCATGCTTTTCGGTAAACGCAGCAAAACTCAGGAAACCTATTACGACTATGAATAGATTCGCCTGGAGAATAATAGGTTTTTTACTGGTGGCCTTCTGTTCATCGCCGGTCTTTGCTCAGCAGGCTGATGATCAAGTGGACGAGCGATGGAAACAGATGGAGGAAAGAATTGATTACGGACCTCCCGGCAGTAAAAAAGGACCTTCGAATAATTATATCTCTCCTCCGGAACTGCAAAGTCAACCTTCAGGGGTTGGCAAAAAATCAACCACCGGGCAGCCCTCTGACGATCAGATCTTATATTCCCGGGAAAAGTTATACGATAATTCCACGGGAAAGGGATTCGAAAAGAAAATAAAGAAAAGCGAACAGGAGGGTCTTGAGGACATGGATACTCCTGAATCTGAGGCGCCGACTCTGGGTTCTCCCGACTGGGATGCACCTGATTTTTCGGCAGGTGACGCGCAGTTCTGGAAAATTCTGGTCATAATAATAGCCATTTTACTTCTGGCTTATATTGTTTATCAACTCTTTATAAAGACGAAATCAGCCAAGGACACAAGCGTTGCTCCTGTAGATTATTCACTGGAAGATCTCGATCCGAGGAAAGTGAAGCGCAGTCAGCTTGAAATAGACCTCGACAAAGCACTTGCGGCGGAGGATTATCGACTGGCTGTGCGCATATATTACACCATGCTGCTCAAAGCCCTTGTAGAAAAGGAATTCATTCGCTGGGAAAAGAAGAAAACGAACATCAGTTACTTGATGGAGATGAAGGATAG
>JAWVYS010000006.1:0-92039 GCA_033722555.1 Brumimicrobium sp.
ATTAAGTGATAATTATACGGTAACAGTCACCGATAAAAACGGCTGCACAACAGATTCCTCGTTTCTTTTGCCACAGGAAATTAGCGTTAATGCACAATTCATAGCCAACCCAGAAAGCGGTTTCGAGCCGTTAAATGTTCAATTCACAAATACTACCCAAAACGCAACGGATTATGAATGGTACATAGACGGTGCCTTCTGGGATAATACTACTCATACTTCCACTTACTTTGATACCGCTGGTATTTATAATGTCATGCTATATACCTATAATAACAACCCAGAATGCCTTGATAGTTTTGCCCTAAATATCATCGTAGAAGACACCATGACCGTGCGTATTCCAAATGTATTTACACCTAATGGAGATTTTTCAAATGATGAGTTTACAATCGATGTACGCAGAGCAAATGAAATCCACGCGATCATCCTCAACCGTTGGGGAAATGTAATGCACGAAACCACGGAGCAAAGCAATGGCACAAACCAAACCATAACTATTTGGGATGGAAACTCACAAAGCAATCCCGCAACTGAAGGTACTTATTTTTATAAGTTTGATATTACGGATGTGAAAGGTGAAGTTTATGTTTATCAAGGATTTTTTCATTTGGTTAGGGATTAGGGAGGGTTGCGACACTCAGGACTATCAGGTCAATCCATAGTTCAGTGAAACTTTAAGACTAATCTTAGCGCTAAACTGACCTATTGGCTAGCACAAGTGCGGTTAAAAATCTTTTTTAGGGATATTTGCTTATTGTTAAAGAATATTTGTATTATTGCAACGTCGCAGATCTCGTGACATATCTTTCAGAAAAATTAATCGTCTTATAGATATCTCTTATTTTTATTATTTCATATAAATGAATAAATCAGAATTAGCAGGGAAAAAACTTCCCGAATTACGTACTATTGCAAAAACCATAGGTGTTAAAAAAGTAGAATCTCTACGAAAGTCAGAACTTATAGATCTCATCGCCGGCGATAAACCTGTGGCTGAAGAAGTAGCGGAAACTACTCCACCGTCAGATCAGGATAAGTCACAGTCGAAAAGACCGCGGCAACGAAAGTCCGGCGGAGAAAGCACCGATCTTTTTTCAGAACAGGATTCGGGATCGGACAAAAATTCCGGCAAACCGGACAATCAAAGTTCAGATAAAAAAGGATTCGTTAAATCCGGTCATCATCAATCGGAAAAAAGTACAGAACATAAAGGTCGTACCGATAAATACGACAAGCGAAATTCTGGAAAGGAGCATTCCGATGACCGATCTGACAACCGCAACAATCAGAATAACAATCAGAATAAGGGAGAAAAAGACAACCAGTCACCACAATCTAACTCAAATCATAAAAGTCACGAACAACGTCCTCAGCGATCCGGTGATCATCGGAAATCCAAAGAGGATCAGGAAAAGAAATACGACTTATCAGGAATAGTTGCAGCTGAAGGTGTTTTGGAAGTTATACAGGATGGATACGGATTCCTTCGTTCTTCTGATTATAACTATCTTCCTTCACCCGATGATGTGTATGTGAGTCACAGCCAGATCAAACTTTTCGGTTTAAAAACCGGTGACACTGTTTACGGTACGATCAGACCACCACGTGAGGGCGAAAAATACTTCCCGCTTGTAAAGGTGGATTCCATCAACGGACGTGATCCTTCATTCATTCGTGACCGTGTTCCTTTTCAATACCTAACTCCCCTGTTTCCGGATGAGAAATTCAAACTGACTGGGCATAGCCAAGAGACAATGTCGACAAGGGTCATGGATCTTTTCTCACCAATAGGAAAAGGTCAGCGTGGTATGATCGTAGCACAACCGAAAACGGGAAAAACAGTTTTACTCAAAGACGTTGCAAACGCTATTGCAGCGAATCATCCTGAGACCTATCTGATCATATTGCTGATCGATGAACGTCCTGAGGAGGTAACCGATATGGCCAGAAGCGTGAACGCAGAAGTAATTGCTTCTACCTTCGATGAGCCTGCCGACCGTCATGTTAAAGTAGCCAACATGGTGCTTGATAAGGCAAAAAGAATGGTGGAATGTGGACATGACGTTTGTATTCTGCTCGACTCGATTACGCGACTGGCACGTGCATACAATACCGTTTCACCCGCTTCGGGCAAGGTACTTTCCGGAGGTGTGGATGCGAATGCGTTACAAAAGCCCAAGCGATTCTTCGGAGCTGCGCGTAAGATCGAAAACGGCGGGTCTTTGTCTATCATAGCCACTGCGCTTACAGATACAGGTTCGAAAATGGATGAGGTAATCTTTGAAGAATTCAAAGGAACCGGTAACATGGAACTTCAACTGGATCGAAAAATTGCCAACCGAAGAATTTATCCGGCGATCGATATTCTCGCTTCAGGTACGCGTCGTGAAGATCTGTTAATGGATAAAGACAGTTTACAGCGAATCTGGATACTTCGTAAGCACCTGGCCGACATGAATCCGATTGAAGCGATGGAATTCTTGAAATCACACATGCAGAACACCTTATCCAACGAGGAGTTTTTGGTGTCTATGAACGGTTAAACGTATGCGTCCGGCACTCAAAGCAGCACTTATTTTTTCAGTATCGTGGATATTGCTGAAATTTCTTTTTCTGTATTTAGGAATCTTTCAGAATGAAATTTTCTATTCCGGTCTCCTCAATAATTTTTTCCTGCTTGCGGCGATTGCTCTTGGATTATATCTTGAAAAGAAGAAGGAAGGATTCGGAGAAGGAACAGCACTTTCAGATATTAAGAACGCCATGATCGCCGGTGCCCCTTATGCACTGATCGTTTCCGTGTTCATGTATTTCTATTATCAGGATATAAATCCCGATTTTGTTGAAAACAGGGTTACCGAAAGAATGGATTTGGTATACAACAGTATGCAACGTGATACGTACGTTGATTCCCTGAAAATGCAGAACAAGGATTTCAAGGTGATGACTGACGAAGAAATCTACAAGCAAATTTATCAGGAAACGGAAAGCGCTTTTTCTCCCAAAAGTCTGCTCACCTTCTCCTTATTGGGTTTGCTTATTCTCGGATTTACTTATTCAATTTTAATAACCGCTATCTACAGAAAAGTATTGTTCCGGGATTATTACAGTAAAAGTGAATAGAAACAACCAGCGGTTACTTTCTTATTTTTTCTTTTTCTCCTCCTTGTAATTCGCAAGACGATAGGAAATCCCTACACCGATAACCTGCTTAAATTGGGTACGTGGTCCTTCGTTTCCAAAGCGATCCTCAATGATGATATCGTCGTCGTAAATCACGTTCAGTTGCAGACTCGCTGAGAACCATTTATTCACTTTGAAATCCATGGCCAGTTCACCGTTCACGTCAATATTCTGAGGCTGATCGAGGTAATTCGAAAACAGTTCAAGCCGAGAACGAATACCGATATTCTCCATAATCTCCTGCTGATATTTGACCCGAATATAGGATCCTATTTCAGCACGAAAATTCTCCCCGGGAGTAACAAGGTTTCCGGCACTATCGAATTCAGCCGGTTCCACACCAAACCTACCCTGATTGGCCAGCAACTGGTCCTGCACAAAGGTGAATTTCCCTGAAAACGGGGAAAGCATGAACTCAAAATAATCACTCGGCATATATTCGATCCCCAGTGACAAATTTAGGTAACCCGGCGCCATAAATGCAGAGGATCTAACCGTGTCTTCCGGATTTGCAAAACCCTCAAGAAACTGTGTTCTAAAACCGCTCAAAAAAGAAATAAACCAGGATTTAGCCACCTGATAGGACAAGGTAGACTGAAAATCGATGACATCGTCCGTTTTCTGTAATGGTTCATCAAAATACTGAACACCACCGAGATTCAGTGAGAGTAAATTATTCCATTTAATTTTACCGTTGCGGTAATTGGCCTGTCCGTTAATGAAACCGAGCCCGGAGATGTTATTTCGCCCACCGGCAGCCCAGTTGGTGAAGGTAGACTGAGTAAGATTCAACGAATAGACACTCTTTAATTTCCAATTAGGCACAGTGTCTTTTTTAACACCCGTGGTGTCTTCCTGCCCAAATACAGGCAATGTTAATGCTATGAAAACAGTTAGAATTGAAGTTCGCAACATATGTAAGTTTTAAAATTTATTTTCATAGAACATAACAGGATGAACGGATGAAAGTTCAATAAAAACGAAAAACCGACCGCTCAAGCCTTTAATGTTCCGAAATTCACAAAACTATCGAAAAATCGAAGGAAGCGAATTCTAAAAAGCAAGTTTTTTGTATTTTCGTGGCTCAACGAAATTCAGAAAAATCAGAAAAATGAAAGAAGTATATATTGTATCTGCTGTCAGAACACCAATAGGAAGTTTTTTAGGAAGTTTAGCCAGTGTTCCGGCAACGGATTTAGGTGCTACAGTTATTAAAGGTGCGCTTGAAAAAGCAAATCTTACTCCCGATAAAATTGATGAAGTATTCATGGGGAATGTGCTTCAGGCCAATCTTGGACAAGCACCTGCACGTCAGGCCGCATTGAAGGCCGGATTATCCGAAAACACACCGTGTACAACTGTGAACAAAGTATGTGCATCCGGGATGAAATCGATTGCGCTTGGTGCTCAGACCATATTAGCCGGTGACAACCACATTGTTGTTGCAGGAGGAATGGAGAATATGAGTATGGTTCCTCACTACGTAAATGGCCGACAAGGAGTTAAACTGGGAGATATCAAGCTAGTTGACGGAATGATCAAGGACGGATTAACCGATGTTTATAACCAGGTTCACATGGGGAATTGTGCCGATAAATGCGCACAGGAATATGGTTTTTCTCGCGAAGATCAGGATGAATTTGCTAAACAATCTTACGAAAAATCGGCAAAGGCATGGAAAGAAGGTAAGTTCAAGGATGAAGTAGTTCCTGTGACCGTTCCACAACGCAAAGGTGATCCGGTTGTTTTTGCCGAAGATGAGGAATACAAGAATGTTATAATGGACAAGATATCTTCATTACGTCCTGCGTTCAGCAAAGACGGAACGGTAACTGCCGCGAATGCCTCTACATTGAACGACGGTGCTTCAGCAGTAATTCTTGCGTCTAAAGAAGCCGTAGAGAAATACGGATTAAAACCCTTGGCAAAAATTATCTCCTACGCCGATGCTGCGCAAGCTTCTGAGTGGTTTACAACGGCTCCTTCAAAAGCTTTGCCTATCGCTCTTGATAAAGCAGGAATCAAAAAAGACCAGGTTGATTTCTGGGAACTGAATGAAGCTTTTTCAGTGGTTGGACTGGCAAACATCAAACTTCTTGGAATTGATGGTTCAAAGGTGGATGTTCACGGCGGTGGCGTTTCGCTTGGACACCCTCTGGGAAGTTCCGGTTCAAGAATTATTGTGACACTCATTCACGTTCTTAAACAGAATGGCGGAAAAATAGGTGCTGCCGGAATCTGTAACGGGGGTGGTGGCGCCTCTGCGATGGTGATCGAAAACGTTTAATTTTCTAAGAATATATAGTGGGGCGATAGAGTTTTTACTTTATCGCCTTTTTTATTTTAATTTTTTTTTCGACGTCGCCCCCCCATTTTTGAAACCGTGTTACGTTTCTACTAACAGAACACAAAAACAATAAAAATGAAAACGATAATTACTACCCTGCTTTTCTCAGTAATCTTTTTAACAGGAGGACCGTTGGCTTTAGCTCAAAACTGCGTAGCCGACGTAAACATCACTCCGACCGGAAATCCCGGAGAAGTATTCATAGAGGATTTGTCAATCACAGCCAATACAGGTCCCGATGTATACTCCGGTGTTTATATCCTGTCTCTTCCCTCCTACGATTATTACGACTATGTGAATCTTCAGCCCAATTCCCTGACTGCAACTTATCAGTTCAGCGATAATGGGGACTATTATATGGTTTTTGAAGTTTATGATAGTCTCGCCAATTGTTACGATTCCATTGCTCAAACACTGAGTATTAATAATCTTCCCTACAACTGCAGTGCGACTTATGCCTATTACGATACTGTGAACGGTCAACAATATTTCGTGCCGGATAACTATGATTCGAATTTGGAATACCACTGGACCTTCGGTGACGGAACTTCTTCAAACGATCCATATCCTTACCACACGTATGCTTCTGCCGGAACTTATACTGTATGTTTAACGATCCTGGATATAGCTACGAACGGCCAAACCTGTTCTGACACCGTTTGTCAGACGATCGTGGTTAACAGCACTTCCCTGCCCTGTTATGCCGGTTTCACAAGCTACGATACAATCAATGGCCAGGAGTATTTTGTACCGGATAATTATAATTCTAACTATGATTATTATTGGTCCTTCGGTGACGGGAACAGTTCAACAGATCCTTTTCCCTATCACACTTATGCTTCCCCGGGAATTTATACGGTATGTTTGACTGTCATCGATAACATCAACAATTGTGGTGATACACTGTGTCAGAATATTACAATCACAAATTCACCGTGTGATGCCAGCTTTATTCATTATGATACGCTGAATCAAAACTTTTTCATACCCAACACATATGATCAGAATTTAAGTTATTACTGGGAGTTCGGAGACGGAAGTTATTCCTACGATATTTACGGTCAGCATTCCTATGCAAGTCCGGGTACTTACACCGCTTGTCTGACTATATGGGACAATGCAACTGGCTGTTCAGATACCGTGTGTCAAAACATCACGATCACATCAAACAACACCCAGTGTGATGCGCTTTTCTACCTATTTCAGGATAGCGTGAATATCAGTCAGTATTATGCATGGAATTTATCCGTAGGAAACAACCTCGATTATCTCTGGGATTTTGGTGATGGCACAACCAGTAACGCGCAATTCCCTGTGCATACTTACACCACACCCGGACTTTACCAGATCTGTCTGTCAATCAACGACCCAAATGGCAACTGCAGTGATATATTCTGTGACAGCATTGAAGTACTGAATAAAGCAACCGGAACAACAATCAATGTACTTCCTTTTGGAAGTTATGGTCAAACAGCATCTATAACGGAGAATGATATTTCAAAGACTGAAGTAAAACTGTTTCCGAATCCTGCTTCCGATAAGATACAGGTGTTAATCAACAACAGTGGCTACGCATCTTATACTTATGCTGTGATCGATGTTACCGGAAAGATGGTTTCTCAGGGAGCATTTACTGCTGACAATGAAAATGTTCAGGTTCCCCTGAATATAGCGTCACTTAGAACGGGAGTTTACTTTGTAAAGCTTGTAAATGAAAGTTCCGGAGATGGATTACAAACATTAAAGTTTATCAAAAAATAAGGAGGTTTATAGGGTAATTTCCTTAAATTCAGCACACTTTACGAAAAGGTGCGTTTTGAAACTGGATAATGAAATCATACAACAAATAAAGAAGAATGATCGTAAGGTCATTCTTCGGTTGTATGAGAATACATTCGAAGTCTTAATGGGAACGGCGGTTCGGTATAAAACAAACAGGGAGGAACAAATGTCAATAGTAAATACAGCTTTTATGAAGATTGTGAGTTCCATTGATCAGTACAAGCCCGACACGGCGTATTATTCCTGGGCCAAGCGGATCGTTCAGAACGTTGTAATCGATGACTTCCGAAAGAATAAACGTTACAAGGACCTTTTCGCCATGGATACCGATGAAACTGAAGATAATATACAACCGGAATATGAGGAAGACTATTCAGATACAGAAACAGAACAAGTAGAATGGATACTCAATCAGTTGCCGCCGGCTACGAAGTTAACGTTCAACCTTTTCGCGATTGACGGATATTCTTACAAAGAAATTGCAGAAGAACTGAACATAGGTTATGAGACAGTAAAATGGCACGTTAAGGAAGCCAGAAAGAAATTAAAATCCTTACTTGAAGAAAACAAAGAGTTATTGCAAAAGTGAGTAAAGAGCAGGAACATATTGACCAACTGTTTAAAAACAAATTGTCGGACCGGAAATTTGATGGTCCTCCGGCTGATTTTTTGGCAGATCTTAATAGTCGGCTTGATGAACGTGCAGCGGGACGAGGTTTTCTTTGGTATTTCAGGTTCTTTTTTGATCTTGCCCTGCTTTTAACAATCCTGCTGAGCCTGTTCTATCTCGAAAATAATCCACTTGGAAAGACTGTTCAGCATGCTGAGATAAAAACCTATTCCAAAGAAAACGAAAAAGTAAACGAGCATTCTGCCGATGAGCATCCAGATACGCTTAGCGTTAGAAATCAAACGGATCGTTTAACTCAAATGCCGTCTGAAAATAAACCCTCTGTATCGGCATCCGATAGGGCCAAAAAAGAATCCCCGGATGCTCGTACAAAAAGCAATCCCGGAATTAAGACTACAATAAGATCTGCGGGAGAAGAGAACAGAACAGATCACTCAGGAGTTAAGAACAAACCGGAGGGAAAAACATCCAGGGTTCAGGCTAAAAACAACGTTGAAAAAGCGAAAAATTCGAACAGTCTTCAGGAGCCTGAGAAACTTCAGCCAATGCTCTATCTGGCGATTTTCCCGAATGAATTTGATTTGATTCGGAGAAAAATCCAAACCGGAGACTTTCCGAAAATGCCTGTATCACTGACTTCTTTTCCCGAGAAAACAAAAGAAATTGTCTCTGAACCTCTGAAGAAAAATAAATCCATCGAACTCCAGCTATATGGCGGGCCTGTTAAATGGAACTACAATACCCTAGGAACGAATGACAGTTATATCGCTAAATTATCAGAAGAAAGTTCAGCGAAATGGTCTCCGAATTTGGGCATCGCACTAAACATGAACCTTGGAAAATACAGTTACGGAACAGGTATTAGTTATACGAGTTACCGCGAAGAAAATTTCTTTGAATTCACGGAAGTAAACAGTTATGATTCTACCTATATAATCAGTACCGACACAACCGTTACTTATGATTCCATAAACAATCAGTGGGATACGATCGTTACGAATAATTATGACTCTACAACCGTTACTGATACCATTCAAACAACAAACCCTGTTACAAATCAGTACCACTGGATACAGATCCCTTTGAATTTCGGTTATCGTTTTAATCTTAATAAATGGGCGATTATTCCGCGGGTAGGACTGAACATTGGGTTAGGAATTTCAAAAAACACCGGTTTTTACCCGGATGAGAATTATGATGTCTTGCAGGAAGTCGTTCCTCTCCGCTGGAATTTAAACCTACATACCAGTCTGGAAATAAGGCGTTCATTTGGAAGTTGGCATGCCTTCGGCAGGTTTGACTACCAGCGCAACCTAACTCCAACGATTGATGCCGTAATCTTTGAGCGGAAATATCAAGGTATAGGTCTGAATTTTGGTGTTGGATATTCCTTCCGATAAAATTCTTTGAATAAAAAAAGGCGGAGAACTCCGCCTTTTCTGTTTAAGATCTATGAATTAATTTCCGGGATTGATAGAAAAGCTCCCGTCACCGTTAAACTGATTCAGTTTTAGCGTCACCAGCCAGTTTCCGGATTTTCCTTCCTGAGTTACACCGGAAAAAGTATCATCTCCATCTCCAGGACGAGTCTTATTCAGTACCTCATTTCCTTTTGCGTCGTTGATAACCATTGTTACGCTACCACCCCCGGAAGTTGTAACATCAAAGTTCACCTGTGCAGTTGATTTCGGGTTTTCCCATACAAAAGAATATTCACCTGAATCTCCATCACCAGTAAAATCACCGGCAGGATCTGCTCCTACAGAAGTGATAGCTACATTACCGGTATAGGTGTTTTCTACAACTTCCATGTTATCATACTTTCGGTACTTCTTACATGCCACTCCTCCGAAAAGAATTGCTGCACCGCATAATACTGCAAAAACTGTTTTCATTTTTTTCATGTTTTTCATGTTTTTAATTATTAATTCTACCCTTATGATGATCGTGATATTAAAAAGGTTGGAAAGCGATCAAATATTTTTCTTACCGGCTTCCTCCGAATGCCCTAATTAGCTATTATAAATTCTAGCCGGAGGAAAAATATTCTTTACAACCTTATTTTTTCATACGAAACTCATGACGGTCTCCTCCATTGTCATAATAATACCACAACTCTTCTTTCTTTAATCGCAGTATATTATAATCGGCGGTGGAAACAGTGCTCGTTTCATTGGTCAGTTCTATACTACTAACACCTGTCAATTTTATTTGATTCTTATCACTGTCAAATGACCAGGAACCAGTTTCAGTGAAGTAATCTCCGTTTTTATCCGTGTAACTTCTGGTATAACTTTTATCTTCATTAAAAGTCTCCTGAAAATTGCTAATTAGTAGTTGAGAAGTTTCATCATTCCCGTTTCTCATGTATTTGTCCAGTTTCCAGGTGTGTGCTGTCAAACGTTGTTCAGCTTTTCTTTTCAGACCGCCGTCTTCGTATTTTTTACACGCGTTAAGGCCTAATAAAAACAAACCGGCCAAAAATAATAACGAATAATTTTTCATTTTTTTCATTATTTTAAATTTGAGTTCAATTCAATGATGATTGAACATCCAAAAAGGTTGGAAAAAAAATTAAAATTTATATCGGAAAGAGAAATAAGTACCCAGGCCTAATAGCGTGGTCCGATTATATGATGCAACAGTACTTGATTCATTACTGTTAAGGTTAGATAATCCTTTATCTACATTGAGCCCGTAATCAATTATGAACTTATTGTATTCGTAGGTTTGTCCGACTTGGAGAGTGATCCCGAAATCGGTATCCTTGAAATTATCGACAAACTTTTTATTCACCGAATCATCTATTTCATAACTTCCTCCGCTTAATATGCCTGCATAGGGTCCACATTTAACACTTAGGCCTGCTTTATTAATATCAAAACGTTTGTAACGGAATTCGTACATCGCCTGAAACCTGAAGTAGTTGACCGTTAACTTTTCGTTCAAATACTTTCCTTTGTCAAATTCACCATATTTCTGTTTCACCGTGGCATACGTAAAATTGCCTGTCAAAGCATGATTCTTCGTAAGGGGCTTGACGAATTGGATCCCGATGTTTGTCCCTAAACTAGGTTCGAAAGAAATTAAACTTTCCGAATCCAGGGCTCTCCTTGTTTTATTATTCAGAATTGCAGTCGTGTTTAAGGCCGAATAAATCCCTGCTTCAAATTTCGTCTTTTTACTGGTCGGGTCAGAGGTCTCAATAAGTTGTCCGGGTACAATATTCGAAACTAACGTGGTACTGAATCTATAAGGTAAATTTAAAGGAAGGGCCGTTTCTGATAAATCTTCAAACTGAAGGTCATCTTCATTATCTCGCAACTTATCCGACACTTTCACAGCTACAAACTTCTCTTTCGAAAGGGTGTTGGAGTCCTCATCAATAAATTGATCGTCCTTCTTCCCTTCGGTGTTTAAATCATTGGGAGCAAACTTATCATTAAGAACGTATGATTCGGATTTGGATTTGGATTTGGATACATCGAAACCTGCACCTTGGTCTGATTTAGAAGTAAATTTTTTAGAATCAGACACCTGTAATTCAGTAAAATCCTTTTCTCCATTTGTGTCAACGAATAAATTTTCCGTGAAACTCCTTTCTTCATTTGATTGACCTGAACTGCTTATAACATTGATTCCGAAATCTGCAGATAGCCGCATATTTTCAGGAAAGACTAGGAAAAGGAATATTCCAAAAGCAACAATCCTTTTTGATAATCGATAGAATGTTCTTCTGCGCAGAATCCTGTGAATCCCGGTCCATCCTTTATCAATTGTTAATTGCTTGTCAATTCTTTCCCAAATACCCTGCGGAGCATGATGTCCTTTCTTCTTCTCGAAACTCAACTTTATCTGCTGATCTAATTTAACATCCTCAGACAGGCCTGCACTGATATTAGACCATAGATCATCCGGAGCTTTGAGATTAATACTCTCGAAGCCTTCCTTGATTTTTTTGTCTATGTTACCGGAATCAGCCATTTATTTGAATTAATTTTTCTTTCAAAAGAGTTCGCGCCCTGTTTAACTGCGATTTCGAAGTTCCTTCAGAAATTTCAAGCATTTGAGCAATTTCATTGTGTTGATAACCTTCGATGGCATATAATTTTAAAATCATTGCTGCCTTTGCGGGTAAATCATTCACTAACCTTACTATTTCAGCAGAATTAATACGCTCCAAAACACCCTCTGCTTTATCGGTTTCGACGTAACTTAACTCATCAATGAATTCCTTTTTACGTTTATTTTTCCGGATATATTCAATTGATTTATTTACCACTATTCTTCGAATCCAGGCACCTAATGCCGATTCAAACCTAAACTCATCGAGCTTTCTAAAAATATTGATAAAACTATCCTGTAAAATATCTGCTGCTTCATCAGAATCACTTGAATACATCATTACGACAGCATACATTTTATCTGCATACTTCCTGTATAAAGCTTCCTGATATTTACGGTCATCCCGTAAACATCCTTTTACAAGTTCCTCGTCAGATATGTTTGAAAATTCGCTCAATTAATCAAAAATTATTTCCACGCCCCCACCGAATCGATCATCAATGATATCATAAATATCCTCATTAACAACTTCGCTAATAACTATCGATTCTACTCCGTTTACCATTACTGTCTGTGCGTCTTCCATTTGAGTCATAGAAACGGTTGCAAACCAGTACACAGGATTTAATTTAATCACTGCAATACTTGGTTGAGTAGCTATCAAATCAATCTCCGTTTCATTTTGACCGTTCTTACTTACCTGATCGTAAAATTCGATCCGTTTTGGTTCGACGATCACAGGAACATCTATTCCACCGCTATTTTTAAATATCCCAACAACTTTCATTGATTCAGTGCCAGAGTTCTCAGCCCTGAAATCTATTCTGATCGTCGTATAGGTACCCTGTGGTATATCGAACTGAAGTTCACCGTTAACCGTTGATGAAGAGAAAGGAATATTTAAACCGTTATCATATTCCGACTCGAAATAGACATCGTCTGCCTGAATTCGTTTACCGTCAAACTCAATCTCACGTAAAATAATATTTCCACCGGTAAAAGAAAGATTGCCGTTCACTGCAGTAGACTTATTAATATCCACCATGAAGGAAACATCTGTAGGTTCCTTCCACTTCGATTTCTTGCAGCTCAGAAGCAAGGAAATGCTAACGGATACAAGAATAATATAGCTCAACGTTCTCATAGACTTTGAATGTTCTATATATATAGATGAAAATTAAGTCAAAAAGGTTGGAAAGGCATAAAAAAAAAGAAAAATATTTGTCGGATCAAGTTCATTCAAGAATTTCAGGTAAATAATTATCTCTTGAAGCCCCTGAACCTGAATAAAAAATTTAAATGATATCTTTACTCTTACCAATACTGTATGGTATGTATTTAAAAATTACATTTCTTGCAATAGTCATAGGCTGTTTAAACCTCCATGCGCAAGAATCCGGTTCTGTTGAAACACAAATACAAAAGGGCCATATTCAGCCTGTTTCTGCTCTTGCATGGCATCCTTCAGGAAAATATTTTGCTTCGGGTTCGGCCGATCATTCTGTAATTCTATGGGCCGCTGAAACAGGGAAGCAGATTCGTCAGTTCGGCTACCATACCGGAAAAGTTCTTAACCTCCGGTTTTCGAAAGACGGTAATCAGTTACTTTCTTCCGGAGGAGATAACACCGTTTTGGTGGTGGATGTGCTAACCGGAAAACTCCTAGAAAAATACACTTACGATAATCCCAATGCGTATGCGATGAGTGTTTCTTTTTCATCCGGAGAAAATTACATTCTGGTGGGAGATAATCGTGATAACCTTACCATGATCAACAGGGCTGACGGAAAGCGAACCACGTATAAAAAAGGATTCTCCGCAACGGTTCATCCCCTTACGGTTTCGCCCGATGAAAAGCTTAAATTAATCATCGAGAATTATAAATCAGTTTCACTTATTCAGGAGATAGACAAAGACACTTTTCAACTTGGTTTTGATAAAGCTTATCACTATTCCTTCAGTCCTGACGGAAAGCAACTTACCGTCGGTTCGGAAAAACTTTTTCTCACGGTTTTCGATGTGCAGACAGGCAAAGAGATCAAAACACTGAACTTCGAGGAGCAATGTGACGGATGCAAAATAAAGTTTGATTACAGCGGTGACGGGAAACACCTGGTCACTTATGATCATTATAACGGACTGACTATTTATAAAACCACTAACTGGAAGCCGCTTGGTCAGACCATCAAATTTCCGATTTCCTATTCGACTGTTTCGTTCAGCCCTTCCGGAAACTATGTGTTATTGATGAAAGACGATGAATTTCTACTCTTTTCGGTGAATGAATACAAGGAAGTTCTCCGAAAGAAAAATGAAAACTTTTCAGGTTCGGAGCTACGGATAAGTCCCGACGATAAACACATTCTCACGGGAGGAGATTATTTCACTATTGAGTCTCTGGCTCTTCCATCCGGAAAAAAATCTTTCAATTACCGCGGATTCTCAAATGATGATGCACATCGGGTCGAGCAACTCGACTATAATTCCTGGTTTCAATCGAATATTGTTAATCATTTAAAACTGAAACCGGCGGTAGCAATTTCTCAGAACGGCCTAATCGCACAAGGAAAGTTGGATACCGTTGTAACTCTCTTCGACCTCAACAATGGTCGCTTCCAGCCTCCGCTCCTCGGACATTCACACCAGGTCATTTCACTGACTTTCAATCCAAGTGGTGAAGAACTTGCCACGGGAGATGCATCAGGTAGAATCATTGTCTGGGATTTAACCAACAACAGGATCCTTCACGATTTCCGTGCACATGTAAGTTTCGTCTTAGATTTGGCCTTCAATTCGAAAGGAACTGAACTCCTTAGTTCCAGTTGGGATGCGACAATAAAACACTGGTCACTGGAAAACACTGAACAAGGCTATCCAAAGCGAATCGGCCTGATTGACCTGGAAAATAATGCGGTAAACGAACTGCTTTTTTCACCCAACGACTTGTACCTGATTACCGGCGATGCAACGGAAAACATCACGTATTATGAGGCGGACACCAAAAAATATGCTTTTGACCTCATCGGTCATGCATCAACCATCTCCGGGATCATTTTTTTTGAAAACAGCAACGGACAAAAACTCCTCGCTTCCTCATCCAGGGACGGCTGGGTAAAAATATGGGACTTTAATTCGGGCAGGCTGCTAGATAAGGTCTGTTCGGAAAATAAAACAGCCATCCTTAGTCTCACTTATGACGAAACGAATAATCTTCTCTATTTCGGATCCTCAGACCGAAAAGTTTATTGCTACGATACAGAAAAAAGACACCTTATTTCCTCCTTTGAAGCTCACCAAGCGGCAGTTTGTTTTTTATCTCTCCGAAAAAATGAAAATGAACTGATCACAAAAAGCACGGACGGAGAGATCAAATGCTGGAAACTAAACGGTCCCGAGCCCGTGGAATCATACAGTTATTTCCAAATTAACGGCAGGGACTGGCTCATTACACGTCCCGACGGTTATTTCGATGGTTCAGCGCAGGCCATGAAACAGATCAATTACGTTTCAGGCTTGAACGCTTTGAAGGTAGAGTCTTTTTTTAAAAAATATTATACTCCGGGTTTATATCAGGAGATTCTAAATGGATGGAAGTCTGATCATAAAGATCGTGGCCTCAACGAGCTCCTACAGGAAATTCCTCGCTTCGAGCTTTATTTTATTAATAATCGCGGGCAGGAAACCCTTTCGGTGAAGGATAGCGTTTACAATCACCCTAAAAGTGAGGTAGAGTTGATTCTCCATGCGAATAAAAAGCAGGA
Organism: Brumimicrobium sp.; assembly: GCA_033722555.1. Classification (GTDB taxonomy): domain Bacteria; phylum Bacteroidota; class Bacteroidia; order Flavobacteriales_D; family Crocinitomicaceae; genus Brumimicrobium. The sequence continues at coordinate 15,773 of JAWVYS010000006.1, forward strand.
TGAATTCGAAGAAATACTGGTGTACAACAACGGAAAACTCATTTTTCAGGAAACCTTTAAGGAAGATGTTATCTTTCGGGGATCGGGACAGAAAAGGAGATTGGTTGTACCACTGGCGCCGAAAGAAAATGAAGTCAGTGTGAGGATAACGACTTCTTCCGGAATAAATCCCGAGGATCAACGGATTCGCTTATTTTATGACACTTTGCAAGGAAAGAGTGAATTGTTTCTTTTCACTTTGGGAATCAACAAATACGAGAATGAGCGCTACAACTTAAATTATGCAGGCAATGATGCTGAGGCTTTTGCCAAAACAATTGAGAAAGGTGCCCAAGAGTTGTTTCATACGGTATATAATTATAGCCTGAGAGACAAAAAGGTAACCCGTGAGAATGTGCTTCAAACCATCGAAGAAATAAAAAGAAAGATGGGGCCTGAGGATGTTTTTGTTTTTTTCTACGCAGGACACGGCGTGATGCTATCGGGTTCGGATCAGTCGAATGATTTTTATTTGGTAATGAGTGATATAACCAATCTTTACGGAGACAAAACGACCATGGATTTAAAAGGGCTATCGGCGCGTGACCTTTTGGATATATCTAAAATGCTTCCCGCCCAAAAGCAGGTATTCGTGCTCGACGCCTGTCAATCGGGTGCTGCTTTGAAGGAACTTGCCATTCGCGGTGTTGATCGCGAAAAAGCGTTGGCTCAACTCGCACGGAGCTCGGGCACCTTTTTCCTTACAGCGTCTCAGGATGTTGAGTACGCGAATGAAGTAGGCAATCTGAAACACGGCATCTTCACTTATGCCATTTTGGAATTACTAAACGGTGTTTCTGAAAAAGTGCAAAAGAACGAAACGATTTCTGTTTACCAGCTTAAATCTTACGTGGAGTCGAGGGTTCCCGAACTCACCAAAGAATATAAGGGTTCCGCCCAGTATCCAACGGGTTATAGTTTTGGGAATGATTTTCCGATTGGGGTTGTGAAGTGAATTTGGTAAACCACAAGATATATTACGAAGTAGCACCGATAGGTAATCGTGCACGAGCGGGGATTAAAAAACAAAAGTAAGTTAGTCACCGCGAACGAGATGCAATCTCGCACGAGCGGGGGGTTCAAAATCTTATTCCAAATATAAGTATTTTGACTCTATATGCGATTTTTGTGGATGTGGTTCACGAATTTTAAGGAAATAAAAAAGCCCACAGTTTCTTGTGAGCTTTACTTAATAATTTCTTAGTTAATACTTAGTGAAATATCAGCACTTAGAAACGTTCCTTTGCTGGAAGAGGCTTGACTAGGCATAACCATTAAGCAACATTTGACTCTTTATTAATCAACTCATATTCTTTCAGGAAAGATTCTGGGCTTAGTTTAAACTTTTCTGCAAACTTCCTGATTAAGTCTTTACTAAAACCTCTTTTATAGTTCAGAATATCTGAAATAATTGATTGAGGTACTTTTAACTCTTTTGAAAGTTTATAACCAGAGTATCCATATTCATCCATTAATGCTTTAAGCAAATCCACAGGTTCCAGTTTCTCAAATGGATTTTTCTGCTTGCTTGTATAATCCTCAATAATCAAGTCAAGGATATAGTACTCACTTTTCATATCAGCAGTTCCTTTCCCAGAACCTAAGATTTTTCCAAGTTCTAAGTGGCGTTTACAATATTCATTGTACTGCTTCTTGTTTTTTATTTTTGAGTATTTCATAACGATATACTTTTTTAATTCTTATTCTTACTAAAACATCTGAACCGTACAAGCATCAACCTTATCATATTCAGCATGTGTTCCTATAAAAGCGACATATAAGCAACAACTTTGATAAAAGTTATAATCACAAATTATCCTATAATTGTTCCCTCCAATATCAAATACAATTCTATCATTCTCGCAATCTCCAATTATACTTGCATTAGGAAAATCAGCCTTAATGTCGTTTAAATCATTCCAATCGCAATTCTTAATCCTCTCTAAAAAGATATGGAAACTTGGTGCTGCCCTGGCATTTTTTGTACAATATTCCCATATTGACACTTCGGTAATTATCCTTACTTTCATCTACACTATCACCTTTATATTTACAAATATACAAAATGCTTAGCGTTTTGCGAAGTATTTATAGTTTATTTAACATTTCACCTAAAAATACTTTGATGACGACGTGTTACAGCCCCACGCTACTGCGCGATTATATCGGGTTGTTGTCTGAATCCAAACAAAAATACTTATTCAGTTCCAACAACCACTACTCCACTCAAAATATGCAACTTCAGCAGCGAACACGATGCACCACGAAGTAGCACCGATAGGTAATCGTACACGAGCGGGGGGGAAAGTAAAAAGCTCATCTACCTGATAACTGCTACCCTTTAAAATCGGATAAGGTCTCTTTAGATGATTTCCAATTTTAAGAATCCTTCGAATAACTGTATTTGGTGAAATCAATAATATTCTTGCCGTACTTCTAATACCGCATCCTTCTTTGGTTAACAATATCAATTGTTCATCACTTACCGTGAACGAAGTATAACTATATGAAGATTGAAAAGAATTTCCACGATATTTACATCTATAACGCTGAACTCCTATTTTACTTTTACCATTTTTCACCGAATGATTTCCACACTTTTTAAACTCCATTTTTCCATCCACTCTTTTGACACACGTACAACGAACTTATTGATTTTGAAGCGTCAAATTTGAACAAAAAAGTGGGATGTTAGAGATGATTACCAAGTTTATTTTAAGAGATATTTAAAATAAATCCTGATCTTAAGACTTTTGGATAATTACTTGGCCAATATCCACTCTTTGGATACACTACCAAAACCAGAGGATTACAAACTTAAAAGTAAATAACACCATTTCTGGAACATTACCATTATGAATATTAAGCATTTACATTTTATATACATCTCCGTTAATTTCTCGATAGTATCCAGTAAGAGAGTCGTTCGAAAGAGAAAAGGTGTATCTTTCAATACACGCTGCACTTTGATGACCATTTTTTACATTATTCATTTGTTTTAGACTAATCGTTAACTTGTCATGTTTCGTTGAATGAGAAAGAACTGGTTCAAGTCTATTTTTAGCATCTTTCATAATTGAGGCTCGTCCTAATGAATCCATTTTACAAAACTGTCTCTCTACACGAAATGACAGTTTAAGAAAATACTTGCCAGTTGTTGTTTTTTTCCTTATCGATTCATAATCCAACTCTAATACTGCTGAACATCCATGAATGTTAGAAATTTTCTTAAGTACAGTTTTCTCTTCATGTGAAAGGTCAACTATCTTTCTACCGCAGCCATAAACAAATAGTAAAATTATAATCAAAATCTTAGTCTGCTCCATATTCTTTTGTTTCTACTGAATTTGGCTCTGCATAAGGCCTGTAAAAGTTGGCACTTGCATTAAAAGGATTTGTTGTTTTGAAAATAGCGCCTATATTTTTTCTGACTATATCAAAGTCTGTTCCAAATACAGTTCCATGTGATTCATATTCAGTCCAGGTTCTTGTTGTTGCACTTGTTGCATCAGCTTCATATGTCCTATGGGTCAAATCAGTTTTAGAAAAACTAATATATTTTAAATCTCTGAGTTCATTGAATACTCCTCCATTTTTTGTTGTACCGTGCCTTGTTAGAACATCTAAGTCACTTCTGCTAACAACTCCAAAGTTTTTTACATTTCCAGCTCTAGAGTATTCACTAACCACGGGGTCACCTTTATAGCCAATTTGATAAGATTCGATATCATCTGGAACAGAAAATTCTTCTGGCTGATGTGCTGATAAGAGCACTATATTATCAACCTTATAGGTTCCCTCCTCCTGAAAGTATTCTGCCATTCCAGCGGAAAAAGCCGCACCCATGCTATGTCCAACTAAATTAATTACCTCGTCCTCACTCATACCTTTGGTTAAATCTTTGAAGTTTGCTTTAGCATACTCATATCCTGCATTATAATTCTCTTCTCCTGAAGCTGTTGCACCTATTTGGTTTCCATCAACCCATTGAGTTTGTCCACTGTAATCATTAAAAAAGTTTTGAGCACTTTCTTCGAAATTATTACTCCAATACGATTCACAACACTCTGATGCTCCTAAACCCTCAGCTACATCACGAGTATTGTAGTAACCATTCACTATTATTATCCTTTTCCCATCAGGGTCAATTGCAATTATAGGCATGTTATTAACAAAGTTATACGGAGACAAACCGGGGTATTTAAGTTCTAGTGGGTCTCGATTTAGCCATCTTCCTATTCTCGCATCATACATCCGTGCCCCAAAATCATAACTACTTCCAACAATATCTTTAACCTCGTCATCACTCTCCATACCGTTGAATCCATAACGGTACTCATCAGTACTAAAGCTTCTGTTCGGCATTTGCATTCCAAAGGGTTAACAATCAGTTACAGGCAAAACTGTATCCTTGAGCGATGTCGTTGACGTGGTCACTGCAGAAGCCAAGGTTAAAGGTATACGCCCCCTCACACAGTTCTCTGGTTGAGTTTACACTCAAGGCTCTGATGTTTGGATTGGATGGGTCCTGTACGGGTTTATACTGAGATACAGAAGTACGCGCTGAAAAGATTCCAATACCTCCGTTTACATTCGAGAAAGTAGGTTTGGTTTGTGCCAGGGAAGATGTCGGCTCGTTTACAAGCATGTAGGTATGAAGATCTTCAGAACCGGCAGTAATTATTATTTCAAAAGCCTCGGGTGTTCTCCTTGTCACATTCGGATCAACCGGAATACTGTTTCTACAAAGCTCATAAAACTGCTCACCGCTCGCAGAAAATGTTCCCGTGGTTGAAATGAGGTCATCACCGTCCAAGGAACCAAGGTTCCATAAAAGAGATTTCAACACACTACCTGAAGGGGTGGTTTCAACATAATCAAAGCGTAATTTCGCCTTAAAAACAACACCTGTACCCTTCGAAAAGGAAAAAGATTGAGTACGATACCCGTTGGCCGGAACGTTCGCTTCCGCAAATCCAATCTGCTGATTTTGGTTCGGAAAGGTAATATTGATGTCTTGTACCAGCTCCGTTTGACCGGTAACAATGTGTCGACCATTTTCAATATTGATATTTAGTCTGTAAATAGCATTCTGGTCCAGATCGTTTGCTTTGAAATAATACAACTTCTGTTCGGGATAATAGAACATCCCGGGTACTTTATTCTCGATGATAGTATCCTGTAATGTCCATGATCTAACGACATTTCCGCTTATCACCTCTTCGATCACGGCATCCACCTGATTGAAATAGGATGAATCAGGAACTGCGGCGAATTCCTGTGCGTTCCCGTCACCCAAAAAAGTTTTATTCAGTTTGAGGTAATGATACTCTTCGTTCGGATCGAGCAGGCAGTGTACCACGGCTCTCTCCTGATATTCACCATTTACGCTAAATTCCGTCTGGCAGGATACAAGAAGTATCAGGCCGGTAAGTATGTAAAAAATATGTTGCTTTGTCATAATCATAATTGTCCGGTAAATTTATAAAAAAATAAGACGTGAACATACCCGATCAGACAATGAAACGAACCGTTCAGACATTTATTTATTTGACGCGGTTCATTCCCATCGCTTTCAACATCCATTTTGGAAGCGACTTCTCAGGGTTTCGGTTCTTAAGGTTTATATACCAGCCCCATTTTTTCATCACGGGAACTTTATGCGTTTCGACAAACTCTATCCACGTTCCATCAGGATCCTCGATGTAGGAAAATCGTCCTCCGGCTTCGCCCATATCAAAAGTATCTCCGCTGTCTACCGTAAATTCAAAACCGTTCTTTTCACATTCCTCTTTCAATTCATCCATGCCTCGCACATCGAAGCAAAGATGAATGAATCCCCAGTCACCCCAGTATCGATTTTCAAATATTTTTCTACAGTCATTCCTTTCGAGGGACTGAACAAGTTCAATTTTTGTCGGACCAAGCAGCGGAGCGAAAGGCCCTTTGCGTAGTTCAGGATGTGAAAGAAGCACTCTTCTGACCTTCTTATCGCCGCCGGGCAAACTGGAAAAACAATCAAATACTCCGGTCTCATCGTACTCAATTTTGGTATAACCAAGAATATCCGCGTATAGTTTGAGTGAATCTTCGATATTACTGACACCGATCAGAGCACCGGCTACACCGCCTGTTTTCCCCGGAAACCGGGTATTTTTAAAAGTAGTTTTCTCCTCAACAACGTTGAATAAATTACCGTTGGGATCGTACACAAAAAAATGAGGCTCTCCATGAGGAGTTTTGCGCAGTTCTCCAACCAGATCTGCTCCATTTGCTTTCATGTAATCATAAGAAGCCTGAACATCCCTGGATTTTATTCTACATGCATAGAGGCCGTAATCGCCCAACTGTACTTCAAAATCGGTTTTTTCGGTATTCCGGCTCGTAAATTGCCATATCTCAAAGCCCCCTCCTCCTTCAATGGATAGCGCTAAAGTTGCGGTTCTTGAATGAATCTCTCCGCCGGTATAACGAGTCATTAAAGGAGCCTCTGCAGCCTCCTCGAAAATTCGGACATCCACACCGAAAAATTTTCTATACCATTTCCATATCTCCTGAACATCGGGAACTCCTATCCCCATTTGCTGAATTCCACAGATCAATTTTGCCATGAACCTTGTGTTTTGCGCAAAAATAATATTCTTTTATTTATGTATTCCCCTGCCGGGTTATAAAGTTGAGGGGAATCGGAAGTTAAAATTTTGAATTTAAAATAATTATGTGTAAAGTTGTATAGTGTTCTAATCTCATTCATTGAAAAACAGACTGAAAAATAGTATCATGACCTTCTCCCTATTCCTCTCGGGTTTTCTTTCAGCGCAGAAGATCGAATTCACTCCGGAAGAACAAATGTGGATTAAAGATCATCCGGTTGTTCATTTCGGTTACGAACCGCGGTGGGAACCCTATGAAATCTATGAGGACGGAGAATACGGAGGAATCGTAGGAGAATATGTAAAAATCATTGAAGAAGAGACAGGCATTGATATGCGGCCCATTCCAAATCTTACCTGGGATGAATCCATGCAAGGACTAATCAGCGGTACCATAAACGTAGTTCCAAGCTGTGCAGTTACTCCACAGCGAGAAAAGCTGTTTCATTTCACCGATATTTACATCAAAGATCCGATTGTTGTCTTAACAAACCCGGAAGGGACTTACATCGGAAATATTTCAGACCTGAAAGGAAAAACCGTTGCGTTATCAAAAAACTATTACACCATTGAATTGGTCAGGGAAGCTTTTCCTGAAATCAGGATCATCGAAAAAAAGAGCATTGCAGAATGTCTTGAGAGTGTTCGAAGAGGTGAATCAGAGGCCTTTATCGGCAATCTTCACGTAATCACTTATTATACGAATCACAAAGGTTTTGAGGATCTCAAAATAGCGTGCCCGACCCCTTTCAAAAATACAGGAATCGCACTGGCAGTGAATCCCGAGTTCATTGTATTTCGAGATATCGCACAAAAAGTGCTCAGCAACATTCCACACAGCAGAAAACACGCGATCAGAAGTAGCTTCATCGCTCAGTCGAGTGATGGAGTTTTTTTCAGTACGAATTTTACGATCTGGGCAGTTATTATCGCTGTTGCCGTTATAATTATTGCAGGTATACTTTATTATTGGAACAAGGTCCTTAGGGGAATTCTAAAAAGAAAGAAAATCACCGAACAACAGCTCAAGGAGTCTCTGGTGGCTTTGAAGAAACAGGATGCTGAAAAGAAAGTACTGCTGCAGGAAATCCATCACCGCGTAAAGAATAATTTGCAGGTGGTTTCGAGTATGATCCGATTACAGGCCAACGTAAATCAGGATCCCAATGCCGTAAAAACACTTAATGAGGCTGTCGACAGGGTAAAAACCATTGCGCTCATCCATGATAAGATTTATAAATCCAGTGAAATCAGCACCATAAATCTTGAGGAATACGTCCGTTCTCTTTATGAAGATATTGAATCTCAATACAGCCATGAGAAACGCATTCATTTTCGGGTAGAAACAGGAGATATTCGCGTACCGGTAGATACCATTGTTCCACTGGCTTTAATACTCAACGAACTGATCACCAATAGTTTTAAATATGCCTTTAAAAATACTCAGTCGCCACGGATAGAAATTCATTTTTCGGCACTCAGTCCAAGGGGTTTAAAAATGGATTACCACGACAATGGGCTTTGGTTTGAGAATACGGAAAGTGATTATTTCGGCACCTCACTGATTGAAATTTTTACGGATCAGCTCGAAGGGGATTTTGAGCTAAATAAGGGAGAAGAAGGAACCGCTTATTCTTTTCATTTTAACGCTGTAAAGACTGAAAAATAAGTCTGAAGACGAAAAATTAAAAGTTGAATTTCATGTTTCGCCGATCGAGTAATGCAAAACTTACTTTAAATGTATTTCTAGGACTGATCTGGTTTCCGTCTGAGAAGACAGCATACAAGCCGATTCTAAGTCTCCTTCTTGAAAATTTGAAAACCCTTTCCAGGCCCGCAAAAAACTCATAGTGCTGCCAGTTGTGCTCGGGAACCCAGAGATACCCCCCTCCGGCCACCGTTCCTATGCGGGTTTTTTTCATGAAAGGAATCTTACTTGTAAGCGAACCATTGAAATGATGAATGAAATGCGATTCAAAATACCAGTTTAAAGTGGGCAAGGACGTATCCAGATCCTGGTAGGAAAATAATGGGTTCGAAAACCAAATCGGATCTGAGCGTCGGTGGTATTTATAATCGACTTCTCTCAGACCTTTCGCATTGAGGAATTTACCTGAAGTAGCATGATAGGATGAAGTACCGAAGGTAAGTATTTTGAAAGTCTGCCGAATACCGAGTCTCAAATAATCATGATTGATATCACTCCCCAAGAGCTGAGGAACGCCTTTTTCATAATATGCATAAAACGTAGGCCATTTGGAGCCAAGAATGACCTTCCTTTTCGGTTCGCGCATATACTTCTGAAACGGCGTATAAGAAAGTGTGAAATCAGCAATAAAAGCTTCATATTTCTGAAATTCCGGAGGCTCCTTGTTATCCAGCGCGTCATCAAACCAGCGGATAAATTTTGTGTCCTCCGGGATAGGTCTGCGTTGAGTGAGTCTAAAATTACTTTCGAGATAAAGGCCATTAAAAATCTCAAAATCATGGAATACTGTACCCGATGTGCTTTCAATAAAGTTATCCCTCAACAGAATCTGGGTTGCTGCGTCGAAATTCCTAATCAGGTCGTAGTTGTGTACGAACCGCACGCCGACCGAAGCCTGTTTAAAAGGATTGTACAAATATCTTAAATCGGTTCGACCTTTAATATCCCCGTTAAGCAAACCAACATCGACGCGTGAATAGGAGTCAAAAGTTCGTTCACTGTCCCATTTTTTAAAAAAATCGAAATCAGGCCCCACACGAGGTCCGGCGATATAAATCGGTTGAATCGTGGCGGCAAGCGAACTGAGCGTCCACTGTGTTTTTTTCTCCCTGTTCCTGTGATCAATCCCGAACCAAACCACTTTCCAGAAAGTCACCCGATTAAATACCGAATCAACAGAATCTAAGTAGCTTGATTTCGTGAAAAGGTTTTCTATACTGTCTCTTTTCTTAATGTAATCAATTTCCTCGGGAGAAAGGGGAGTCATTCGTTTATCTGACCAGTAAAGAGAGTCCCTTTCGTAAGCCTCCTCGGTGGTAATCGCCAGTTCATTACCGAAATATTTTTTCGGGAAATCAGGAAAAAACTCATAATTCGAATATTTCGCGACAGTCTGACCATCATAGGATTCCTTTCTGTAGTCCACTCCATAATTCATTTCCTGACTTACAAGAAGACAAAGTGTATCCGAACTAACATCAAAATCCTGAATTACCTGAAAATAGTCATAAATGTACAAATTGCCCTTTTCGAGGGTTAGATCAATCTTTTCGACCAGCCAGGTACTGTCCTGAACCCAGATATATCCCTGCAAGGTAGATGTTACAATGTTCCGGGGTTCTATTTTGATTTTGTTGAGTGTCGGTTTGCCATCACGTTGAATTTTTTCAACCAGTCGGTATTTATAGGAAAGAATTCCGGCTGTACTGATCGGGGACTGAATCGGCGACTGATTCAAATCGTCCAGGTACAGCATATTCTTGAAAAAATTTATATTCGACTTGGCGGTTGTGGTATAATACAGTCTCTGGTCAGACCCTCTTTTGGAGTAGGCATTTCGAATTTCACGCACATTGTTTGGTGGGGCATAATTTCGTTGCAACTCTACCTCAACCATGTTCATATTATTCAGTTGACCGAGTTTTTCTTCCTTAAGTTCCTCAATTGACCGGATTTCCTCGTCTTCTTCTTTTTCTTCCTTCTCAGGACTGAGTTCTCTGTTATCTTTCGCCTTGATATACACATCACATCGGTAGGGGTACTGATTAAAATCAAGACTATCCTTAATTTCAACCACCTTCATAATAATGTCTCTTCCCGGATTCGTTTTTTTAACAGAGTATTCAAAACTTTCCAGTTCCTTTATGTTTATTGGGAAGAGCTGCATATTTTTGATATTCTCACCTTGATTAACGACAACAAAAACCTCCCTGGGTTCGAACCCGGGTGCGTCATAAACCATGTAATATTCTCCTTCCTGAAGTCTCATGAGGTAATTACCCTCAACATCTGCCCGTGTGCGCAGTTCAGGAGCGTTTTTCACATAAATATCTGCCATTGGAATCCCCAGATTCGTTTCATCAACGATCTTTCCTTTCAAAATCTCCTGTGCCCGAAAGACCGGATTATAAAAACCGGTAATCAGCAGAAGTAATAAAGGAAGGCATTTGTGCATAGTTTATATCTGACAGGGATTAAATGGAATTGATAAATTCATAAGTTACCCAACGGATCTTTCTTTTATCAGCCAAAAAATCCTCCACGGAATGATCAAAGATAAGTCCCTCAAAATAATCGACCAATAAAAACTTTGTTAAAAGACTGTCATAGGTGATGATATAACTTTTTGAAGGATGATCGGTGGAGGTAATAATATCCTTCTCAAATAGCCATTTGTCATTTCTGTCTTTGTAACCGGTACATTTATCCTGCTGCAGAAACTCGATCGGGGAACCATTCCAGAAATAAAGGGATTTTGAAAAAAGGGTATAATTCCCTATTTCTCTTCTGTATCCTACGATTTCGTCGCCATTACGAAGTCTGAAATCATCGCTTGTCAGCATCTTTGTTTTTATTTTCAGCCTGTTCTTCCAAAAAACGCTGGTGTTTCTCCATGTGTCTCATCATGAAACGACGAATAAAGAACAGAGCGAGCGTTAATAGTCCAAAAATATAATAGAATGCCCATTTATCGAATCCCTCGGAGATTCCCATGATTGTAACCGCAATGAAAATCACGATTGTCATAGCGAGCCAAAATTTCTGCATAATCTTGTTATACGTATCCATGTTTATTCATTATTGTTTAAAAAAATACGGGCGGTCGGCTTATAAAATTGGGCCGTGTCAAATCGATGGTTGGTCCAGGCACCCATTCCGTACAATATCATATCGGGAGAAGTTATGACCACTGCTTTGTCCGTGTAAATTGAATCCCCTTTTTTATTCCAGAACAGCACCTCAGTTTCCAACTTTTTCTTACGATTAATATTGAGTAATTCCACGCTATCCCGTACGATAATATTACCCGATTCATCATCAATCTCGCCATAAAGAGAGGTCAGGACAGAAGTCACCTCACCCTTTTCATTAAAGAATTTTACTTTCAGGCCATCCTTGAATTTCGTAATCGATTTGGGTTCTGAATAAGATTCTGCGATTCTGGCAAACAACTCCACCTGGGCGTATCCGGAATCCGTGTATACGACATGAAGGTTTTCAGTAGTCTCATTAGGACTATCGGGGTAGGTTGTGATTTTTTTTATCTTTTCAAGATCATTCTCACAGGAAAAAAATATTCCTGCCACGACCAGCATGACAGGAATAAATAATTTTCTCAGTATTAAAATTCCGAGCATTAATATGTTTCAATTTTGTAGGTTCTGTTCCAGCACCCCAGGGTCACCTCTTCTCCTACATTTTTATTCACGTTAAATAAGTCCGTAGATGTGGGAGCCTGATTCTTATACATTTCAACCAATGTACCGTTACCTGACTTCTTAGCAAGTTCAATGGCGTAATACATGTTTGCTTTTCTGTCGAATGTAGAGTCTCCACAATCATTCATTAGAGCATGCACACTTTTTGCAGCGATTTCATATCCCTTGCCAGAATTCTTTCCGGATACAGCCAGTCCTGCGTCGTGAGCAGCACGGTAATTTCTTGAGCGAAAATAAGCAGCGGCTATTTCGTACTGAATATCGCTTTTCATGTCCGGATCTTCAGTCATTGTAAGCGCTTTCTCAAACGTTTTGATCGCTTCAGATGTTTTGTTTTGAGCAATAAGTAATTTAGCTTTTGCCAAAACGGCATCCACAGAAGGATCAATTTTTATAATTGTATCAACAAGCATTGCGTACTCCTTGCTCGAGGTACATTCTTTCTTTTCAAGCAAAGCCATGAAATTTTTCACAGCAGCTTTTTTTGCTTCTTTCTCCTGTGGCAAAGTATTCATAAAAGAACTGATCTCAGGTAAAACGGATTCACAATCAGTAACAGCTTTTTCAAGATAAATCGAGAGAAAATCAACTGTTTCGGGATTCATTTTCCCTTTAGTAACATATTCGGAAAGTTTAAAGAACTCCGTAATCAGTCTTTTTTTGTATTCAGCCTTCTTATCTTCATCGGTTTCCTGAACCCACAGATTATATAAATTTGCGTAGTACTGCTTTACAAATCCTTCGTTTACATCTTTTCCTTCATGATGTATACCAATTCTGTATGCTTCATCAGCCTTTTTCATGTAACCAGGCTTCGCCTGTTTCAAATATGAATAACCGAGGAAGGTCTGCCAATCTTTTTGTAAGCCATGAACCTCTTGTGCTTTTTCATACACAGCGATCAGCGTATCAAGATAAGCCGTTTCTGCCTCGGGAGTTTTGGCATTTCGCATAGATTGCTTGATTGCGTAGATGAAAGGATTGTAAAATACCATTTCGAGCTTTTCACAGTTCTCCTGTGCTTTGATGTACGCATAAACAGTTTTTTCGTAGTTCTTTGTACTGTAGGCATCTCCCGCAATCGTCTTATAACGCAAACATTCGTCGGCATTCTGTGCTGTGGAGACAGATACTGCCCCGAATAAAACTGTTCCTAAAATTAATTTTGCAAACTTCATAATTTATATTATTAATCTAACTTGTATTTCTTAAACCATCTGTCGTAGCTTGGAGCAATATTTATGCCTAAATTAAATCCAAAATAAGTTTCTCTGATAACATTGGTACTGTTTTTTGCATTCTGGTCTCCATAAGAGGCTGAAAAATTGATCATTGAAATCGAACGATTGATAACTATCGGTATACCTAAACCAACGGTGAGTCCCTGATCTGTAATCTGCTCATCATTGAAACTATAGGGAGTGTTTATTGAATATGCACCGAGTCTGTAGTGAAATTTATGATAGGTCTTAATATAATTTGAACGATCCACGGCTATGCGGTGAGGAACGTATTCAAACCCGAATCTAAACGAAGTAAGGTCCTTGAATCCGGGATCAGACGAAGCATCATTGAATGTTTCACGGTAGGCTGACCAGTTCTCGGAAGTAAATTCCGTTGTAAACAAAAATTTCGGTAATCTGGCATTATTTTCCTTGTTTTCCATCAAAGGAGTTAATTCATAGCTGAATCCCACATTTATCCTTTGAGCTGCAGTCACGGTGCCCTCCCTGGATGTTGGAGCAACGATCGTATCATAGCTAGACAAAACGGTGAAGCCGGAATAAAAAATACGTGAATGTGTTCGAATGAAGTTCAAATTTTGTTGCGGTCGATAAACCGCTCCGAAAGTAAAAAGATGCTCTTTGGAGGGAATGAACCTGTAATTAAGGCCGACCTCTCCTCCGAAAGCCCTTGCCTGAAGATTTCTCTGATCCATGCCACCAACATCACCGATATTTTGTTTTGTATATGCCCTTCTCAGGTTTTCTACATTCCCAAAATAATGCTTGACATTCAATCCAAGAGTCAGGGAATGGTTCCGTTTTTTAATAATCTGCCCTGAAAAACCCAGCACGAACTCCTGAATTGCCCCGGATCCCTCGTAATCATAAAATATACTGTCTCCATCTATCACCGTAGCAGTATTTATATCGTATCCGGATCTGCTGAATGGTTTCATGCCGAAAGCCAGTCCGAGTCGATCGGCAAAGGGCACGATAAGCGAGAAATGGGTTATTGCACTGTAATTACCCTGAGAACTTAAATCACCTTGAATAAAAGTCTTTCTCACGTGGGTTATCCCAGTTGAAAACAGAGGTGTTTGTTTTGCCAGATGAGAATAGGATGATGGATTCATCAGGTTGCTTTGGGTAGAGTCAATTAGCGCTACAGAAGAGCCTCCGAGACCAGACATATAGGCATTTCCGTAGAAACTGATATCGCCTATCCCTTGTGAAGAATAGGGTGAATTTGTGCTGATCTGAGCATAAGAAACTGCGCCGGTTATTAATAAGCTAAATATCGCCAGGATTTTACTGTACATTGTACTTCAAAATTAAATATAAACCACGCAGGGTTAAATTATCGTCGGCAAAGATGGTATTTTTTCCTTCTATATCAAACCTTTTATGGTCTCCACCGGTTAAAAAAATTGTTAAAGGTGCAAATTGTTGATTATAACGATCAATCATTCCTTTTATTTCGTAGGCAATTCCTGTCATCACACCGTTGTTCATGGAGGCAAAGGTGGAATTACCTATTAATCCCCACGATTCGCCGGGTTCGATGAGTGGCAGTTTACCTGTATAATCGTGCATGGCGCGAAACCTCATCCTCATCCCCGGAGAAATAGACCCACCGAGATAAATCCCCTGATTATCGACAAAGTCAAATTTAATACAGGTACCTATATCCACCGAAAGTGCGTTATTTCCCTTAGCAAGTGAGTGAATAGCCACCGCATTAGAAATTCGATCCGCACCCAGTGTTTCAGGTGTTAAGTAATTATCGAAACGCACAGGAAGCTTTGTATTGGAGGATAATACAACTGTAGGATTTAGGTTTCTCTCAATTTTCGCCATCAATTCTTCGGAAACAACGCTTGAGAGAATGGATGGCTTAT
This sequence comes from Brumimicrobium sp., assembly GCA_033722555.1. Classification (GTDB taxonomy): domain Bacteria; phylum Bacteroidota; class Bacteroidia; order Flavobacteriales_D; family Crocinitomicaceae; genus Brumimicrobium. The sequence continues at coordinate 31,016 of JAWVYS010000006.1, forward strand.
TTTTAAATCCATTTAAGTAGGTAAACAATGTGGCCTCGTCGGCAGGATTGAAAGCCCGTATTTCTGTGGGCTCATCTTTTTGAAATCGAGCGACCTTGACACGAGTATTGCCCGCATCAACTATTATGAATTCTTCTTCATCCATTTTAACGGGATAAAGATAATAGAAGATATTTTATAATTTTTCAAACAAAGTTAGCTTTCAAATAAAATTAGTTTCTATCTTTGCCCCCACCAAATCGAAAACATGAGGTTTGGTTGAAAAAATTAGGTGATGTAGCTCAGTTGGTAGAGCAAAGGACTGAAAATCCTTGTGTCGGCGGTTCGATTCCGTCCATCACCACAAGAGTAGAGTGAGAGCGGAAGTTCTCACTTTTTTTTGTTTTAGCGTTTATTGATTAAGACAGAAAATGTTTAGGTTTTAAGAAAAGGGAATCACTTGTTTCCTGTAAGAAAACCAGATTCCAACCATCATTATCAGACCGGAGATTTCACAAACCATTTAATTGAATACTAATAGGTCTTGAGAAATACAAAATTTAAGCAAAACTTTTGGTTTTAACAGACTTTTCTAATTCTTAGTAGCAAATCTAACTTTTCTATACTACCTTAGCTCACAGCCTTGAGGTCTTTTTTTAAAACTTTCGTTTATGATTCGTTACCAGGAGCATTATCCATCAAACAAATTTCGGAATATCATTTCGTGCTTTTGGACAATGGGTTTTGAGCCTACGGCGAAACTTCCGTCATTGGATGTTGTATTGCCGGATGGATGTACGGATTTACTCATAAATACGGGGGCATCATTTAGGCGAATTGATAAGCAGTCGGGAAAGGATTTTGTGATAAGGGATTATGCATTGATTGGACAACGGAAAAACGCAATTGAAATTTCACAAACTGTCGACACTACCTTTTTTGCAATCCGATTTACGCCTTTTGGAATGAAGTCGTTGTTTCCATTTGAATCTTCTGAATTAACTGGAACGATGATCGACATGGATAGCTCGATTAAAAATATAGTGGATCCGATACGTTCAATTTTAGAGAAAAGAATTCCTTTTCAGAAAAAGCTTATTGACATCCAGGAAGTGCTGGAAAATAGAATGGCAAACTCTGTTGCATCTAATTTCTTAGTGGAAAAAGCGACGAGTGAAATTCTCAATGGTCACGGAAATTTCAACGTTTCGGAGTTTTGTAGTAAAGAAGGTGTCCATAAATCCACATTGGAGAAAAACTTTTTGAGCCACGTGGGACTGAGCCCAAAAGAATTTGCTGCTATTATTCGCTTTAATCGCACGCATTCTTTATTGCAAAAAGGAGATAAAATTAAACTCACTCATCTTGCTCTTGACTGTGGCTATTATGATCAATCACACATGATCAAAGAATTCAAAAGGTTCTCAAATAGTTCTCCTTCTCAACTATTGAAAGCCCAATATCTTCTTCCTACAATAGCTGCTTCTTGTTATCATTCGCTGCAAGCTTAGTCCTGAATCGTCTTTTTTACAATTTCCTTACCTTTAGAGTATCTACTTTCGACTTAAAATAAAGTAACATGAAAAGAACATATCTTTTATTCGTGACTATTCTCTTAGGTATTAATTTTTCGATGGCTCAAGATGATTCCACCTGTGCTTGTTGCACGGAGCAGCATAAAGCGTTTGATTTCTGGTTAGGAGACTGGACGGTATATAATTCAAAAGGAGATATAGTAGGGCATAATAACCTAGTTAAAATGCAAGACGAATGTGTCATGCAGGAAAACTGGGTTGCAGCTAACGGAACAAACACAGGGACTAGTTATAATTTTTATGACCAAAAGGATTCTACCTGGAATCAAGTTTGGATAAGCAATACCGGAAATATTCTAATCCTAAAAGGTAATTTAAATTCAAATGGAGAAATGGTGCTCAAAAGTGAGCTTATTGAAGGTAAAAAAGGAAATTACTACAATCAAATTACCTGGTTTGAAGATGAGAAAAAGAATGTCATTCAACGGTGGGACATATTGAGTGAAGAAGGCGAAACCATCAAGACGGTGTTTGAAGGAATTTATAAAAAAGACAAGTAGTTCGTATTTACGTAAATCGTCTTTTTTACAATTTTTCGTCTAAATCAGAAACTACTTTTGAAGAAATTACGAACGTTACAATCAAGTAGTATGAAAGTCTTAAGCCTCGTTATCAGTTTTACGCTATCGTTTTTCGTTTACACACTTCAGGGACAAGAAGAGAATTTTGTTGAGTCCAACGGTGTGAACATTCATTTTACCATTTTTGGAGAAGGACCTCCAGTTCTAATCATCAATGGTGGACCTGGATTTAGTAGCGAAGGATTTGTTCCTCTCGCTAAGAAAATAGCAAACGAAGGATACCAAACAATTCTTTACGACCAAAGAGGAACCGGTAAATCGTCCATGGAAAAAGTAGATAGTACCAATATCACTATGGACTTGATGGTTGAAGACATTGAAGCGATCCGAAAAAAAATGAACATTGATGAATGGATTGTTCTTGGACATTCTTTTGGAGGGATTATGGCTAACTATTATACAGCTCAGTACCCTTCTCGCGTAAAAGCAATGATATCGTCCTCTTCCGGGGGAATTGACTTGTCATTGCTCAGGAACGCTCAGTCAAATCTTTACTCAAAGCTGACTCAAACTGAACTTGATTCTATGCGTTATTGGAGTGCACAAAGACGGAATGGGGATAATAGTGAATACGCACAGAAACAATTTGCAAAATACATGGCTCCTGCATACGTGTATGACCGAAAGTTTATTCCGGTCGTTGCGGAAAGATTGACTCAGGGGAACATGGCACTGAATCGTCTCGTTTGGAATGATTTGATTCGAATTGAATACGATTGTAAACCAAAATTACGCTCGTTTGACAAGCCAGTATTAATTATTCAAGGTAAAAATGATATTATAAGCGAAAATCTTGCTTCTACTGCCGATAGTGTTTTCCCCAATTCAAAAGTCGTTCTTCTCGATAGTTGCGGTCACTATGGCTGGCTGGATCAACCCGTTGATTATTTTGGTAAAATCTTCAGTTTTTTAAAGCATGTTGAAGAGCATTCTGAAAATGTAAAAAAAGTGAAGGTTGTGCTTCAGAATTATATAAAATCCATCTACATTTCAGATTCTGCTATGGTTGAAAAAATAGCTGACAGTACGCTTCAAAAATCTGGTCATTATTATTCTCCCAGACGTAAAACTTGGAGTTATGAAGACATGGATTTTGAAGGTTTACAACATACGGCCGCTACTTACAATCGCAAAAAATGGCTTCCTGAGTGGGCACCTGCAGAAATAGAGATTTACGAAGTAAAGGAAAAAGTAGCTTCGGCAAAAGTAAAAGCCATTTGGGGATTTGACTATATGCTCTTATCCAAAAAGAACGGACAATGGATGATTGACAAAGTATTGTGGCAGAGCTATACTGCCGATGAGCAGAAGGAATATTTCACACGGTTAAAAAACAATTGGGAGTTAAATACTATTTCTGAAAAGGAGTAAGTAATTGGCTTTTTACAATGGTCTTCTCTAACCTTTATTAGAATAGATTTAAAATGATTTTGACTTACAAACTAAATTACTAGTTGTATAACTAAAGATTTAGTTATACATTTAATTCATAATTGATGAATTTAGAAGGACAAACTATGTTTACATCAAAAGTATCACAAATTCAACCTAAACAAAGGCTAATACCCTTTTGCTTGTTTATTTATATAATTGCGTTTGGTTTCTCCGCATTAGCTCAGCAAGTACCTGACACTACGTTCAGGTATGAGATTAAACAAAGTGCATATCCAGCATCAGCAGGTCCTTTAATTCTAATCGATGAGGCACACAACAACCTGCATACAAGAAATGGTGGATTTAGCGCTTTTTCAATGTTATTAGAGCAAGATGGATACCGAACGGAAGGTATCAATAAACCAGTACACGATAAATCTGTTCTTGAGGATTGTGAGGTTTTCGTGATTGCAAATGCCCTTCATAAGTCCAATGTGGGGAACTGGACTTTACCTACACCTTCTGCATTTACAAAAATGGAAATCAAAGAAATTTCAGCATGGGTCAAACAAGGTGGAAACCTTTTATTGATTGCAGATCATATGCCTTATTCAGGAGCCGCGAATGACTTAGCAAACGAATTTGGTTTTACTTTTTTAAATGGTTTTGCTATGACTGGAGAAAAGTTTTGGCCTCCTTCTATATTTTCTATTGAAAACGGAGGGTTGATTACTTCCTCTATAACAGAAGGAAATAAAGAATATGAAGAAATTGAAAGTCTAACTACTTTCACAGGATCTGCTTTTCAGACTCCTGACGATGCCACTCCAATAATTCAGTTTTCTAAAGAACACATCTCTCTTCAACCTGATACTGCTTGGTGTTTTCACGAGAATACACCCATCAAAAAATTAGACGGTTATTATCAAGGAGCCGTTTACAATTTCGGAAAAGGAAGAATTGCGGTATTTGGAGAAGCGGCCATGTTTACAGCTCAAAAAGCAAACGGCACAAAAGCGGGGTTCAATTCACCTTATGCTCCAAATAATGCTCAGTTTATTCTAAACCTTATTCACTGGTTAGATGAAGTGAAAGAATATTCCGGTCCGCTCAACCAGTCGACTGAAGCAGATACTGACTCAAATGCTATCATTAAAGAAAATCGAGAAATGGAAAACGCGTTTCACGCCAATGACTTTAAAAAAGTTGCCTCGTTCTATTCCGATGATGCAGTTATGGTAGGAAACAGACATCAAGTTGAAGGCAGAACTGCTATAGACAATTATTGGCTTGGGTTAAAAGATCGAGGAATCAGTTGGAAATTAGAGAATGTCCATTTGGAAGTCCATGATAATGTAGCGATTCAAAGAGGTATATCGAGAATGGCATTTATTCATGACGGTTCTGAACACCTCTCAGAAGTACGGTTTACACTTGTCTGGAAGAAAATCGAAGGAAACTGGAAAATAGTAGTTGACCATTATTCTCTATTGTGAATGGATATTTACTGATTCTATTTCATCAATCATCAATATCTTTTCGTTCAAAAAGAAGACGTGCCGCAAAAACCAATATGGCGGAAAGCACCAAAAATACTATCGTGGCACTTATATGGACCGAATAATCATCACCGGACACATTGAAATCAAGATAATTAAACGGACTTATATAGGCTAACCATTCGATCGATTCGCTTGCTTTGGAAATTGCATTTAAAAAATATAAACCGAAAATTATTCCAAAAACTAGTCCCATGTAATTTGTGGAAGGCTTTAGAAGCATGGAAATCAGTACCCCCAATGCCGTAAAAAAGAAAATAAGGACTCCCCCGTGGATGTGCATGGTAATAAATTTGCTCCAATCTACCGCGTCACCCGAGGCCATTTGCATCCCTATAACCGCCACAATTGTTTGAAGTGCGAAAATCCCCACAGCTAAAAAATACAACGCTGCTATTTTCGTATTAAAAATAGAATTCCGGCTGATGGGTCTTGTCATAAGAAATTCCGCTGTCTTATCTTTTTCTTCGGTAGAGATGATCCTCGTACCTGTCGACATGGTATAAATCCCGGTCAGTAAAACAATATAAATACCAAAATAAGTACTATAAAAACCCAATATGCTCATCCACGTTTGTTCATCGACACCCATCGCTCTTTTAAGTCCTTCGGGTATATTTTTCATCATATCGGTTAAATCATCTCCAATTCCTTCCATCGAAGGATAGATCCCAAGAACCATTATTGTGAAGGCAATAACAATTCCGCTCCAGATAAAAAACAATTTCCTGTTTCTTTTCAGTTCTTTCAAAAACAAACTACTCTTCATTGTCCCGTTCATAATAGTTCATAAAAATATTTTCAAGTGTTGGTTCCTCGATAGCAACATCTAAAATTTCCTGATCCGCTATCCACTTCACTAAATCTTTTACAGGTCCGAGATATTCAAACATTAATTTATCTCCATTGAATTCTTCGTTTTGTGCATTTTCAGGCAACTGAACTTCATCCGGTTTATTTTCAAAAATAATCCTGCAATTTTTCATCTGTTTCTTGAGTAATTCACGAATATCCTCTGTCTTTATTATCTCACCGTTTTTTATGATCGCTGCACGGTGACAAATCCGCTGAACCTCAGAAAGTATATGAGAGCTGTAAAGAATGGTCATACCTTCTTTGTTCCTTTCCTCAAGCAATTTGAAAAAGCGATTTTGCATCAAGGGATCAAGACCACCCGTAGCTTCATCAAGAATAAGAAGCTCAGGCTCATGGAGAACGCTTTGAATTATAGATACTTTACGTTTGTTACCGAAGGAGAGATCCTCGATATCCTTTTTCAGGTCGAGTTCAAACCTGTCAGCCAGGGAATCTATCTTTTTCAAATCGGTGTTTTTGTAAAAAGAAGCCGAATATTTAAGTAGTTCTCCGGCTGTCATACCTGAATAATAATTTATCTCCGAAGGCACATAACCAATTTTCTGCCTTATCTCGGCACCTTTTTTTAAAATGTCTTTTCCAAAAATCTGAGCATTTCCGGAGGTGGGATGAATCAACCCGAGTACTGTTCGAATAAACGTTGATTTACCTGCCCCGTTTGGCCCTATAAATCCGAATATCTCTCCTTGTCCAAGACTTATACTAACATCCTTTATACCCCTGGTACTTCCGTAAAATTTTGTGAGATCCTCGGTATTCAAAACATCTTTGCTCATAACGCACCCCGGTTTTTGTTCTAAGCCAAAAGTTATAAAAAAATTATGACTTTCTGAATGCGTTTTTCAATCAAGGTAAAATGGTTCTTAATCGGATTTTTTTTAACAGGACAATAATCGTATCTTATAAAAAAATTAAATCCTGTTTCACATGGAATCAGAACGACTAATAAAGAGAAGCGCTCGTGAAGTTTTTGAAGACCACCTCAAGTTGGCAAAAAACGGAGAATTAGAGAAGGATCTGATTCGTAACTGTGCTGAGGACATCGTCCTTTTAACCAATTACGGTACTTTTTACGGATTTGAAGGTGTACGCGAAGCAACCGAATTACTGAACAATCAGTTGCCCGATGGTATCTACGAATACAAACTAAAAATGAATCATGGTGAAATGTGTTTTTTACACTGGAAAGGCGATTCACATCAATCGCGCATTGAGGATGGTGCTGATTCTTTTTTGATCAGGGAAGGAAAGATCCAGGTTCAAACCATATACTACACGGTAAATACTAAAAACTGAAATCCGCTCAATAATTTTTCAGGATACCATTCCCTAACACCCGGTAATGGCCACCGAGTAATACATGATCACCTTCAAGCCTGCATTCGAATACTCCTCCCCTCCTACTGAGCTGTTTGGAAGAGAGCTGTTTTTTACTCAACCGATCACTCCAGAAAGGAACAAGTACAGTATGAGAAGAACCGGTAGCGTGATCCTCCAGTTGTTGAACCTTCGGAACCAATGTCCGGCTCACAAAATCAGTATCCTCACCTGCCGCTGTAACCGCATAACCGAATGGTTTTAATTTTTTTAATGCATCAAAATCCGGATCCATATTTTTAAGCATTTTTGAAGATGCGATCAGTACCAAATCCTTATCATTCGTGGTAAAATAGTCCTTTATTTCTACACCTAAAGCTCTTGCCAGTCCTTCCGGAGCAACCGAAGGAGTGTAAATGCCCTTTTTCAGTCGGGAAAATATTTTTCCGTTTTCCACAAAACCACTAACCACTCCTTTGGAATATCGAAAAGTCGGAATATCCTTATTCCCGTAATGAAACAAAGCCAGTGCAGCCATCGTACCGTGGCCACACAACTGTATTTCGGCATCCGGAGCGAACCAGCGCATACACCACTCTCCATCTTGTCGATAAATAAAAGTGGTGGCGGGCTGATTAAGATCATTCGCAATGAGTTGCATCGTTTCCCGACTCACTTCTTTTTCAGTGTAAACGACGGCCGAGACATTTCCGAGTGCCGTATGCTTCGGTTCGGAAAATACACTTATCAGGGAAAATTCCAGATGTTCCATTCCTTAAATAAAATCAATTTTCATGGAATTAACAATCTTCAACCGGATTTTAGGATCAAACGTGAGTCATGAAGCACATTTTAAATCTTTTTATGCTTATATCTGTTGATTTTTCTACTTTTGCCAAAAGAACGAAGTATGTTGCAATCAATGACCGGGTTTGGTAAAGCGACCCTTTCTCTGAATGACAAAAAAATCACTGTGGAGATTAGGTCCCTGAACAGTAAAGGTCTGGATGTCTATCTTAAAATCCCGAATGCTTATAAAGAGTATGAACCATCCATTCGAAAACTCATTGGCGATAAACTGATTCGCGGTAAAATAGAATGCACCATCACGGAAGAAAATGGTTCTCAGAAATCACCTGTAACCCTAAATACTACCCTCATTAAAAAATACCATGAGGAATTAAAGAACCTTAGCGCTAAACTCGGTGAGCATAATAATGATCTGATGTCAATAATCATGCGTTTTCCCGAGGTTCTGCAAAGTCAGGAAAATACTGTTTCAGAGGATGACTGGCTTAAACTGGAGAAAACTGTTTTACATGCAATTGTTGAAATGACTGAGTTCAGAAAGCAGGAAGGACATTCCCTTACGCTGGACCTTCAAAACAGTCTGGATCAGATTAACAACTTACTCCAGGAAGTCCCAAAATATGAGGAATTACGCATTGATACCATCCGTGAAAGAATGCGAAAAGGACTTGAGAAACTTGATGAATCCGTGGATGAAAACAGGTTTGAACAGGAGCTCATCTATTACATTGAAAAACTGGATATATCTGAGGAAAAAGTACGGCTTCAACACCACCTTGACTATTTCCGTGAAAACCTCATAAGCACTGATGCCATCGGAAAAAAACTTGGGTTTATCACTCAGGAAATAGGACGAGAAATAAATACCCTGGGTAGTAAATCCTATCATGCCGACCTACAAAAAATAGTGGTTGAAATGAAAGACTACCTTGAAAAGATCAAAGAACAGGTATTAAACGCCTTATAAGAGTAAGAGGATGGGAAATACAAACGGTAGATGCATTATTTTTTCGGCTCCATCAGGGGCAGGGAAAACGACTATTGTGCATCGATTACTGGAGCGAGTGGATCATCTTGCATTTTCGGTATCCGCATGTTCCAGACCTCCCCGTCCAAATGAAAAGGACGGAAAAGATTATTATTTTCTTTCTGTTCAGGAATTTAAAGACCGTATCCAACAAGGAGATTTTATAGAATGGGAGGAGGTTTATAAGGATCATTTCTATGGTACTTTAAAATCAGAAGTACAGCGTTTGTGGGATGATAATAAAATCGTTGTTTTTGATGTAGACGTTTATGGCGGAATCAACCTGAAGAAATATTTCGGAGAAAAAGCACTTAGTTTTTTCATTCAGCCCCCTTCGATAGAGGAATTGGAAATTCGCTTGAGAAACCGGAAAACCGAATCTGAAGAGAAAATTCAAACCAGGTTAAAAAAAGCCAGAGAGGAACTTCAACAGCGTGAACATTTCGACATTACCGTGGTTAATGATAACCTGGAGTTGACCGTTGACGAGGTAGAAAACCACGTTAAAGAATATTTGAATCAATGAAAGTAGGACTGTTTTTCGGAACCTTTAATCCAATCCATACAGGACATTTGATTATTTCCAACTATATGGCGGATTATACAGACCTTGATCAGGTTTGGTTAATTGTCAGTCCGCAAAATCCTCTAAAGAAAAAAAGTTCGCTGCTTGAGGATTACCATCGACTAGCGATCGTACGAGTGGCTATTGAAGACAACCAAAAACTTAGGGCGAGCGCCATTGAGTTTGATCTTCCGAGACCATCATACACGGCTACTACCTTGGCGTATATCAAAGAGAAATACCCCGATTACAATTTCCATCTGATCATGGGTGAAGACAATTTACGCACTTTTCATAAATGGAAAAATTACGAATACATTCTTGAAAACCATAAATTGTATGTTTATCCTCGTGTGTTAACGATACAGGAAGAAGAAGAAGTTCGTCAGATTGGTTACTTACCGGAAAACAACCTCGGCAAGCATGAAAACATCATTCTCTGTGAGGATGCCCCCATCATGAAAGTAAGTTCAAGCTTCATACGCCAGGCAATTAAGGACGGAAAAGATGTTCGTTATCTCCTCACAGATCCCGTATACAAATACGTTGACGATATGAATTTTTATCGTTGATAACGCCGAAACAATCTTATGTCTCAACTGTTAATCAGGTATGAGAACATTAATATTTTTAAGCGTCATTTTCATTCTTGGATCCTTTAAGGAAGAAACTAACACAATCACGATTAAGGTGAAGGGAATTTCTGAAGTGAAAGGAACCATAATGCTTGCTTTTTACGAGAACAGTAAAGATTTCATGAATACCGAAAAAGCAGACCTGGCTAAAGAAATAGCTGTTAAATCGAGCGAAATGACTATCACCTTTTCCGGACTAAAAAACGGAAAAACGTATGCCTTCGGCATCTATCACGATAAAAACAATAACAGAAAGTTGGACACGAATTTTCTGGGTATACCACAGGAAAAATATGCGTTTTCAAAAAATGCCATGGGAACATTCGGCCCCCCGGATTTCGATGAAGCCAGCTTCGTTTCAAAACCCAATCAGCAGATGGAAGTTTCCTTACATTAGTCTATCTCATTGAGATAATCGAGCCGCTGTTTGATCAAAGGAATAATTTCTTCTGTTTTGTTCAGTTTAGCGGGAAGGAAGAAAAAATATGTATCAGACCCAAAGTCCTTGTAGGAGGGAAAAACCCTGTCTTCCGATAATTCTCTCACCATGTAGTAAATTTTCTTATTCTCTTCACATAAGTAAACAGAAAAGGTCATTTCCCCTTCGGAGTTTGAAAAGCTTTCATTTCCAATGAATGCGATTTTTTTCTGAGGGTCGTAATATTCATCTTCATAATTGTCAAAAGCAAGAATACCGGTGATTTCCTCAAAACTGTATATTCTGGATTTCTGGTACTGAGCTACGGCCATTACCCGTGAATAAGCGGCTGAAGTTGTGTGGTTTTCCTTAATTCTGTTTCTTGTATTGCGATCCGGTTTGTTTCCAAGCACTTCCATCCAGCCGATTTTTATACCTTTTTCAAAATCCTTATTCTTAAAACTCCATTGCTTCAGGATCTCTTTCATTTCATTTTTCTCTCCACCTGATTCGTAGAAAAGCTCAAAATATCTGAACGCAGCCCATTCCGAAGAATTTTTTACCAGGCATGTATTTCTAAAACTCTCTGACAAGAGATATTGACGGAAGACCTCCTTATCGGTTAACTCCTCCAAAACGAAGGTCATCCTCCAGCTAAGACTGTCGTTCCATTTCTTTACGAAATACCGCTTGACTCTTTCGAAATTTTCCGGATTTTCTCCTATGATTTCCAACAATTCTTCAGGATTTTCCCATTTTAATTCATTTTCCTCGACATGGTTCAGCACAGTAAGGAAATAATCAAGATCGTCGCGAGAAGCACTAAGTTCTAACAACCGGTCGGTAAATCGTGAGTCTGAATTAATAAAACGTCTTTTCCACAAATCTATCAGTGAATCCGAAACCGAAGCCGGAGAAATTTTTTGTATCAGCATTTGTTGCAATTTCCCTTGTGGATCATAGTTCGCGTAAAGGGAATCGGGTAGAAAAAGAATTTCCAAAGCCGTAGATTCATTGACATGATCATTTTCTACGAGCTGGGACAAATCATTGACCCCGTTGTTCTTGATCTCATGGATCAAAGCCTGAAGATCAACCTTAGAAATGGCTTCATCCGTGGTTTTAAAAAAACGGGTATTTTGAAGAAAAACTGGTTCCTTGTATAAATGCTTGGCCGCCACAGGATAAACTACTGAATAGGTGATGATCTCCTTACCTTTAACAAAAGTTTTTCCCTTCCAGATATTTTTAGAACTCAAATACTCGATCTCAAACTCCATGTTGGATCCCTCGTCTGAAAGGTCAAAAAGTGTATCAATTTTTACCGAAAGTGTACTGTCAGGCCAGTAAATCTGATCCATCAAAAGGGTTTTTTTCGCCTTTTGAGAAAAAGCCCAGTCATCAAACGTTTTGATATAAACCTCATAAGTAATCACTTTCTCCGGATCGTTGAGAACATAATGCTTGGTGGTTCTGTATCCGTATCGCTCTTCGGTTTTCAAAGGAACAAATCCTGACTTAGAAACTGTTGTTTCAAAACGTGCATTTTTAATATTAACCGTGTCATTTAAAGGCTGGAACCCTTCGAAATTCATTGATGAGAGAAACTGCTTACCTATCAAACTATCGGAACCATTATACTGTGCGAAGTGAATGATGTTTCCGATTAACCTGATCTTGCCCCACGCATTCACGCCTCCTTTTTTAGCACGAAAAGATTTTTCAGTATAATCATCCGTCTGACGGTAGTTATAGAAAGAGAGACTGTCCGTGTCAAATTCGCCGACCAGAAATTCACCGAATGCCTCATCCGAAAAGTACATACTGTTATCCGTCAGCACATTTTCGTAAACATAAAAATTATCTCCATTATCCGGATTAAACCACTTCAGTCGCCAGTATTTATCTTCCTCGTTAAACTCCTCAACCTCGTGATAATCCTTTGGGAAAAGGACGGAAAGGACTCCGGTGGGAGACTTTACTTTCTCTGTAAGTGTAGAATTACCCTTTTCGGACTGAAGGAAACTGAAACTGTCGAAAAACTTAGTCGGTCTGCCCGAATTGATAAACCGATGTCCACCGGTGCTGTATAGCAAGTAAAGAATTTGGTTGCGATGAAAAGCCCTCATCCAGTATGTCCTACCACCATCTTTGATTTTACCTTCATGAATCAGTGTTCCATCCGGTAATTTCTTTTTGGTATACTGAACCACTTTCAGCTCATCATTTTTAAAAAAATCTGCCGCAATTTCATCAAGATCATCAAGGGTTTCATAATGACTAACCCTGACAGAATATGTATTTCCCTGACCAAGTTCCTGATACTGTATGAGCCGTTCTCCAAGATTTTCATCCTTGATCAAGGGTTTTCCGCTAAAATCTATAGAAAAGCCAAAGCGATCATCGTCGTATGCGTAGGTACTGCATTTATTGATTTCTTTTTCATCTGCGATTGTTTCCTCACTGAAATTTGCCGTTACCTTTCTCATGTGATATCCCTTTTTACGCAACAGACTTATAATACCCTCCTCTCCCGCCAGGTGAGCCGATCCTACCGCACAAAAAATCTGATAATCATGAACCAATGTATCGATGCCATCCGCCATGACTTTATTCCTCTTCACGATGAGATCCTCGTAAAGATCTTCGTAGGCCATAACGGACATCTTAGTCAGATCGTGTAAGGCCGTAATATTTCCTTCCAAATAATATTTTTGAATCTCTTTTTCGGAAACAGGCCTTCGATAACCCGGTTTTACGGGTTTATATTCATTGTTCAACCCAACCTTCAGTTGGTCCTCAATTTTTTCCAGGGCAAAGACGGATTTCCCGCAATTATCGGCAATCTGCTTAAAATACATGTCAATAAATTGTGGGCGGCCTTCATCAGAACCATAGGTCGTATATGTGATGTTATCCGATCCTTTTTCGGGAATAAAAAGTCCAAGTCCTTCAGGTAGACTTTCGGTCCATTTGCCTTTAATTACGTCTAAATCTTCCATTATTTCGGTAATATCAGCCTCAATGACAACAGCATCTGAGTTATTTAAAACCGTATATAATGAATCCGGAAAGTCAAAATTCTTTTCTCCGTTATTATGAAAAGTACCAAACAAATAGGAATTTTTCTTGAGTCCGTTACCGCTGATCTCCCATAGCAACTGATAATCAGACCTATCCAGTTCCTGCGAAAAGGATTGGTCAAAGCACAAAAGAAGACAGAATAATAAAAACTTACACATACAATTAAATCAGGTTCAGGCTAAGGTTCATTTCTCAGAAATAAAAGTACGATTATTTTATTTTATGACCGATTTTATCGAACACTATTTCACCGTTGAGAATTGTAAGAGAGACATTATTTTCACCAAAAGAATACGGTAAACGAGCTAATGCAGAGACAGGTTCAGTAATTATCACATTCGCCTTTTTTCCAACCGTGATTGAACCGTGTGTTTTCTGAATACCCATGGCGTATGCGGAATTGAGCGTAACTGCATTCAAGGCCTCTACCGGGGTCATTTTCATCTTCGCGCATGCGAGCGATAACAAAAACTGCATATTTCCACTCGGTGCAGAGCCGGGATTGTAATCGGATGCGAGGGCTACTGGAAGGTTTGCATCAATCAAATCTCTTGCTTTCCCGTAAGGTATGGATAGGAAAAACGAACATCCCGGAAGCAAAGTAGGCATACAGTCCGTATTTTTTAAAGCGTCGATATCCTTCGAATCCAATTCCTCCAGATGATCTACGGATCTGGCATTAAATTTCACAGCAGACTTAACGCCTCCCATCACCGAGAACTGATTTACATGTACCTTGGGCAGCAGGTCGTATTTTGCTCCTGCCTCAAGCAATTGTTCCATTTGAGAAACAGTGAAATAATTCCTTTCGCAAAAACAGTCGATATAATCAGCCAGCTTCTCCTCATGTATACGAGGAAGCATTTCATTTATAATCAGATCCACATATCCCTGCTGGTCATTTTTATATTCAGGCGGAAAGGCATGAGCCCCCAAAAAAGTTGACTTAACGGTGAGGTCCGAATTTTCTTTCAACCTTTTGATCACACGGAGCATTTTAATTTCAGAATCTACGGTAAGGCCATACCCCGATTTTATTTCAATAGCCCCTGTTCCATATTGAATCAGTCTGTTAATTCTTTTGAATGCATCTTCAAAAAGTTGATCTTCGTCCATCTTCCTGAGCTTGGCTGCAGAATTCAGAATTCCTCCTCCTTTTAAAGCGATTTCTTCGTAGGAAAGACCTTTTATCCTGTCCTCAAATTCCTCTTCACGCGTTGCAGCAAAAACAGCGTGGGTATGAGAATCACAAAAAGCAGGTAAAACATATCTGTTTTCCGCATCTATCACTTCAAGATCACGCCAATCGGTAATTCCGCCCCAGTCATCCATGCTGCCGTAGGCCATTATTTCATCACCGTCAATAGCCAGAAAAGCATCTGTGATCATATTGGCTTGCGCCATTTCACTACCCTTTTTATAATCGGGTAAATCCTCACCGGCTTGAAAAAGTCCCTTAATATTTTTGATAAGTATTTTGGCCATTCTACTGATATTTTGCTATAAATTTCAAAGGTAGATGAATAATGAATGAATTCAAATTATCAGGTAAATAATTGACGAAGAAAATATGCCTGTGGAAACTTTGAATCGACGGCATAAAAAGAAATTTTAAGCTTTCAGGAAACTTTACGTAAAACACAATTAATTTATTTAACTTTGTGCGCTTTAAAAGCGGAAGGTATGTCAACTGGAGTTAAGATTTTTTCGGGAAGAGCATCTCGTACACTGGGAGAAAAAATTGCTAAAGGTTTTGGAACAGAACCCGGCAATGTTTCCGTTTCGGAATTCAGTGATGGAGAATTTCAGCCGTCGTTTGAAGAAACAGTTCGTGGACAGGATGTATTTATCGTTCAGTCAACGATGCCCCCTGCCGACAATCTTATGGAATTACTGTTAATGGTTGATGCCGCAAAAAGAGCTTCGGCAAGAAAAATAATAGCGGTAATACCCTATTTCGGATTTGCCCGTCAGGATAGAAAAGACAAACCACGAGTAGCCATAGGGGCTAAACTGGTTGCCAATATGCTGATGGCAGCAGGAGTAAACCGATTGATCACGATGGATCTTCATGCTGACCAGATACAAGGATTTTTCGAGGTTCCGGTAGATCATTTATATGCTTCAACCATATTTTTTCCTGAAATTGAGGAAATGGCAGAATCCGGAAATATGGTTATGGCTGCTCCTGACGTAGGTGGCGCTAAACGTGCCAATTCATACGCCAAAAAACTGAATGTTGGACTGGCACTGTGTCACAAACAAAGAAAAAAAGCCAATGTCATTTCCGAAATGACGGTTATTGGTGATGTAGAAGGAAAAGATGTAGTGATCGTGGATGATATGTGCGATACGGCAGGTACTTTAACCAAAGCCGCAAACCTTTTCATTGAAAGAGGAGCTAAAAGCGTCAGAGCTTTTTGTACGCATGCTGTTCTTTCAGGACCGGCTTACGAAAGAATTGATGAATCCAACCTTACAGAATTAATCGTTACCGATACCATTCCGTTAAAAAAAGAAAGTAAAAAAATTCGTGTTGTATCCTGTGCTCCTCTTTTCGGAGATGTCATTAAAAAACTGGTTCACAACGAATCTATAAGCAAGCATTTTATAATCTCATAATAAATAATAAACAATGAAAGTAGTACAATTGAGCGGTTCGCCGAGAGCGAGCGTAGGGAAAAAGGACGCAAAGGCTGTAAGAAATGCCGGCAATGTTCCTTGTGTACTCTATGGAACTGGTGAGCAGACTTATTTTTCTGTTCGTTCAGTAGACTTAGAGAAAATTATTTTTTCACCTGACGTATATAAGGTGGAAATAGATATTGACGGTAAAAAGAAGACCGCAATTATTCAGGAGTTGCAGATGCATCCAGTGAAGGACAAACCTGTTCACGTAGATTTTCTTGAACTTGTGGATGGAAAACCTGTAAAAATCGGAATTCCTGTTCAGACTGTTGGACGCTCAAGAGGTGTTCTAAACGGTGGACGTTTACAGCAGGTATTCAGACGTCTTGATGTTTTAGGTCTTCCGAAAGATCTTCCAAACGTAATTGAGGTGGATATCACTGCACTTAGAATTGGAATGTCTATCCGGGTTAAAGACATAGAAATTCCGGGTGTTAAGATCCTGAATGACCCGAATGCGGTTGTTGTTTCAGTGAAAATGGCACGTGGTGCAGCGGATGTTGATGAAGAGCCTGAGGTTGAAGAAGGAGAAGAAGGGTCTGAATCAGAAGGAGAAGCTACAGCGGAAGCGAATACTGAAGAATCAAACGGATAATTTTAATTACACGGATTATAAATTGAAAAAAGGCGTTCCAAAAGGGGCGTCTTTTTTTTTGTAACCAATTAAAAATCTTTCGGTTATTTTAGTGAACCCCAAAAACGTAAACCGATGAAACTCTTGGCTTTTGTACTTGCTTCAACCTTCCTTCTTTCTTTAAACTCCTCAGATCGAAATGAAATTGATATCCTAACCGCTCTGGAAAAAAAATTAGTTACAGTTGATATAAAACATGATGATTACGGACTGGGTGGAGATCTCATCTTGAAATTCAAACCTTTAAATAAGTCATTGCAACTGATTATTCCGGCAGGAACAAGATTTAAAAGTCACAATGAGGAAGAGCAGGATCTGATGAATGCGGATACCAAAAGAATAATTTTAGCGAGCGCAAAGCCCGGCGCAGTTCGAGTGAAAGGTTTTTGTGTGCAGTCTTCCAACCGCTGTCCGAACGAAGAGTCCGGCTATACGCCACAAAAAGAAGGGGACGAAAGACTCGTTAAGCTTGCACGTTATCTTGATGGAAAATCCATTGATCACGATATAAAACAGACCTCTTTTTGGGCTGTTTCAGATAGAGAATCAGTTTCGGGTATCTACAAAGAGGGAGACAAGGAGGTAGAAGCATTGAGAAAGTTTATATGCACACTTTTAAGTAAAAAGGATGTTTGGTATAATACTGATCCTACATATACCCTTGACGCTAACAGAAATATTGTTTATGAAATAACCAAAGTGGAAGGGTTAATTTCCTACGAGGTTGCCAAACCGGGTAAGTTACGGATGTACGTTCTTAACGGAGAGAATGAAGTAATACGTTCTCTGGGCGAGGGAAGTCAGATCAGTCATTTGGGTAATTATAAGTTCAATTTCAAACTTGCCGTTAAGGGCTGGGAAAGAGGAAAGTATTCTGTTCAACTAAAAATTGATGAGGAAATTATCCATTCACAGGAATTCGAAATAGGTTAATTATTCATTACACAATATCAAGTCTCACTTTTCATTTTGAGATACAACGGTCATAAAACAAAAAAGGGCAATAACTTGCGTTATCACCCTTCCTGCTCCCCCTCTTGGGCTCGAACCAAGGACCCTTCCCGAACGTTCGGGATCAGATGCTCTGGATAACTCAATAAAACCTACCAGATCTTATCACCTCCTCTATTACAATTCGACTTTTCAAACTTTTCAGTCTTTTCTCCGCTCTCATTGCGTCTGATTTTACAGTATAAGAAACAAACCGTTTCAAAACCCATGGTTGACCACGTTTAGTCCAAATACGATTCTGTTCAGAATTATGAAATTTCAATCTCTCAGCAGTATTTTGAGTATAACCGATATAATATTTATCAATTTTTTCTGAAAATAAAATATAGAGATAATAAGGCATAATTGATTTTTTTGGTGATTACTATTACTAAGATAATGATTTTTTTGAGTTATTATACAGTGTATAAAAACAAAAAAAGGGCTACATTTCTGTAACCCTTTGATTTTAAACGCTCCCCCTCTTGGGCTCGAACCAAGGACCCTCTGATTAACAGTCAGATGCTCTAACCAGCTGAGCTAAGGAGGAATATTTAATATCTTTTAAACCGGACGAATCCGTTGATTAATCCAAGCGGGTGCAAATATAGTCAATTTAATTATTTACAAACAAGGGAGAATCAAAAAATTTAGAAGTTTTTTATAAAAAAAATATAGTCCTCAAACTATCAGTATTTTATTAAGAAAATCTCTTTGGAATCCGAACAGATAGAACAGGAGAAGCACTTTGTTTTATCAGTTCTCCGGTTACCGAACCGTTAAACAACCTGGCCAAGCCCCTCCTTCCGTGTGTTACCGTAGCGATCATATCAGCCTCTTTGCGGCTGGCAAATTCATTGATTCCTGTTTGAACATCTTTAGCTATGAAAATATGACAATCATAATTTTTCAGTCCATGTCTTCGCGCAAAATCTTCCATTACGGTTAAAATAGGTTCAGAATAATAAAAATCTTCTCTTGTCACGATGCGAACCAATTCAAGTTTGGCTTTAAATATATCCAATATAGGAACCAGACTTTCAAAACTTTGGTCTACTCCTTCATCAAAATCGCTTGCAAAAACAATCTTTTGGATGTTGAAATCAGCCATGTCGTCTTTTACAACCAACACAGGAGTTTCAGACAGTCTTACGATTTTATCCGCATTGCTTCCAACGAAAAAATCGTTGATATAACCTGAGGTGCCATGTGTCCCCATAACGATCAGGTCAATAGCATGTTTTTTAGCCTCGTTAACAATAGATTCATAAACACCGTCAAACTGCACCGCTTCAGCG
The DNA here is from genome assembly GCA_033722555.1 of Brumimicrobium sp. Taxonomy (GTDB): domain Bacteria; phylum Bacteroidota; class Bacteroidia; order Flavobacteriales_D; family Crocinitomicaceae; genus Brumimicrobium. Next base: position 50,446 of record JAWVYS010000006.1, read on the forward strand.
ATATTAACACCTTCTAAAAAATCTTGCGCGAACAGTTCTTTGAAATTCTGTTTTGCACGTTTTAAAATAAAAAGACCCTCAGGGATGTCCTGTTGGGTTTGTCCGGGAATAATTCCTATTTCATTAACCGGCATATCTACTACATGTAAAAAGTATATTCGGGCACCGGTAAGCTTCGCAATTTTTGCTGCCACCCGTGAGGCTCTCATTGCGTATTCGGAAAAATCAGTAGGTACTAAAATCTTTTTCATAATCTCTTTTTTTAATACGGAAGAACATCGTATAAATTAGAATCCTGTCTTCACGTGTTTAATTCAGTGCAAAGTAAAAGACAATGAAAGGATAAAAAACTGATATTTATCAGATTACAAGCTGACTTCTATTAAAGTACTCTATTTGGTGGCTCTGAGAAGATAACCGCAGAATACTTTCTTTTTGGTAAAACTCTCCATCCAGAGTTCGGAAAGTTCAAAATTTCCGAAGGATTCAGCAGCGAGATTCTCGAGGTGATAGTATTCTATGCGGGGAGAATATGTATTAAGAATTAACCGACCGCCTGGATTCAGTAAACCGTAAGAAATTTGAAGTAAATCCCCCAGTTTATCCTCGATTTTCCATTTCTCTTTCTTCGCACCCACTCCCCACGCGGGAGGATCCATTATTACAACATCGTAGGCGTTGCCTCTTTTTAGCTCCCTCTCCGCAAACTTTAAAGCATCTTCATGAACCCAGCGAATACCCTCTAACCCGGAGTTCACCATGTTTTCCCTCGCCCACGAAATAAGTTGCTTTACAGCATCCACGTGGACAACATCCGCACCTTTTGCTTTACAAACCAACGAAGCAGCTCCGGTATACGCAAAGAGATTCAATACCTTATGATCTTTCTTTACCAAATCATCCAGATATCTCCAGTTCACAACCTGTTCAGGAAATAGTCCGAGGTGCTTAAAACCTGTCTTCTCCAATTTAAAACTAACACCTCGAAAGGAAATCACCCATTCTTTTTCCGGAAGTTTTCTCTTCGTAATCCATTTGCCCGATTTATTCCCCTCTTCGAGAAACTCCAAATGAGCAATTTTCTCCCATTCCTTGAACGGCATTCCCGACTGAAAATAAGCTTGTCTTTCCGGCCGGATAGTCACTATTTCACCCCATCTTTCCAGTTTTTTATTACCTCCGGCATCTATTAATTCATACCCCTCAAGACCACTGGCAAAAATCTTATTTAATTCATTCTCCATATTCAGGTTTAAAGCCTTTGATTTCCGTATGAACCGTTTCAAGTTCTTTAAAAAATTCTTCACCGAAGGCTTTTTCGATGGGTTCTTTTAAAAATTTGTATACCGGAACATTCAGTTTGGATCCGCATTGACAAGCCGGCTTACAAATATCTATTTTCTCATAGTTCACAGCGGTAAAACTACTGTATTTTTTGACCCTTATGGGAAAGAGTTCACACGACAAAGGTTTTTTCCAGTCGATAACACCGGATCGATATGCTTTTTCGATAGCACATTTGGCTGTACCGTCTTTTTCAAAATAAGCAAAGGCACATGCACCTCCTTCTACCAGCGTTGTAACAGAGTCACCGGATTCATCTTTGTAAAAAACACCGTCATCTTCAACTTTAGCGATTCCTTTGGCCGTCATAAACGGTTTTATCTCGTCGTATAAGGACTCCAGGATCTCAATTTCTTCGTCACTCACCGGGGCACCGTCGTCTCCTTCGACACAGCAAGCTCCTTTACATTTAACTAAGTCGCATACAAACTTTTCAGTGAAAATATCTGAAGCAACTATTTTATCCCCGATTTCTATTAACATGCCACAAAATTAAGGAATTGATTCGACTCGATTATTATAGATTTTTCCTTTTATTGAGTTACTGTAAAAGAATGGAAATACCAGCTAAAGAGCTGACCGGATAATTAAAAAAATGGTTATATTCGCTGAAAAAGAACGAATCAATGAAAAAGACTTTATTACTTACAGGACTTTTTTTTGCGGCAATATTTACAGCTTGCGATAATCAGGAATCAGAAAAACTGGACCCCGAGGTTGAACCGGGAGACGTCGTCAATTGTGTTTACACCTTTGATGAAGATAAAATGGAACTTCAGTGGACCGCTTATAAATTCACACGCAAAGCTCCCGTTTTTGGAACTTTCACACACATGCAGGTTGAGGGAAAGCTTGAAGGAGCCGTTCCTAAAGAAATGCTCGAAAGTTTTGAATTTCAAATCCCAACTTCTACAGTAGAAACGAATGATCCGAGCAGAAACAAAAAAATCGACTCACTGTTTTTCAGCAAACTGGATAAAACAAGCATGATTACCGGTAATGTCGTGGCTTTGAAAGATGACGGAACTGCTGTTATTAACATCAAAATGAACGATATCGAAAAAGAAGTTATCGGAAAATACACCTTAGAAGATAATAAATTTGCCTTTGAAACGCAGATCGACCTCTCCACATGGGACGCATTGGAACAGCTAAACGAGCTCAATGTGGCTTGTAAGGATCTCCATACTGATGTCGAAAATGGTGAGAAAGTTTCTAAACTCTGGCCCGATATTACGATCTCATTTAAAACTGAGCTGGTCAAAGTTTGTGACTGATTTAGTTGTAATTAATTGAAAGCCCGGGTTGAAAAATCCGGGTTTTTTTTATGTCATTTTGAACCGATTTTAATATTCGCTGTACAAGACCAAAAAACATCAATTATGAAAACACAAATTATTAAGATCGCATTTATTTTGGGAGTAATTGTTTCACAACCTGTAAATTCTATCGCACAGTATAACAAATGTGCGGCCCAAAATGTAATCACCGAAGAAAGAGAAGTCGTAGTTTATGACGAAGAAACCAAGACCGAAAAAGTGGAAATTGTCAAACAAAAAGTAGAAACCGATAATTACGGTAATGCCGAAGGTAATCAGTACGATCTCGCTGTTGATGGTGCTTTTAAAGGTCAGACGATCGCGGTGTTACACTTATACACCGGAGAAGGTTTCGATTTCAGTAAACCGAAAGCATCTCTCGAGGAAAAAGGGTTCTCCATTTACAGATGGCTTAATCAACCGCCGAGTCCTGAAGATTTAAAAACAGCTCTTGACAAATCATGTCAGTTGTGGATAATATCCGACCAAGTCCAGAAACTAAATAATGAACATTTAAAAGTTATCAAGGAATTTTTTGATAGCGGAAAGGGAGTTTATATCTGGGGAGATAATCAGCCTTATTATGCCGACGCGAATTTCGTTGCAAAAGGACTTATCGGTGCTGAAATGAACGGAAACACTATTGGCAATCAGACTGTAGATCTTCAGAGAAACGGTAAGCAGGTGGGACTAACCCCGAATCACCTCATATCCACCGGGCTTCAATACATCTATGAAGGAATAACAATAGCCACAATTACACCGGTAGAAGGAATGGAACCATTGGTGTACGGTTCGGCAGGAAATCTGGTAACCGCCATATACGATAAAGACAATAAACGATTGATTCTTGATGGTGGTTTTACACGACTGTACTACAAATGGGATACGGCAGGAACGGGACGTTATGTTAAAAACGCAGCAGCCTGGCTGGTTAATTATGAATATTTCGGTGATGAAGTAGTGTCGAATTAGGTAGTTCATCAAACAAAAAATCAGGGCCGATGGGAATTCATGTTAGTTGAATTTTCATCGGCTTTCTTCTTTGATTTCAATCGAAATCAAAAAAGTTTTAAACAGTTCTTTCTAAGCTATATGGAAGCTCAAAGCATTTCCTTTAAAGAAAGTTAATAATTAGTTAATCCCGTACTTTTTTTTATTGGAAGATATTGACTTATTTTTGTTTTGAAAATCTACTAATGAACTCCTTGAGGCAACCATTCAGATGCTGAAACCGTTAGTGGGTAAGATTAGGAATCCGTTTTAGATCCTGTTTTTGTAAATTATATGTTGAATATCTTTAAAGCGTTTGCTGCTGCCACCTTCCTCCTTTTTTTAGGATCAACTTCATTTGGACAGACTTTTACGATAAATTTTGACGATGACACTAAATGGACAGCTGGATCAGGTGCAATAACCTCCTATCAAACAGATCACAATTATTCCGATCAAAATTGGAGTTTTACAGGTGGTCCTTCGTTGCGCGAAGGAACTGGACTTCAGGATGGGGTAGCTGGGGCTTTAGGTACGTATTCTTGGAGGTTAAGGGATGCTGCAGGAACTCAATGGATAGGGACATATAATAACGCTGGCGATATTCAATCATTTGGTTTTGATGTTAGAAGATGGGATAATAGTCCGGACCCCAATTATACTGTAGAATACACGATAAACGGTGGTACTTCCTGGAATAATACAGGTATTACAATAAATAATACGTATCTGAGTAATTCCAGTAACTGGACGACATTTTCGTATACTTTACCAGCGATTACCTCTGTAACAAGCGGTAATTTCCGAGTTCGGGTCACTAGAACCGCAGGAGAAAGAATTATTATAGATAATTTTCAGTGGACTGAAGTTTCAGTTTCTAATACAATTACAACCACCTCCGTTTCCTCGCTTTCTTATACTGTAAATTGTTCTACGGGTGCAGCCGGAACCGTTGATTTTACATCCACCGGGACCTTTAATGCAGGAAACGATTTTGTCGCCGAACTTTCGGATGCTACAGGTAGCTTTGCCGCTCCTACGCAAATAGGAACCCTCACACTTTCTGGGGCAAGTCCTTCAGGAACAATCTCTTTCACTATACCTGCCGGTACAATTTCCGGATCAGCATACAGAATCAGGGTAGTAAGTACCAACCCCGCCGTCCTTGGCTCTGACAACGGGTCTAACATAACAATTACTTTAAGCGGTGGACCTTGTATTGTTGAACCTCCTCACATGACCAGCATTATAATTAACTCATGCAACACAACTTGTGGAGAGGGTGATAATGAGATCATTTTTGGCTCAACCGGCGATTATTCTGTTCTAATGAACAGTACTAATTTTCAGCTAAGCTATAGTTCTACAAACCCTCCAACAACTACCTACACGGATGGTTTGGTCACCAATCCAACAACAACTTCAGATCTAAATACAGCCGCAAGCTGCCCCGGATTATTCGTAGATGGAACAAATGCTACTCTACCGCCAAATTCAACCTTCATGCTCGTGAGTAATAATTTATGTCCGTATGACGCACTGGATTTTACCGGACTCTGCGGTTCAGGACCCATTTATGTACTTTACACCACTGACCCCAGCTGGAATTCAAGTGGGAATTTCGTAAACAATCCAGGGTGTGGAGGTTTGCGCTATGTTCAAACGACCATAACTGCTACGGACGGAACTGTTTCTACACTTGACTATAACTTTGACTGCTCACAGTATTCGGGAACAGACGGAGATTATGCAAAATGGAACTATACAGCAGGTGCTCCTATAGAGTACGGGAATAACGGATGTACGATAGATCCTGTTGTACTTCCTGTTGAACTACTGGAAATGACAGCAACACCAGTCAAAAACGATGTTGAAATCTCCTGGACGACCGCTTCCGAAAGAAATAATAATTATTTCGTATTGTCTCATTCAACTGACGGCTACAATTTTGAAGTTATCAATTCGATACCCGGCGCCGGAAATTCAATAAACACGCTCTATTATCAAACCGTTCATATTTATCCCGAAAATGGTTTGAATTATTACAGGCTCGAATCTGTAGATTACGATGGAACAATTCACTTCAAAGGTATCAGAGCTGTTGAAATTTCAACGCAGCATGCATTCTATGATACTCAAAACCAACAAATCATTCTTCCCTCAAAAGATGATTATCAGATTTTGAGTATGGAAGGTAAAATTGTGAGAACAAGCAGTAATACAAATACTCTTTCTTTCGAAGGAAGAGGAATTTACATTATCCGAAACCTTCAGACAGGTGTTTCTCAAAAGTTGTATATCCACTAATTCATATATACAAGCCATCGTTCTGCTCGAAGTTATGGAATGAATTTCCTATCTTCGCGAGAATGAATTTGCTGCTGACGTTCGACTATGAGCTCTTTTTCGGAAAGCCTACAGGCACCGTTTCCAGATGTATTTTGCAACCAACTAAAAGGTTAATCGCGCTCGGTCAAAAGCACAATGTAAAATTCACCTTTTTCATTGATATCGGCTTTATCATGCGCTTAGAAGCACTTAAAGATAAATTCAAAGCCCTCAATGAGGATTACCTTCAGATAACAGCGCAGATAAAGGAATTGATAAACAATGGCCATGACCTTCAGTTACATATTCATCCACATTGGGATTATGCCCATTTCAACGGAGAAAACTGGGAAATAGATCTGGATGGACATTACAAACTAGCAGATTTTGATGAAGCTGAATCAAGTAGTATCATAAAACGTTATAAAATCGCGCTTGAAAAACTCACCGGAAAAAAAATCACTGGTTTTCGGGCAGGTGGATGGTGTCTTCAACCTTTCTCTCAGTTCTATACAACCTTTAAGGAAGCAGGTATTAAAAAGGATTCAACAGTATTTCCGGGAGCTAAACTGGAGTCAAAACATTACTATTTCGATTTCAGAAATGCTCCAACAAAAGGCCGATACTTTTTTGAAGACGATCTCTGCATGGAAAATAAAGACGGATATTTTCTGGAACTTCCTATTGGAGGATATAAATATCATCCCTTGTTTTTCTGGCGGCTTTATGCGCTGGGCAGACTATTTCCTTCAAGACATAAAATGGCCGGTGATGGAAATTTCATCGCACAGCCCGGAAAAAAATTTACCTCACTAAAAAAGAGTACATGGGATCACGTTAGTTGCGATGGCTATTACGCGCAAAAACTAAATACGATCACCAATAAATTCCATAGCAAGGGACGATCAGATTTAGTGATCATCGGTCATCCAAAAAGTATGACTCTTTTTTCCCTGGAGAAACTAGACGAATACATAGGTTTACAGAAAAATAAACATTCCTTCATAACGTTATCCGAAGCATAATGGAAAAGTGGTTGCACCAAAGCGTTATTGACAGAAAGAAATGGGATCACATGGTGCATCAAACCGAAAATGCATCCGTTTTCTGTCTTTCTTTCTACTTGGATTCCACTGCTGAAGACTGGTACGCATATACCGATGAACAATTCTCCTTTGCCATTCCTGTTCCAGTCTCAGTAAAACTGGGAATACCGGGAGTGTATCCGCCCCTCTTTCACCGTGAAGTAAGCGCCTTGGGCAACATCAAAAATATTGACTGGAATGGGTTTGAAAGTGCATTATTGAAAAGATTTCCTCGAGGAACTTATCAAATTAAAAGTAACACACTTCAAAAACCGAAATCGAAAAAACTTGTTTATCAGCGATTAAATAAAGAAATTTATTCACTTAAAAGTCAGGCGCGAAGGCAATTAAAAAAATTCGAGGAGTCTGCTTTGACAATCAAATTTGGAACTGACTCTGCTGTTTTAACAGAGGTAATTATACGCATTCTAGGCAAAAAACTAAATCTGAATAACAAAGAGGGAGAAACACTTCGAAACCTGGTCAGTGCAGCTGAAGAAAAAAAAATCCTCAGAACTGTAGGAATTTTTGAGAATGAAAAACTCTCCGGTGGTCTTATCGCCTTGACCTACAAAAATACAACTCTTTACTTGAAGGGAGCTTGTGAGGAACACAACATGGAGAAGGGGGGAATGTACGCAGCAATGAATGCACTTATCATAAAATCCTTTGAAGAGGGACAGGATTTTGACTTCGGGGGTTCCCGTGTGGAAGGAGTTCGCTTTTTCAACACACGTTTTTCGGGTGAGGATCATCATTATTTTCAGTATCATTGGGAAAACGGGCCCCACTGGTTCAAATTAGCACAACATTTTAGGACATGGATAAAAAAACAATCTTAATCACAGGAGCTTCCGGAGGACTTGGAGAAGCTATGGCCGATTACTTTTATAATCAAGGACATAAACTCATCTTACATCATTTCGAACATCCGCTCAAATTAAAGGAAAACGACCGTGTGAAGCATATCCAGGCTGATCTTACGAACTATACCGCGATCAAAGATATGTTTGAGGCTCTCAGAGCAGAGGAGCCTTTGCTTGATGTTGTGATAAACAATGCCGGAATTTCTAAAAGTGCCGTTTCCTGGAAAGTCGATAAAAAAGACTGGGAGGAAACAATTGCCCTGAATTTGTCTGCTCCATTTTATATAATCCAGCAGGCCATACCTTGGATGAGAGAGAATAATTTCGGGAGAATAATAAATATATCCTCTGTGGTCGCTCAAACAGGAGTGTTAGGAACTTCTGCTTATGCTGCCTCAAAAGCTGGTTTAATAGGACTCACCAAAACCCTCAGCAAAGAATTAATCTCTTTTAATATCACTGTAAATGCCCTCTCTCTAGGCTACTTTAATAAAGGAATGATCCGTGATGTACCGGACGAATTCCGTGAGGAAATCCTTAAAACGATCCCGGCCAAAGAATTGGGCAGCCCTTTAAGTATATGTAAAACCATCGATTTCTTAACCCAACAAGAGACCGCATACATTACAGGTCAAACCATTAACATCAATGGTGGGCTATACAACTGATAATAAAATATAAGTTCCCGGGTTCCTGATAATTTGATTAACTTTGCTCAATTATAAAAGTGGCATGAACACAAGAGATCGACAAATATTTAGAATAATTTTTGGCGCTTTAATAATTGGAGGATCCATATATGTATCGATGAGGTATTTATTCAAAGCTCCTCCTTTGATTAAGGTACTCGTGCTGATTGGGCTTTTCGCAGTGATTTATCTAACGGTAGATTATATAGTAAAAAAAGGTAAGAAAGACAGATATGGAAACTAGACAAATGATACGTTACGTTGCAATAGGTGTTATTGCGCTTATTGTGTTGATTATATTTTTTAATTCTTGGGTGGATGTAAAACCGGGTGAACAGGGGTTTGTATTCAAACCTTACAACTCTCCAAGTATAGAGGAAGATGAAATTTATCAGGAGGGAACCTATTTCATTCTGCCGTGGAACAGTATGATCACCTATGAGGTAGTAAATAAATCCAAGCAGTACAATCAACAGGTGATGGATATAAATGGTACCGATGTTACGCTCGATGTGTCTGTTAACTACAATATAGAGGCGAGTAACGTAGCTAAATTACACATGAAACACCGTGAGAATTTCACCATCTTCATCGATGATAAAGCAAGAGGTGCCATTAAAGATGTGATAGGACGATATACCTATGAACAGGTTTACAGTTCCAAAAGAGAAGCACTGGAGGGTGAAATTGAAGCCATTCTGGAAAATGATTTTGAAGGTAATTTCATCAACCTGAATTATGTTGAAATAGCGGATGTTAATTTACCTCCGAGCATTGCTGCTCAGATTGAAGAAAAGGAAACTCAGAAACAGCGAAACCTGACTGCGAAAGAGAAACAAAAGGAACAGGAATATCTGGCAAACGCGAAAATTGAAAAAGCTCGAGGAGATTCTGCACTGATTGTTTCTGCAAAATATAAATCCGAAGCCATCAAACTGGAAGCTGAACAGATCTCACAAAACCCTCAGTATATTGAACTGAAAAAATGGGAGAAATGGGACGGTATCGGATCTCCTTACGGAACCAATAATGTATTCGGTGACAAAGCTGTCAGCATCCTGAAATCGAACTGATTTCGGTACGTTGATTGCATTCCTGGATTTTAGGACAGGCTATCCGTTATGGGTACAGGGGAAATTTGAATTATGCAACTTCTGTTACTTATATTTCACTCATTCAATCTTAATTTTGTCATATTAAAAGATAAATGATGAATGAGTATCTGGAAATCTTCCTCGACGCATACAGATCATATGCCTCCTATCTTTGGCAAACGATCACTACACCCTTCAAGGAAGGAGAACTCAACTTCTTTTACTTCCTGATAGCTGTTTCCCTTTTGGTCTGGGGACTTGAGCTTAATTTTCCCTGGCGTAAAAATCAAAGAACTTTCAGAAAAGACTTTTGGCTTGATGCATTTTACATGTTTTTCAATTTTTTCATTTTTAACCTTTTGTTATACGTCGCACTTTCTAGTGTAACGGTGAGATTTCTTACCGATGCCCTTGAACCTTTAGGATATCAAGGAGGTCACCTGATCGATTTCGGACAAATTCACTGGGGATGGCAGCTGATTATTTTCTTTCTAATTGCGGATTTTATTCAGTGGTGTGTTCACAACCTTTTACACCGCATACCCTTTTTATGGGAGTTTCATAAAGTTCATCATTCGGTGAAGGAAATGGGATTTGCGGCTCATTTAAGGTATCATTTTGGTGAAACGTTCATATACAACAGTGCTAAATATATTTCATTGTCTATGATTTTCGGATTTCAACTTAAACTCGCGTTCATTGTCCACGCCATTGCCATTACCATAGGTCATCTGAACCATGCGAACCTCGGATGGGACTACGGTCCGGCAAAATATGTCATAAATAATCCGAAAATGCATATATGGCACCACGCCAAAAATCTACCTTCATCGCATTCCAAGGGGATGAATTTCGGTATATCGCTCAGTCTCTGGGATTATCTCTTTGGGACACATTACATACCACATGACGGGAGAGATATTGAACTTGGTTTTGATTCGGACGAAAATTACGCCCAAAAGTTTTTTTCTCAATTATTAGCCCCTTTCAAGAGAAACAATAAATCATGAACATCCAAAGAATAATTCTCGCTCTCATACTGTCACTTACTCTAGGACTGGCACCGTTCCAGCCCGAGCCACACCTGTTTGGTAAAATAAAGTGGGTTCTTGGAGGAGCGAAAGGGATGCAGGCTATGGACTGGTTTGACCTTTTCTTTCACGGCTTACCCTGGGTTTGGCTCGTTTATGAAATAATTCATGCCTTGATCTCGAAAATCAAAAAAAGATAGATCATTTTATCCATCATTTAATAAGTGTTAAACCTTACGGCTCTTATTAATTCAACTTTGTCAAAAGAAGGATAATATGTATCTTAAGCGATAAAGAAAATCGCTTTGGAAGAGTTAACAGAAATACGTCATTACCTTCATGCCCATCCAGAGGTATCGGGTAAGGAAAAAAATACTTCAAAATACATCCGGGAGAAACTGGTAGAATCGGGTGTCGAAAAAATACACACCGAATTTTCTCAAAACAGTTTGATAGCTGAGATCAATGGTAAATCAAAAGGCGCAACAATTCTTTTCCGATGTGAACTTGATGCTCTTCCTATCAAGGAAGAAATTGAACTTTCATACAAGTCTGATAACAAGGGGGTTTCGCATAAATGTGGACATGACGGTCATATGGCCATCATGCTTGGGCTTACAAACAACCTTCTTTCAGAAACACCTGAAAAAGGAACCTTTCTTCTTTTGTTTCAGTCAGCAGAAGAGACCGGTGAAGGTGCTAAATCCATTCTAGATTCCGGTTATCTCGACAGGTTTGAAATAGATTATGCTATTTCCCTGCATAATGTACCGGGATATCCCAAGAATTCAATCATATGCAGGAAAAACGTATTCACTCCCACAGTCGAAAGCCTGAGTATTGAGCTAACCGGTGAGACGAGTCACGCAGGGGAACCCGATAAAGGAAAAAATCCGGCAATGGCAGTTGCTGAGATCATCAGATTTTTTGAACAGCTTCATCAACCGAATATGAACCTTCCGAACTATTTTGTCGTTGCACCTGTTCAGATTATTATGGGAGAAGAGGCTTATGGTATTTCGGCAGGTAGTGCTACCGTACGTTATACCATACGAGGTACAGATATTGATTTTTTTAAAACACAAAAAGACAGAATAATTTCGGAAATTAACAAAATAGCGGATAATGAGAATCTCGAAAGCAGCATTGAATGGCTTGAAAGCTTTTCCTCCAACAAAAACGATCCCCAAGTAGTGGATAGAATAAAAAGGGCGTGCGCCGAACTTGGGATGAAATATATAGACAAAGAGTCACCCTTTGACTGGGGGGAAGATTTTGGATTATTTACCCAGAAATATAAGGGAGCGATGTTTGGATTAGGATCCGGGGAAGAAACTCCTCCTCTGCACGATTCACGTTATGATTTTCCCGATGAAATTATTTCCCACGGTCAAAACCTGTTCTTTCAGTTGGCAAAAAACCTTCAAAATGACATATAACAACAGCTCGGTAATAGAACTTGACAAGGAAGCAATTAAAACAAATATTGGTTTCGTTCGCGATCAGATCGGTGAAGGCGTCAGGTTATCCGCCGTGGTAAAAGCAAATGCCTACGGCCATGGCATCAGTCAGATGGTACCCGAGATGGAATCCCACGGAGTGGATCATTTTTCTGTTTTCAGTTCATTTGAAGCCAGGGAGGTTCACAATGCAATTCGTAACAATTCTACAGTCATGGTGATGGGGGATATAGCTTCTGAAGATGTCGAATGGATAATAGAAAACAACATTGAATGTTTTGTATATAACTTTGGAACACTGGAACGTCTGACCGAGGCGGCCAAAAAAAGCGACAGGAGAGCCTTTGTGCATATAGAATTGGAAACAGGTATGAACCGCCACGGTTTTAGACAGGAACAATGGAAAAAAGTATGCGAATACCTGAAAAAAAATGAAAAACAGCTACGGTTTGAAGGCTTATGCACCCATTTCGCTGGAGCAGAAAGTTCTGCCAATTATAAAAGAATAAAAGATCAACAAAGCCTCTTCGATAAGGGTCAGAAATTATTTCGAGAGGAGGGACTTAAACCTCAATCGATTCACACATCTTGCAGTGCGGCTATATTGGCGTACCCGGAATACAACAACGACCTGGTACGAGTAGGAATACTAATGTACGGATTGTGGCCGAGTACAGAAATTGAAATGACCTATAAACTTAAAAACAATATTAAGGCATCACCTATAAAGCCTGTTTTGAGCTGGCGATCCAGAATTACGGACATTTCGAAGGTAGACACGGGCGAATTCATTGGATACGGAAATGCCTATTTGGCTGAAACAGATATGAAGGTTGCTTCAGTTCCTGTGGGTTATGGTTATGGTTTTAACCGTAGCTTGAGTAATGTCGGGAGAGTAATCGTAAACGGGGCCAGACTCAGTGTTATCGGAGTAGTAAACATGAATATGTTCCTAATCGACGCCTCTAACGTGGATGTAAAAATCAATGATCAGGTAACAATCATTGGCGAGGACGGAGATAAATCCATTAATGTATCTCATTTTGGGAATCTCAGTGACACGCTGAATTACGAGCTATTGACAAGAATAGACAAAGACATTCGTAGGATTTTGGTTTAAAGAGATTAAATTAATTGCTTAGGAACTGAATAATTTTTTTATTCAGAAAATCATCCCTTCAACAACAATTTCTTCATACCTACTTTTTCATCGATAATTCCGTGAAGCTCATCAATAGGAACCCTCTCCTGCTCCATCGTATCTCTGTCTCGAATCGTTACCGTATTATCTTCCAGTGTCTGATGATCCACAGTAACATGATAAGGTGTTCCGATGGCATCCTGACGACGATAACGTTTTCCGATCGAATCTTTTTCGTCATACTGACAGCTGAAATCAAATTTTAATCCTTCAATGATTTCTCGTGCCTTTTCAGGAAGTCCGTCCTTTTTTGTTAAAGGCATCACTGCAACTTTGTATGGGGCCAAAGCAGGCGGAATAGATAAAACCACTCTTTCGGAACCGTCTTCTAATACTTCGTTTTTCAGCGAAGCACTCAGGACAGCCAAAAACATTCGATCCAAACCTACCGAGGTCTCGATCACATAAGGAACATAACTCTTGTTGATTTCAGGATCGAAAAACTGTAATTTCTTTCCGGAAAATTCTTCGTGTTTTCTTAAATCAAAATCTGTTCGTGAATGAATACCTTCCAATTCTTTGAAGCCCATAGGGAAATTAAACTCTATATCTGAAGCAGCATTTGCATAATGTGCAAGTTTTATATGATCATGATCGCGATAAAACTCCTCGCCTAACCCAAGCGCTTTATGCCATTTATTGCGCTTTTCTTTCCAGTACTCGTACCATTTCAGTTCTTCACCCGGACGCACGAAATACTGCATTTCCATCTGTTCAAACTCCCGCATTCTGAAGATAAACTGTCGAGCTACGATTTCGTTCCTGAAGGCTTTACCTATCTGAGCAATTCCGAAAGGTATTTTCATCCTTCCCGTTTTCTGAACGTTCAGGAAATTAACGAAAATCCCCTGTGCCGTTTCAGGTCTCAAATATATTTTAGCTGCATCACCGGCCACCGACCCAAGTTCAGTTGAAAACATCAGATTGAATTGTCGGACATCGGTCCAGTTCTTCGATCCTGAAACCGGACACGCTATACCGAGTTCTTCGATCATTTCCTTTAATGCGGTCAAATCATCGCTGCCAAGAATTTGACTCAGTTTACTTTCCAGTTCATCTAATTTCTCCTGATTGCGCTTTACATTGGGATTTGTAGCAACAAACTGTACTTCGTCAAAATCGGCACCAAAGCGCTTTTGTCCTTTCTCGACTTCCTTTTTAATCTTATCACGGTATTTTTCGATATGTTCTTCTATTAGAACATCAGCACGGTATCTTTTTTTGGAATCTTTATTGTCGATCATCGGATCGTTGAAAGCCTCCGTATGACCTGAAGCCTCCCAGGTTTTAGGATGCATGAAAATAGCCGCATCAAGTCCGACAATTTCTTCATTCATCTGAACCATAGCGGTCCACCAATAATCTTTGATATTGTTCTTCAGCTCTACCCCTAACTGACCATAATCGTAGGTCGCTGAGAGTCCGTCATAAATTTCTGAAGAAGGAAATACATAACCATATTCCTTCGCGTGTGAAATTACTTCTTTGAGATTGTCTTCCTTCTTATCCATGGAGGCAAAAGTAATATAATTTCAGGTTGAAGTCTCATAGACTTTATCCTTTAATTCCAAAATAGTTTGCCTGAATCGAAGTCAATTCATTAACTAAATTAATCCCTAACCAGATGAACGAACCCATGTTTTTCACTCGGCTCTCCATCACGTAAGATACCTGTCACCTTATAAAAATAGACACCTTCGGTACATTCAGCACCATTTTTATTGAGTCCATCCCATAAATATACGTCGTCCTCCACAAAAGTCTCACTCACAACGTTACCCCATCTGTTTAGAATTACAACAGTATACTCCCTGAACACATTATTCTTAAGAACAAATACGTCATTACTACCGTCACCATTAGGTGTCAGAACATTAGGAATAATAAGATTATCAGTTACTGTTACAGTAACCTGATAAGTGTCCGTACAACCCAGAGAATCTGTAACCGTTAAGACCACAGTTACTTCTCCTGAAGTATTGAAGTAATATTCAAAAGTTCCACCGTTATTGGAAAACTGCTCTCCTTCAGTATCCCAGAACCAATTAATAATTCCTCCATTACCTCCGGTGGACTGATCATTGATTACAACAGGATCTCCCCAGTTTACTGTTGTCGGATTTATCGTGAAAAACGCATCAAGAATATTTGCAAAAATGTTGATCGTATCCAGTTCATATGGAACATTACACCCGTTATCATCCACTAAAATCGCGGTAGGTGTGTATGTTCCGAAATTCTCATAGTTATAGCTGAATGGATCAACAGAAATAACTGTATCTCCATCATCCATGATCCATATAACATTTGTCGCTCCGTCCAGTGTGACCGGGTTAAATAAAAATTCAGGATCGCACGCAGTACCTACATTAGTCCATTCCAATTCACCCGAAGGCCCACCGATAGTAAGATAATCAACGAATTCCATGGTATCCTGGCAACCGTACTCGTCTGTAATGATTAAACTAGATGAATAGGTTCCAGCGAATACATATGTATTATTAGGGTTCTGAAGTGTTGAAAATTTACCGTCACCGAAACTCCAATTCCAGTTTGTAATATTTCCAAAAGAATTGGACTGATCAGTAAGTGAGGCAAAAACCGGAGGACAAGTAAAATCACCGGCGGCATTGGTGTTAGCACCGCTGAATGAATAATCATAATCTGCATGTGGTGCAGAAACCGTAACCGTTTGTTGTAGTGTATCTTTACAACCATTATCATCGGTTACTATAAGTTCAATATCATTAGTAAAGGAAACTGTTCCGGGACTTGATACATGGCTGAAAGAGGCAGTAAGATCTGTATCTGTCGAAATCGAATTTCCGTTCACAAACCATTCACTACTTGCAAAATCAAGCGACTGATTCAATGCAGTAAACTCCTCAAAATTGCAAACAACAGGATCGACATTGAAAGCTGCTGTTGGTTTAGTAAGCTCTGTTTGAACAGTTGCTGAAGGCGAAACACAACCGAATTCATCAGTAGCAGTTAAAGAAGTTGTAAAGACACCCTCACCTGTGAACGTATAACTTGTATTTTGCCCAGGTATTGTATTTTGGGTTGAACCATCCTCAAAGGTCCATTCGAAAGAAGATAAGGGAACTCCACTTTGGCTAATGGAGCCATTTGTGAAATCAACCAGCAACGGAGAACATCCTAGGTTGGACGAAGGAATAATATTTGCCTGAGGTAACTCAAGAACCTCAAAACCACTTAAAATATCTGTGTCCTGACAGCCTACCGAATTCGTTACTGTTAAAACGATGTTATAAGTTCCCGCGGTATTGTATGCATAATTGTGACTCGGACCGAACAAGGTTGTTCCATTGCCCATATTGTAACTATAACTCAAGTTGGGATGGGAAGTATTCGAACCGTTGTTTGAAATATTGACCTGATTAAAACGACAAACTGAATCATTCGAAACACTGAATAGCGCCTCAACCTGTGAAATCCGAATAGTTCGTGTTATACTGTCCGAACAACCGGTTGTATAGTTATGTATTACTTGTTTGACGGTGTAGGTCCCTAGACTGGTATAGGTATGTGTTAAGGAACCTGGATTATTATTATACAGACCAGGAGGTGTGACTATAGAATCAGGAGAACCGTCCCCCCATCTCCAAATCATTTCTGCGTTATCAGTCTCTTTTCCAATGATAGATTGATCATCGAATGTAACTCCAAGAGGCAAAGTAGGATTACAGAATACAGACGGTACTGTGAACAGAGCGATCGGTGCGTCAATATATACTGCCGAGTCATAGATCATGGTATCCGGACATCCTCTGAAAGTAACAATGAGCTGTACGTCAAAATATCCCGTATCCTGAGGATAATCATAAGTTGGATTAACATCACCGGATGTGCCACCGTCACCAAAATCCCACTGAAAAACTAGCTCTGAAGAATCAAATGGGACAGGAATAGTTGTTAAATTATCAAATTCGAATTCGGATTTCGCACAATCCTGAAAAGGTGTCCATGTGAAATCAACACTCGGAGGTACACCTACCATAATATAATCATCGAGTGTAAGTGTCTGACTGCATCCTGCGTCAGTACTGACAGTTAATGTGACCGTATATACTCCTTCAGAATAAGACTGTATGGGAGGTACCTGACCGTTAAAGGTATTTCCATTTCCAAAGTCCCATTGCCAGCTCGTTATGGGGTCTCCGGTTGGATTGGGAGAATTTGAGAGATCCGTAAAAGTCACTTCAAGAATCTCACACCCTTCGGTAACATCGGCTTGAAAATTAGCCGTAATCGAGGATACGTCAATTATATTGGTCAAAGTTTGGGTACCTACGCATCCATTAGCATCTGTTTGGGTCAAAGTCACACTGTAAGAGCCGTTATTTAAATAGGTGTGCACACCCGGGTTAGCTCCTGAAAAAGTATTTCCATCACCGAAATCCCAATCAAAAGTTCCTGTTAGATCAGTCGAAGTGTTGGTAAAGGTAACATCTAAAGGAGCGCATCCTGAATTAGGGTTAAATGTGAATGAAGGGGTGGGACTCGGCAATATTTCTATTTGCTCCGTGTGCGTATCCGTACAACCGTTTGAAGAATTACTGGAGGTGAGAGTAACCGTATAAGTTCCGGGGGAATTATAAGTCAAAGTCGGATTCTGTTGATTGGAGGTTGATCCGTTTCCAAAATCCCAGTTCCATATATTTGCACCTCCGGTAGAGGCGTCGGAAAAACTTATGCTCGTTCCAACACAAAACCCGGGAGCGGTGTATGAGAAATCAGTTGAAAACTCTGCTATATTTACGGACTGTGCTGTTGTTCCTACGCAGCCTGTGGTAGTATTAGTCACTGTTAAAGTTATATTATAATTTCCAGCACTGGTATAGGAAATACCTGAAGGAGTTTGTGCGGTTGAGGTTTGTCCATTTCCAAAATTCCAGGAATACGAAAAATTTCCTGAAGGAAGAACATTCTGGAATGAAATATTGGTTGGCAAACTACATCCTCCGCTCAAGCTGTAATTAAATGACGGATTCGGCAGAGGATTTACAGTAATATAATTCAGTTTGACTTCTGCTTCAGAAGATGTTCCATCACTTACAGTAAGAATTATTGTATAACTACCCGCTGCAGTATAGGAGTGGGTTGGATTTTGGAGGTTCGACGAATTTCCGTCACCGAAATCCCAAGTCCACGAAGTAATACTACCCGAGGACGTAGAAAGGTCTGTGAATGAAACATTCTCGCCCACGCAAACCGTTAGTGGTGAAGCCGAAAAATCAGGATTGGGTTGAGCTAAAAGTGAAAAAATAGATATTAAAAAGATGAATGTGGTCGAAAAAAACTTCATGTATAATTTTTAAAAGGTTGTTATCATAACGTAAAGCGAACAAGAATGGTTGTATCAAAAAGCAATAATCATCAGTAAAAACGACAAATCCTGAGATAACAACCTGTTTTTTAGATCAAAAGAAAATATTACAATTTAGATTAATTATGTATACAATCTTAATCAGAATTAACACACAAATTTAATAAAAATCAGTGGATCAAACCATTCAATAACTCGGTAAGGTTCGGAAAAGAAAAGGAACGACTTGACGCATTTACCCCGGAATCATGGGTGTTGCCCGCCGACCGACTACCTGGATCGCTTAGCGAAGATGCTATATCCTTATCCGTAAGCATTTTAGACCCAATAAACTTCACAGTAAACTGTTTATCGTTGATATTCTCGATCAGATTTGAAACCTCTTTTTCAGTTACAAAATTCCGGTTTACGAATACCTCTATTTCATTGAAAACTTTCCCTTCTTCAAAGGAAACCTTTACGGAGGATACTCCATTTAAGGAATAGAGTTCCTTTCGGATGGTGGCACCACATCCTTTTTCACAAACCATTCCCTCCACTGCAAAGGTAAGCACTTCGTTTGGTTCATCCGGACTTCCGGAGTCTTCTTTACATGCTCCAAAAATAAGCAGCGCCAGGCTCGTAAAAATGAAATATGCTCGCATCTCGGACTATTTTATGTTCTCAAAACTACGAAAATTAAAATAAATTCTTTAAAAAATTATAGCTAAGACTCAAAGATTACCTTTGCCACCGTGAATAAAGAATTAAAAAACTGGTTAATCCTGATTTTTCTGGCATGTATCTGGGGAAGTTCCTTTGTCCTGATGAAGCGCGGAATGACCGACAAAATAACCGGAGAATCCGTATTTTCGAGCGAACAGGTTGCCTCTTTGAGAATGCTCCTTGCATCAAC
Organism: Brumimicrobium sp.; assembly: GCA_033722555.1. Classification (GTDB taxonomy): domain Bacteria; phylum Bacteroidota; class Bacteroidia; order Flavobacteriales_D; family Crocinitomicaceae; genus Brumimicrobium. Next base: position 70,101 of record JAWVYS010000006.1, read on the forward strand.
CGTTTTATTACCGATCGCGGTGCGGCATTTTCGGATAGTTTCCTCTTTTAAAATTTTTACGAGTCTTCTTGCAGTAGCTTTTCTGGGTAATTTTTTCCCGGCTTTTTTGTTTACTTATGCCGAAACAGGTATATCCTCAGGATATGCAGGTATGCTGAATAGTTGCACTCCTATCTTTACATTAATTATTGGCGCATTATTCTTTCGTCAGAAACTGCTAAAACTTCAGGTTATCGGTGTTCTCCTTGGAACGGTCGGGATCGTTGGTTTGGTAAATGGTGTCCAAACGGTAGATACCTCGGGTAGTTGGCAACATGTAATTGCCGTTGTTACGGCCACTTTGTTCTACGGTACAGCTGTCAACACCATCAAGTATAATTTATCTCATATCAAGCCGTACAAAATGACCTCTGTGGCATTCTCCTTTTCCTTTATACCGGCTCTCGGTCTCTTCTTATATTTCGACACCCCCGCAACGATTTCCGGAAATGAACATGCCGGCGAAGCCTTACTGTATATAGGTATACTTGGGGTAATTGGAACAGCCCTCGCCGTGCTGGTCTTTAATTATTTGATAACAAGAAGTTCTGCCCTTTTTGCGAGCAGTGTAACCTACTTTATCCCAATAGTAGCCGTAATCATAGGGTTTGCTGACGGAGAAAGTATTAGTTGGTTACAGGTTGTGTCCATGATCGTTATACTGGGCGGGGTTTTCATCGCTAACGTGTGGGCAAAAATTGGAAAAAAGAGAATTAATACCTGAAATGACTTTATTCAGGAAATAATTTATTACATTTGCAGTCCGATTTTTGAAATTAATATAAATATATAAGCTATGTACGCAATTGTAGAGATAGCAGGGCAACAATTCAAAGTTGAAAAAGATCAGCGTGTATTTGTTCACCGTTTGGATGCTAAAGAAGGAGACAAACTCGACTTCGATCGCGTTCTTTTAACGGACGACAAGGGTAAAGTAAACGTTGGCGCCCCGGCTATAGAAGGTGCAAAAGTTTCTGCAAAAGTAGAACGACACCTGAAAGGAGATAAAGTAATCGTCTTCAAAAAGAAGAGAAGAAAGGGTTACAAAAAGAAAAATGGCCACCGTCAGTTTTTTACTGAGTTGACCATTACAGGAATTAAAGGTTAATCAGAATACTGTTCTAAACAGTATTTAAAAATTTTAATAAGATGGCACATAAAAAAGGAGTCGGAAGTTCGAAAAACGGTCGTGAATCAGAAAGTAAACGCCTCGGTGTAAAAATTTTTGGAGGACAGGCTGCAGTGGCAGGTAACATTATTGTTCGTCAAAGAGGAACACAACATCATCCGGGACTTAATGTAGGTATCGGTAAAGACCATACACTTTATGCTCTGAACGACGGTGTAGTAGAATTCAGAAAAAAGAAAAACAACCGTTCATTTGTATCTGTTATTCCATTTGATGAGAAAGCAGAAGCATAGTCGTTAAATATTTTCAATTGTTAAAAAAGGCTGTCTATATGGGCAGCTTTTTTTTATAGACAAAATTTCCTTTACATTTAAAATGTAAAAAAATCTGATCGATGAGCTCAAGAATGAAGCGAAATTTATTCAAACCTCTTTTAGCATTATATGCTGTTCTTTTGCTAGGCGCCTGTAATATTCAGGAACTCGAAAATTACAACGATGATTTCTCCGGATCATGGCAGACCAAAGTTTATTATTCTCCGGCTGCAGGAGATTCCATTCGGAACTTTCTCGTTATAGACGGTAAAAATAGCGCCTTCGGACTTGCGTGCGATAAAGATTCAGAATTGTCGGGATGCCTTTACTTCCAGTCAGGCAAAGCTAAAATTAACAAACGTACAAATGGTTTACAGATTGGAAACTCTGTGCAAAACGTTTATCGCATAGATCAGGAGCCCTTTATAAACTCACTGGGAAACTGGCAGATCATGATTGACAGCATACCCTATTTCAAATATTGAAAATTAGGCCAACGTGCCTTTTCACGGCATTTATCACATATGATGATAGGGCTCACCTTTCAAAATGGTCATGGCGCGATACAGTTGCTCAAGAAAGAACATACGAACCATCTGATGAGAGAAAGTAAGTTGGCTGAGCGAGACCTTTCCCGAAGAAAGATCATATATCTCATCCGAAAATCCGTAAGGTCCGCCGATGATAAATGTTAAACCCTGTCCTCCCGAATTAAACTGCTTCTGTAAAAATTTAGCTAAACCAACGGAAGTATACTCCTTACCTTTCTCATCGAGAAGGAATATTTTTTCACCCGGCTTTAACTTTGTTTTTATCGCTTCACCCTCTTTATTCTTAATTTCCTGAGCTGATAATTTACGTGCATTTTTTACATCGGGAATCTCAATAACCTCTAACTTCAGATAGTGACCAAGACGGCTGGCGTATTCTTTCTCGCCCTCAATTAAAAATGATTTCCCTGTTTTACCGACATATATGATCTTCAGAATCATCGCTATTGACGCGTAATTGTGATGGATTCCACAAGGTAGTCACTTCCCTCCTTTTTGAATTTTACACTCACCCTGAACAGAGTTTCTGAGCGATACTTTCCTACGGCAAATGAGCTTGATCCGTCTTCTTTTCCTCTGAAGTCAAAACTGAATGATTTAGGTGGGTTATCTTTAAAAAACTCTTTCAGAACTTGGGTTCCCTGTGATTGGCTATAAACTCCTTCCTTATTTTCTATCGATATTAACACTTTCGGTTTACCATAAGACATTATTCTTGCGGCATCTGCCTTCGCAAAAGATGTTTCGAGTTCCGTGAAAGGGATAGATAGCACCGAAGATAAGGCCAGTGCAAGAGACAGGAAGTAAGTAACGAAATAGCTCATTTTTATGTTTTATTTAATCCGCCTACCACAAATTCTGTGCCTAGAAACAAGAATTACATTTTCACCTGTGGAATTTGTGCGAATTCCGACCACCATTCGTCAGTCAGTATTTTCGTTAACCTGTAGCGAACCTTCAATTCATCACTCCCCCATTCTATCAGCCCCAGTCCTTTCGCGTAAAATCGATCTGTGACTATCAGCTGAGTGTTACTCATTCGAGTTCGGGGGTCAACAAGGTGAAGTTTTAAACTATCAACCACCTTGATAACTTTTCTTTTCTGATTAAAAATTTCTCTTTCCAGGTCAGTTTCTACAATCTGTCGCCTGGATTCATAGATCATGGACAATGAATCCACGTGTGCAGGAAAATCAGCCACGAAGTAAGCTACATCCTTGTCATAAAAAGGAAAAGTTCTCGCGGAAAGCACGTTTGCCTTTCTTTTAATACCGTCTTTATCCACTACCATGTAGTCCACAACCCTCAAACTATCCTTAAGATCGTGAGTAAATCCTTCGGTAATCCTGAAAGAAGCATTAAACCTTTCAACCACTAAGCTTGCCTCTCCCTGTGTTTCCATTCGGTATATCCTGAAAAACTTTTCGTCGAGTGGATTGCTTTGTTCCTGAAAAACATAAATGAAAGGTTTTACACTATCCGTCGGAAAAAAGTAGTCAGTGAAATTATCTGCCGTAACCTCATCCTTCTTCCCGGAATTACAACTGTAAGTTAAAAGAATTGTCAGACAAGCTCCGATGCCCAACCAAATGGCTTTATTCATACTCTTATTTCATCTTTAAAAATGCCACCTCCTTCTCAGAAAGATGCCTGTAATTTCCGCGCGGAAGATCTTTCTTGGTGAGTCCGGCGAACTGTACCCTGTCTAGTTTTACCACCTGATAACCAAGTTTCTCAAACATCAGTTTAACGAGATTGTTCTTATTCGAATCGATTTCAATTCCGACTTCATTCGGAGATTTACCTTTTATAAAACTCGCATCCTTGGCGCTATACATGGAATCTGCAATATACATTCCGGTAGTAAGCTTGGACAGATCATCCTGTTCAAGATTCTTATCAAGTGTGACGTGATAAATTTTGGACGCTCTGACTTTAGGATGCGTCAATTTTTTCTCCATGTCGGTATCATTCGTGAACAGTACCAACCCGGAAGTATCCTTATCCATTCTTCCTACCGGAAAAAGAGGCTCTTTGCAGGCTTTTGCGACGAGCGAAAGCGCAGACTTCTTCAAAGGAGAATCAGAAGCAAGAACGAAATCTTTGGGCTTATTGAGCAATACATACCGCTTGGTTTCAGGATTTATTCCAATTCCGTCATACCGCACCACATCGGTAGGTTTTACACGATAACCCATCTCAGTTACTACTTTACCGTTAACAGTCACAACGCCCGTGGAGATCAGGGTATCCGCCTCTCTTCGGGAACAAATTCCTGCATTTGAGAGAAATTTATTCAATCGGATATTTTCCTGAAACGTTGGAAGAGGTTCTCCCGATTTCGTTTTATTAACTTTCAGAGAACTATCAGGCCGTTTACTTTTCACCGGACCGACTTTTTTAACCTTGTTTGCTTTACTTTTACCTATCCGAGGGGCTCCCGCTGTATTTTTCTTATCGCTCTTTTGCTTATCACCCCTGCTCTTTCCTCGCGTTGACTTCATTGATCACATAATTAGGCAACAAAGATAAGCAAACCCACAGGATTTGTTTCAATTTTTGAGATCAGAAGATTGTTAAATATACCTAAGTCAGAAAGATTTAAAGCATTGGATAAAAAGCATCTTGAATATGTTCGATTTCTGTCCGGTACGAGTTGTATACGATGGAAATAATATCGAAACGACATTCACTGTCGATGTTGTTCTCGACAAGATAGTGATGAGCACATGTAATAATCTGACGCTGTTTAGAACGTGTAACCGCCTTCCATGGCGGACCTATTTCGGCTGTTTGGCGGGTCTTTACTTCCGTAAAAACTATTTCTTCACCGTCTTTGTAAATGATGTCTACTTCGTATCTGCCAAAACGATAATTCGTTTTAATAATCTGAAAACCTTCTTTTCGTAAAAAATTGATTGCCAGTGATTCTCCGACATCTCCGAGTTCTTTGGTGGTCATAAGAGTTATAAATTTAGGTTGAAATAAAATTAAATATTTTTATAATTTATGCGGATAAAAATCAGAAGAAATTTTATCTTTAATAAAAATAACCCTGACAATGTTAGAGAAAATTCAACTTGACAAGGTGCTTTTCCTAGACATAGAAACAGTACCACAAATCTACAATTACGCTGATCTCGATGAAACCACTGCCGGATTATTCAATCATAAAACACGCTTTCAGCAAAAAGACGGAAAATCCGTAAACGAGGTCTATAATGAAACGGCAGGTATCCTAGCCGAATTCGGCAAGATCGTATGTATTTCCTGTGGATTCGTTCGTAATACAACTACCGGGAAAGAAATACGACTGAAATCCTTTTATCACGACGACGAGGAAACCCTTTTAAAACAATTTGCCAAACTTTTAGAATCACATTTTAGCTCCCCTTATCACCTGCTCTGCGGGCATAATGCCAAGGAATTTGACTTTCCATATATTGCGCGAAGAATGCTTATCCATGGTCTCAAGTTGCCGCCACCACTGGATATAGCAGGTAAAAAACCTTGGGAAGTCAACCACCTTGATACACTTGAATTATGGAAATTCGGAGACTACAAGCATTTCACTTCTTTGTCTTTGCTTTGTCACATTTTTAAGATCCCAACACCGAAAGACGATATTTCCGGTGCCGACGTACCAAGGGTGTATTACGAAGAAAACGACTTGGAACGAATTAAAGTGTATTGCGAAAAGGATGTCGTAGCACTCATTCAGTTATTTCTAAAAATGAGAGGAGATGCGCTTGTTGACGAAGGAGATATTATATTTTCTTAGTATTTCTGTTTTTCTTTTTAATTGCAGTGGTGAACGATCGGAAACCGGGCCGGAAGTTCCGGATCGTTCTCAACTAATAGATTCCGTTTTTTATCTTGCCGAAAACTGGACAGACAGGGGCTCTCCGTTTGAAGACATACTGCTTAAAGAAATTTCGGAGCATTTTTCCGGAATCAAAGGATACAATCTCGGTAACGAAATCGATCCCTCGGCCATTGTTTTCACTGCTCGCTCCAAAGATGAACTTTCTCCATTTCTTAAGGCGGAACAACTTCAAAAGCTATCGCCTTATGATTTCAAATCATACAAAGTATGGAGATCCGAAGTAAACGGTGAAGAACTCATCGAATACAGCCTTCAACCTCATCCCACCGAAAAGTGGATATTCAGTATCAGAAAGAGAAAGCAAGAGTAATTTTCTCAAGCAAACACTTGCAAGACAAGAACCTAATGGAAGATGAGGAAATATTTCCGGTTTATCTAAACATGTATATCTTCCGAATGTTATATTTCAAATTTTTATGTTTTAATAACAAATTTGATAGCTTCTATATTTGGAATCAATAGTATTACTATTATATTTGCACTCAAATACATTAAATGGAATCATTTCTTTCGAACATATCCATAAAAATTAATGATTACATCTATATCAAGGATCCTGAGTCCAGCGAACTCGGAAAAAGGATAATAGAAGGCAGTGTAAATTTGATTGATGAGATTGGCTTCGAAGCTTTTACTTTTAAAAAACTAGCTAATTATATCGGATCCACAGAGGCCTCAATTTACCGGTATTTTGAAAACAAAAATAAGATCTTACTTTATCTTACGGCTTGGTACTGGGGATGGATCGAATCAAAACTAATCCTTTCCGTTGTTAATGTAGACGATAACGAATTGAAACTGAAAAAAGTAATTTACATCCTCACCGAGGAAATTCGGGAGGACAGTAATTTCTCACACATCGATGAAGTCAAATTGCATCGGGTTATATATTCTGAATCGGCGAAGGCATATTTAAACAAGTTTGTTGATGACGAGAATAAACACGGCGTATATGCCTGTTACAAGAGAATAATCAGTTTTACAAGTGACATCATTCTTGCGATAAACAAAGAATACCCGAACCCCAAAATGCTTGTTTCGACGATCATCGTTGGAGCTCAGCATCAACGATTTTATTCGGAGCATCTACCAGGTCTGACCAATGAAATCAAGGCAAAAAACCATATGCAGAAATTTTATTTTGATCTGGCAATAAACTCCATCATTAATGCTAAACAAGATTAAATGAATGAGACAAAAACCATAACCAAAAAATTCTGGAATCTCATCAAGGCAGATGCTAAAGAGATCAGAAACATATATTATTACTCCTTTTTCTCGGGACTGATTGGTTTATCTCTCCCATTAGGAGTTCAGGCTATTGTTAACCTCATTCAGGGTGGACGGGTAAGTTCGGCATGGATCGTTTTAGTGGTAATAGTGGTTCTCGGTGTTGCCTTTAATGGTATATTCCAAATACTACAGTTAAGGATAACAGAAAATATTCAGCAAAAAATATTCACGAGGGCTGCTTTTGAATTTGCTTACAGAATTCCCCGAATTAAACTTGAAGCTCTTTTGCAATCGTATGCACCTGAATTAATGAATCGTTTTTTCGATATTATGACCATACAAAAAGGTCTATCGAAAATTCTAATTTCGGTTTCTACTGCCGGAATTCAGGTTATTTTGGGCCTCCTTCTTCTTTCGCTCTACCATCCATTTTTCATTTTATTCAGTTTTTTCCTGCTTACGGTACTCTTTCTCATCTTTCGATTAACCAGTCGAAAAGGCTTAGTGACCAGTTTAGAGGAATCAAAGCATAAATACCGTTTGGCTCATTGGTTGGAAGAGACCGCACGAACAAGCATCAGCTTTAAGCTGGCAGGAGATACAGATTACAGCTTGAAAAGAGCTAATTCACACGCGGAGAAATACTTAAAAGCGAGAGAAAAACACTTTAGAATCCTGGCTGGGCAATATGGTCTGCTCGTGTTATTTAAAGTGCTCGTGGCCACTGGCTTGCTAGCTTTGGGAGGAGTTCTTGTTATGCAACAGGAAATGAATATAGGTCAGTTTGTGGCCGCGGAAATTATTATTGTTTTGATCATTAATTCAGTTGAAAAGCTGATTCGAGACTTAGAAATTATTTACGATGTACTCACCGCCCTGGAAAAGGTATCTCAAGTAACTGATCTTGAACTGGAAAAATTTGAAGGTCTTGATCTCCGTGACAGTAAAAACGGCGAAGGACTTTCTGTCAATTTAAATCATGTCACATTTAATTTTCCGGGATCAAATTTCACTGCTTTGAAAGACATTTCACTCGATATAGCGTCCAATGAAAATATAGTCCTTACCGGAAAAAGTGGATCGGGTAAGAGCACCTTGTTACATGTAATCGCCGGACTTTATGATCTCAATTCCGGAAATGTGTCGTATAATAATCTTTCGCTCGGAAACTTAAAACTTGAGGCGCTCAGAAGTATAATTGGTGCAAAGCTCAATCAGGAGGATTTGTTTTATGGGACCATTTTGGAAAATCTTACAATTGGTCGAAAACGTGCAACTTTTGAAAACGTACAATGGGCTGTGGAAAAAGTTGGATTGACTGATTTTATCAAAAAATTACCCAACGGTTATGACACATTAATACTACCTAACGGAAGATCCTTACCCAAGAGTGTAGTCCAGAAACTATTGATTGCCCGGAGTGTTGTAGACAAACCAAAACTCTTGCTTCTTGAATACTCGCTAGAACTTCTAAACCAGGAGGATAAAGAACGAATCATTGACTTTTTATTTGATAAAACGAACGGATGGACGGTCATCGCGGCGTCCACCGATCATTACATGGCCGAACACAGCGACAGGATAGTGATAATGAATCAGGGAGCCATTGAAAAGGTAGGAACCTATAAGGAACTTAAATCTCAAATCAAAAAAATTTAAACGATGTTAAATCTAACTAAGGAGGATCTCGGTCAAAGAATATCTCAGGATAAATATAGTGCAATGCAACTTTGCAGTAAGAGGAATACACACAAAGTGTTACCTCGAATCCTAACTATTATTCTGATCATTTTCATTATATTCTTATTTGTACCATGGACGCAGAACATTCGTGCCCGGGGTGAGGTAAATACTTTAAACCCAGAACATAGACCCCAAATGCTACACTCCGCGATACCAGGCAGGGTGGAAAAATGGTATATCAGTGAGGGAGATTTTGTTGAGAAAGGTGATACCATTATTCGACTCTCTGAAGTACAGACAGCCTATTTCGATCCACAACTTTTGGAAAGGACCATGAAACAGGTAAACGCGAAGGAAAGTTCTGTAAAAGCGTATAAGTCGAAAGTTGAAGCTCTAAACATTCAGGCTGCCGCTTTAGGAAGAATGCTCGGTCTTAAACTGGAACAGGCTGAAAACAAACTTCAACAAGCCCGTTTGAAAGTTCAAAGTGACAGCATGGATTTTAAGGCCAGTGAGATCAATGAGCAAATTGCTAAACAACAGCTAGACCGAATTGAAACACTTTATGAACAAGGTTTAAAATCAAAAACAGAATTTGAAAACAGAAAACTAACCTTCCAAAAATCCGTGGCGGAAAAGATTTCTGCGGAAAACAAGCTTCTGTCGAGTAAAAATGATCTCATCAACGCTAAAATTGAACTGAATTCCATTCGTACCGACTATGAGTCTACCATTGCAAAAACTACCGCAGATAAATTTACTGCAGAATCTGGTCAATTCGACGCGGAAGCAACCATGAACAAGCTTCAGAACGAATACTCCAACTATTCGGTTCGGCAAAACATGTATTATGTAACAGCACCACAGAGCGGTTATATTACAAGAGCTATAACAGTTGGAATTGGGGAAATGATTAAAGAAGGAGATCATATCGTGAGTATAATGCCATATAATGCACAATTAGCGGTAGAAATGTATGTACGACCCATCGACCTACCCCTTATTGAAAAAGGACAACATGTTCGCATCCAGTTTGACGGATGGCCGGCAATTGTGTTTTCCGGATGGCCCAATACAAGCTACGGTACTTACGGAGGAGAGGTTTATGCAATCGATAATTTTGCTAATGCAGACGGTCTGTTCCGGGTACTGGTAAAACCCGACGAAATTGATCATCCCTGGCCGGAAGCCTTAAGAGTCGGAGGTGGAGCAAACAGTATGCTTCTTCTAAAGGATGTGCCAATATGGTATGAATTGTGGCGAAGATTCAATGGATTCCCTCCTGATTATTACAAGGGAGATATGGCGGCCGGAACCGAAAAAGGAAGCAAATAAAATGATTCGCTCTTTTCAAATATCATTTATTTTATGTCTGGCAATCTTCTGGGCAGGCACCGATAACGTATCATTTAGCCAGGATTCGCTTCAGACATTGGGATTTGATGATTACATGACGATAGTTAAAAAAAATCATCCCTTGGCAAAATCGGCGGAACTTAAGATAGAGATCGGGGAAGCTGAACTACTTAAGTCCCGCGGTGCTTTCGATCCAAAGGCATATACGGATATGAACCAGAAATACTTCAAAGATGATCAGTATTACAGCCTTTTGGATGCAGGACTCCAAATTCCTACCTGGTTTGGAATTGAATTATACTCCGGCTTCGAACAAACAGGAGGAATTAATTTGAATCCTGAAAGAATTACTCCTGATAACGGATTGGTATATGCCGGTATTTCAGTACCCCTCGGAAAAGATCTTTTTATCGATGAACGACGTAATCAGTTAAAACAGGCAAAAATTTATCGGGAAATTACGCGCGAGGATCAGCGAATATTATTAAACAAGCTTTTGTACAGCGCATCTAACGCATATTGGGACTGGTTTGCTGCTGCCAGGTCTCTTTCCGTTTACACTGAAGCTGTTGAGATAGCTCGAATTCGATTCGAAGGTGTGAAAGCAAATGCCCTTGCAGGCGATGCCCCTTTTATTGATACCGTTGAAGCACTGATTCAGTATCAAAACAGACAGATTTCCCTGCAGCAAGCTCAACTGGAATATGACAATAAAAGTGCTCTGCTGAATGTCTACCTTTGGGATGAGAAAGAGGTGCCTTTGGAAATTTCAGATAGAATAAAAGCTCCTTCAACCGAAGATGTACTCAGCGTCATCCGCGAAGTAAGTGAAGCAGAAAGGCTGGATTCTCTTGTAGGCAACCATCCCGAAATTGTGAAAGCAAAACTTGAGGTGGATCAACTCGAAATTCAGCGGCGGTGGAATATTGAGCAATTAAAACCTACGCTTGACCTCAAGTACAATGCTCTCAACGAGCCTATAAACGGAAATGTAATTGAAGGTTATACCGTTAACAATTATAATTGGGGACTTACATTTTCAATGCCTCTATTTCTGAGAAAGAGCCGGGGAGAACTGAATAAGACTAAAGTCATGATTCAAGATCAGAAGTTTCAGATTGAAAACAGTACGGCCTACATTCGTTATACCGCTCAAGCTGCTCTTAACACATGGAAAAACACAGGTCAACAACTTGAAATTTATACCAGAAACGTGAATAACACCGAAAAACTCCTGGATGGCGAAAGACAAAAATTCAATGTCGGGGAAAGTTCATTGTTCCTCGTTAATTCAAGAGAAATGAGCTATATCAATGCACAGATCAATTATCTGAAACTGATCTCTGAAAATCAACAATCTTTTATTACCGTAAAATATACTTTAGGACTTCTTAACTGATCAACCGTAAATTTCCTCGAGCAAAGCCGCAAGACGAATTCCTCCTTTCAGTAACTGAAGTTTAACGGTGTCCCAATGCTCATACCGATATGAGTAATTGATTTTCTTGTCTTCAGGAAGATCATAAATACCGTCTCTGAAGGTCATCGCTTCATGTGCCCAGTCAACCACGGAAGATGATGTCCATTTTTCCGCCTCTTCACGTGTATGATTATCCACCACCTCGGCAAGTTCCGTGTAACTGTATTCCATACTCTCGATCATTCCGCTGTCCCACACTCTGTGTAGATTGGAGGATTCCCAAAACCATTCTACTTTCACATCGTTTCCTCCCTTGTCAGTGCCATTGCCTACGTGCAATGGTTGATGAATATCCCCTACCAAATGAACCAATAGTCTCAGATAATCCCTTTCTCTTTCACTGCTTAATTTCCCTGATTTCAGTTGTTCAACCAGAAAATTAATTCCCTGAACTACATCCCCTTCGGGATTGACCTCCGTTTCACTGTATTTCATTCCGTCCGGAATGGTGGTGTAATGCCAGGAACGAAGGGAATCATAAGCTTTATCAGATTTAATATCATCCATCCAATTACTCACCTCAGCAAGAGACTGACCCTGCAAAATAGACTCAATTTTCTTTTTAACCTTTCGGTTTAAATGATTTTCGGCTACCTTGCCTATTGTGCGATGCCCCGTTATTCCCCACGCAAGTGAATAATTAGTCATACTACTAATCAGAAACATCATCAGTATATTGCTTATAATTTTTTTCATCTGAGTTATTTTTCAACAAATATAAAAGAAGAAAACTTCACTTACTGCTTCTTAATTATTAATCCTTATTGATAATTTTTAGTTTTTCGGTTAAACCATACGAACTCAAAAATGTTTAATCGTTAACTTTGTAAACTTTTTACAGGGTAAATGAATATTATGGAATATCCGGAAACAAAACTTTTCCCACTAGGCAAGGTATTTGGCTTGCTGACCAAGCAATACATCGGGCTTCTCAGTTCTAAACTTGAGTCCATCCCCCTGAACAGATATTATTACCCATTTTGGATCATTGCTCAGCAGTCGGGAAATATATCTCAGACTGAACTCGCAACTGAGCTGCAGATAGACAAGGTCGCTGTTGTGCGTATCGTTGATTATCTGGAAAAACAAAATTTCGTTCGACGAATACCGAATCCTAAGGATAGAAGAAGTCACTGCCTGACGATTACAGAAAGTGCTCAATCATATATCCCTAAAATTCAACAGGCATTCAGAGAAACAGATGAGATTTTTGTTGAAACTCTTGAGGATCGGGACTATTTTACCAATGAATTACTTAGACTCCTAAAAACTACCCGGTCGGGAGCCGGAGAAAAGATTGCCATTTTTTATCAGAATTTTAATGTTCAAACTCAATGAAGAATAAATTATACCTCTCATTATTGATCCTGGTTGTTGCCTGCCAGTCAGAGGAAAAATTACCTCAGAAAGAAGGCGATCTCGATTTTACCGGCGTTGATTATTTCATTACGCAAGCGGAGACGATAGAACAAATAATCTCTATACCGGGAAACACTCTACCTTTTGAACAAGTTATGGTATTTAGTGAGGTCAGCGGAAGAGTGAAGAAAATCTATTTTGAGGAGGGCGAAATCGTAAACAAGGGAAAACTGCTGCTGGAAATGGATACCGAAATACTTGAGGCTCAAAAAAAGCAATATGAAGTAGAGCTGGATCTTGCTCAAAAAGAAAGAAAAAGAAAGAAAAACTTATACGAAAGCCAGGCAGGAACCTTGGAGGCTTATGAGCAGGCACTTTCCAAAGAAGAAAGTCTTCGGGCACAAATAGATTATTTGAACGTTCAGATTCGTAAAGCAAAAATATTTGCGCCTTTTGAGGGCAAAATAGGCTTACGTCTTGTAAGTGAGGGGGCCTATCTTACACCCAATGATCAGATAACAACACTCGCACAAATCAGTGATCTCAAGGTTTCCTTTTCAATTGCTCAGCGATATGCCCACAAGGTTAGAATGGGTCAGAAAATTCACGTGACTCCACCTTCAGATTCACTTAAGATCAACACGATCGAAGGAACGGTTTATGCAACTGAATCAAGCATAGATCAGCGAACGCAGATGCTCACGGTACGAGCCAAATTAAAAAACAAAGGGAATATTATCCCTGGCGGCTTCGTGGCTGTTGAATATAATTTGGGAGAGGAACCAAACAGCATTAAGGTCCCTTCAACAGCCGTAACACCGGTTATCGACGGTCAGATGATCTGGAAATTCCAAAAAGGAAAGGCTGAAAAAGTCAAGGTGAATTTGGGGGTAAGATCAAGCGAATATGTTCAGGTTTTTGGGAATATCAAACCCGGAGATACGGTTGTAATGACAGGACTACTAGGAATGGAACAGGGAAAAAACATCAAGCCTAAAAACCGCGTTCAATGAATATCGCCTCGCTAAGTATAAAAAGACCCGTTTTGGCAACGGTGATGTCGATCGTGATCGTAATCTTCGGACTTATTGGATTCAATTATCTTGGTGTTCGTGAGTTTCCCTCAGTCGATCCACCGATAATTACCGTTACCACTAATTATCCCGGAGCAAACGCAGATATCATTGAATCACAGATCACCGAGCCGCTTGAAGAAGCAATTAATTCAGTCCAGGGAATACGGACCCTTACTTCCATAAGTAGCGACGGTAGAAGTACCATCACCGTTGAATTCAACATTGACATGGACCTCGATAATGCAGCGAATGACATTCGAGATAAAGTTTCCGGAGCGATACGTAACCTTCCCGAAGATGCGAATCCTCCAATCGTGGCAAAATCCGACGCCGATTCAGAAACCATATTCTCGCTAACCGTTCAGTCTGATTCCAAGAGTCTCCTTGAATTGACAGATCTGGGTATAAATGTTTTTAAAGAACGCCTTCAGACCATTCAGGGAATTAGCCGTATCTACCTCTGGGGAGAGAAAAAGTATTCCATGAAACTTCTGCTGGAACCTACAAAAATGGCGGCCTGGAATATTACGGCAACCGATGTACGATCTGCCTTGCTTAACCAAAATATCGAGCTTCCCTCTGGTACAATTGAAGGAGAGGATGTCGAACTGACCATTCGCACTTTTGGAAGACTCACTACCGAAAAGGAATTCAATGATCTTATTATTAAGGAAACTGAAGGATCTATAATCAGACTCAAAGATATAGGCTCGGCTGAATTAAGACCGGAAAATGAAAGAACACTGCTCCGCGGTAATGGTGGGATCCCCATGATTGGTGTTGCGGTCCAACCGCAACCCGGAGCAAATTATATAGAAATTGTAGACCAGATATATGAACGGATTGAACAAATTAAACCTGATCTTCCGGAAGATATTCGTTTAGGGGTTGCTCTTGATAGTACTGAAAATATACGGAAGTCAATACAGGAAGTTCAAGAGACCGTGCTGATCGCATTTGCCCTGGTTCTTCTTATCATTTTTTTGTTTTTAAGAAACTGGAGAACCACTCTCGTTCCGGTAATCGCAATTCCAATTTCTTTGATAGGGTCGTTCTTCATTATGTACGTGATGGATTTTTCCATCAATATCCTAACTCTTCTTGGGATTGTATTAACCACAGGACTGGTAGTTGATGATGCCATTGTAGTGATGGAAAATATCTACACTAAAATCGAAAGAGGGATGAATCCGAAAAAGGCTGCTCACGAAGGAGCCAAAGAGATCGTTTTTGCCGTGATCGCAACAACTATCACGTTAACCGCAGTCTTTCTGCCTATAATCTTCCTGGAGGGTCTTACAGGAAGATTATTCAGAGAATTCGGAGTGGTTGTAGCCGGCTCGGTGATAATTTCCTCCTTTGTTTCGTTGACTCTGACCCCAATGATGAGTTCAAGATTACTAAAAAAGAAAAAGAAAGAAAGTAAGTGGTTTATTAAATCGGAGAAATTCTTCAAGGGTATGACAGAGGCTTACAAAAGATCTCTGATCGTATTCATGCGAAAACCGTGGCAGGCTTTTATTTATATGGGGTTAACGGTGGGAATAATATTTTACTTCGGGAGTGAACTTCAGTCAGAGCTTGCACCCTTGGAGGATAAAGGGAGGCTTAGAATCATGAGCACCGCCCCGGAAGGAACCTCCTTTGAACGCATGGATGAATATCAGCAACAGATCATCAGCCTCGTTGACACCCTTAAAGAAAAAGAGTCACTTCTTTCGGTTACCTCACCCGGTTTTGGTTCCTCAATTTCAATAAATACAGGTTTTGTAAGATTAACTCTCGTACCTAAAGGGGATAGAAAGAAAAGTCAGTTTGAGCTTGCAGATGAATTAAGTGCGCGACTGAAAGAATATAATTTCGCACGAACTTTTGTAATACAAGAGCAAACCATTGGAGGCAACAGAAACTCGGGCTTACCGGTTCAGTATGTACTTCAGGCTCCAACCCTCGAAAAACTTGAAAAAGTACTGCCTGAATTTATGGAAAAAGCAAGTAATCATCCGGATTTTGATGTGGTAGATGTTAATCTTAAGTTTAACAAACCTGAACTTCAGGTAAAAATCGACCGGGATAAAGCCAAATCAACCGGTGTTTCAGTTCAGGACATCGCAGAGGCTCTTCAACTGTATTTTTCAGGTCAGCGCTATGGATTTTTCATTAAAGAAGGTAAGCAGTATCAGGTAATCGGACAAGCGAAAAAGAACTTTAGAAACGATCCCCGAGACCTTAAAGAAATACACGTACGCAACGAATCCGGAGAAATGATATCGCTGGACAACTTGGTCACAATTGAAGAAGCGTCGAGCCCTCCTCAGCTGTTCAGGTATAATCGATATGTAGCGGCCACAGTCTCCGCTGCTCCCGCCAAAGGGAAAACCGTTGGAGACGGAATCAAGGTAATGGATGAAATCGCATCGGAAGTTCTCGATGAATCATTCACCACTTCTCTTGCTGGAACCTCAAAAGAATTCATGGAAAGCGGAAACACGCTGATTTTTGCCTTCATATTAGCCCTGGTACTGGTTTTTCTCGTTCTGGCCGCACAGTTTGAGAGTTTTACTGATCCATTGGTGATTATGCTCACTGTTCCGCTTGCCATGGCCGGTGCAGTTTTAACCCTCTGGATTTTCGACCAGACACTGAATATTTTTAGTCAAATAGGGATCATAGTGTTGATCGGACTTGTAACTAAAAACGGGATTTTGATTGTCGAATTTGCCAATCAACGCAAAAATTCCGGGATGAGTTTCAAAGCTTCAATTATAGATGCCGCGTCTGAACGGTTCCGACCGATTCTCATGACATCTTTGGCTACGATTCTGGGGGCTTTACCCATTGCCCTGGCCCTTGGAGATGCCGCTACAAGCAGAATTCCTATGGGACTGGCCATTATCGGGGGACTTACGTTTTCACTCATTCTTACCTTATATGTCATTCCGGGGCTATACGTTTACTTAACTTCAAAGCGCAAAAAATCATGAGATATGTTTTTCTTAGTTGTCTGATCGTAGCAATCCAGTTTTCAGAAGCTCAGGAATTATGGTCGTTGGATCAAATGATAAACAGAGTTCTGAGCAATAATTTTGATATTCAGCTATCGGAAATTGATCAGCAGGTAGCCACAAACAATAATAATCCCGTAGCAGCCGGATATTTACCCAGACTGAGTATAAATGCTGATCGAAACATAGCATACAGCAGTGCACGACAGGAGTTTTTGAACGGCGCTGTCAATGAAGCTGAATTCGCTCGGAACAGATCGTTTGACGCAGGGGTACTTTTAAACTGGACCTTTTTTGACGGTTTTAAAATGTTTGCAACCGATAAAAAACTTGACGAACTTGAGAACAGCAGCACGCTCCGTTCCAAGGCACAAATGGAGATGAGTATCTACCAGACAGCCGTGAATTTCTATACACTAGCATCTCTTCAAAAACTAGACTCTCTTTACCTGGAGGCGATATCTTTATCGAAATACAGAATAGCGTTTGTTCAAACGAAACTTGAAAATGGCGCAGCAAACAGAATAGAACTCGAACAGGCCAGACTAGATCTTCAGGCTGACAGTTCGAATCTGCTCTCCAACCGGCGATCAATTTCGGAAGTTAGCGCAACGCTCAGTGTGTTACTGAACATCTCTCCCCTGGTTCCCATTCGAGTTTCTGATTCAGAAAATGATATATCCAAATCCGACGATTGGGCTGTGTTTCGCCAGAAAATGATGGAACAGAATACTACACTCATGCTCGCGAAATCAGAAATTGCCATCGCACAACTGGAAGAAAAAGAATCCAAGAGCAGGTTTTATCCGCAGTTGTCCTTTTACAGCACATACAATTTTGCCAATCAAACGAATGAGGTAGGATTTTTAAGATCAAACAGAAGCTTCGGTCCGAGTTTCGGAATCAGTGCAAGCTGGGATATACTGGATAACTTAACCCGAGTTACACAGTTAAAGAATTCCCGACTAGAAACGGAGAAGGCAAGTCTTAATGCTCAAAAGGATTCACTCAGCATTGAATCAGAGCTTAGACAGATGTATGAAAATCTAACTTATAGCCGGGAGAAATATGCTTTGGAAAAAAGGAATATTGAGCAAATCACTGCGATAAAACAAATCACAGAAAAGGCGCTTGAATTCGGAAGTATTAATCCATGGGAACTCCGAGAGATACAATACAGTGTTATCAATGCAAAAACCAGATTATTGCAATCAGAACTTGAATTTAGATCCGCTCAACTGAACATCTCTTTACTTACGGGTGATTTTAAGAATTTACTTCAGTAAAATTATGGCTTCAGCGGTATATTTTTTCGCATACGCTTTGGCTTCGGTTTTCCAAGCATAAGCGACAAATGGGTTTTTAAAATCCTTCCCATATGGTTGTACTTGGAAAATCTATTCGTACCGTGATATTTATTCAGATCTTCAGCGAGCGAACGAATTTTTTCTTCTGTTGAAAGTTTTTGATAAAGCATAGAATCCAATAATCGGTTCAATCGTGGCATAGCCAACTTATACCTTCTTTTCATAAGGGTTCTTTCTTCGTACCGATATTGTTCAACCGTTTCCTGCGTTAAAAGCTGAATACAAAAATCTATAATCTGATTATTTTCCTTGTAATATTGAGGCATGTAGTGATTCTTACGACCTTCATAAGCTGTCTGATCAAAATCTATAGGTCTTACGCGGTATTGCTCCCTGTCAAAATCAGGGGTAACATCAACGACATAATTGTATGACCGCATGTCCCCGAGCAACATGACAAAACAGCGCTCGTTGAATTTCACAAATTCCCGGGCCATACCGGTCGGGTAAAAATTGGGAGAATCCATATAGTTCTCCATAAAAGCATCACCGGGTATTCCGGCTATATGAGCCTCAACCAATGTATTCCCGTCGACCATGTATTCAATTCTGTTTGGAGAAAGAATGTGCTCCAATTCGAGACCATAAACCCTTGATGCATCTGCTGTTTTAATATAAAAGTAATCGTGATTATCATTGAGCTGATTAACAATTTTAATCCTAAAGGGATTTGAATTACCGAACAGACAATAGTCGATCTGCCCAACTTTCAAATGGCTGATTATTTCTGTATCACCATCTGTTTTCAACTGTGCATAAATCTGTCTCAAACCCAAAAGAATCTCCTCTTGTATCGCCGAATCATAAATTACACTCTCCCAAAGGGTATTTCGTCCGGCGGTATCATACACCGGTGTGCTATCGCTCCACCGCTTCATATCCTCATAATTGAGAGCGATAGAATCCTCGCGGTTGTATTTTCTTAAATACTTCCTTAATCCTTGATTGATCGGAAAAGCGGGTTTCTTTTTTGAAATTTCCATTCAGAACAGCTGTGCTTTAAAATTTAGTAGGATAATGCCATTTCTCCAAAGTTAACAGAAAATCACCTCTAAATCAAGAAGGAAGTATATAGTGGCATTGATCTCCAACTGAGATTACTTCTTTTTCAGTTCGTAAAGGTCCTTTCTTCTATCCTTGAGATTTTTCACACTACCGTAGTTATGAAGTTCGTTCAGTTGATCTATTTCTACGTCTGCAATAACGATCATCTCTGTGTTTGGAGTCGCTTCTGATTTAATTCCTTCAGTGGGAAAAGCAAAGTCACATGGAGTAAAGACCATCGATTTGGCATACTGGATATCCATGTTATTCACATTGGGTAAATTCCCTACACTACCTGCGATAGCCACATAACATTCATTTTCTATAGCTCTGGCCTGTGCACAGTATCTTACTCTGGAATATCCGTTTTGTGTATCTGTTAGAAATGGAACAAAAAGAATGTTCATCCCTTCATCTGCCAGAAGTCTCGGTAATTCAGGGAATTCCACGTCATAGCAGATTAAAACCCCTATCTTACCACAGTCTGTATTTATGGCCTTGAGTTGAGAACCACCCTGTATACCCCAGCATTTTTTCTCATCCGGAGTAACATGTAACTTCTCAAACCTCTCAACCGATCCGTCTCTCTTACATACATATCCTACATTGTAAAGGGCACCATCAACTATTTCAGGCATACTCCCTGTAATAATATTAATATTGTAAGAGATAGATAACTGAGAAAAATCTTTTACAATCACCTCTGTATACTCTGCCAATTTTCTGATTGCCTCAGCTTCACCCAAATGATTAAATTTTGCCATAAGAGGTGCATTGAAAAATTCAGGAAAAAGTGCGAAATCCGCTTTATAGGCACTCAAAGCATCAACAAAATACTCGGCTTGCTCCATAAGAGTTTCCAAATCACCATAGGGTCTCATCTGCCACTGAACAAGTCCCAACCTGACTGATTTCCTTATATAGGCCGCTTTCTTAGTCGGCTTCTCGTAATATATGTTGTGCCAGGTTAGCAATACAGCGTATTCCTCAGAAGCTTCATCTCCCTCTAAATAACCCTTAATCACTTTAATCGGTTGAAAGTCATTTGAAAGATGAAAATTCAAAACCGGATCAATAATATTCTTGGCCTTAACTTCTTCAATGTATTGTTTCGGGGTAAGGTTGTCGGAATATTTGTGGTAATTTGGTATACGACCGCCAAAAATGATTCCCTTTAAGTTATTTGTTTCGCATATTTGCTTTCTATATTCATACAGTCTCCTTCCTAATTTCAAGCCTCTGTATTTGGGACGAACAAAAACATCAATCCCATAGAGCGTTTCTCCATTCGGGTCATGAGTAGTAAACGTAAAATCAGCGGTAACTTCGCGATAAGTATGAGAATTGCTGATTTTATCTGCATCAACGAGTATTGATAATGCGCAACCGGCAATCTCCCCGTTTACCTTCACTACCACCTGACCATCAGGGAAAATATCGGTTAATTTCTTCAACTGACCTTTTTCCCAATAAGGATCTTTTACAGTTGGGTAAACCTCAATCATTGCTTGTTTTAACTCTTCGAAATCAGAAACCTTTAATAGCTTAAGCTCTACGTTTTGAATATTATTTTCCATGAATTGTTTTATCTTTTTCTGAAGATAGGAAAAGTCCCTTGAAATTCAAAGCTAATAAAGCGGGAACTATCCTATTTTGTCAATCTATTTATCATTAGTCTTGATTATGAAACATTTGTTATCGCAAATGGTTTAAGCAAAAAAAAGAGAGGTTTCAGACTCTCTGAAACCTCTCTTTTAATCAAACAAAACAATAATAATCGCCTAAACCTAAAAAGCTACTACTATCATTATCTTTATTTCCTTTTATTCATCCAATCAAAAACCTTAAAAAGACGGACACGATACCGTTCTAAAACTTGGTTGTTTTTGAGTACAGGTAAGATCAAAGCCTAAAGACACTTCATGCGATCCTCCTGATACTCCGTTGTTTAGTCTCGAAACCGTCACGTCGTAGCTGTATCCAACCTTCACCGTACCGGTATTTACTCCTATCGACAATATAAATGCATCACGGCTTCTAAACCATGCTCCGACTGTAAAGGCGCCGTACTGGATGTAAGTTCCGAGCATAAGCTCCATAAAGCCTTGCTGATACTGATAGATCACATTAGGCATGATCGATGTCTCGTTGGAGTACTGGGATTTCTGTCCCAAAGGTATCTTTGCTCCCATATGTGCATTCAGACGAATTGGCATAGGGCTGTCTCCGATGATCATCGATTCATTGGGCATATTCAAGTGATGCCCTGCCACTCCGAAAAAGAAATTCTTGGTATAACCAACCATTCCCGCCGAAGCGTCAAAGAAACCTCTTGATCCACCGCGAGGAACGTCACCCGTAGCATAAATAAAACCTCTCCGCGGGTCTATCATATCCCCGAAAGTCAGTTTATCCCA
>JAWVYS010000007.1:0-91153 GCA_033722555.1 Brumimicrobium sp.
GTGAAAGAGGGTTAATCATCATTGATGGTGATGACTTGAGTCTGAAATCTTTGTTTGCTCCTGTAATAAGAAAGGAACTAAAGGAAGGTTTTTCCGGGAAAGCGGTTCAGGAGCGAACCGATCGGTTGACCGAATCGGGATACAAGGCTCAGGTACATCCCCGAGAGATCAATCTTTTTTATATTGAAAAGGGAAGAAGGGATAGAATTATTGCCGGAGATGATGGCGGTTTTGAGGTAGGAGAGGATCGCTTTTCGCGGGAACAGCTGGTAGAGCTTTTGGAGAAAGATCCGCAGAAATTTTCTCCCAATGTGGTGCTGCGTACTGTTTATCAAGAATATATACTTCCGAACATTTGTTATCTCGGCGGAGGAGGTGAAATGGCCTACTGGCTACAATTGAAGTCCGTTTTCGATGAGATAGCACTTCCCTTCCCGGTAATTGCCGTGAGAAATTCAGTTCAGTGGTTTGATGAGTTGTCGCTAAAAAAAATGGACAAGCTTAATCTTTCCCCCAAAGCCATGTTTAAGGATATGGAAGAGAACAAGAAAAAATATGTGCTTGAAAATGCCGAGGAAGAACTGGATTTTACAGAACTTGAAAAAACAGGTGAGGAGCTGAAGAACAGGATGGAAGCTTTGATCTCTAAGGTGGACAAAGGGCTGAATGCTTATGCTCAAAGCGAATCCGTGAAAATTAGCAAGCAAATGGAGCAGATCAAACAAAAAATGATTCGGCATCAGAAGAAGAAAAATGAGGAAGCCATGCAGCAGATTGAGAATCTGTATGAGCGGTTATTTCCGGCTCAGGGGCTCCAGGAACGGTATGAAACCATTATACCTCTGATGGCAAGATACGGCAAGGAAGAATTGCTTGAGATACTTTATAAGTCCCTCGATCCTTTTGAAAAGGATTTGATACTTTTATTGCAAACGGATTGAATTTCAGTGAGACGATAACTATTAATACCATTAAAATTTTTAAAATATGTATTCACCGGTAGTGTTAACAGGAGGAACAGGATACCTCGGATCCCATATCCTTATAGAATTGCTTAAGAAAGAATACGTGGTTCATTTAACCACGCGGGATGTGGAGCGAACAAAAAACAATGAATGGATCAAACGTTTGATGAATGAAAATCCAGGTCGACTCCATATTTTCCCCGGTGATCTCATGGATAAAGGAAGTTTTGACGAAGCCATGAAGGGGGCAAAAGGACTGATCCATGCGGCGAGTCCTTTTCTTATAGACAATGTTAAGGATCCCAAAAAAGAGCTCATTGAACCTGCTGTGAAGGGGACAAGCAATGTGCTTCATGCAGCTGAAAAAGCCGGAACTGTGGAGAAAGTGGTTTTAACCTCCAGTGTGGCTGCCGTTCATGGCGATGCGATAGACATAAAGGAATGTGATGAGGGGGTGTTTTCGGAAAAGCACTGGAATACTTCAAGCAGTATTTCTCATCAGCCCTATTCCTATTCAAAAGTAACAGCAGAGAAAGAGGCGTGGGCTATTAACAAAGGTAAATCGTGGAAACTTGTGACCATCAATCCCGGTTTTATAATTGGTCCGGCTGTAGTGAAAAGAACGGATTCTGCAAGTATAAAACTGATCAAAGGAATGTTAAGCGGGGAATTTAAGACCGGTGTTCCTGATCTGCATTTTGTGATGGTTGATGTGAGAGATGTGGCCCGTGCACACGTTCTTGCTCTTGAGAACAATACTGCCAAAGGCCGTTTTATCTGTGCATCTGAACCTATGAGTATGTGGGATGTTGCAAAGATTCTCAAGCAAGAAGTAGGCGGTAAATACACCCGATTGCCTAAGCGTAAGTTGCCCCATTTTCTAACCTATTTGCTCGGTCCGTTTATGGCTGATCTTACCTGGAAATACCTTCGAAGGAATCTGGGAATCCCGGTTTATGTGGATAACAGTAAGATCAAAGAAACACTCGGCATTGAATTCCGTCCGATGAATGAAACTTTGAGGGATCATGCCGAGCAGCTTGAAAGGGATGGGTTGGTGTGATGGGAAGATTTGGTTTTTGGCTATTGGCCATTGGCTATTGGCCTTTAGCTTTTGGCTTCCCGACGCTTCACTTCGTTTCGGTCGGGATTACTCACTGACGCTCTTCGAGGTCAGGATAAACCGCTGACGAGCCCTGACGCTTCACGGTGTTTCGGTCAGGATTCCTCACTGACGCTCTTCGAGGTCAGGATAAATTCCGTCACACCACGATGACTCGTGGTTATCTCATTTATTCGATTATGTTCAGTAGAACTGAACAATCCGTCGATTAGCTATCGCTATCGAGACAAGCTCAGGAACTCCGCTGTCAGGACTAGTTCGATCACACCACGATGACTCGTGGTTATCTCAATTATTCGATTAGGTTCAATAGATCTGAACAGTTTCAGGAAGTTTGAATGAAAAAAGAATTTCTTTATTATTTTAGCCATCGAAAAATTAGGACCGCCTGATGAGTGCATTTGAATACCCTTTCTTTCCCAGCATGCTGATTGTCGTAACGGTAATCGCTATGAACCGAAATGTATTTGTCCTTTATCCACAAGCTTCCTTATCCAAAACGAGCGATGGGATTTGATGATGAATATACCGGATTCGAATGGGCGATGTTCTTCATTATAGGACTTCCTTTTATATTACTCATTTTATACACTGTATTCAGGGTTTTCCGGTTGCTTATCCTTGAATATTTCTTTGGTATAAAGCCTTTTTCTGAAGCATTTAAGCCTACCCCGGAAAATGTTAAATATGCGTTCCTGGTGCTTGGTTGGCATATGTCTATTTCAGAGATCGATGAGATGAATCATCAAACAAAATATCTTTTCCGATATCTTCAACGACTTTATCCTGCCACTCCGAGGATAGAGTATGATTCAGTACTCAGATTACATACGTATCACCCTGATCCTGTGCTGGTTTTAAAGTGGTTTGAACGGGCACTCCCGGAGGAAAAACACATCGAGGTGGTTGATTTTCTTGTGGATCTTGCCTTTTACAACGATTATCTTCATCCCAAAGAAAAATCACTGATTTACATGGCCGGCAGAATTTTGAAGATACCGGAGGGAGAGATGCGTTCACTCTTCGAAATTCGGTACCAACGACAACGTGAACGTCAGCAACAGAGGAGTTCGGCATTGAATGCTGTGAGCCAGGCATCAAAGAAAGAAACCGCCTTAAAAATCCTTGGTATAACCGAAGAAAATCCGGATTTTGCGACCGTTAAGAAGGTATACAGGAATCTTGCGAAGAAACATCATCCCGACGTCTATGTGGGAGCATCCAATGCTGAGAAAAAACTAGCAGGAGAACGTTTTGCTTCTATCAATAAAGCCTATGAATATCTTGAAGAAATTTTGAAGTAATCGTTTATGTTCGGAATGATCCTACTTATATTAATGACTGCGCTGATCGTTCTTTTCTATCCACGGAATTCCCGAAATCAAAGGACCTTTAAGGGATGGATCAAAACATACAGAATTCCGATTATTCTTACCCTAACCATTGTTATTCCTCTGCTAATGATGAACCTGTTTTTCAGACACAGGCCTCTAGGTTTTGAGGAAAGACTTGAACTCCTGGATAGGTATGGTCAGGAAGCTGAGGAAAATGAAGCGTTTATAGATTATGTTCGTTATCGGTTCGAAGATCCTTCCGTTCAGTTGAGGTATGTCGATTATTACCTGAACAATTACCTCAATGATTTTTCCTGTCGTGCCATTCACTTCTGGTTCAAAGATAATTTGTCAAATGCCGGACGACTTGCTCGAATTTATGCTGATTATCGGTGTAAGCCAAAGAGTATTCTGAAGGCAGATCTTGACAAATTCGCCGATACCCTGGCGACGATTAATTTTATGAAAGGACTACAGTATGCGGAGAAAGGTCAACACGAAAAAGCGGTCGAGGCCTTTTCGAAGGAGATAGTCACTAATCCTGCATTTACACTTTCTTACGAAGCGCTTATCCGTTCTCTTTATGAATCGGATATTACAGCATTCAAGGAATATTTAAATAGTCCGGAGGGGCTCGAATCCATTCCCGGAGAAGTTTTCAGGGAGTATCATTACAGGCAGGGCAACTGGCTTTCGTATTATCAGTCCATATTCTTTCACCGAATTTTAACCAGTGATTTGCCGGTCGTTTTAAGCGCTTTTCTCGTTTCCTTTGTATGGCTCTATTATCTCAGGATGATGGATATCTACCGCAGGGAGAAATGGGTACACGTCGGAATCGTTTTTCTTCTCGGAGGGATATTCAGCATTTTTTGTATTCCTATCTATGATTACTTCCATTTTGAAAGGAATTTTTATCTCACCGGAGATGGCTGGAATGACTTTGTGTATAGCACAGTTGTTATCGGCGGAGGAGAGGAGCTGGTTAAGGCGATACCCTGGTTTGCTTTTGGTCTGATCACCAGGAAATTCAGAGAACCTTTTGATTATATCCTTTACGCTTCGGCATCTGCGCTCGGATTTGCATTTATAGAAAATCTCATCTACCTGGAAAGGTATGACAATATCGTTTTGCGCGCAATGATGAGTGCAGTATTCCATATGTTTTGCGGATGTATCGTGGCCTACGGTTTGATTCTTGCACGATACAGGTTGAAGAATGATAATGCCTTAAAAATGGGAGCTGTCATACTCGGTTTTGCACTGGCTGTTTTCTCACACGGTTTTTATGATTTCTGGCTGATCAGTGATGCAGTTACCGATTATGCTTTTGTAACATTTTTGTTCTTTATTCTCTCGGTTCATATCTGGTTTTATTTTAAAAATAACGCCATGAATCATTCACCTTATTTTCAGGGTAATCAGTTTTTCAACATACAGTATCAAACCGATATCCTGTTCGTTTCATTTATTGGGCTCTTAATGTATGAATACGTGCTTCTCAGTCTTGATTTTGGGGCATATAACGTTAATTATTTCTTTTACCGTGAGATTCTCTTTGTAGGATTATTTCTGCTTTATTTACAAATACAACTTAACAATTTTAAAATCAAGCATAAGGTCTGGAGAAAGCTGTCCTTTACGCACTTAATTCCTTCATTCTTTACACGGAATGACTGGATTGAACAAGATTCCGCATGGATGGATCACCTTCCGAATAACCGAGATCTTTCCGGGCTGGAATTGCGTCTTTTTGCACCTAAATCGAACAAATATATTGGTTCACGACTACCTGTTTCGGGCTATTTAGTGAGACGGATACGTGTTAGCGGTAACCCTTACTGGTATATTTTTAAACTGAACACTCCACTCAATTACCCAGGCTATGTAACGGATTTCATCATTGTAAAGAACAAAAATCCGTATGAAAATTTACGAATGTCGAAAATTGAGATTTATTTCATGTTAGTTCCCGACCGCAGAATAATCAATGGAGAACCTGAAATATCTGATTTGAGGTATGCAGGAAGGGCTTATTCCATGCCAATAGGGAAGGATTAAGTTTGAAATCCGGACGATCCTTTTTTTTGGATGAATGGTTGAGGTTGGTTGTTGGCTATTAGCTGTTAGCTGTTGGCTTCCTGACGCTCCACTGCGTTCCGGTCGGCATTACTCACTGACGCTCTTCGAGGTCAGGACAGGTTCGACTACGTCACGATAAATCGTGACTGTCTCATTGCTTTGAGGGTTTAACATTGCGATATATTTTTACAGAGGAATGCTTATTTTTGGGCTATGGAAGGATTTAAGTATTACGCGGTTTTTAAGCCTTTCGATATGCTGAGCCAGTTTACGGGCGAGCCGGGAGATTCCTTGCTGGGGGACCTGCATAAATTTCCGAAGGATGTCTATCCGGTTGGTCGGCTGGATAAGGACAGTGAGGGACTTTTACTACTGACAAATGATAATCGGTTTAAGAACCGACTGCTTGATCCAAAATATAAAACACCGAAAACTTATTATGTACAGGTGGACGGAGCGATCACCGCTGAAGCGGTCACAAAGCTTTCCGAAGGCAGTATCCATATCAAACATAAAGGAAAAAATTACCGGGTGGCTCCTGCTGTTTGTCGAGCTATTGCTGATCCCGACTTTCCGGAACGGAGTAAACCCATTCGCTTCAGAAAGAATATTCCTACGAGTTGGATTGCGCTCACCATTGGAGAAGGGAAAAACAGACAAGTGCGAAAAATGACTGCTGCAGCAGGTTTTCCTACTCTTCGGTTGGTTCGCTTTCGTATAGGGAATCTTGACCTTGGTTCAATGCAACCGGGCGAGGTAAGAGAAATACGCCCGGATCAGGTTTTATAAAACCTGCGGCTCCGCATTGAAGACTAGTTGGTAAAATATATTCTGACACTCAAATTATTTCTATTTTTACCGCCGAAAGGATAGTTGTTAACTTATCCATAGAAAAATTGATTAAGGATAATCGTATGAAATATATTTCCGTTCAAGCGCTTCACCTTGCCTTATCTGAAGATCCCAACTTTCAGTTAATCGACGTTCGGGAACTTTATGAATATCAGATTTGTAAGTTGCCCTCGCAGCACATCCCTATGGCTGAAATCCCTTCAAGGGTAAAGGAAATAGATGCTGCGAAATCGGTGTGCGTGATGTGTAAATCCGGCAAACGGGCTGCAGCGGTTGCAAACCTGTTGGAAACCGATTACGGATTTACCGATGTTTGGGTGGTAGATGGCGGAATAATCGCTTATGCCGAGCAAATTGATCCCAATTTAGAGATTTATCCATGAAAAACCGAAATTTCAGAGAATACCTTCAGATCTCCCTGAAGGGAGTTGCGATGGGAGCTGCCGATGTAGTTCCCGGAGTTTCAGGAGGAACCATAGCATTTATTACAGGAATCTACGAGGAACTTATAGACAGTCTGAGCAATATTAATTTTCAGGCACTCAAAATTTTGACCACGGGCGGAATTAAGAAATTCTGGCAACATGTCAATGGGAATTTTTTTGTGGCCTTATTCGCAGGTATTATTTTAAGCATAATATCGTTGGCTCGGCTTGTGACCTATTTGCTGGAATATCATCCTGTGCTTCTCTGGTCATTTTTTTTCGGACTCGTTCTTGCGAGTGCCCTTCTGATTCTGAAAACCGTTCCAATGAAGAATTTCCTCAATATTATAGGGGTTACAATAGGAGCGGTGATAGCCGGATATATTTCATCCATCGAGGTGACGGCCACAGGAGGAGATAACTGGTATATAATCATGAGTGGCGCAATAGCCATTTGTGCTATGATACTTCCCGGAATCAGCGGAGCATTTATCCTTGTTTTGCTCGGCTCCTACGATATCGTCCTAACGGGTCTTAGAGAAATGAACTTCAAGATCATCTCATTTTTTGTGTTGGGATGTCTAATCGGGTTATTGTCCTTCAGTAAATTGCTTAAATATTTATTCAACCATTACAAGAATTTTGTTTTAGCCTTACTTTCCGGTTTTCTTTTTGGTTCGCTAATCAAGATCTGGCCCTGGAAGAATCAGGTAGGTGAGGAGCCTTTGATCGTTCATTCGGACGGTCGGGAAGAGTGGATGCTGACCAATGTCTGGCCCGCTAATTATGGGGGTGAGCCTCATTTATGGGGAGCTATCTTACTCGCAATCGTTGGTTTGGCCCTTGTCCTTGTTATGGGACGAATAGAGCCAAAACCGAGGAATTAACAGAAATTATCAGAAAATGCGCTCATTTGGACTCATCGGTAAAAAGCTTGATCATTCTTTCTCAAAGAAATATTTTGAAGAGAAGTTCGAGAAGCAGAACATCGATGCGCAATATGTGAATATTGAATTGTCGCGGATCGAAGATTTTCCGGTTTGGTTGAAAGATCATGAGCACTGGGAAGGATTAAACGTTACGGTTCCCTATAAAGAAACTGTAATTCCTTATCTCGATGCTTTGAGTGATACTGCGGTGGAAATAGGTGCCGTGAATACCATTTCTTTTGAAAATGACCGTTTGATCGGGCACAATACAGATGCTTACGGATTTCGTCAGGCGATTAAGCCGTTTTTACGAAATGTACATGAGCGAGCACTTATTTTAGGCACGGGAGGAGCTGCAAAGGCTGTGGCCTATGTACTTAAAAGTCTTGGTATTGAAGTTTCCTATTTATCCAGGAATCAAACCGGTGTAAATATTTTCTCCTACGAGGATGCCAATGCACATATGGTAAATGCATTTAAAATGATCGTTAATACAACCCCTGTCGGGATGTTTCCGGCAGTCGGTGAAAAACCCACTTTTCCTGTAGGCCTGTGCGGTGAAGATCATTTTGTGGTCGATCTGATTTATAACCCGGAAGAGACTGTGTTTCTTAAAGAAGCGTCTGAGGCTGGAGCAGACACCATGAACGGTTTGTCCATGTTGAAACATCAGGCCGACAAAGCCTGGGAAATATGGAATGCATAAGCTAACTTTGTATAAACTGTTCTACCCTTGGATATTCTTAAATCATACATACGCGAAGGTGAGCATCAGACGCAGGATTTCAAATTCAGGGTGGACGATGCGCGAAAAATAGCCCGCACACTTGCTGCCTTCGCGAATACGGATGGCGGGAGACTTTTAATCGGTGTGAAGGATAACGGGAAAGTCGTTGGTGTCAACCCTGAAGAAGAGTTTCATGTGATTCAGGGAGCAGCTACCGTGTTTTGCAGGCCTGAGATCCCGGTATTAACCAATGTACTACAAGACGAACATAAACTGGTTCTTGAGGTAATTATCGCTCCCAGTTCAGAAAAGCCCGTAAGGGCTCAGGATGAGCAGGGAAGATGGAAAACCTACGTGCGTCGGGGAGACCACACCTTGCTTGCTAACAAGATCCTGATCGGTGTTTGGAAACAGACGAAAAAAGAAAAGAGTCGTCCACAGAAATTCGCTGAAGAAGAACAACTTTTAATCAACACAGTCAAGGAGCAGGAAAAGGTTACCTTAAGCAAGCTTTATCGCTTGACCGGGCTGAATAAATCTGTGGTAGACAGGTTGCTCATTCTTTTCATTACCTGGGATCTTATCCAGATGGATATCACCGAGGAAGGAACCTATTATTCGCTGAGGGAGGAAAGGAATTCCGGTGATTCTTAAAGAAGGTTTTAACTACGTCACTTATTCAGGTTGAATTCAATGGTTTCGAAGACTACCGCACCTTCTGCACGCGTTATCTTGAAAATTTTATCGTATTCATTCGCATCAAGTTCTGATTGATCCGTTTCCGCTCCGAGTGCTCTGGCAATGGGGAAGATGTTGTTGCTGTGTCCGCAAATGACGAAATTACCTTTCAAATCCTTGATTGAGTCCACCATCGGTTCCCAGTTTCCCCAATCATAAATATGTATTTCACTGCCGAATTCCTTTGCCAGGGGTTGAACTGTTTTTCGGTTTCGTTCAAAAGGGGTTGTATAAATATATTTTAGCTTTTGTTCCTCAATCATTTGAGGTAACTGCTGTGCCCGTTGCTTGCCTTTGTCGGTGAGGGGAGGGTCATCGTGGTTCACGGTGGTGTCTTTTTCCGCATGCCTGACAAGATAAATTACCGTTTTATCTGCAGGGTATTTGCAGGAGAATCCCGATGACAGAAGTAAGAAAAGGGAAATAAAATAAAAAAGCCGCATCATAATGATTTTTGTTTGCTTAAAATACTAAATTCGTTTTTAAAGAACCCGGGACAAATGTCAAAAATATTTATATTAACACTCAGCGGAATTATTTTGCTGGGTTGTACAGAATCAAAAACCACAATGACTAAAAAGCGATTAGAGGAGCCGAAAGCAGAAAAAATAGCTTATGAATTTTATGACCATGGAGACCTTCGGGTAGACAATTATTTCTGGATGCGCTTAAGCGACGAACAGAAGGAGGCCGTTAATCCGGATGAACAAACCCGCAAGGTTGTTGCTTATCTGGAGGCAGAAAATAGTTATCTGAAGGAATCGATGAAGCATACCGAGGCCTTGCAGGAGAAGCTTTATAGAGAGATCGTAGCAAGGATTGAGCAAAAGGATGAATCAGTTCCTGTTGAAAAAAAGGGTTATCTCTATTATCAAAAGTACGAGGAAGGAGAAGACTATCCCCTCTATATCCGGAAGGAAGTAAAGGAATCAGCTGCCAAGGAGGAAATCATGCTCGAAGGTCCGAAAATGGCGAAAGGACATGCTTATTTCAGCATAGGCGGTCAGTCGGTGAGTCCTGACAATAACTTTCTCGTTTACGGTGTAGATACTGTTTCCAGAAGACAGTATACCCTTGCTGTCAAAGACCTTCGGTCGGGAAAAATATTGAAAGATGTCATACCTAATACCACAGGAGGAGCAGTTTGGGCGAATGACAATAAGACATTGTTCTATACGCGAAAAGATCCGGTTACCCTGCGTTCTTACAGGGTGTATAAACATGTTTTGGGCACGGATCCCGATAAAGATGAGCTCGTTTTTGAGGAAAAAGATGAAACATTTAGCTGTGATGTAAAGAAATCGAAATCGGATAAATATATCATGATTGGAAGTTATCAAACCTTGTCGTCTGAGGTTAGGGTACTGGACGCCGACAATCCGTCCGGATCATGGAAAATTATACAGCCCAGAGAGCGCAATCTTGAATATTCCATAGCCCACTATGGAGATCATTTCTACATTGTTACTAATCTCGATGCAAAGAATTTCAGGCTGATGAAAACCCCTTTGAATGCCACTGAAAAGTCAAACTGGAAGGAGGTAATTCCGCATCGAAAGGATGTACTCGTCGAAGATATTGAGATTTTTAAAAATTTCCTTGTGGTAGAAGAGCGGGCCAAAGGGTTAACACGTATACGTATCATGCCCTGGGGAGGAAAAAATGAGCATTATATTTCCTTCGACGAACCTGCTTATACTGTTTCTGCGATGCAGAATCCGGAGTTTGATACAGAAAAATTGCGATTCGCTTACACTTCTTTAACTACCCCAAATTCAGTGTATGATTACAACATGCAAAGCAGGGAAAGAGAACTGAAGAAGCAGACCAAGGTTCTTGATCCTTCCTTTTCACCGGACAACTATGTTTCGGAGCGCATGTTTGCCACGGCCTCGGATGGTGCTCAGGTACCTATTTCGCTCGTTTATCGTAAAGGACTCAAAAAGGATGGCAGTAATCCATTGCTACTTTATGGTTATGGTTCCTACGGTTACAGCATGGATCCTTATTTCAGTTCGGTTCGATTAAGCTTGCTTGACAGGGGATTTGTGTTTGCCATTGCTCATATCCGCGGAGGCGAAGAGATGGGTCGTGAATGGTATGAGAACGGTAAGTTATTACAAAAGAAAAATACATTTACAGATTTTATTCAGTGTGGTGAGCATTTGATCGCACAGAAATTTACGTCAAAGGAACATTTATATGCTCAGGGAGGAAGTGCAGGAGGACTTCTGATGGGAGCGGTGATGAACATGCGGCCGGATTTATGGAACGGGATTATAGCGGGAGTACCTTTCGTTGATGTTGTTTCGACCATGCTGGATGAAAGCATTCCCTTAACCACGGGTGAATTTGATGAATGGGGTAATCCGAAGGACAAGGTGTACTATGATTACATGAAATCATATTCTCCATACGATAACATTAAGCGTACCGATTACCCTCACTTGCTGATTACAACCGGATATTGGGACAGTCAGGTGCAATACTGGGAGCCGGCCAAATGGATTGCAAAGCTTCGTGAACTTAGAACAAACGATAATCGTCTGTATATGTACTGTAATATGGATGTTGGCCACGGCGGTGCATCCGGAAGATTTGAGCGATATAAGGAAACGGCTCTGGAATATGCTTTCTTACTCGATTTAGAGGGGAAGGACTGAGGGGGAGGTTGGTTTTGGTCGTTGGCTGTTGGCTTTCGTTCGTTAGTAAGGGACTGTTTTTAACCTTGCGGCTCAAATCTGCTTTCTAAACAGGTAAAGAATCCTACTTGATATAAGTAATAAAGTCATTAAAGTTTTGTTAATCTGCTATCTAAGCTGTCACCTCATTGACGTTGTCTTCTTTTTTTGTTTAACTTTTAGAACTAAAAACTTAAACAAATGTTTTGAGATTAAACTTTAAAACATATTCAAATGAAGACACATTTATTTAAAAATTTTAGAAATTTAGCTCTACTGAGTACAGGACTGATTATAGGTTCTCTCGGGTATGCTCAGACTACGGTTTATGATGTGATTGCGGCCAGTCCGAATCATACAACACTCAAAGCGGCTATCGATCAGGCCGGTTTAGATGTTACCCTGGATGACAATAACAGTACTTTTACAGTATTTGCTCCGGACGACAATGCGATGAACGACCTTACTGCGGAGCTTGGAATAACAACTGCAGATTTACTTGCAGATCCAAACCTGGATCAGATCTTACTGTACCATGTATTGGGTGCTTCGGTGCAATCCTCCGGGATCAATAATGGTGACATTGTAACACCCTTAAATACGGCTAACACCCTTAAACTCACAGTTACAGGCATGGGAGACGTTTATGTTAACCAGGCAATGGTCAATGTACCTGATATTGCTGCTTCCAACGGATATGTACATTCTTTGGCCGCCGCTTTGCTGGAAGTTGAGACGGTTGCAGATGTTGCAATAGATAACGGTTTCACAATACTTACAGATGCCGTTGTCGAAGCGGAGTTGCTTCCTGCGTTAACAGATCCTTTTTCCAGCCTCACTGTTTTTGCACCTTCAGACGCAGCGTTTAACGCCGCATTAACAGAACTTGGAATTACCTCAGCAGATCTTTTAGCGAATCCAAACCTTCAGAATATCTTGTTGTATCATGTATTGGGAGCAGATGTTCAGTCGAGTGATTTTACCAATGGAGACCTTGCTACCCCTTTGAATACAGCAAATACAATTAAGGTTACCGTTACCGGAGGAGGTGCTGTTTATGCTAATCAGGCGATGGTTGTAACACCAGACGTAACCGCTTCGAACGGACGTGTTCATGCCATTGATGCCGTGATTTTTGCAGTTGAAACAGTTGCTGATGTTGCTATAGATAACGGATTTAATATTCTGACAAGTGCGGTTATCGAGGCAGAATTACTTCCGGCTCTTACGGATCCATTTGCGAGTTTAACTGTTTTTGCCCCTTCAGATGCGGCGTTCAATGCAGCGTTGAATGAACTTGGAATTACAGCGAACGATTTACTGGCTGATCCGAATCTACCGAACATTCTCCTTTACCACGTACTTGGAGCAGAGGTTGCTTCATCCTCTTTAACGAACGGAGATCTTGCCACTCCGCTGAATACCGCGAATACAATCAAAATTACGGTTACAGGTGGTGGAGACGTTTACGCCAATCAGGCGATGGTAGAAATGGCGGATGTTATGGCAGATAACGGAATTGTTCATGCCATTGATCAGGTTATCCTGACAAATGAAACAGTTGTTGACGCAGCGATAGACAATGGGTTTACAATTTTGACCGATGCTGTAATTGAAGCAGAACTTGTACCGGCATTGAGTGATCCCTTTGCTCAGTTTACAGTTTTTGCTCCGACAGATGCAGCGTTTAATGCTTTTCTAACCGCTCAGGGAATCACAGCTGCCGATCTGCTTGCGGATCCAAATCTTCAGAACATTTTGCTTTACCATACGCTCGGGACTGAGGTGTTGTCCGGTGATCTTACCAACGGACCAGTAACTACGTTAAACGGAGATGATGTGGTCATCGATCTGAGTTCAGGTGTAATGGTTAACGACGCTAATGTTGTAACGGCTGATGTTGATCAGGACAACGGTGTTGTGCATGCGATCGATAAAGTCCTGGATCCTTCTGTAGCGAGTCTGGAGAATATTGAAGCTACTTCAGTTAAGGTATTCCCTAATCCCGCTGCTGATTATATAACAATAGACGGTATTGATAAGGGAAATTATACTGTAACAAGCGCAACCGGAGCTCAGGTTCTGGATGGACAACTTGCTCCGAATGCGATAAATGTTTCTGCGCTTGAAAAAGGTACCTACATAATCACCATCACCAATGAAAAAGGAACTTACATCAACAGGTTGGTAAAATTGTAAGTTATTTCTTCATAATTCAATTCTATTTTTTTGGTAGAAGGTCGTTCCTTTGTGGGACGACCTTCTTTTTTTTCGTGGTGGACCTTGGGAGGCACCTAACAATTGTTATTTTTACAGAAAGATAAAACTAAAAATGGCAGGAAATTCAATCGGACAAGTCTTTCGCCTTTCAACTTTCGGAGAATCGCACGGTTTTGCCATAGGTGGTGTTATAGACGGAGTTCCGGCTAATTTTCCCATCGATGAAGAATTCGTTCAAAATGAGCTCGACCGGAGAAGACCCGGTCAGTCAGAGGTAGTCACACAAAGGAAAGAATCGGACACTGTTCAGTTTTTGTCGGGTATTTTTGAAGGAAAGACAACCGGTGCACCGATTGGGTTTACGATTCTGAACGAAAATCAGAAATCGAAAGATTATGACCACCTCAAGGATGTTTTCAGACCTTCTCATGCCGATTTAACCTATGATAAAAAATACGGACACCGGGATTATCGGGGAGGGGGTCGTTCGAGTGCACGTGAAACAGCCTCTCGTGTAGTGGCCGGTGCTATCGCAAAACAGTTTTTATCGACCAGGGGAATATCGGTCAATGCCTATGTGGAGCAGATCGGTAAAATTCAGGTACCTCCCAGCATAGAAGTAGATTATTCCGTTGTAGAAAGCAACATTGTTCGGTGTCCTGAACCTGAAATTGCTCTGCGAATGATCGAATTTCTTAAAGAAGTACGGAAAAAAGGAGATACAGTAGGGGGGATCATACAATGCAGGATTTCAGGTGTAACCCCGGGACTTGGTGAACCCGTATTTGATAAATTGCACGCTGATCTCGGAAAGGCTATGCTATCAATCAATGCCGTAAAAGGATTTGAAATAGGTTCAGGATTTTTTGGTGCCGAGATGTTTGGCAGTGAGCACAACGATGTTATACAGGAAGACGGATCCACCAAGACGAATCACAGCGGAGGAATACAAGGAGGAATATCCAACGGTGAGCAAATCACGATGCGCATCGCCTTTAAACCTGTTGCAACGCTAATGCGTTCTCAGGAAAGTATCAATCGTTCAGGAGATAAGGTAGTTGTCGCCGGCAAAGGAAGACATGATCCGTGCGTAGTACCGAGAGCCGTGGTGATTGTTGAGTCGATGGCTGCTATTATCCTGATGGATCATTATTTGAGAAATAAAACAACACAGTTTTAATATATGGGAAAGAAGAAAAAAGGCATGGCCTTGCACTGGAAGATACTGATAGGAATGGCCCTCGGGGTTCTTTTCAGTCTGTTATTGCTCAGCACACCGTGGGGAGCGGAAATGACTAAGATAAAGGTAAAAGGTGTGGAAACCGACATCACGCGGGCAGGGCTTTTTGTTCGTGACTGGATAAAACCATTCGGTAACATGTTTATCAATGCCTTAAAACTGATAGCCGTTCCACTGATCTTGGCATCCCTGATCAAGGGAGTTTCCGACCTTAAGGATATAGCCAAACTGTCGAAAATGGGTCTTCGAACAATTTCACTTTACGTAGGGACAACGGTCTTAGCAGTATGTATAGGACTCATTATAGTGAATATCGTGAAACCTGGTAAATCGATCACGGCAGAGACCAGAGACAATCTTATAGCGAGTTACAGCGGTGAGGCCGGCTCAAAGATTACAGACGCCGAGAAACAGAAAGAGGCCGGTCCGCTTCAGGCACTTGAAGACCTGATACCCGAAAATATTTTTGCTGCAGCCGGAGACAATGGTAATATGTTGCAGGTAATCGTTTTTGCCATATTTTTCGGTATAGGCTTAATTCTCATTCCTGAAGAACAGTCACGGCCCGTTAAAGCCTTTTTCGACGGGTTTAACGAGGTCATTCTCAAACTGATTGATCTTATCATGCTGGCGGCCCCTGTCGGTGTATTTGCGCTTCTGGCTTCCCTGGTGGTTGAAGCCCCGAGTGCCGATCTTTTTGTTGCGTTACTTTGGTATTCGGTCAGTGTGATCATAGGTCTTGCATTGATGATTCTCGTTTACTGCCTTCTGGTCTATATTTTCTCGGGGAAAACACCGAAATTCTTTCTCAATGGAATAGCTCCGGCACAGTTACTGGCCTTTAGTACGAGTTCTTCCGCAGCCACTCTGCCGGTTACCATGGAAAGGGTAGAGGAGCATCTGGGTGTTGACAGGGAGGTTACGAGCTTTGTGTTACCCATCGGAGCAACAATCAATATGGACGGAACGAGTTTGTATCAGGCGGTTGCAGCCATATTTATCGCTCAAGCTTTCGGTATGAATCTGGATCTTTATGCTCAGCTGGGAATTATTGCTACGGCCACTCTTGCAAGTATAGGTTCTGCGGCCGTGCCGGGTGCCGGAATGGTGATGCTTGTGATCGTATTGGCACAGGCCGGTATTCCTGAAGCCGGGCTCGCGCTGATTTTTGCGATAGACAGACCGCTTGATATGCTCAGAACTACTGTCAACGTTACGGGAGATGCTGCAGTTTCCCTTCTGATAGGAAAGTCGGTGAATAAAGTTTCAGAACCGGTGGTGAAAGAATGGGATGATAACTATCCTCCTCATAGCGATTAAGTGATGTATAGTTTAAAGCTCATTGATCTCATTATTCAGGCGGTCGGATTTCTGACCGGAATGACCTTGTATTTTGTCTTTGGGACTTACGGTTATTTATACTGGATCATGGCCAGCCTGAATGTTTACATTTTACTCAGTCTGATACTCCACATACTTGTAATACGTAAACAGGGCCTTTTTCGAAAAATATTTTTAATACTTTTCAGCGTGTGTTTTCTGGCCGGAGGTATTTATCTTCTTACGGGCGGAAGTTTTTCGAAAGTCAATTTTTTCCTTATACCCTTGTGCTTTCTTTTTTTCTTTCTCTACCTTGTTTTAACGGTGCTGGAATTTCAGGATGCAAAGTTGAAAGGAAGGGAATCACTTGATTTTTGAACAGGGATCAGTTCATCTCCTTCATTAAAACTTTATATAGTTTTACCATTTGTTCAATGTCCTCAAAGAATACCTTTTCATCCGGAGAATG
Organism: Brumimicrobium sp.; assembly: GCA_033722555.1. Lineage (GTDB taxonomy): Bacteria > Bacteroidota > Bacteroidia > Flavobacteriales_D > Crocinitomicaceae > Brumimicrobium. The sequence continues at coordinate 17,106 of JAWVYS010000007.1, forward strand.
TACGTTATCTTCAGGAGCTCCGATGAAACACCAGTCGAAAGGAAGGTCAGATTTCTGGAGCATGGTTCCATCGCTACCTCCTGCTGATTCAACCTCCAACTGAAATTTAATACCGTTTTCACGAGCGATACGAATGATTTCGTTGAGATAGGTTCTGCGTGGTATTCCGCTGTCTCTCATAGAAATGGCAACACCACCTGCATGGCGCACTCCTTCAGTTACCCATGTGATATCCGATATCAGCGCCTGACGCAAACCATATTTTTCATAGAGGAACCGTCCAAGAAAACCGACAGAGCCGCCGCCGTGCTCTTCATACGTTGAGAAAACAATCGCTCCATTCTCCAGCTCCTCAGCGACCTGGAGAGCATTCCATACACCTAACCGGTTATCGAGGTAAGGACTTTTTACCCATGTGTCGCTGGTTCTGAAATTTGCTTTGAAGGAAAGGTTTGTTCCCCGGTCAATCTGGCGATCGTATACATATTTCAAGGTTTTATTCCCCTGGTCGTCTTCAATAATCATCAGTTCTGTTTCTACATCGCCGTGGCTGTCTTTACCCACGAGAGGCGTACCGTCTATACTTTTCGGTCCACCGATTTTGATGAGGTTTTTGTCATAGGCCGTGGTGTAACCAATGGTGTCGATATGCGCAAAAACGGCTGTTTTCGGTTTCCCGAATACCAGTATGAGGGCATCTTGAAATCCGTCACCATAGAACAGTTCGGGTTTGCTTTTCCAGGAAGAACGATTCTTATTTACATAATCGATAAGAAAATTTCGGATTTCACTTTCGTCTCCGGAAACTCCACGAATCTCCGTTAACTGCCTCAGAAGTTTTAATTTAGTATGTTCCAATTTTTTTAATCTTTAATGCATTAAACTGATCGAGTCCGCTTAAAACCTGATCGGTGTAGGGAGTTTCGATAGCGATCCTTAAGAAACAGTCGTTTTCAAAGCGTTGTTCAAGTATTTGGGCTTTACTGTCCTTTATTACATCCATGATCAGTACCATTTCAGAATAATCGAAGAAAAGTTCAAAACGATCCATCACGTGTTTTACAACCACTTCTCCCGATTCAATAGCTTCACCCGCTGCTGTTTTATAAGCGCTTATAAGTCCTCCGACGCCGAGTTTGGTGCCTCCGTAATACCTGACAACTCCGATAAGCACATTGGTAAGGTCAAAAGACTGAATTTGACCGAGTATGGGAGGTCCGGCACTGTTGTTTGGTTCACCGTCGTCATTGGTTCTGATTCTATCCTTATGAATTCCAAACCTGTAAGCATAACACAGGTGACCGGCCTGATGATGTTCTTTTTTCCATTCGGCCAGAAGCTCGGCAGCGGTATCTTCGTTTTCACATGGAGCGGCGATGCCTATGAAGCGCGATCCTTTTTCTTTGTATATTCCGGTAGAAATACCTGAAAGCGTTTGATATGTTTGCGGAATTTCCAGAATATTTTTAAATTTTCACAAAAATATTTATATTGTGGAATATATGAAAGGTATCCGAACATTTATACTTCCGGCGGTATTATCGGTCATGATGCTTGTTTCTTGCAAGAAGGAAGAACAATCCTGTTCAGACGGCATTTTCTCACCGGAGCACGAGGTTGGAACCGACTGTGGCGGTGTCTGTCCGCCTTGTTATTCGAATGACCCTGTAGTTCAAAGTTACCTCGCTGCCAGGATTGACAGCGTAGATATGTCCTTCAGTAATTACAACCTGGAAAGAAATCCCGACTGGGTTCTCACATTTATCAATGATTCATTAACGGTATCGCTGAATTTTGGTGACGGAGATTCTCTTGGAGCAAGAGGTATCAAACCGGTGGGGAGCGGCGCTTATAAAAATGGTGTTTCCTACAATTTTATTGACGGAATCGTATTGTTTTCTGAAATCGATCATGCAGAAGACAGACTTTCAGGCTTTTTCGAAGCACAATTATTGTCTTCAGTGGATGTTTATGACACGATGAAGATCACACAAGGAGATTTCGAGAAAATAAAGTGGCAGTAACTCACTGATCTCCCAGCAGATCAGGACGTCTTTCTTTTGTTCTTTTATAGGCCTCCTGTTCTCTGTACTCCTCTATCTTTTTAAAATCACCGGACAACAGTACTTCGGGAACTTTCAGTCCTTTGTATTCGGCAGGACGCGTGTAAACGGGCGGAGAAAGCAGGTTGTCCTGAAAACTGTCCGTGAGTGCAGAGGTCTCATTCCCAAGTACTCCCGGGATCAGTCGCACGATACTATCAACGAGTACCGCTGCTGCGAGTTCACCCCCTGAAAGAACGTAAGAGCCTATTGAAATCTCTTTGGTTATGTAAAGTTCTCTTATCCTTTCATCTACACCTTTGTAATGGCCACATAGAATAATGATATTCTTTTTTAAACTCAGATTATTTGCTTCTTTTTGTTCGAGGAGATCGCCGTCGGGTGTCATGTAGATAACTTCATCGTATTCCCTGTCTTTTTTCAGGTTATCAATACAATCAGCAATGGGTTGTATGGTCATTACCATTCCGGCTCCCCCGCCGTACTGATAGTCGTCCACATTTTTGTGCTTATCCGTGGAATAATCCCTTATATTGTGTACTTTGATTTCAACCAGACCTTTGTCTTTTGCACGTTGCAAAATCGAGTGATTGAAAGGACTTTCTAGCAGATCAGGAACAACGGTGAGTATATCTATGCGCATATTACAAAGTTAAGAATGAATCTTTACATTTGTATAAAATTTCCCGACATGAAATACAGCGTTATTCAAATTCTTCCGTATATCTTTTTTACCTGTTTCGTATTCGGACAGTATCCCGATTCCGAACTATTGAAGGGTAATGAAACTCCGACGTACGAAGAAATGGTTGACTTTTATATGGATCTGGCTAAAAACCATGATGATATACAGGTGTTCAATATAGGAGAATCCGATTACGGACTTCCGATCTATCTTTGTATGCTGGGCGTGGAGGAGACCTATATTAAGGCCCTGGACGAAGCACGGAAGAGTACCTGTGTATTCATCAACAACGCCATACACCCCGGTGAGCCTTGTGGAGTAAATGCGAGTATGCAGCTTGCCCTTGATTTCTCTCAAATGACCAAATCCGAGAAAAAAAATTATCCTGTTGTGGCTATTCTGACTGCTTACAATGTGGGAGGAATGAAAAACCGGGGTAAGTATAGTCGGGTTAATCAGGTTGGACCTGAAGAGTATGGTTTTAGGGGAAATGCCCAAAATTTAGATCTCAACCGTGATTTCGTAAAGATGGACAGCAAGAATATGTTTGCCTTCGCTGCTGCCTTTCAGGCACTCGATCCGGATGTTTTTGTGGATACACACACCACGAACGGTGCAGATTATCCCTACACAATTACCTATATACCCTCCATCGATGAAAAATATGTCAGTCCGATTTCAAAACTAACCTACCTTTCGCTTATTCCTTACCTTGAGAAATCACTTACGGAGAAATGGGGGTATAAACCTTACCGGTATGTGAACCTGGTTGGAAGTACGCCTGAAGAGGGGATTGCTGAATTCGATGCCAGTCCTCGTTACTCGATGGGTTATTCGGATCTTTTCTACACCATAAGTTTTACTACTGAAGCGCATATGCTGAAACCGTTTGAAGACAGGGTTAAGGCTACTTATGCTTTTCTCAATGAAATCCTTGCTTATGCCGAGAGAAACAGTGATTCCATTGAAAAGTCGAAAACAGCTGCCATCCGTGCGGATCAGATTAGGGAAGATTTCATGATCAATGCTGTGTTGTTAGGTCCTGTTGACAGTATTGTTTTTGAAGGATATGAGGCCGTATATGAAACAAGTAAGGTTACAGGTGCTCAGCGTTATTACTATGACAGGGAAAAACCTTACACGAAAAAAGTTCCCTTTTACACCTATGAAGCAATCGGAAATAAAATTCCTATTCCTTCATATTATATCGTTGGAGCTCAGGAGAAGGATGTTATTGATCGTCTTAAAATCAACGGTGTAGAAATGACAGCATTGACCCGAGACAGTGTCATGGAAGTAGGAATCTATGAGATATCGGATTATAAAACTCTTGGGCATCCGTACGAAGGACATTATCTTCATTATGATACAGAAGTGAACCGGAAGAAAAGAACGGTTCAGTTGAAAAAAGGGGATTACATAATATCCACCCGGCAAAAGAGAAGAAAATTCATTGTTTATGTACTTTCCCCGGAATCGGCGGATAGTTATTTCAACTGGAACTTTTTCGACAGCTATTTGCAGCAGAAAGAGCATTTTTCCCCCTATTTATTTGAAGAAACAGCCGAAGATATTCTGGAAGAATCCCCCCATCTTAAGCCCGAATATGCAGAGTACAAATTCCAAAACCTGGAAGTGGGTGATGATCCCTACAAGGAATTAAATTATTATTATACCCGATCAAAATATTACGAAAAAACACATCGTGTTTTACCTGTTTACTTCATTGACTGATCATTCCATTAGTTCGGAATCCATGCTGAAAACAACCTTGCCGTTTATCATGGTCAGGTAGGCGTAATTGGGCAGGTATGCGCTACCGACATTGAAGGGTTGATCCAGTATAACGAGGTTTGCATTTTTACCTTTTTCCAGCGTGCCCACGGAACTTTCTTCAAAGCACCCATAAGCCGCCCAAACAGTCATTGCTTTTAGCGTGTTTTCTACACTGACGGCTTCACCGGGAAGGAATCCGTTGAGAGGTTCGTTTTCTCTGTTTTTCCTGTTCACTGCTGCATGGATTGTTGCAAAAGGATCAAAAGACTCAACCGGGAAATCTGTCCCGAATAATATCATGCCTGACTGTTTGTAGAGGGTATTATAGGCATAAGCACCTTGAAGTCTTTTTTTGCCTATGTGTTTTTCAGCCCAGCGATAATCGGTGGTGGCATGAGTAGGTTGAACAGAAGGTAAAGCTCCTGAAGAACTGAAAAGTTTGAAATCATCGGGATGTATAACCTGAGCATGTTCTATGCGCCAGCGGTGGTCAGCTTTCTTTTTCATCAGTGTATCGATGGTTCGTAGTAAGATACGGTTTGCAGAATCACCAATACAGTGTGTATTCACCTGATAATTCAATCCGTTTGCCATTCGTAATATTTCCTGAATTTGCTTTGGTTCTTTAAGAAGAATGCCGTGCGTGGAAGAATCTGAATAAGGTCTGATCATGCATGCACCATGCGACCCCAGTGAACCATCGGCAATAATTTTAAAACTGCGGACGGAGAGATTACCTGTTCGATAAAAACCGTTCTGACGGGCAAACGAGATATTCTTATCCGTGGGGAAAAGCATGGCGTATATGTTGAGATCAAGTTCTTTATTTAGCGAAAGATCAATGAAAAGCTGAAGTTCATTGAAATCAAGACCCGCCTCGTGGACGTGTGTTATTCCCAACGAGAAAAGTTGAGACTGAATGGCGAGAATAGCATTTTTCAAATCGGTTTCGTTCGGTGCGGGGAGTTTATGGCTTACAAGATCAATTGCGTTGTCCAGCAGGATTCCGGTTATTTTGCCGTTCCTCTTTTGTATTACGCCTCCTGGAATTTCTGTACTGTCAGTAATCCCTGCCCATTTCAGCATTGCGTCATTTACGAGCATGGCATGACCATCAATTCTGGTTAGTGCAACAGGTATTTTCGGGAAAACCTCATTCAAAAGCGTATTATCGGGTAAACTTTTCTCATTCCATAAACTCTGGTCCCAGCCTCGTCCTACAATGATTTCCTTATTCGTTTTCTGACGGTATTTTTCGAGGGTGGTAATCATTTCACGGTAGGATCTCATGCCCCGAAGGTCTACCGATTGCATTTGTTTTGCGAGACTCATTATGTGGCCGTGAGCATCATGAAAACCCGGAAAAATATCTTTTTTTCCCGCATTGATAACTTTGTCTGACCTGAATTCATTCAGTATTTCTCTTTCGGGACCGATGTGAACAATCTTTCCGTCATCAATGGCGATGGCCTCAAATACGTCCATTTTTTCATTCATCACATGAATTCGTGCGTTATGAATGATCATATCGACTTTTTTTCCTTTAAAACAGCTGTTTAAAGCAACAAGGAATAAAATTAGGGTTGCTATTATGGTAAATCGTATCATTTTTATCAATGTTGAATTTTATGGAATTGTGGTTATCCACTCTTTCAGATCAAAAATAGGAAGAAAATTCAGTTATGAGTCCGGTAAGAACTATTCCCTGGCAATCGTTTATAGGGCACGTACCTTTTTTGTTGAAATCGAACCATAAGATTTTAGTGCTGAAATGATTTAATCAATTTTTTTTTGAAAAAATTAAAATGTTATCAATGAATTTCACTTATTTTTGAGCCACTTACTTAACAGAAATCAACTGACCGATGAATTACAAGGAACTTGAATTGATTAAAAGCGGCATCAGGTTTTTCGGCATCCGCGGATTTGATAATTTCAATGTCAGAGAGTTAGAAGAAGATGCACAGGTGGCAAGAGGCAGTGTTTTCGAATTGTTTGAAACCACCGAAAAATTCTCAAGGGCGTGTTTCTCCTACGTTATGGATAGCTTGATGGAGTCTAACCGCGAGTTCGTACTGAAACTGGATTCAACACTCAATTTTAAGGAAATGAGTAGAAAAGTATGGTTCAACACACTGGGTTGGTGGCTGAGTCATCCCGAGTGTTTTGCTTTTTATACTCAGTTCCGTAATTCCAGGTATTATTCTGGGGATAAGGAGTTTGTGTATCAGATGGCTATTCCATATTTGAATTTTATCGAAAAAGGTAAGCAAACGGGCGATTTAAAAATGATCAATACGGATTTCATCTATGAGATGGCAGCCACACAGGCGGTGAATTCGGTCGGTTATATTATTCAAAGTCCTAACCTCATGGGAGATGAGGAATTTCTTGGGATAACTTTCGATACCTTGTGGGATGCCGTCCGGATCGTGGAATAGTCTGATTTAATTTTTTCATTCCTCTCAAAAAGTAAAAATTGCTTCGTATGTTTGTTTTATGCAACATCGAGGAATACACCTGATAATCGGGATCTTACTTTTTACACTTTCGACTGTGTATGAAACTCCCTTGTTCAATCTTACCGCCCTTGGTCTTGCCGTGTGGATGGTGTACTGGTGGATCACGCAACCCATTCCTCTTTATTTAACGGCCTTACTACCTATTATCACAGGACTACCTGCAGGTCTTATTTCTCAGTCAGATCTTGCTCAGTCCTACGGGAATCCTATGATATTTTTATTCTTCGGAGGTTTTGTGATCGCTTTGGCTATTGAAAAAAGTAATCTGCATCAGCACATTGCCTTTTCGATCATACGTTCCTTCGGCAGTTCACCCTCTAAACTTTTGGGTGGTTTTATGGTTGCCACGGCCTTCTTAAGTATGTGGATCAGCAATACGGCAACCACGTTAATGATGCTACCTATTGCTGTTTCTGTAATTCGGGCTATACCGCGTTACCGTGAGAAGCGTTTGTTAGCCATCGGACTATTGCTCAGTATTGCCTTTGCTGCGAATATTGGAGGAACGGCAACCTTAATCGGCACACCTCCGAACATTCAGATGGCAGGAATTCTTGATCAGGAGTTCAACATGAAAATTGATTTTTTCGACTGGCTCATCATCGGTCTACCATTTATGTTGGTCATGCTAACTGTCACCTATTTTATCCTCAGGCACTATTTTTTCAGGAATGCCCGTTTTGAGATGGCGGAGATGGTTACAGGCAAATTGAGCAAAGATCAGAAAAGGGTTCTTATGCTTTTTTCCTTCATCGTATTGCTTTGGATAGGGCGCTCGCTGATCAATATGATCCTACCCTTTGAGATCAGTGATACCGATATTGCGCTCGTGGGAGCTATAGCTCTTTTTGTAATTCCTTCCAGTGAAGAAAGAAGGCCGCTTCTGATTTGGGAGGATATGAAAAAATTACCGTGGGGGATATTGTTTTTATTCGGTGGGGGACTTGCACTTGCTTCAATTCTTGATAATGCAAATATTGTAGGCTTCCTGGTGAATCAGATGAAACCGCTGATTACCCTTCCTGTACTACTCTTGATAATGCTGATTTTCTCCATTGCTATCTTTGCCACAGAACTCATGTCTAATCTGGCACTGGTAAGTTTACTGATTCCTTTGATGGGAAAGTTCGCTATAGAAATGGATTTGCCGCTGTTCGGTATTTCAGCAGGTATTGCGCTTGGTGCAAGCTGTGCCTTTATGCTGCCTGTTGCAACTCCTCCCAATGCAATCGTTTATTCCTCCAATATTATAAAGATAGGGAACATGGTGAAAATTGGTCTTCTCTTGAATTTTGTTACAACTTTTCTCGTAACACTGCTCATATATTTCATGTTCTTTTAGCTACTAACGTCCGTCTGATAATTTGATAACACAATGATTTCTCGAAAGATTAATGTTAAAAAATGTTCAAGCAACGAACAGAGACCTCTAATCGTACGTATCTTCTAAGCAAAGCTGTATTCCGCTCGGTAGTTATTTGTAAATTTGTTATTAAAATTCGGATATTCGTTTATGACAGTACGTCTCTTATTCATTTTGCTTATAGTTCTTACTGCTTTCGGGTGCCGTATCAACAGGGGATTCGAAGCTTTGAAAGAATATAATTACTTTGATGCGAAGAAGAATTTCGAAAAATCTCTCAAAAAGAAGACTTCACCTGCAGCTTACGGCCTCAGTGTTATTTATCACCGAACCGATAATCCTTTCCACAATCCTGATTCAGCCTATCATTATGCACTGCTAGCGGTTGAGAGTTATAACCTGCTGAGCGAGAAAAGCCGGGAAAAACTCAGTGAAGATCATGCTTTTGGTCAGGAAACGGTTGTTTTTCAAAGAAATAAGGTTAGTGAAAGTTTTTACCGGGAAGCCAAATCGATTAATACCGTTAAGGCATACAGGAATTTTATCGCCAATCATCCTTGGTCGGAATTGAAGGACAGTGCAATTTATTTACGCGACCTTCTTGCGTTTGAGCAGGCGCTCCGAAAAAATACGAGTAAGGCCTACCGTGAATATTTACAATACTATCCGGAAAGTGAGCAATACCAAAAGGCTCAGGTGGCATTGCATAAAGCTGAATTTGAGGAAACAGTGATTCCCAACGATCCTGAATCTTATGCACGATTCATAGAAATTTTCCCGAACAATCCGCTGGTGGAGGAGGCGAAGGCCAGAATTTATCAGTTGGAGACAGAAGAAAATACCAAAGAGGTGTATGCGGCCTTTATTAAAAAATATCCTGAAAGTCCTTATGTTTCTGACGCATGGAAGAACCTGTATCGCCTCTCGATCGCGGATTATAATGAGAAATCCATCAACGATTTCGTCCGGAAATATCCTGAATTTCCATTTCCCGAACTTATTCAAAGAGATCTGCAACTTGTGGGTAGAGAAATGTATTTGTATAAACTTCGGGGTAAATATGGATTTATGGATTCCCGTGGATTGCCACTTATCCCACCTGTTTATGATTTTGCCCAAAATTTCAGTAACGGACTCGCTGTAGTAATGCGCAACGATAAATTCGGTTATATCAACAAAACTGGGGATCCCATCATCGATTTTATGTTTGACGACGCACAGGATTTTAATCACGGACGGGCAATCGTGGAAGTTAACGGAAAATTAGGACTCATCAATCCTACCGGTGCTTTTGTCCTTGATCCCGTTTACGAAGACATCGGTGCTTTTTCTGAGGGATTATTTTACGTTCAGGACGAAAAAGGATATCAATATTATACCCTGGAAGGAAAGCCTGCCTTCGATATAGTTTTTGATGAAGCATTTTCTTTCGAAAACAGAAAAGCTTATGTAACTAGAGACGGTATTAACGGATTTATAGGACGGGGAGGTAATTTCCTTATTTCATCGTACAAGGGTAAACTCCGCAGATTCAGTGATACCATTTATGTGCTGGAAATGCGCGACTCCATGAATTTCATTACGGAGGATAGTGTTTTTTTGTTTCCGCGCTTTTTTGAAAGAATAGGTAACCTGAAAAACAACAGAGCCATTGTATCTACCGGAAATATGTATGGTTATGTGAACGGTAAGGCAGAACTAATAATTCCTATGGAACTCAATGTTTTTCCGAATTATTTTCAGTTTGCCCAGTTCCATGAAGGTCATGCACGGCGGTATGTGAATGACAAATTCGGACTTATCGACACCTTAGGAAAACGCGTACTTCCTGCTATTTTCACCGGAATCGGGGAGTATGGGGTACTTATTCCTGTCACAAAGGGAGATCTTTGGGGATATACAAATAAGGACGCTAAACTCATCATTGATTATAAATTTGACTATGCTTTTCCTTTCCGAACGGGATATGCATTTATTGATAAACTGATGAAAATGGGGATGATCAATGTCAAAGGGGAGCAGGTAATTGCCCCGGAATATGATGAGCTTGAATGGACGGTATCCGATTTGATTCTATTCAAAAAAGGCGAAGAGACCGGAATCCTTGACAAGACCGGAAAGCGAATTCTCGCACAAACCTATAAACGAATAGTTCCTGTTTCGGAAAGTCTTCTGCGCATGGAAGATGATGAGAAAATTGATTATTATGATGTATCAAAATCCCGTTTAATTACGTTACAGTTAGAGCATGAATAAAGTACTTGATTTTATAGAGAATCACAAGTTCGGGATTGTCATTACGTTGATCGCCCATGTTGCTTTATTTATCTATTTTCAAATCGATACTTATACAGAACCTGTGACGTATGATACATTCAGTTATCGCACCAAAGACAAGGAGGCTCCCGACGACATAGAAATTACTCCGGAACAAATTCAAACCCCTCAGGAAGCCGCTTTATTAAAGGAATCGGAACCGGTGAGTTCACTTGTAAAGAGCGCCAATGATCAACGGGAGGAAAGTAACGATAAGAATATAAAGTACACCTCTTATTCCGGAGACCCTGCTGAATCAGTCAAGGAATATGAATCAAAAATTCTTCAGGAGCTCAATGCCGGGAAAACCCAAAAAGAGTCGGATGACGGTAAAACGGATCTTGAGGTAGGTAAGCAGAACGAAAATAAGACAGAGAATAAAAGTTCCGGCCAGGCAGCGAGCGAAAAAAAGAAAGCAGGTAAAACGATGGTAGAGTATGATCTGGTTAATCGGCACCCTTTAAACAGGAATGACTGGCACGTAAGAAATCCCGGTTATACCTGTGGAAATGTAAACGGTGTTGTCACGGTGAAAATCAGGGTAGCACAGAGCGGAAATGTGATAGATGCCGATTACATGCCTGAGAGAAGCTTAAATGCCGATGCCTGTATGATAGAAAAAGCTGAAGAGTATGCCCTTTTGTCGCGCTTCAATTATGACGGTACTGCCGGAAAGTATCAGGAAGGTACCATCACCTATCGTTTTGTTTACAGGTAAGAAAACATCATGAGAAATTTCATACGAAGCATAACACCCTCATTTTTACTCAACCTGTACAGAAAATATAAGAAGGAGCAAGTAAGACGGGCTCTCAAAAAGCAGGCACTTGAAAATAAGGGTTGGACAGAAGAACAACTTCTCGCTCAGTTACGGACCGCAGGCATTCAGGAGAATGATACGCTCCTTGTTCATTCCGCTCTTTCAAAAATGGGATATGTTGACGGAGGGGCACAGACTGTAGTGGAAGCCCTGTTAAAAAGTGTTGGTAAATCGGGACATCTCCTCATGCCAAATTCCCCAAATGCTTCTTTTCAGCTTGATTATATCAAGCATTTAGAGGTGTTTAATGTTTCAGAGGATGCGAGCAGATTGGGTGCTATCACGGAATATTTCCGCAAACTGCCCGATGCTCAACGCAGCTGTCATCCTACCGAGCCTGTAAGCTGTGTAGGGCCACGAGCAGATTATTTTGTTTCCGGACATTTTGGAGAATTAACACCTTATACCGACAAAAGTCCCTTCTACAGAGTCGCTGAGCAGGGAGGGAAGATTCTGATGATAGGAGTGACCCTCGATAATGCCGGAACAAATTTACATACGCTGGAAGATGCGGTCGATGACTTTAAATTTCCGGTTTATTTCCCGGAAATTTTTGAGGTGAGGATTAAATCACCGGACGGCTCAATAGATACAATGAAAACTAAGGTGCACGATCCTGTTTGGTCGAAAAAGAGGCGTTGCGACGAACTTATTCCCTTATTCGAACAAGCAGGTTGTTTGAAGCATGTAGTTATAGGCAATGCCGATTCCTTGTTGATCGATGCCAGGGAAATGCTGGAAGTAATGATACGGTCTTACCGCGAAAAGGGAATTACGATGTACACCCCGCAAGGAAGTTAAAAATTATTGTTATCTTAAAGAGAACGAAAAAAACGGACAAACACATGAATACGAAGAAAACATTGGTTTTAGGAGCGAGTGAAAATCCTTCAAGATATGCGAATATGGCTGTGAAGCGGCTTCTTCAGTACGATATTCCCGTGGTGGCGGTTGGTTATAAAGAAGGCAATATCGAGGGAGTTAAAATACAAAAGGAATTTCCTTCCCGGGAAGAAATAGATACGGTGACCCTTTATTTGTCAAGAAAAAATCAGGAACAGTACTATGATGATATAGTAGCTTTAAAACCGAGACGTGTTATTTTCAATCCCGGAACCTCGAATCCCGAATTTGAAAAGCGCCTCACGGAAAATAACATAGATGTTGTCCCGGCCTGCACACTTGTTATGCTGAGTACGAAGGAGTATTGAAATAAAAATGTGTGCTAAAGAAACGGATCTAATTTCTAATTCATTCCGCGTTCTTTCTTAATACTGTCGTAAGCTTCCTGGATGCGTTGGAATTTTTCCTTTGCGCCTTTTTCGTATTCCTGTCCCATCTGAGATACTTTATCAGGATGGTATCGCACCGCCATTTTTCTATACGCTTTTTTAACTTCCTGATCCGTAGCGCTTTTTTCGATTCCAAGGATGCGATAATCACTGTCTGTATCCCTGTAGAACATGTTTTTCACGCTGTTGAAATCCAGGTCCGGTACACCCAGTAACTGTGCTATCTTCTCCAACACAGTCATTTCTGCCTGAGATACATTTCCGTCTGCCTTAGCGATACCGAACAGGTAATGAACGAGTTGTATGCGCACCTCTTGGCGGGTCCGCATTTTGATATCCATGCAAATTTGTGTCAGCGGAATGGCTTCCTGCCTGTCAATAAAAGATTTCAAAGTCTGAAGATGGGTTGTCATGAATTGTGAACCGAACTGTTGACGGAGAAATGATTTCACGTATTCCAACTCAGATTTTACGATCTTCTCATCGGCTTTCATAACGGCGGCTGATAGAGCCAATAACATGGTAGGAAAGTCGTAGCGTTGTGATTGACTTTGATAGAAATTAAAGAAATCCTGGTTGGAGCCAAAATGTTCACGGGCTTGGTGTGCCTGTCTTTCATTCATATACTGAGCAGCCCGACCGAAATTATCGATAAAAGCACCGATCAGAAAGCCTACAAAGGCCCCGAAAAAACGAAAGCCGGTCAGATAAAACCCCAAACCGGCTCCGATCCATTTAAAATATCCTGTCATGTTCAAAAAATAGAGCGGGAAGTGATTCCCGCTCCTCAAAATTTATACTAATTCGATGCTTCGGTTAACAAATTCAGTGAGGGCTTCACCCTTTAACATTCCCTGCGACAACAAGGCAAGGTCTGTCAGTTGTTTGGCCATCCTTTCCTGATCTCCTTTTTCTCCCGTGTTGAGTAAGCTCAGTATCTTTGGGTGATTGCTATTGACCACCATCGTATACATTTCCGGAAAAGCTCCCATGAATCCGGCGCCGCCCATTTGCTGTTGTTCTTTCATTCTTCGGATGAACTCAGGTTGAGTCATCACAATAGGAGCATCGGTTTCTGACATACTTTCAAACTGCACTTTGAATTTTTGTTTGTCCAGAATTTCTTCAAAAACAGGCTGTAATTTTTTCTGTTCGTCCTCGGATAATTTGGACGGAAGTTCATCGTCTTTCTTGATAAGGTTATCCAGGGTATCTGCATCCACACGTGCGAATGATACATTCTCAAGAGACATTTCCATTTTCTGAATCCAGTGAGAGGCGAGGGGGCCTTGAATTTCAAGCACCTCATAAGATCTGTTTTTCGCTGCTTTTACAAAACTGTACTGTTGTTCTGCGTCGTTTGTATAAAGAAAAACAGTTTTTCCGTTTTTGTCGGTTTGAAGATCTTTTACCTTTTCCTTGAATTCGTCAATCGTAAAGTGCTTTCCATCAGTATTTTTAACCAAAGAAAAAGCCTTTGCTTTCTCTGCGAATTTGTCGTCCGAGAGCGTGCCGTATTCCACAAATATGCGCAGGTCGTTCCATTTCTTTTCAAAATCCTCGCGGTCCTTGTTGAACATTTGCTTCAGTTTGTCAGCGACCTTTTTTGTGATGTGGGCACTGATTTTCTTAACATTGGAATCACTTTGGAGGTAAGATCTTGAAACGTTTAGCGGAATATCCGGAGAATCGATTACACCGTGCAATAAAGTAAGGAATTCAGGGACGATCTCTTCCACGTTATCAGTAATGAAAACCTGGTTGGAGTAGAGCTGTATTTTGTTTCGTTGAATTTCTACATTTTCCTTGATTTTCGGGAAATACAGGATACCTGTCAGGTTGAATGGATAATCAACGTTCAGGTGGATATGAAACAAGGGTTCCTCGAAAGAGGCCGGGTATAGTTCATGGTAGAACGATTTGTAATCCTTGTCTTCCAGCTCACTGGGCTGTATCGTCCAGGCAGGATTGGTGTTATTTACCTGGTTGGGTACCTCAACGGAAATTTCTTTGATATTTCCCTCTTTGTCTTTTTCGCCTTCCGGATGTTCCTTTTTCTCCGTTCTTGTTCCAAAAATAACGGGAATAGGAAGGAATTTACAGTATTTATTGAGGATGCCCTCAATTCTCGATTCTTCCAGAAATTCTTTGGAATCTTTGTTGATGTGCAGGATGATATCGGTACCGCGTTGCTCTTTGTCGATATCCTTCATTGTGAACTCAGTTGTTCCGGTACTTTCCCATTCTACTGCCTGAGCATCGTCGTGTCTTGCCAAGGAGCGAATCTGAACTTTCTCGGCTACCATGAAAGCAGAATAAAAACCGAGCCCGAAATGACCGATTATTTGTTCTTTGGCATCAGAATCCTTGTATTTCTGAACGAATTCTTCCGCGCCTGAGAAAGCGATCTGGTTGATATATTTGTCGATCTCTTCCGCATTCATTCCGATACCGTAATCTCTGATCGTAAGCGTTTTTGCCTTTTTATCGAGGATCACCTCTACTTTCAAGTCTCCAACTTCTTTGTTGTATTCACCACTTTTTGAGAGAACCTTTAGCTTTTGAGAGGCGTCTACCGCATTGGATACCAGTTCTCTCAAGAATATTTCGTGATCAGAATACAAGAATTTTTTAATGATCGGAAAGATATTTTCCGTCTGAACATTAATATGGCCTGTTTTCATGTTTTATTAATTTTTTATTGCGATCCGTAAAAGTCAATCTCTGTGCCAGCAAATAAAAACTGCCAAAATGACGTCAGAAGTCAGGTATAAACTCCCGTTGCGTGAAAAAGCGGCAGAAGGTGTCAATTATCGAGAGCACACGTTTCCTGATCGAGCTCAGTTTCTATGGTCATGTGTTTGAAATGGTAAGGATCAAGGGCATCTTTGATTTCATTTTTTACTTGAAGTAAATCTTGTAATGAATTGATATTTTTTAATTTAACGTGTGTAGAAAACACATGGCTTTCTCCTTCCAATGACCAGATGTGGGTGTGATGCAAAGATTGCACATGATCAATAGTTACCAATTTTTTCTTGATTTCCACCATGTCTATTTCTTCCGGTTTTCCCTGTAAGAATACGTAGAGCGTTTTTTTCAGTCGTTTAACTACATTGTAGAGAATGTAGGCCGTAATCAAGAGGGAAAGAGCGGGGTCGAGGTAATCGATGCGGTAAAAATTCAAGACGATTGCCACAATGAGTATAGCCACCCAGCCTAATACATCCTCCAGGAGGTGCCAGGATATCATTTTTTCATTGATGGATTTTCCTTTACTCAGTTTCCATGCCGCAAAACCGTTTACCGCAACCCCTACAATCGCGAACAGCAGCATTCCCTGAGCGTCTGATGGCTCAGGTTCAATCAACCTGCCAGCCGCTTCATAAATCACGTAAATGGATCCTGCGATTAGCATGAGGGCAGTTATAAGGGCACCAAGCAGGGAAAAGCGTGCATAACCGAAGGAAAATTCGTTATCCGCCTTATCTTTTGATTTCTTTTCAAGGTACAATGCCGTTCCAAGTGATATACTGTCACCGAGGTCGTGGATGGCATCCGATATTATGGCCACGCTGTTCACGAAGTAGCCACCTATCAGTTCAAAAACAGTGAAGGATAGGTTCAGGATAAATGCGATTTTCAGGTTTTTGCCTGATTGGTATTCGTCGTGATGATCTATTCCCATGCTACTGTTCCGGATTTAGTCGAATTCGCTGCAATCTTCAGAGGGTATGCTTACCCCGGCGGCTTGTTCATATACCAATTCACTTCCTAGACTACCGACATAAATCAAGAGTCCTGCGCCGCTGATCAAAAGCAATACCACCAGAATATTTGCCCAGTAGCGCAAATAGGCGAGTATTTTAAATAAATCAAGTAAAATCAGCAGCGATGCCATAGAGAAAATCCAGGTTGCCGTAAGCGCGTAATTTTCATGCGTTTTTAGTACCGTTGGATCACAAAGTGTCCGTGAGACTATTCCGTCAGCCAAATCCCCGGTATAAATCGAAAACCAGGCGCCGACGGTACCAATTATAGTTAGGATACCACCCATGCGGAGAGCCAGAGGATTTTTAAAGAACACACCCCATGAGAAAATGACTGCCGCTAACAAAAGTGCAGCCAGGGGTAAATGTACGGACAAGGGGTGTAATAGTTCTGGACGCAAAGCACACAGCATTCCGGTCAGCTTATTCCATGATCGTTACCTTCAGGGGATCCAGCCTTTTTCCTTTTTTCTCTACTTCTACCTCTACTTTCTGGCCTTCTTTCAGCACTTCGAATTCTACGGTTTCGCCATTTTGTGTAAGAACAGTACCTTCGGTAAAATAAAGTTCCAGTACCTTGCCGTCTGCTGTTTCTACATAAATTTCTGTTTTATCGGCTTCTACCTCTTTAACATTGCCCTGATAGGTGCCTGAATCCACGACATCCGTGTTTTCTCCGCAGGAGTTAAAAGTAAAGGCTGTAAAAGCGATTGTGAGTGCAAATACTATTTTTTTCATAACTGATGATTTATACATAAAATTTGAATGTTCTAAAAATAAGAAAAAAGTACAGGTTGGATCAGAGATAACGGTAAAAATTCAGCAAAATCAAGTTCATACGATGGGCGGTGTGTTCCGAAGAAAATCAAATCCACCTTTACGCAGGTTAATTCCGTATTCCAAATAGGCTTTCAGGCAGGCCAGAAAATTGGCCCAACCGGCAGTATTTTCTACGAGCCATTTAATTCCGGCATCGTCGTTTGCCCGACCATTTTCGGTAATATGTACGAGGGTAGAATCGTTTTCTTCGGGGATGAGACTAATCTCTACAAGGTGCTTTTCTCCCTCTACAATCCAAAAATAGGAGATAAGTTTGTAGGGTTGTGTTTTCACAACTTTCAACGCCACATCCAGCGAAAATTCCGGGAAATTCCAAACCAGTTCTTTTCCGGCCTCCATGCGCCCTGAGCTTTTGGAAATGAAATAATTCACCATGTGAGCCGGTTCAATGATTGCTTCATAAACCGTTTTAGGGTTTTTCTGGATCTGCAGGGCAGTTTTTATCTCGAGTACTTTCATTTTTATCCTTTATGACAAGCAGGTATCACCTATTGGTCAGGAAGATCTGGCAAACCAATGAATGCCAAATATTCCACATCAATTGTAGCGATGAATATAAGCAAATTAATTTTAAAAAGAACGAAACCGGATGATTACCCGCTGGATCATAGTTCTTTACAAGAAAAGGAAAGCAGCGGATGACTTAGTAAACTACTTCCATGACCACATCTTTGCGGGTGAGCTCAATCATGGTTCCGTCTTCGTTAACGAGTATTACCTTAACATCAATAGTGCTCGGTAATTCAGCAAAACCGGTGCGTGAAGTGTTTCTGTAAACAGGTTCTCCTTTCCCCTTGAATTCCATATCGTCGAAAATTTTGGTTTCCACAGAGTTGTCGTCTTTTCCGGCCCATAAAGAAACGGGTTTCCAGTTGTGAGCGAGTTTTCCCGGACCAGGTATTACCGTAAAGGAAATGTATCTGGAATTTTCAAGGTCTTTATCCGGACCCGGCATTTGATTATCGATATATGCTACCTCCATTTTCATTTCGTCAGACATGGCCTGATCAATTGTATTTTTTGAACCTGAACATGAGGTAAAAAAACTTAAAATAAAGAGTATCAGGAATGTATTTAATAGTTTCATGCTTGTTTGATTTTTACGGAAATTTCCATATCAAATATAGCGACAATTTCCGAAAGCGAATTTTTCGCCTCCACTTTTACCCATTTATTGACCCGTTCACCTGTGTTTTTTGCTTCTTCGATCGCTTCCTGTACTAGATGCCCATCGTTGGATTCAAACAAAACATGGGTTGTTGCCCGCTGTATGAATTCCGCCTTTACCGCCTTGAAGGCGAATGAAACCTTTAATCCGGATCCTTCTGCAAAATAGAAGGCGTGGAGACCTGCAGCTACATCAGCACCCACAGCCAGGCTTCCAAAATACATGGATTTAAGGTGGTTTCTGGTACGTCTTCTGAGTTTTATCTTTACCCGGGCGCTCTTTTCATCGAGGTGTTCCAGCCGCGGTCTGACATACGCGATCATGGGGATCTTAACCAGTCCCATGAGCCAAAGCAGTCTTCGCATTTTTGCCAGTGAATTATTGCTTTGCTTTTTCATATTCATCAACGAGCTGTTTGATAATTTCCCCCAACGGTTTTATTTCACGCACATGTTCTATGCTTGGACCGGCGCACCACAGGGTTTTATAGGTAGCTCCGAAAGCAGCCTTCCGCAGCGATTTCATACCTTTCATAAATGTGAGTGCCTTGACCCATTTTTTCAGTCGTTTATTTTTATTCAGTAATCTTTCGAGCCAGTTTTGTTTGGTTCCAATCTTTTCGACATAGGGCGTTTTGATAACTGTGCACGGCGTACCTGATAATTTTGTGGTCATCACGATATCGTCTTTTCCGTAATCGACTATAGCCTGTTTGTATTCATCCGTAACTCCGGCCTCGTCAGAAGCAATGAAAATTGAACCCATAGAAAGGCCATCGGCACCTGTTTCCAGCACTTTTCGCATTTCTGCTCCGTTGCCTACACCACCAGCGGATATTACAGGAATTTTACATGCTTTTTTCAATTCGGGGATGAGTTCCTCGTAAGGGATTGTGCCCGCATGTCCGCCCGCCATTTTATTGACGGCGATGAGGGCATCTGCTCCCAGTAACTCAACCTTTTTGGCGTAATCAAGGTTGACCACGTCACAAAATACCTTGATCCCGTTTTTGTGCGCTTCCCGGATGGTTTCTTCCGGAGAACCCAGACTCGTTATGATGTAATCAACTTTTTCCTCACAGATGATTTTCAGCTGCTCTTTGTATAGAAAATTGCTTTTATTCACAATGAGGTTTATTCCAAAAGGCCCATTGGCTTCTTTTTTTATCCTTTTGATGGCACTTCTTAGTTCGTCGGTGGTACGATAATTCAGCGCGGGAATAGCGGCTGTTGCTCCGGCCTTTATTGCAGAAACAACCATTTCAACGTTGGAAACCAAAAACATGGGAGCCACAATGATGGGGTAGTTGATGTTCAGTAGTTCTGAAAGTGCAGCGGGAATTTTATTGCTTGTTGCCATAGGACGAATGTAGCATTTTTTGCGGATATCCGAATGCGAAGCAGGATGAATTAAGGGATATTATCAGCCAGAACAGTGGAGCGTGGGTGGCTTGAAGTAATTCGTTTAAAGTGTAATTTGATGAAAGATCAGTGAACGACAGGATTTAAAACATGAGGCCTACAATCTGATCGGTGGTAGATATTTATTTTAACAACTTCTCCGGTATCCAGTTCCAGTGATGTTAAGCCAATTTGAATTGCCGTCTGTTGCACCCCTCCGGAATCTTTAACCCTCAAACCGTTGACTTCAATGTATTTAATACAAAAGCCATCATCCATCATAGGGTTTTGAATAAAGACATCCCGGCCTTGGAAAGAACCCTCCAGTTCCATAGTGATTATCTGTATGTCCTCCGTTTCAAAAGTAGGATTTGAATTACGATTCGCACCGCAGGCACTAAGCAAAAGTAAAACGCCTAAAACCAGTAGGTTAAGTATATGACTTGATCTAATACCGCTTTTACCCCTTCTGCCCATCATTCACTTTTTGGAGGGAATATCGTAGTTTGCGTATCGTTGAAATAAATAATATCAACTGCTTCCCCGAGATTGGTGAGTAATTTAGCACCGCTGTTCGATTTTCGGATACACCATTCCTTTTTCCAATTACTTTCCAGCGCGTTTACCTCAACGAAGTAATTTTTAGGACCGAGTTTTGACAGTTCATAGCCCAGGTACCCTTCGCCGAGCATAATAGGATCGTCGTCCAGGTAATCAAGTTTGCGAAAGAAATTTCCGATGACCTTATAATCCTTTCCGTATTCTTTTGCTAAATATTCTCCGCATCTGGGATATGGAATCATGGTTGCGGTATCGGTATGAATTTCCTTCATTAAATGTGTGCTGTGTGCAAATAAGAGTAATTTTTTATCCCCTTCATTTTTCAGGATCCACTGAATATTTTCAAATTGACCAAAATCGCGGGTATCGTACCCAATCTCGGGATCGCCTATTGATCTAAAGAAAACCACGTTTTGACGTGCATTGTGAATGGAACGAAAAGCCCATTTGTAATCAAGTTCAGCACTTTTTTGAATGAATGCCGCGGAATTTTCCAGAAAGGTCTGTTCGATGCTGTCAAGGATGGACGCTATTTTGTCCCATCCCTGAGCATCCAGGTCCCAAAAATGGGGGAGGGTATCCTGTGCGCTATCTCTTATCCGCAAATAAACTTCATACTCTTCGATCGCTTCACGGAATATTCGAGCATTTTCTTTATCTACGTCATCCAAATAATCAAGTACGTAATTAAATCCGGCTTTTGCATTTTCAAGCACAGGGTTCGGAGCACATCCCGGAATGTCGAAACCATAGAAGTGCACTTGTTCTGATGAGGGTTTGTTCCGGTTGTAATTCCGCAGCCAAATGAGTAATTCCCTGTTTGATTCAATGCTTCCAAACATGCATGAAAAGCCCGTTGAAAGAACACTGTCGATCGGAATATCCTTTCCAAGTATGTAATCATAACATAACCTTGATTCGGGAAAACCTGATTCAATGGCAATCGCGCCAATTTCATTTTCTTCGACTAGTTTTTTAATCAGTGCGTTTCTGAAGTGGAAGGGCTCCACCATATCGTGAACGCATTCTGTTATTCCGATTATTTTGGCATCTGCTAACGGCTCAAGGATAGGCGCAAGATTTTCATCAGTAATTGTAGTTAGGTCATTCGGCAGTTCGTGAACTTCAATTTTCTCTGTTGACTTAGATTCCTGAGTAATCCCGACGGAATTGAATAACACCATACCGATCGATACAGCAAGTAACCGGAAAGTATTTTTCATTTGCTTGTTGTTTTGAGGAACTCAAAAATAGATAAATAGCTTTAATTCAGTCCATAAGTTAACAAACCTTGGCATATTCTCATCCTTTCCTTGTTTGCATAACACATTGATCGCTCAGTCGACTAATCCGCAGGTACAATTCTTTTTCAACCCTCGGGCGTAGACACGCACCATTCCTTTGTTCACTTTTTACCGGCATTCATTCAACTTCTTTGTTCACAAATACATCTTCTCCGGTGTAAAGTACACTTTCCGCGGGCAAAAGTATTTTCAAAATATTAATAAGTACAAATGAAATGTTGATAAGTAAAGTTTCCGCGGACGAAAGTATTTTTAAAATGTGGATAAGTATAAATGAATTGTTGATAAGTACGAATGAAATATGGTTAAGTAAAGATTCCGCAGGCGAAAGTACAACTGCCATGTGCATCCACACACTTGTCGCGGGCAAAAGTAAAACTTCCACGGGCGTAAATAAGTTTTCCGCGGGCATCCGCACGTCTTCCGCGGGCTTAAACATGTTGTTCACGGGCATATATTCAAGTTACGTGGACAAAAGTGCCTTGTGGTATGTGCTTCCGTTCACCTTTACTGACGCTAAATTTAGGCGATGTGGTGTAAGAGGGAGTGTGAGAGTGAGTGTGAGAGAGGGAGAGTGGGTGTGGGTGAGTTCCAGACGCTTCACGTTGTTTCGGTAGGGATTAGTCACTGAAGCTCTTTGAGGTCAGGATAAATTTGATCACGTCCCGCTTAATCGGGACTATCTCACTAAGGTGGGATGGTGATTTAGGGGGTGTTATATGTAGTTAGTCTATTCCGTTCGATATAACGTTTCTAAGCCAGGAGACACGGGCTTCTCGGATGTGTTTGTTCAGCCCGTGGCTTTTAGTTGATGTTGTGTGCAGTTCTTATTCTTTTTTATTGAACTTCGGCTGAAATTTTCTCGACTGATTAGTTATATACTTTTCCCTCAAAATAAAATAAAAAAATGAACCTAAAATTGGAAAGAACAGTACTATTAAAAGCCAAACAGTATTCATAGTAGAGTTAATAAATCTCGATTTTGCTATATCTATAATTGCCCAAAACCATAATGCAATAGCTAAAACAAACCCTATAATTAACGCTGATTTCATAATTCAGTGATTTTATTACGTAACATTCTGATTTATTATGATGTCTGATCCTTTAGTTTTTACGAACGCCTTTGTAATGTCTTAAATTAAATTATTTACTCTTCTTAATACTGTTTACTTATCATTTTCCCTAACCCAATTTTCGACTACTCGTTAGCTTGGAAAGTTAGTCTTTTTTGAGGGTACAAGGAGAATTGCACACAACGGTTTGCCCGCTGGCTTCAGCAATTTCTCACTGACCTTGCCACGGAGCATTTATCTCGCTAATTTACAAAAACTTTTCTACGAAGTAATTAAATTGTTGAAGCTAGCGGGCTGTTATGGTCTGTCTGCCTACGCTTTGGGTAGTCCTACTCGGTCAAGTATTTCGTTTGCTTTCTTGAGTTTTTTAGGAAAAAGAATCTTTCCTCGATATTTTTCGAGCTCATTGTCGATTTTAACAATCGGCGTTTTCTTCTTATTTAGGTCTTTTGGATCCATAGTACAAATTTAATCATTTTCGTTTAACTAAAAAAGCTTCGTAATCTTCACCAATAATAAATTCCTCCCAGTTATCGTCTTTCAAACCGTAAACGTGAAAGTCTTTTGATATTTCGACGATGTTGTTGGTGAGCCCCATGCGGTAAAGTCTTGTTCTAACTGCTGTACTTCCCGTGGCAAAAACCCACGCATTAGGTCGTTCCGTCGTAAATGCATAAACCGAAGACGCAACTGTCGACAATACTTTCAAACTGTCACCATTGTTGGTCACCACCTTGTCACTAATACGGTTTGTTTTTTCGTCATAATCTCCAAAAGCTAAGTTGTAAACGTCTTTTACGTTGGTTTCAGAAAACTCAATTACTTTTTTCACTTGTCCCTTAGGTCCAACACTAAAAAACTCAAAATACATTAACTCTTTTTCCGCAGAATACTTGTATCGTTCGTGTTTCATTTAAAAATGCTTTTCTCAAAGATACGATTTAGTTGCTAAATGATGTACAGGCAGATTGCCCATAACTCGTTTATACATACAACAAAACTGTACTATCCAAACAACTGTTTCCAGTATTGTAAAGCTTTATTGTACATTATTTAATTACGAAATTACTTCTTTTTCATAAATCATCCAAAGGACTCTTAATATTCTCTAAACTCTTTGTAATCTGTTGTTTCGGTGTACGTTTTAGCCTTATCAAAGGTGTTAAAAAGAGCTTTGTACAGAAAACGAAGCAAATTTTAGGGATATCGTAAGATAAATTTTACTTTCGGCCTTCAATCACTTGTAATGAAGAAGATATTATTCGTTAGCTTTCTGCTGATCCAGTTTCAGGGCCTCACTCAACGGGCTGATACACTTGTTATCCGGCAGCATCTGACAGAAATCACTAAGCAGGAAGGCTACAGGAATTACCGCAACCTGGAGCAACTGGAGCAAATAGCTACATTCATTGAATCGGTGTTTGTACAATATGCTGACACCGTCTACAATCAGTATTATCAGGTGGAGGGGCGGCTGTACCGTAATGTTATCTGTTCCTTCGGGACCGAAAATATGCAGCGAATCGTGGTGGGTGCACACTACGATGTTTGTGGAGATCAGGAGGGTGCTGACGACAACGCCAGCGGGGTAGTAGGTCTGCTGGAACTGGCCAGGCTGCTGAAAGACAACCCCACCGATTATCGGATAGACCTGGTGGCCTATACCCTCGAAGAACCTCCCTATTTTCGTACGGAATACATGGGCAGTCACGTGCATGCACAGTCTTTGTGCGAGAAAAACATTGAAGTTGAGGGGATGATTTCTCTCGAAATGATTGGTTACTTTAAAGATGAAAGGAAGACACAGTCTTATCCTGTGGGTTTGTTGAAACTGGTCTACGGAAGCAAAGGAAATTATATTACGCTTGTGAAAAAATGGGGTGCAGGTAAGTTTGCCCGAAAATATATAAGAAAATACAAACGGGAAGACCTTATCCGTACCAAAAAATTTGCTGCACCAAAGGCTTTGCCCGGTATCGATTTTTCCGACCACCTGAACTACTGGAAGTTTGGTTATAGTGCGATCATGATAACGGATACAGCCTTTTACAGGAATAAAAATTACCATAAAACCACGGATACGATGGAAAAACTGGACCTCCACAGAATGGCGCTTGTGATTGATACAGTTTTACTCAGTTTGCTGAACTATTGATAGGGTTTAGGTAAGGCAATAAATCTCAGCCTATTGCGGTCCGGAACTGATATTCAGGTGTAATTCGTAAAGATCAAAGTTCTTTGACCAGTAATCCGGAACGATACGGTATAATTTAAATCCTGTTTTCTCGTAAAAAAGGTATGTTTTCTGAGAAGTACGGACAACAGTTGTTTGAACCCCCTGTATTTTGGAAATCTCACTTATTCTGTGCTCCAGCAGGATTTTACCGAAACCACGCCCTTGAAAGTCCGGATCAATCAAATCCCAAGAAATGCGTACCTGTGATCCGTTCTCAAAACCGGTGTTATAACCGCCTGCACCAATGATTGCATTCCCGTATTCCATGACGAAATAACGTTCCGTTTCATGCGCGTGGTATTCACGATAATCCGGCTCTTCTGAAGGATCGAAATAAAGCGGTGTATTTTTGCGTAAAACAGCGATCAGAAAGGGAATATCTTTCTGTTCGAAAGGTCTTATTTTTATTTGCTCCGTCATCATACACCCGTAATCAGTTATTTCTCTCAGATTGCCAGTTCTTTCGCTCTCTGCAATGCAGCAAAAAGTCCATCCTGCACGTTTTGACCAATCTTTTCTTTTTCGAAGGTCTTTAGTGCGGCCTCTGTGGTACCGTCTTTCGATGCAACCGAATCTATGAGTGCGTCAAGTGATTGATCATTTTTTTCCATCAGGTGATAGGCGCCCAACATGGTCTGAAGCACAAGTCTTCGTGATGCATTTTCATCAATCCCCATTTGTTTACCCGCTTCGATCAATTGTTTGACGAAATAATAAAAGTAGGCGGGACCGCTTCCACTCAGAGCGGTGACAGCATCAAGCAGGCTTTCATCGTCCAACTGCAGTGCTTTTCCGGTTGTACCCAGTAGCGCATAAACTTCAGTGATGGTTGTTTTATCAGCACCCTGTGGAACAACAAAAGCCGTGATTCCGAGTCCTATTTTTGCAGGAATATTGGGCATGGCTCTTACCACCTTGTGGTGGGATAATTTCGATCTGATTTGATCAATGGATATACCCGCCATGATGGATAACACGAGCTGTTCGGCTTTTAAATAGGGCTTCAGATCCGCGCTCAGTTCATTAAAATCCTGTGGTTTAACTGCCAGGATAACTACTGAACAGCCGGAAATGTGTTTATCCGGACTGAAGCACAAATTTCCTGTCAAACCGGAATAATCCGTTTCGCTCTCCGCTTTTTTTCGGAAATAGATGAACAGATCTTCGGGCGCAAGAACTTTTTCTTTGATGAATGCCTTCGCATAGGTTTTTCCCATGTTTCCTCCACCGATAATCGCAATCCCCATTTTTTTACTGAAGTTAATTGCGTGCAAAAATAAGGCATTGCAGGGTGTCAAAGTAGAACGGGCGAAAATTTAATTCTGATTGCAGAGGAGCAAGGGACTCGTATGATTGGTTGACAGGCGGTGAAGTAAGCGACAGGCTTTTAAATAGATAGGAGAGCGGTTGATGAGATGAAAGACGGTCAGTAAAACTCTTTTGTAAAGATTTAGATTTCCCTGACCGGTGAATTCATTTTACTTCGGATTTCTTTGGAATCCCTGAATTCTGCGTGGATACCTAAAGATTTGAAGGCATCATCAAAATTTCTCTTTACAAACTTCTTATTCCTTTCCCACGGGGCTTTTTTACATACTTTCGTTTTCATAGCCGTAATTTTGAATGAAAGTTAAACAAGAATAATTCCAAAAATTTCAGTCAATGACTAAACGGTAGCAATCAGAGGGTGAAAGGAGGTAATCATCCATTGAATGAACCACTCTCTAAATACAGATGAATCCGGCTTATTTCTTCGTTTTAACGACCAGAAGGGCCAGCTGAGTGTTCAGCCCCATAACAGGTGATGCCGTGGTGATGAAATTGTCTTCGATTTCCGTGATGACATCCTTAGCTTTCAGTAGTTTCGAATTGGTATATTTTGTCTGAAGGTCTTTACGGTTTGTGCTAATCATCACCTCACCACTCGTCTGATCAACCAGCATGATTTTTTCAACCTGCGGGTTTTTAATTACCTGAATGAAATACTGATCCACCTGATCCTTGTTTTCATCGATGAGCTCACTGCGTACCGCTAAGGCAAGGGTAGAGGTAAGTAATTTTGCTTTTTCCAGGACCATGCTGTCCATTTCTTTCTGGTGAATGGATTTAAGCGTGGTAATTTCTGTTTTGTGTTCTTTGATCATCTGGTTTCTTTCAATCAAGGCCCATACCGTACCTACGATGATGAGCAAAAAGAGGAACAAGCTTACAAAGTGTTTTTTCCAAAAGGGTGTTTTGTTGTTTTCTGAATTGTTTGTGTCTTTATCAGCCATTTGATCGCGTTTTTATAGTTAGTCTACTTTCTTTAGAGTTATAGAACCTTCCGTAGAAGCCAGCACAAGGGTGGTATTGTCTTTGAACGAATAAACAACAGGTCCTTTTCTCAAAATGTTCAGGATCTTGTTCTCGATCTCGGAAAGATCAGCACAGTACATTTTCGTAGAAGCCAGCGGCTCGATGAACATTTTGTTATATTCAAACCTTAGATTACCGTTCACTTGATTACAACCGGCGAACCCGGACAATTGTTTGGATTTAAGGTTAAATTCGAAATGAGGGATGTCTTTCGGGAACTTTGCAGGATTGAGTTTTTCCTGATTGATATAACTAACTGCCCAAATATCATGCAGTTTGGGATCACCCCTGTAATAACCGCATCCGGAAAAGTCGGTACCGTTTTTACTTGCAGTTTTCCGATGCATAACATCTACCCGTTTTTCATTTCCGTTGCACTGAACAATGTCTATGCTAAGGCTTAAAACAGCGTCATCGGATTTTGCCATGATGCCTACAACGTCAGCACCCTGAGCAACTGCCTTGCTTTCAATTTTACCCTGGAAGGAGATTCCTTTGTCTTTGTGGGTAAAGGTAACCTTATCATTGAACTGAACAGATAGCTTCCAGCTTGAATCAGGTCCGTGAGCAATAAAATCTGTCAGGTTTTCCGAAGGGTGCTGTACATCTGTCATGGCGTTTTCAATAATTTCAGCAGGATTTGATTCTTTCGAATTTCCGCAGGCCAACATTAAGGAGGAAAGGGCGGATAGTAAAAAGATATTCAACTTATTCATATACCGATTGTTATTTTTTAATCAATGTTTAATTCTAAATGTAATCATTTTTATCTAATTGAAGCCATTCCAGTGTGGCATTGGCAAAAATATCCTTTTTCGTTTGTTCGGGAAGATCACTCTCTTCAATGAATTTGCCAATTTCGAGATCACCGAGCGGAAAGGGATAATCGGAGCCGAGACAAACACGTGTACTTCCCTGTAATTTAAGGATATACTTCAGAAGATCGATGTCGTGCGTAATGCAGTCCACCCAAAATTTTCCAACATATTCTCTTGGGTTTACCGGATTGTCGATGGCTACCAGGTCAGGTCGGCAATTGAATCCGTGCTCGATTCTGCCCAGGGTAGGAAGGAAGGAACCTCCGGCATGGGAGAAACAAATTCTCAAGCCGGGTAATTTTTCGAGCACCCCGCTGAAAATGAGTGAACATGCCGCTCTGGATGTTTCTGCAGGCATTCCCACGAGCCAAGGCAGCCAGTATTTCCGCATGTCGTCGAAGCCCATCATTTGCCAGGGATGAATCATGATGGCCAGGCCGAGGCGTTCACAAGCTTCAAAAATGGGGTAGAACCTCGGTTCACTCAGATTTTCGTTGTTGATGTTTGATCCGATTTGAATTCCTGCAAACCCGAGGGATTTTATGCGTTCAAGTTCTGAAATAGCAAGCTCAGTGTCCTGCATGGGAACTGTTCCCAACCCTATATAATTTTTCGGATATTTATGAAAAAGATCAGCGATATGATCGTTTAGAAAACGACTTATTTCCAGACCATCAGCGGGTTTTGCCCAGTAACTGAACATCACCGGGATGGTGCAAACTACCTGTACCTGGGTATCGTAGCGGCTGTATTCGGTGATTCTTTTTTCTTCGTCCCAGCAATTTTCCTTGATGGTCCTAAAAAACTTACCTCCCTGCATCATATCGGCTTTTCCGTCGTCTCTGTGATTGAGGAAGATGAAATCTCCGTAGCCGAATTTCTTTGTCCAGTCCGGCAGGTGTTTAGGAATGATGTGGGTATGCATGTCTATTTTCAGCATCAGGCAATAACTTTAAAATTAACAGCCGTGAAGATACCAAAATATTTAATTACCCCGGTGGGTTCAGGGAAGGATCCTTCGATGCCCGCTTGGTATGATGGGTTAAAGGTTACTATTTGGGATTTCCGACCTTAATGAGGTGTCCCATTTTATCCCTTTTAGTTTCGAGGTAGAATTTGTTGTGTTTATTGCTGTTGATTTCAAGCGGCACATTCTCTACGATTTCCAGTCCATAACCCACTAAGCCTGTTCTTTTCGTTGGGTTGTTGGACATCAAACGCATTTTTCGAATTCCCAAATCCCTGATGATCTGAGCCCCGATGCCGTAATCTCTCTGATCTCCTTTAAAACCCAGTCTTTCGTTGGCTTCGACGGTGTCTAATCCTTCTTCCTGAAGTTTATAAGCCCTTAATTTATTCATCATTCCGATCCCGCGTCCTTCCTGATTCATGTAAATGATGGCGCCCTTTCCTTCCTCTTCGATCATGCGCATAGCTTCGTGAAGTTGAGGACCACAATCGCAGCGGCAAGAACCAAAAATATCGCCTGTCATGCAGGAGCTGTGCACACGCACGAGTACATGCTCCTCGGGTGTCCAGTTGCCCTTGATCACGGCGAGGTGCTCTTCGCCACTGTTTTTATCGGTATAAGCAACCATATCGAAGTCACCGTATTCCGTAGGAAGTTTAATCTGTACTTCCCGCTGAACAAGTGATTCTTTTGAAAGTCGGTATTTGATCAGGTCTTCAATAGAGATAATCTTGAGGCCAAATTTTTCAGCGATTTCCATCAACTGCGGTAAACGAGCCATTGTACCATCCTCGTTCAGGATTTCAACAATTACACCGGCCGGTTCAAAACCGGCGAGTCGCGCCAAATCAATCGATGCTTCGGTATGACCTGCCCGTCTCAAAACTCCTCCTTTCTTTGCTCTCAAAGGAAAGATATGGCCGGGTTTACCCAGTTCAGAAGGATCAATATTCGGATCAATCAGTGCTTTAACCGTTTTAGATCTATCACTGGCAGAAATACCTGTAGTACATCCGTGTCCTATCAGATCCACCGATACAGTGAAGGGTGTTTCGTAAGCAGCAGAATTTGCCTGTACCATTAAACCGAGTCCCAATTCGTCACACCTGTCCTCAATCAATGGAGCACAGATCAATCCCCGTCCGTGGGTAGCCATGAAATTTATTATTTCCGGAGTGACATTGCGAGCCGCGGTTACAAAATCTCCCTCATTCTCACGGTCTTCGTCGTCCACCACGATCACTACTTTTCCGTTCTTGATGTCTTCTAAGGCTTCTTCTATGGTATTTAACTTACTGCTCATTCTCTTGAATTATAATGCAAAGATAAGACATATAATGCGTTTACAGTACTTAAACATCCATCAAGTCGATAAGTTTTCCGGTCACCGCTTTCCAATGGAAGTTGGTTCTTACATAGGTTTTACCATTCCCTGCGATTTGATCATACAGTTCCTGATCGTTTAGAAGCCTAAGAATGGTAAGTGAGAAGGACCGAGCGTCGTTTGCGATCAAAATCTCTTTATCGGGTTCAGCTCTTAAAGCATTATTGGCTAAAGTAGTCGTTATACAAGGAATGCCTAAAGCCATAGCTTCCAGTAGTTTATTCTGAAGGCCTGTGCCGATAAACATGGGAGCAATAAAGATCCTGGCAGCCAGGTAACTTTCACGTATATCTTCCACAAAACCGGTTACTTTCACCCTTTCTGAACCTAGTTTAAGGACTTCACGGGAAGGGTTTGCACCGGCGAGAATGATACTGATCTGTTCAGGAAGCAAGGGAAGGATTTCTTCGACAATGTACTTACAGGCCGTAACATTTGGCGGATAACTCATGTTGCCCGTGAAGACAAGTTCGGCAGAGATAGTGGTATGGAGTGGTTCGAAAAAGGAAGTATCGACACCGTTTGGGACAATAACTATTTTGTCTTTGTTCTTGTGAAAAATGTATTTTCTGTCCTGCTCGGAAATAATGGTATGATTTTCAAAATATTCGAAAACGGCGTTTTCATACTGCAATAAACGTCGATGTTCCAGTTCGAAAATACGCTTCTGGATTCCCTTTGCTCCGTCGGAACGACGTTCAATTCCTTTGGAAAGTGCATCCATGTAATCGAGCGTTTTTGGACAATCGTGATAATTTTTCACGTATTCGGAAGCCCGGATCAGCTGACAATAAATATGATCCGGAGCAGTATTTTTCAATATTTTTTTGATCTTCCGGTGGATTTTCCAATTGTAGAAATAACCGACCTGAATGGGTTTGGTGCCCATCAATTGAGCCAGTGCCCCCGACCATTTGGTCAGGAAATTGAGTTTAAAAATATGGATTTCCGAACAGAAGGCGCTTAATTTTTCAATGTCCTTTTCATTTACCTTTTTCTCTGTGAGCGCAATCAAATGTATTTGAAAAAATTCGGAAAGTTCTCTGATCTGATAATACGCACGGAGCTTATCACCTTTTTCCAGGGGGTAGGGAAAGCGCGAGGTAATAACCACTAATTTTTTATATGTCTTTGAGGAAGGCAATGACTCTTCTTGTAATTTTCTGTTCTCCAAAATTATTCATCACAAATTCTTTCCCGGCCTCGCCGAGGGATTTTCTTTTTTCTTCGCTCAGGTGAAGTGCATACATGGCTTCGCGGAATTCCTTCGGATCATCGGCTATGAGGACTTCTTTTCCGTGCGTAACTTCAACACCCTTTACTCCCTCGCTGGTGGACACAACCGGCTTACCCAGGGCCAGGTTTTCAAGCAATTTAATTTTAATTCCGCTGCCCGAGAGCATTGGAATCAAGCATATTCCGTGGCTCTCAATGAACTCAAGTGCATTTTTGACCTCGCCCTCACAGATTACATCCGGATGCTTTATTTCATTCTTCTTAAGCGCTTTACCTGCAATCGTCAACGATGTTCCTTTCAGTCCGGTTGGGATCACGTCCCTGAGCAACCAGTCAATACCTTCCTTGTTCGGTTTCCAGTCCATTGCCCCAAGAAAATAGAAATCATTCAGGGAATAATCCGGGGTCGGGAAGTTTGTTTTCACTGCCGTAGGTATTACCGTAGTCATAACCTGAGGTTCAAACCGCTGGAAAAACATTGCATCCTCCTCGCTGATTGCGATAATACCGTGCAAATCCCGCAATCGGTTTTTTTCGAATTTTTCAAGTTGAGCTGCCAATTTGCCAAAGTACCATTTTTTCAGGGGGAAGGAGGCTTTTTGCCCCATCTGTTCCCAGATGCTGTGTTCGACGTTGTGTGCACGCAGGACGATTTTTGCTCCGGAATCAATGAACAAATGAAGATAGGGCATTACATAAATACTCTCGAGCAGGATAATATCAAACCGTTCTTTTTGAAATATTTCCGTAATCCGTCGGGCTACTTTTTTATCGTAAAATCTGCTCAGGTTGTACGATTTATCCTTGAAAAGATGGATAATTGCACCGGCAAGATCCGTTTTTGTATTCACGAAGGCCTCCTCCATGCGCATGCGTTTTTTCCATTTCTCCGGGTACGCATTTGGATCGTAGGGGTGTTTGTGCGTGAAAAGCGTAAAATGATAGACCTCTGTTTCATCGGAAGAGAGCAGGGACTTTAAAATGCTTGATATCGCAACACAACCTCCGTCTCTCAACGGGAAGGGAGGTTTATGTGCAAAATGGAAGACTTTAAGCATTTTTTCGTCTGATTTTAAACCTGTTCAAAAATCTGCTAAGTTCGACCACACTTCTGTCGTTTGCCGCGTTGATCATCAAATAAACTGCAAAAGGTGTGAGGATAAAATTGGGTCCCCACATACCTAGAAAAGGTGGGATGACATCTTTTTTTGCCATGTTATCACCGAGACTAATAAGAACGAAGTAGACCATGAACAGGAGTGCTGCAATAACCGTAGGCGCACCAAACCCGCCTTTCTTTACGATAGCCCCAAGCGGAGCACCTACGAAGAACAATACAATGATGGAGAAAGAAAGTGCGAATTTACGGTGAAATTCGATCTCAAATTTCTTTAGGTTATCGTGCCTGGCTTCTTCGAGCTTAACTTGCCCTTCCAGAGAATTTAATTTTGAGCGCAGCTGGGTTTTTAAATGAGTGTAGGCACGTTTTTTATCGTCAACGGTCATTTCGTCGAGCCTATAAATTTTGACTGCGGTATCATTTGCCGAGACAGAATCGTTCGGACTGTTTTGCTGAGATTCCTGCAAAGTTATTTGTTCGTTCAGAATTTTAGTCATGGTATCGTTTTCCAGCTGTTCAGCATACCTCACCGCTTGAAAATATTCGTGCTTACTTTTGGTGTTAAAGATCAGGTTTTTCGTGAGATCCTTGTAGTTACCCTTCAGTGAGTCAACGGTTTCTTCAAGCTGAAATACGTTGAGCATTTCGAAGTCGTTCTTAAACAGATCTTCCTCTGAGCGTTCGAGCTTAAAGCCTGTCAGATTCATTTTGTAGGTTGCAGAAGTAAAGGAAGATTTTCTTCCCGGAAAATTATCCCTTCTTTGCTGTTCATCGAACGTAGGCGACTGAGAGAGCTCTTCGAGTACATCCCCGTTATAAAGTTTAAAGAAAAGAAAATCACCGTTTTCTGACCGATAGAATTCGCCGGAGTCGGCGACGACCGTTTTAAGTTGTTCGGGATCCCGCTTATCGTGAATAATGATTCCCGAAAATTTATTGCCGTTGCCCTCATCGATTTTAATACTGAAACCGTCTATTTCCTGGGTGTAGGAACCCGGTTTGAGAAAAGCAGCCAGTTTTGTTTCCTGAATGTCCCAAATAATCGAGTGCCATTTGTAGTTGGCAATCGGAATGATATAATTCGAAAAATAAAAGGTACTTATCGCAATTAAAACGACAATGAGCGTTAAGGGTCTGAGTATTCTGTAAATCGATAATCCGCTTGCTTTTAACGCCGTAAGTTCGTTGTATTCGCCCAGATTTCCCATGACAATGAGGGATGAAAGCAATATGGCGAGCGGCAGCGCCAGCGGTAAAAGACTGGCGGAAACGTAGAAAAGTAATTCCAGGATAACAGAAATTTCAAGGCCTTTTCCCATGAGGTCATCGATGTACTTCCATAGGAACTGCATAACCAGGATGAACATGGAAATGAAAAAGGTCGCGGTGAAGGGACCTATAAAGGATTTAATATAAAAAATACTGAGCTTTTTCACCGATACCGAATTTCAGTTGCGAAAGTACTATTTTATTTGCAAAACGCGGGTCAGCAACATTTATTGGAGCGTATCTTACTTTAAAAAAAGTTAACATCCGTGCTTCACTAAAATTTTTACATTTATGGCAATGAAATTACAATTGCTGTTATTATTGGTTTTAACCGTGTTTTTTTTCAACGATTACCTCGTTGCACAGAAGGAAGAACAGGAAATGAGTATTTCTCGGGAGGAAGTACCGAAGAATGCCCTTGACTTTATTGAAGATCAGGGTTTAAAGGGTAAGGTGAAGTGGTACAGGGAGACTACATCCGGAAAAGACAGTTATGAATCGAAGTTCAAACGGGAAGGAAAATATTACAGTGTAGAATTCGATACTTTAGGAAAAATCGAAGACATAGAGATAGCCGTTCGACTCAGAGATCTTCCGAAGGAAACCCGTACAATCATTAAGAACAGCCTTTCTACTGAATTTAAGAAGTTCAAATGGCTGAAGATACAGGAACAGTATACCGGAACCCTTGAAGAAATGGAAAAACTGTTCACCCGGGAGACCGCTAAACTTACATTATTGTATGAAGTTGAGGTTGAAGGGAAGCTCAAAGACGGCGGTTGGGAAATGTTTGAACTGCTAATCAGCCCGAAAGGTGAAATTATCGCCAAAAGAAAGATTACTCTGCGTCCCACCGATAATTTGAATTACTGATGCGGTTTCTTTTGTTATTCTGTTTGGCACTGGTATTTATTACAGACCATGTTTGGTCGCAAAATACACGCGTTCAGGGTGGATTATTCCCTGAAATGGGTTTGAATATTCCGTTATCCCAACGCTGGAAATACACGGCGAAAATAGAATCTCAGCACGGCCTTTATAGGAACACGGTTCCGGAAGATGAGCGAATAAATTATTATCATTACCGGACAGATTTTCAATCCTTTCTGGAAGTAAAATTGACGGCGCGTATCAAGGCAGCTGCCGGTTATCAGTACCGTATAGAGGACGGGGGGAATAATCATCGAAGTATTCAACAGATCACGTGGCTGAACACTTTCAGAACTTTCCGAGTGGGTTCCCGGCTTAGAGCTGATCAGCGATTTTCGCCGGATATCAGTCCCGAATTTCGATTGCGTTACCGCGCTTCTTCCGATATTCCATTGGAAGGGGAAAAACTCGATGATGGTGAAAAGTATGTATTGCTATCGCTGGAATTTATACCTGCTATACAGGGCGGAGAATTTACACTGGAGAACAGGCTTGTTGCCGGAATAGGACATTATTTTGATCGGAGCAAGAAACTTGAATTCACGCTAGATTATCGTACCGACCCTTATTTTCCGAATGTAAACAGGCACCGCATCTGGTGTAAATTCAGTTTTTACTGGAGCCTGAAAGGGTTTAAATGATAGTTATTCAGAATTTTCAAATAATTGTTAATGTTTTGACGGATAAGTAAAGATGTTGTATCTTTGCAGCACATTAAACATTTGGGGCTGACTTGGATTAGACAGCGATTGCGGATGGTTAGTGTAAGCATGTCGAGCCATGTGGTGAGGCTCGTAAATCTCTGGTCACAAAAGATAATTGACAATACGTCATATAACCTCGCAGCGTAATCAGTCAAACTGATTATGCTTAATCCCTCCGAAGAACAGTACGAGGGACGAGTTTCCCACCGGATCTCCCGCCTTATGAGAACCGGATCTTGGGAAATCAACAAAATAAGGATAGTTTGTGAACGGCTTCTGTTCACAGGCGAAATTTGATGAAGCTAAGTTACGGTTAGGGTGTTTGTGTCCGTTCCGTAATCGAAAACCCAATCGCAAACTAAACATGTAGAAAGCTGACGATCTCATTGTTTGGACGAGGGTTCGAACCCCTCCAGCTCCACGAATGAAAATTGAAACAGAACTCTCCGGTAACTCGGGGAGTTTTTTTTTGGACTAAAAATGGGGTGAGAAGTTTATGCCGAGTAGGGATTGTCAAGGTTAACTGTATAGCAGTCCGCTGAAATAAAGGTATTTCAAAAAAATCGTATAATAAATGTGATTCAGCGTCTGAAATAAGCAACGCAGATCCAGGCATTGAATGGCTTTGTAAATTGTATAGTACCGTAAGTTTTCAAAGGGGTTTTTGGTTTAAAGAAACTATTTTTATTGATGATAGGTGTATAATAAAGGGGGGTATGTTGAAAAAAAGTTATAATTTTTCAGTAATCCCCCCTTCATTATTGTATACATTTGCCAAAAAAAATATTTTATCATGTCAACAGTTCGAAAGCAAGCGTATCAGGATGTACTCCATCGCCTACCTAAACCCGTAGAAAATGTCACGAAAATCTCTCAAATTTATGGTGAAAAGGTTTTTCATCTGGAGGTTATGCGGGAATACCTTCCGGATGAAGCTTATTCTTCGATCAAGGAAGCTATTGCAAAAGGTACACGTATTGAAAGACGTATTGCTGATCAGGTCGCTTCTGCGATGAAGGAATGGGCACTCACTAAAGGTGCTACGCACTATACACATTGGTTTCAGCCATTGACAGGCTCTACGGCTGAAAAGCACGATGCATTTTTTAAACCGGTAGGTCCGGGGAACGCAATCGAACAGTTCAGCGGAGATTTGTTGGTTCAGCAGGAACCAGATGCTTCCTCTTTTCCGCACGGAGGAATCAGAAATACCTTCGAAGCACGCGGTTATACGGCTTGGGATCCTTCTTCTCCTGCTTTTGTTATTGCCAATACGCTTTGTATTCCTACAATTTTCATTGCATATACGGGCGAAGCTCTCGATTATAAAATGCCGCTCCTAAAAGCCCTTGCTGCCGTTGATGAGGCAGCAGTTGAGGTCTGTAAATACTTTGATAAAAACGTAACGAAGGTCGTGGCTACTCTAGGATGGGAACAGGAGTATTTCCTTATTGATAAGGCTTTCTACAATGCGCGCCCTGACCTTATGATGACAGGCCGTGTGTTATTCGGCCACCCTCCGGCCAAAGGTCAGCAGCTGGATGATCATTATTTCGGATCCATTCCGGAGCGGGTTACCTCTTTCATGCGTGAATTTGAAAAGGAGGCCATTCGTTTAGGTATACCCGTCACAACCAGACACAACGAGGTAGCGCCCAACCAGTTTGAGTGTGCACCCATATTTGAGGAGTGTAACCTGGCCAATGATCACAACCTGCTACTGATGGATCTTTTGGAGAAGATTGCACGCAAGCATGATTTCCGAATCGTTTTGCACGAAAAGCCTTTCCCGGGGCTTAACGGATCCGGAAAGCATAACAACTGGTCGTTAGCGACAGATACAGGAGTGAATTTACTTTCTCCGGGTAAAAATCCAAAAAGTAACCTTCAGTTCCTTACTTTCTTTATAAACACCATCAAGGCGATTTATGACCATGCAGACCTTTTGAGGGCTTCGATTGCAAGTGCCTCCAACGATCATCGTTTGGGTGGGCATGAGGCACCACCGGCCATTATTTCGGCTTTCATCGGTTCTCAGCTTACCAAAGTACTCAATGATCTGGAAGAGAATATCAAGGCCGGTAAAATGACACCGAAGGATAAAACCGAGCTTAAACTC
The DNA here is from genome assembly GCA_033722555.1 of Brumimicrobium sp. GTDB lineage: Bacteria > Bacteroidota > Bacteroidia > Flavobacteriales_D > Crocinitomicaceae > Brumimicrobium. The sequence continues at coordinate 55,203 of JAWVYS010000007.1, forward strand.
AACATCGGAAAAATCCCGCATATCCTTATGGATAATACGGACAGAAACCGTACATCTCCTTTTGCCTTTACCGGGAACAAGTTTGAATTCCGTGCCGTGGGATCTTCTGCAAACTGTGGACAAGCGATGATCGTTCTGAATACTATCATGGCCAATCAGTTGAAGCAGTTCAAGAAGAACGTTGATGCACGCATTAAAAAGGGGGATGGAAAAGATGAGGCCATCCTGAAAGAGTTGCAAAAACTGATCAAAGAATCCAAGGATATTCGCTTTGAAGGGAACGGATACAGCGAAGAATGGAGAAAGGAGGCCGAAAAAAGAGGTTTGAAGAATTTCCGCGATACGCCGAGTGCTCTGAAGGTATGGGAGGAAAAGAAATCCATCGATCTTTTTGAAAAACTAAATGTGTTTACGAAGCGTGAACTCGTTGCTCGTCAGGAAATTGAATACGAAAAATATGTCATGCGCGTACAAATTGAGGCTCGACTCATTGGTGATTTAACGCAGAATCATGTCGTACCTGCAGTGGTTGAATATCAGAACAGATTGATTAAGAACGTTGAGGGACTAAAAGCTATCCTTGGCAAAGACGCTGATAAACACTCCGTGGAACAGCGCAGACTGTTGGAGGATTTATCCATGCATATGAATAAAATGCAAGCGATTTCCAGAGAGATGCTTGAAAACAGAAAGAAAGCCAATAAAATCGAAGATAACTGCAAGAAGGCAGAGGCTTATCGCGACACCGTAAAGGTACATTTCGCCGATATCGCTTACCACTGCGACAAACTGGAAATCTTAGTAGACGACGAATTGTGGCCTTTCCCGAAATTAAGGGAGATGTTGTTTACCAGCTAAATAAAACCCAAACTCCTCTTTGGAGAGCCGCTTCCTGAGGGAGGCGGCTTTTTTTATTCAGAGTAAAAATATGTTATTCAACAACGGGTAAAACGATTACGCTGCTTCCATACACTTTGTGTAAGGCTCTTTCAAAATCCTCCGTATCGGCTTCGTAAATGTTGTCCACCCATTGTTGGGGATTGATATCGAAGAGCGGGAACATGGAACTCTGAATCTGTATCATGATCCGGTGGCCGGGAAGAAAGGTGTGATGTACATCCAGCAGGGGGACGTTCACCGTCGTTTTTTCATCTTTTGTAAAAGGTTTACCTTCTTCAAAAGTTTCACGGTAACGTCCACGGATATAGCCCACACGAACCAGTTTCTGGTATCCGCTCATTTTCACACCTTCAGGATCGGTGCTCTGCGGAATTCTATCCATGGGTAAAACATCAATTATTTTCACGTAAAGATCAGCATCCTCGTGATCGGTGGAAAAATCAATCAACGCACTGATCAGTCCTGAAACCTTTACAGAGTCTGTTAAAATATCTGAGGAAAAGCTTAGAACATCCGGTCTTTTGAAAGTAAAACGCTGATCATCGTTCATGTAATGTTTTGGTGCCATGTTGTGAAAATGGTCATCTTCTATAAATGGAACAGGTCGATCAGGGTCTGAGATGAACGAAGAAAATCCTTCCGGTTGTTCGTTATTCAGGCTTCCATTCGGATTCAAATAATAGGTGAGGGTATCCGTGGCTTTGACAAAAGGATTGGAAGTGAAGTTTTCCCATTGGTGTGTACCCATGTCAAATACGCGCGCAGCGAATTCAGGGGCTTTTCCTCTGTTTTTCAGGTAGTATTCGAAATACGGGAATTCTATCTCCCGCTGAAATCTTTCCGAAATACTGTCCCCGTAATAGATGTTCCCTAAGCGATAACTTCCCTCGCGTCTTTTATTGTGGCCGTGCGACCAGGGTCCGAGTACAAGCTGAGGATTTAAATGAGGAACGGCCTTATCCAGTTTCTGATAAGACTGCAGGATGCCATACAGGTTCTGCTCATCGTTCCAGCCTCCCACGACCATAACTTTACACTTGGCACTGTCCAGGTAACGGATCCAGTCTCTTTTTTGACGGTATTCGTCATAATCGGGGTGTGCTTTGATGTTTTTCCAGAAAAAATTGTCCGGATGGAGCATTTCTTCCATGTTTTTCAGTGACTGTAAACGGATGAAATAACCGTAATAATCCTCAGTCAGCTTGTGTTCTGCATCGGTCACATAGGGTTTCGGAAAATCATAGGCTGACCAGTCTTTCACCGGGTTCTTCATATCCACTCCAAAATAATTAAGAATGGGAAGGTAATTCGCTGCAAAGAGTCCGTACCTGTTGAAATCTTCAAAATAAAAATTGGTAACCGGAGCCATGGGCATCACCGCTTTTAAAGCAGGATGACCGGTCAAAGCAGCAAGAAGTGCTGTGTGCCCGAGATAGGAATTCCCGTATTGCCCGATGTTTCCGTTAAAATTTTTCAGGTTTTCGGTGAGCCAGGTATACGTATCGTAGGTATCGGTTATTTCATCGGTTTTATTCTTGTCGAAAAAGGAGTAGGGGGGGCGCGTATTTTCGAAGGTTCCTTCGCTCATGTAACGACCGCGCATGTCCTGAAAAACAAAAATATATCCCGACGCGATTAAATGGGGATTGTGTGTAATGTTTTCCATCAGTTCCTTTCCGTAAGGAGCACAACTGTATGGGGTTCGTTTAATCAGAACAGGAAGGTCTTCCTTGGCTTTTTTCGGACGATAAATGGACGTGAACAATTTCACACCGTCGCGCATGGTAATGTAAACCTCCTCTTTTACATAATCCTTTTCGGCATACTGACCAAAAACCGGGCATGTGAATAGGACAGCAATCAGAAGGACTGAAAATCTGGATAATAACATAGTTCTATTATTGTGTAAATTTCACCGTGAGTTCAAACGCATTGTATCATTTGACTACCGGTAACAAATCATTCCGTTGTCTCCTGCAATCGTTTTTCGCGCTGCATCGGGTTTTCGTCGGTTCTTTTTTCTCTGAACAAGCTAAACCTTGTGGGTTCCACTCTTTTTGGCCAGCTGTTGTTACTCAGGTCTGTATCCGCCGTTTCGAGGAAGGGATCAAGGACGAACGATTTCACCTCCTTGTCGAAAATAAATACCTTCGACACGTGGTAATTGTCCATTTTCCAGATTTCTGCAGGAATTCGAATCACCTCTGTAGATCCATCCACAAAAGTTACCTTGATAATCAACGGCATAACGAGTCCGCCCAGATTATCGAACTGCAACTCGTAAAAATGTTTGCCACTGCTTAGCAGTTCAAGATCTTCCTTGCTTAAACGTGCTTTAAGTTCTTCGTATTCCTGATAATCGAGGTTGTCTACCTTGTAAATATCTCGTTTGTTATAAAAATCATTGAGCTCCGGTTTTTCTTCGGTCATTGTTCTTTTAACGTCCGATGCATTTCTCGTAACGCCAATATGGACATCTGCATTTTCATCCTGTTCTTTTTGAAAACTTTTCTCTACTTCTGGATCACCGGTATTTAACTGAAACCAGCGAACACTTTCCAGAGAGATATCCACGTGATCGGTGGTATAAAACCAGCCCCTCCAAAACCAGTCGAGGTCCACTGCAGAGGCGTCTTCCATGGTGCGGAAGAAATCAGCCGGAGTAGGGTGTTTGAAAGCCCAGCGTTCACAATATATCTTGAAGGCATAGTCGAATAACTCCCGACCCATAACGGTTTCTCTTAAAATATTGAGCGCAGTAGCCGGCTTTCCGTAAGCATTGTTGCCGAATTGCCAGATAGACTCTGAATTGGTCATGATCGGAGAGATATATCTTTTATCTCCGCCCATGTAATCGGCGATCATGTGTGCAGGTCCTCGTCTGGAAGGATAGCCTCTTTCCCATTCCTGTTCGGTAAGGTATTGAACGAAGGTATTCAGTCCCTCATCCATCCAGGTCCATTGTCTTTCGTCTGAATTGATGATCATCGGGAAGAAATTATGACCCACTTCGTGAATGATCACTCCGAGCATACCGTATTTTGTTCTTTCACTATAGGTGCCGTCCGGTTCAGGTCGCCCGCCGTTAAAGCAGATCATTGGATATTCCATCCCTATCGCCTTTGAGTGTACCGAAATGGCAACCGGATACGGATAATCAATGGTGAATTTCGAATAGACCCGAAGCGTATGAGCGACTACCTCCGTAGAATATTTCTCCCACAGCGGATTACCTTCTTTGGGGTAATAGGACATCGCCCAGGTGGTTTTATTTCCGATTTTAACAGGCATTACATCCCAAATGAACTTTCGGGAAGAAGCAAAAGCAAAATCACGCACGTTATCTGCTTTAAAAACCCACGTTTTCTTTTTTGTTGCTTTGTTCTTCTCTGCTTTCCGGGCTTCCTCTTCCGTTACGATCATGGTAGGCTTATCGAACTGATTTGCCGCTGCTTTGAGACGGTTTCTTTGTTCAGTACTTAATACCTTGCTTTCGTTTTGAAGTACGCCGGTTGCAGCAACAACATGATCTTCCGGTACGGTAATGGAAACATTGTAATCCCCGAATGGTAATGTGAATTCACCTCTGCCGAGGAACTGCTTGTTTTGCCAACCTTCCACGTCATTATAAACACACATTCTCGGAAACCACTGCGCGATGGTGTACAGGTAATTATCTTCTTCTTCAAAATACTCGTATCCTGATCGTCCGCCAATCTTCATTCGGTCATTGATGTTGTACCACCATTTAAGATCGAAGCTGATCGAAGCTCCAGGTTTTAGCGGCGTTTTCAAATCAATTCTCAGCATGGTTTTATTGATAGCGAATTTCATGGCTTCGCCGTTTGTGGATTTTACATATTCGATTTTGAATCCACCGTCGAAATCGTAAAGTTTGCGGTGCACACTTTTGAGGTTGCGGAAGTCTTCCATTCTTTCCACCTCAATGAGTTTACTGTCCGAATCGCGCGCTCGTACGTTTTGATCCAGTTGCAGCCAGAGGTATTCCAGTTGATCCGGAGAATTATTGATGTAGGTAACACGTTCTGTTCCCCGTATAATCTGCTTTTCATCATCCAGTTCTACCTGTATGTCGTAATTCGCTTTTTGCTGATAGTACTCATGTCCGGGAGCACCTGCAGCAGTGCGGTAGCTGTTGGGAGTCGGGAGCTCCTGATAGAGCTGTCTGAACTTATTGGTATTTACATTTTCATTGATCTGTGCAGAAGCCGCAGAAACACATACAATGGATAAGAGGGCAATTATTCTTTTCATGGTTTATTTATATTCAAATGTCCTAACGGAACGATTTTTCAAAAAAGTCAGATACTCCTTTCCTTGAGAAGTATATATAGTCAGTTTGTTTTGCTGATTTGCGTAAAAGTCCATCAGAAGATCATATTTCACGGTGAACGAAGATGGTTTGGTAATCTTCCGTGACATCAGAAAAAATACAGCTTCATCGCGTTCATTGATCTCCATACCTATGAGGTCGAGCATTAATTCTTTACCATCCGCGCTGATGCTGAAACCCTGTTGAAGCACGGGTTCTATTTTTTTCAGTTCAAGCGGAACACCCACGCATTCTTCAAAACTGGGTATCTCAATGCCTTTGGATGCCATGTATTCTTCCAGGTCGTGGCCGGTCACTTGTATGGAAACTTCGAATCTTTGTGTTTCCTTATTGTATTGCATTTCCCCAAAGGAAAAGAAATACTCATGAAAATTCATGAAAATAAAGGGGAGCAAACAAATAAAGAGTAAGCGTTTCAACATAGCGCCGTGAAATTAATCAGATTTTTGCAAATTTCTGTGAATATGAAGTGAATATTAGATGAATGTAAAGGAATTGTCTATAAATGATACAGATGCAACCTTTCGATGGGGGTGTAAAAACATAAGAGGGAATGAACGAGCGTTCGATTCCCTCTTATTAATCAACCTAACCTAACCACCTAAATCATGGCTAATGTACGGATCATTTTTTAACCGGCAATGGCTTTTTAACATTTTTTAATTATTGAACCAACTATTTAATCCTTAATTGATTAACTGTTATTTTTCGGAAACCGCTGAGAGCGTTGGAAGGAGGTGTTATTGATGCTTCGTTGATCCGGGAAAAATTTTTTTTTATCACCCGGAGAAAAAATATAGGGAGGGGTTATATTCCTCTGACAGATATGCATGTAATTTAAATCATTCGGCACCGTTTTTTTTTATATTTGTTGCCAATGACAACAGACCTGGATATATCCGTCGTAATTCCTTTATACAATGAAGAGGAATCCCTGCCTGAGCTCCATGAATGGATCGTACGGGTAATGGTGGCAAATAATTTCAAGTATGAAATCATTTTCATCGACGATGGGAGTAAGGATGCCTCCTGGAGAATCATAGAATCACTGAAGGAAAAAGACAACCAAGTGCGTGGGATTAAGTTTCAGCGCAATTACGGGAAATCTGCTGCACTTCAGAAAGGTTTTGAAGCAGCAGTAGGGAAGTATGTTGTTACCATGGATGCTGATTTGCAGGATTCACCCGAAGAGATTCCACCCATGATAGAAATGATCCGGAAGGAAGACCTCGATCTGGTTTCGGGCTGGAAGAAAAAAAGGTTTGATCCGCTGTCAAAAACGATCCCGACAAAGCTTTATAACTGGACCGCTCGTCAGCTTACGGGCATTTACCTGCACGATTTTAATTGTGGTCTCAAGGCCTATAAAAATGCCGTGGTAAAAAGTATTGAGATTTACGGTGATATGCATCGTTATATTCCACCGCTGGCTAAATATGCCGGTTTTACACGCATCGGAGAAAAGGTTGTGCAACATCAGGCGCGGAAGTACGGAAGTTCAAAGTTTGGTCTGAATCGTTTTCTCAACGGTCCCTTGGACTTACTGTCTGTAGTATTTATGGGGAAGTTCGGTAAAAAGCCCATGCATTTCTTCGGAGCGATAGGTACCTTGCTTTTTATCATTGGCTTCGGATTGGCTCTTTATCTCGGCATCGACAAAATTGTGAGTCTGTTTTCAGGAGAGCCTGCCAGGTTGCTTGCCGATCGTGCGGAGTTTTTTATTGCTCTTACAGCGATGATCATCGGTGCTCAGTTTTTTCTTGCCGGGTTTGTGGCTGAATTGATCGGAAGAAATTCGTCTTCCAGAAATGTTTATTTAATCGAAAAAACGATCGATTAATGGATGTTTTCGATGCATGGAGAAAAAATAAGCCCACCACTTTATTCTTAGACAGGGACGGAGTCATTAACCGACGCAAATTCGGGTCTTACGTTATGACGCCCGAAGAATTTATCTTTCTGGATGGCGTAAAACCCGCTCTGCAAATGCTAAGACCGCTTTTTGATCGCATCATTATAGTTACCAACCAACAAGGGATTGCTAAAGGCTTGATGACGAAAAGTAACCTCGAAGCTGTACATCGTTATATGCTCGATGAATTGGAGAAGATCGGTGTAAAGATGGATGCTGTTTTGGCTGCTGAAAACCTAAAGGGTGAAAAACCCGACAGACGCAAACCCCAACCTGCGATGGCCCTGGAAGCAAAGGAAATGTATCCGGACATCGATTTGAGTCGTTCAATCATGGTGGGGGATACCGACAGTGATGTACAGTTTGGAATAAATGTTGGAATGAAGACCGTATTGATCAGGTCGGCAGAAGAAACGAAAGTCACTCCCGATCTGACCGAAGACAGTTTACTTGCGTTTGCGGAAAAATATCAAAAACTAGTGCGATGAATAAAATACTTTTAACGCTATGTGTTCTTTTATCCTTTGCTGCTGTTGCTCAGGTCAATCAGGTAGACAGTAAAGGACGGAAACAAGGCCAGTGGGTAAAATTTTACGAATCGAGTAAAGTGCCTATCTATACCGGTCAGTTCAAAAACGATAAACCCATTGGTAAATTCGTTTACTATTATCCTTCAAATGAAATCAAATCCATAGTGATCCATGACGAGAACAGCAATCGTTCGGAGGGCTACTTTTACCATGAAAACAGCAAGCTTCTGGCATTTGGCATATACAGAAACCAGGAAAAGGACAGTGTGTGGACCCATTACGGACCTTCAGGAAGAATAAGTTTTAAGGAAACCTACAAGAACGGCAAACTGCACGGGAAAAGGACGATTTATTATGTTCCCGAAATTGAAGAAGATAACCGTGTGGAGGTTATGCGCGAAGCCTATTACGAAAATGATCGTTTGAACGGTCCGGTGGTTGAATATTTCCCCGGTGGTGTGAAGAAACTCGAGGGTACTTATGTAAATGGTGCTTTCAACGGTATCGTGAAGCATTATCATCCCAACGGGAAGCTGAGTATTGAAGAACGTTATAAAGAAAGAAGAAAACACGGTTGGCAAATTGCTTATGACCAGTCGGGTAAAGAGATCGGGCGGGCGTATTACAACCACGGAGATCTACTGGAGGGAGAGTTGCTCAAACGACACATGCAGCGACTCAAGGAAAAAGGAATAAATCCCAACGAGTAACAACCTTCTTGCGCTTTTTTACGTTTTATAGCCATGAAACATTTTTTCAGTCTCCTTATTTTACTCGGAACCCTTAGTTCCTGTAAAAAGCAGGCGCCTGCTCCTGAGTTTGGTTATGAGTATTTCGGTCTGGAAGAAGGCCGCTTTGTTACCTATGACGTAATGGAAATTTTCCACGATGTGCAGCTCACGCCTGCCCACGATACTGTCCGTTACACGCTGAAGACAGTGATCGGCGAGGAGGTTGTGGACAATGAGGGTCGCACGGCGCGAAAAATGTACCGTTATTCCTACGATCCTCAATCCGGTGATTTGATCGATCAACGGGTGTGGACAGCTGTGATTGATCAGGGAAGAGGAGAAGTGGTTGAGGAAAATCAGCGAAAGATCAGGATGGTGTTTGCGGTCACGTTGGACAAGGAATGGGATGTGAACGCTTTCAATCCTGCCGATAAAGAGGAGGTGTTTTACGATGAGATTTTTCAACCTTACAGCATCGGTAATTTTACAATCGATTCAACTGTGCGTGTAGAATATGAAGATTTCTTTTCATTGATCGATTATCAGCGGAAGTATGAAGTGTATGGTAAAAACATTGGCTTGATTCACCGGAGCTTCATCGATCTACGCATCAATAATTTTGACGTTACAAGCATTCAATCCGGAACAGAGGTTCATTACACCTTGAAAGACTACGGTATGGAATAAGTAATAAGCGCCTTACTTGATGGAAAGGTGCTAAAACGTTGATTTATATTCGGTTTGTCTGATAATCGGAACGGGGTATTTGGGATCATTGAACAAAAATGTGATTTCGGGTTAAAAAAAATCAGCAAACCTTTGCAAATTCATAAATAATGCGTTTCTTTGCACCCGCTTTTGTAATTAGCAAAACTATTTAATTATGTCACGAGTTTGTCAGTTAACAGGTAAAAAGGTAATGGTTGGAAACAATGTTTCTCACTCCAATCAGAAAACCAAACGTAAATTTTACCCGAATTTAGTAACTAAGAAGTTCTTCTTGCAGGAAGAGGATAAGTTTATAACGCTTAAAGTTTCAACAGCTGCATTACGTACCATCAACAAGCGTGGTATTATGGCTTGTGTTAAAGAAGCAAGAGCGAAAGGATATATCAAGTAAAAACAGGGTGTAACCACCGTGAAATTATTGTAAAATGGCGAAAAAAGGTAACAGAGTTCAGATCATATTGGAATGTACAGAGCATAAAGATTCAGGAATGCCCGGTACTTCACGTTATATCAGCACAAAGAATAGAAAAAATACTCCGGATCGTTTGGAGTTGAAAAAATTCAATCCTATTCTTAAGAGATATACAGTACATAAAGAAATTAAATAGTTTAAGTTATGGCAAAGAAAACAGTAGCAACCCTTCAGACAGGTGGTGGTAAAATCCACACGAAAGTGATCAAGATGGTAAAGAACGAAAAGGGTTCTTACTCTTTCCGTGAAGAGATTGTTCACAACGATAAGATTAAGGATTGGTTTGCAAACAGCTAATGCTTGCAAACTTCCAGGTATAAATTGAGCTTCTTACCCAGGTAGGAAGCTCTTTGTAGTTTATTAAAATGGCATTATTCGGATTATTTTCAAAAGATAAAAAGAAGGACCTTGACAAAGGACTGGAAAAAACCAAGGAAACGTTTTTATCCAAACTTACGCGCTCGGTTGTCGGGAAATCGAAGGTAGATGCCGAAGTACTGGATGAACTTGAGGAGGTGCTGATCACGTCTGATGTGGGGGTGAAGACTACCTTAAAGATTATCGACCGGATAGAGCAGCGTGTTTCCCGTGAAAAGTATGTCAATACCTCCGAGCTCAAGGAAGTTTTACGTTCGGAAATCGCAGCACTGCTGGAGGAAAATAAAACCGGAGATGTTGATTATGAAATTCCCACCCATGAAGGAGGAAATCCTCATGTAATCATGGTTGTAGGTGTGAACGGTGTAGGTAAAACAACCACCATCGGTAAACTGGCCCATCAGTTTAAATCCATGAACAAAAAAGTGATCCTTGGTGCAGCGGATACCTTCAGAGCGGCGGCAGTTGATCAGCTTATTATCTGGTCTGAACGGGTAGGTGTTCCCATCGTTCAGCAAGGCATGCAGGCAGATCCGGCTTCAGTGGCTTTTGATACCTTACAGGCCGCTAAAGCGCAGGGAGCAGACGTTGCCATTATTGACACTGCAGGAAGGTTGCACAACAAGGTAAATCTGATGAACGAGCTATCGAAGATCAAACGTGTTATGGATAAGGTAGTTCCGGGTGCACCGCACGAAATCTTGCTTGTACTCGATGGTTCAACAGGACAAAATGCTTTCGAACAGGCCAAGCAATTCTCGCTGGCCACGGAGATCAATGCCCTGGCAATTACCAAACTGGACGGTACAGCCAAAGGTGGCGTGGTAATCGGAATTTCTGATCAGATGAAAATTCCGGTAAAATATATCGGTGTAGGTGAGAAAATGACTGATCTCCAGCCCTTCAATAAACGGGTGTTTGTAGACTCTCTGTTCGGAGAATAAGTATAATTTATTCTATAAGTTTCCCGCTATACCACAACTTATTGTTAAGTTCGTAAAAAATTAAAACAACGTATATAGTATTATGAGAAAATTACTAATCATTCCCGCAGTCTTCTTATTGTTGGCCTGTGACAGTGAACCAAAAGATGCTTCAGATCTGAATTTGGATGATTTTGAAGAACGTATTTCCTACGCGCTCGGAGCAGATATGGGCGCAAATTTTGCCGGACTTCCGGTGGAAATTTATGAGGCCATGGATAAGCAAGCCCTTGAGGAAGGATTTTATGAAATGCTGACCAGTGAGGATAAAACCACAGAGGCCTGTACGGAAATCCTCAACAAAGCTTTCTCCGGAATGCAGGGAATTGATACCACCGAACATTCAATGAAAGAGATCTCTCATTGTTACGGTACTATTTTCGGTGAAATGATGCGTAAGTCTCTTACCTCCAGAAATGCCATGGATCAGGTGAACCCAAACATTATTCGTATCGGGTTTTCGAACGCTTTGGTAAAAACGGATACGTTGATTCCTATCGAAGAACGTCAAAAAATGATTGCGAATTTCAACAACGATCTGAATAAACTTGCCGGTGAGGAATTCATGACAAAGGCTTTGTCGAAAACAGGTGCAAAAATGGAGGATGCCGGATATATTCTGATCCAGAACGAAGGTTCTGAAGGTGAAAAACTGGATCTTTCCAAAGAATTTCTGATCGTTTATACCATGACCAATGCTACGGGTGACACTATTATTTCTACCGTCGCTGATCCATCGTTTACGGAGGAAGAAAATGCGTTGATCATCACTGCTCGGGATATTGTTCTTCCTGAGGGATGGAAACTGGCTGCTGATCAAATGAAGGTTGGCGGTGATTATACGATCTATGTACCTTATGAACTCGGTTTTGGTGAAGAAGGCATGATGAACAGAAACCAGACAGGGTATGTGATTCCTCCTTTTTCTGCGTTGAAAATACACACGAAGGTACTCGGGCAGTACGAACTGAACAGCACCATCAAAAACCGCGGAAAAAAGGTGATTGAAGAAGCTAAGAAAGAACCGAACACCGTGGTAGGAAAATCGGGTTATGTACTTACTACTCTGGAGAAAGGGGAAGGAGCAAAGGTACCTGCAGGAAGCGATGTACAGGCGCATTATATTCTAAAGAATTCAAAAGGAGAAACGATAGAGAACAGTTATATGGCAGCCATGCAACAAGGCCGTCCCGCGCCAACATTTTCTTTAGACGGAGTGGTGAAAGGCTGGCAAGAAGCCATCCCTGAAATGCGTAAAGGTGGAAGGTATAAATTGGTTCTGCCTTATGACCTTGCTTACGGAGAAACAGGAAATCAAGGTATTCCTCCGTTTGAGACCCTCATTTTTGAAATCGAGATCGTTGATTTCGGTAAGAAGGGATCTTTGGTTCCTGCAAATCCGCAGATGCCACAGATGCCGCAGGGAATGTAATTCATTCGAAGGGTTCGAATTGTGACAAGTACCGAAAAGTCAGTATTGCAAAAGGTTTGTTTTTCCGTTGAAGGAGGCAAACCTTTTTCTTTTTGGATTAAACGGGATGATCTCATCGATCCGGTAATCTCCGGGAACAAATGGCGCAAACTTAAATTCAACATCGAAAAAGCGATCCGCGGAGGAAATACAGGGATACTCACCTTCGGCGGAGCATATTCCAATCATTTGGTAGCCACGGCAAAAGCTGCTCAGACTTTCGGGCTGAAGGCGGTTGGAATAGTACGCGGTGATGAACTTCATGCGGAGAGCAATGAAACACTGATATCCTGTAAGAATTTCGGCATGGAACTGAGGTTCGTTTCACGCAACTCCTATGCTGACAAGTGTAGTCCATTCTTTCTCGACGAACTGCGCAGCGAATATCCCAATTACCACGTTGTTCCCGAAGGCGGATCAAATTTTTACGGAGCTGCCGGTTGTCAGGAAATAATGAGTGAAACGCCCAACGATTTTGATTGTGTATATCTGGCCGGAGGGACAGGTACAACCGCTGCGGGCGTACTGAGTTCCACGCCTGAAAAAACGATGGTTCACGTAATCTCAGCCTTAAAAGGTGATTTTCTGAACGGGGAAATTACAAGCCTGTTGCATGCGCTCACCTACGATGAAACGATCGTTTCGGAAATGGCTGAAAGAATGCGCATAGTTTCCGATGACCGTTTTGGCGGCTACGGCAAAGCCAACGAAGATTTGATCGCTTTTATCAATGATTTTTACGGACAAACCGCCGTTCCGCTTGATCCTGTGTACACCGGAAAAGCTGCGTTTTCGCTGATAAATGATTTTCGTGCGGGAAAAATAGATTCTGCAAGTGAAGTATTACTTATTCACACCGGAGGACTTCAGGGTGTTAGTAAATGGAAGGAAGAACTTCAGTTCTGTCAAACTTAATTTCCATATATTTACGTTTTCTGAAAATAAGGTAGACGCATTATGAAAAAGAGTATTTTAAACCGAATTGTTTGCATGGCCGTCCTGATCGGTTGGCATGCCTTCGGAAATACTCAGGATTTTTCAGGTCCGGAGCCTCAAAAGATCACGAATCCACCGCTCAGAGCCTACGACACGGTGGTGAGCAGTATCATCAGTTACGGAAAGAATTTCATCGGTAAACCCTATCGCTACAGACTGGCTCCCGGTGTTACTTTTGACTGCAGCGGCTATATGCAGTATATTTTCAAAAGCCAGTCGCTGGATATCCCCCGATCCTCTGCGTCCATTTCTGCCTTTGCAGAACACGTGGAACTCGATGATGTACAGGTCGGAGACTTTCTTTTTTTCAAAGGAAGAAGCCTTTCATCGTCCTCTGTGGGGCACGTATCCCTTGTTATCGATAAAGACAGTTCAGGAATCAAGATGTTGCACAGCTGCAGTCGGGGAGTGGTGATCGACGAGTTTCCCATGGAATACTATACCAAACGATTTATGGGTGCCGGCCGTTTTCCTGTTGCAAAGCTTGCCCCTGATATTGTTCCTCCGGATACTTCGCTGACACGGTCGCAGATCAGAGAAATGGTCGATGAAACCGATTCCACCGATATTGAAGAGGATAAAAAACTTGAAATTATCGGTGTGGGCGACATCATGCTGGGAACGAACTTTCCCTCAGAACGTTATTTGCCTCCCAACGACGGGAAGGATCTGCTTAAGCCGGTCGATAGTATCTTAAAATCGGCCGATCTTACTTTCGGGAACCTGGAAGGCGTGATTCTCAGTGGCCCCGGCGATGTTAAGAAATGTTCGGATCCTGAGTTCTGCTATGCTTTTAAAAGCCCGGATCATTACCTGACTTACCTGAAAGAGGCGGGATTTGATGTACTCAGTATTGCGAACAATCACGTAGGAGATTTCGGAGATGCGGGGCGTGCGAACACGGTTAAACGTCTGCAGGAAGAAGGTTTGGCCTTTGCGGGATTGTATGATCATCCCTACATGATCTTTGAGAAGGACAGTGTGACCTATGGTTTTGCTGCTTTTGCTCCGAACACCGGAACCGTGCGGATTACGGATTATGACAAAGCGCGCGAAATCGTTGCCCACCTGGATTCACTCAGCGATATAGTCATTGTTTCCTTTCACGGCGGTGCTGAGGGATCGAAGTATTGCCATGTAACGAAGGAAAAGGAGATTTTTTTAGGAGAAGACCGGGGAAATCCGTATGAATTTTCAAGGATTGTGATTGATGCAGGTGCTGACATCGTATTTGGTCACGGGCCGCATGTTACCAGGGCAGTGGATCTCTATAAGGACAGATTTATTGCTTATAGTCTCGGTAATTTTGCCACCTACGGGAGGTTTAACCTGCGTGGGGTGAATGGCATAGCGCCTATCGTGAAGGTAACGGTGAACGCCGACGGCAGTTTTGAGAAGGCGCAGATCATTCCCGTGAAACAAGTTGGTGAGGGAGGTCCTCAGCTGGACGAGCAAAAGGTGGTGATCAAGGAGATTATCCGACTCACCGAAACCGATCTTCCCGAATGTGGTCTTGTTATTACCGAAGAAGGGGAAGTGAAGCGAAAATAGTCATTGTTTCCTTGTTTGCATTACACATTGATCGCTCAGTCGACTAATCCTCAGGTACAATTCTGTTTCAACCTTCAAGCGTAGACACGCACCATTCCTTTGTTTACTTTTTACCGGCATTCATTCAACTTCTTTGTTCACTAAATACATCTTCTCCGGCGTAAGTACACTTCCCACGGGCAAAAGTATTTTCAAAATGTTAATAAGTACAAATGAAATGTTGATAAGTAAAGTTTCCGCGGACGAAAGTATTTTTAAAATGTGGATAAGTATAAATGAATTGTTGATAAGTACGAATGAAATCTGGATAAGTAAAGGTTCCGCGGGCGAAAGTACAACTGCCATGTGCATCCACACACTTGTCGCGGGCAAAAGTAAAACTTCCACGGGCGTAAATAAGTTTTCCGTGGGCATCCGCAGGTCTTCCGCGGGCTTAAACATGTTGTTCACGGGCATATATTCAAGTTGCGTGGGCAAAAGTGCCGGGTGGTATGTGCTTCCGTTCATCTTTACTGACGCTAAATTTAGGTGATGTGGTGGGAGAGGGAGAGTGAGAGAGGGAGTGAGTGTGAGTGTGAGAGTGAGTGTGAGAGTGAGAGTGAGAGTGTGAGTGTGAGGGGTGAGAGTGGGGGTGGATCTATACCCATTTATTCATTTCATGAATTTTCTTTACGGTCCCCAATAATCAAAAATAAAGATTGTTCCTTTTTCTATTTCTATTTCTAAACTTGAACCACATTGAATTCTGTGGGTTCCGGGTTCGATCAATCCTTTTTCCCCAATTTGATAAGGCCAAACTTCTCCGTCTACGTAAATGACACATTCCGGATTATCTTTTTCCCTAATAACCAAATATGTTTTTTTGTCCTTGGATCGTTTAACATATCCTCTCAAATCTCGATTAAAACAACTCATCATCAAAAGAAAAAAGGTACAGAGTAATACAACCTTTGTTTTTTGAGTGTTTTTCTTTTTTTTGTAGTGCATGCTTAAATCTTGATTATTACTAACGGTTCTGCAGCTATGCTATCGCCGCGAGAATAGTTCAATTGTTTGTTCACGAAGTTAGTAACATTGTGTTGCGATGAATTGTCCACACTAAGTACGATTGTGCGTTGAGTATACATGCTATTATATAGTGTGCTTTTCTATTTGTTCCTTTACATTCTTTAAATATTATTTAGTGCAGTAAGTCTGATAAGGGACTGAGAAAACAGGTACAACTTATGTCGGATTTAGAATTAGGCCAAATTATTTAATCACCACAAATTTTCTAACCACTGTTTCATCACCCATTTTCAGTTTCATGAAATATGTTCCGTTCTCTAGGGTACTAAGGTCCACGGAATTGTTAACGTCATTTATTGTTGTGCTGTATAACAACTGACCACGGAAATCATACAATTCTGCCACTGAAAGATCCGGGTGGGGGGAATCAATGTTTATAAATTCATTTGCAGGATTAGGGTATAAAACTATATTATTTTCATGTTTTAAATCCGACAGCCAAGCGGCTGAATTTGCATCTTGCTCAATGAAAACGGTATCACTGAATGCTCCACTTGTAAAAACTATTATGCTGTTCCTGGTGGTGGTTAAAGGATTTGTAGAACATGTTACCGAAATTGTTCCATCTCCGGTACCTGAAGTTTGGGATAATGTTATCCAGGAATCAGGTGTTGTAGCGTTCCATGTACTCCAACTCTGAGTGTCCATTGAAATATTCTCTGTTCCGCCACTTGCTGTGAAATATAATGTATCAGGATTTACTATCAGCGGTGAAGCACTTTGTTCTACCACGATGGTATCAACATCATTTCCGTTGTCTATGAATATATAGCCGTATCTAAGGCTTCCATTATTTGTGGATCCGTCAAACGTACTCCCCTCTGCCGAACTGTAATACCCTTCTGTTCCGGAAGTAAGATTTAAATCTATCCAGCTTACATCTGTGGTCATGGTCCAGTTTTGAAGTGAGGTAAAATCTATACTGTTCGTCGATGGATAGGCGCCAATGAAAATACTGTCCGTAGCAGTTTCCAGGTCACCTGCGAGAGGTTTAATATTAAATATGAAATTGACAGGAGTAAATGTACCGGCTCCGTTGACAACACTTGTAATATCGTAATACCCGTCATAAGTGCCTCCCCAACCAAAATTCATGTGAAACTGGTCAGAAGTGTTGTATCCGTCTATTAAATAAAAATGGTTCCCTCCTTTCGCGTACACAGGTCTGCCTGCATTCAATTCTGCCTTTATCCCATCAATCAGTTCCTGTGTGGTATTAAACATAAAGGTAGACGTCCCATATAATCTCGGAGAATATTTGAAATACTTTTTAAAGGGGATCTGGCTGAAAAAAGAGTTAGAGCTAGTTCCGCTCCACTGCATATCCACAGAAACGCCCAAATGATACATAAGCTTCGCCACTTCAGTATTTGCAGTGGAAACATTATTAGGCATTGAGGCGTAATTATACGTTTGTAAGGAAAAATCTACACAATGTCCCGGGTCATTCGTATTACAGTGATCTCCCATTCCGCTTGACGGGTAATTGTAATATTTGAAGATTTGTGCCATAGCCGTGGCATTGCAACCGGTCCATACCTTACCACACGCCCCGCCGGATCCCGTCGTAGGGCAATCGGCATTATAATTACAACCCTGGTTCCAGGTTGTGGTTAACAACGGAGTTACCTGAGCAGAGATCATTGTTGCCTGCACACAGATAAAGATCACGAGGGAAAATTTAAATAATTCTTTCATTTTTACTGTAGTAAGTGTTTATTAATCTAATAATAGTTATTTACAGATTCATAATCCAGAAACGATAGAAGAGGGTTATAGGTTGGTATTACTTCTTTAAAATTTCATACCAGAGTAATTTCCATTTTAAGATTACCTGGTTCTTTGTAATCAAAATACTTTACGTCTACACTTTTTCCTTTTACAGACAGTCTAATGAGTCCTGAAGAATCGCCAGATTTTTCGCAAACAATTATTACGCATAACGTTCTAAAATAAGCAAATTAATGCAAACCTCGAGCCCTATCGGCGCTATTTTGTTTATTTGTTGTTAGAGGTATTAATTCTTTATAACTTGATCATAGCAGGAAGTCTGCATATATTGAAATCCTCTGTAATCTTTTTCTTTCAACGCTTTATACCACGGGTATTTTGATGGATTTTCTAAAGCATCGAATAGTTCATCTATATCTACCCAGAATTTTTCATGTCCTCTCCAATATTTCCCTGGACCAAAATAAAAACTTAAACCTACTGGAATAAAATGATAACCTTGTAAAGAATCAGAGTACACTCTTTTTTCTTTGACTCGTATCTCGTCACATTCTGAAGAAGGAAAAGTGTAGAACTTTGTTGCGGGATATACGTAATCCCCATCTTTACTGATACTATCCTCCCCATAAACATTTATCAGTGGTCGATCGCTATTTAAACCTTTTTGAAAATAATAATCAAAGCCCCAACCTTCAAGAGAGTCATTTAACATTTTCTCTAATTCTTCATCATAATCGATTTTGTACCATCCATTTAAACCGAATGGTCCGGAATTTTGATCATAAATGTTTAACTTATCATTTTCAACAAGATCTTTTATAACATGGACTAGGTCAAATTTCTTGTTTATGTTTGAATCGAGAAGAAAGATATCCGCATTTACCTGATTTGGCTTTAGAGAAATCCACCTATATTTTATACAAGTAGTATCCGTTAATTGAGATAAACCGAAAAGCGGCAGAAAAAAGATGAATATTATTAAACTTTTCATTTTATCGATTATTTGAGTGGTTTTACTATATGCACGCATTACCCATAACTTGTTTATAAGCGTCATAAAACTAAAGATTATTTCTGTTATAATCTAAATCATAAGGTATAACATTAACTCGTTTATATGCTTCACTAAAATACACAAAAAGCACGGTTATAGGCAAATTTGGCTTTATAGGCTGAACTGTTTGGTGAAGCAGTGTTGAGTTATTTGTGAAAAGCGAGGTAATATAGCGGGGTCGTTGTAGATTAATTAAGGACTTGTGGCAGTTTTTAAGGTCCTGAACTGTCGGTATGCACTACATCCAGACAAAAGTGCAGTATGTGGATTTACTGCTTTCCCAACCATGTGTTATATCGCTGTTAGCGCCCATTTTTCTTCTATTCATCAGAGATCCGTTTCCCGGTTAAAAACGATATAAGATAATAGAATCCTGAAGTTCTTCCGACACCTTTTGAAGGACATAATCTCTGTGGTCAGCACCTACCAAAAAAATCATTTTTTTGCCGTTGTTATTTTTAATTATTTCTACAATATTTTCAGCAATCATTTCGTCTCTTTTCTTATAAAAGTCAGATAAGGGTTGAAACTCAGTTTGTTTTAACAGTACATACAATTGCTCATAATAAATACGGTTTATCAAATCATACACACCATCATTTAATTCCTCAAGCGAGGCATTCAGGGCAAGTTTTTTCTTTTCTTCCTGAATGATGTTGGTTACAGATAATTTCTGTTGTAAAATGCTGTCGCCGGAAAGTTTCTGTTGTAATTCTTTAATGAGACTCTTTTCTTTCCAGTAGTTTTCGGGTATAGCTTTACCTGCGAGATCATCACCCAGCCAGTCAAAACCAAATACTTTCCTGGAAGAATACCTGGTAATACACGTGTACATCTCATACGGGTAATTCCTTTGAAGGTAAGAAACAGAACTGTCAATATCTTCTTTTCTTAATTCAACACCAATGATCTCCGGATCATACTTTTCAATAAATGCAAAAAGTGAATCATACGAATAATTCGGATTGACTTTATGAGCTCCATGAATGGTGCTGATTATCATTACTTCACTTTTCCTGGTTTGTGCGCTTACTGAAATAACCGGAAGCGTTAAGAATGAAAATATTATTACCAGCTTAATTTTCATGCATTTATCTTTTAATGGGTGTAACGGTTGCAGCTAAGCTTTCGAGCCGCTACCACGAATGTACATAAAAGGCTTGAAGCTTAGGTAATGTTAGTAGCACTTTCTTTCTTAGTCAATTCCCATGTCCCTTTACCAGTATAGGTTTTTGGAATTAATCCAAAAATATAATATCGCATACTTAACACCCATGTCCCTTCATACTTTTGACTCTTATCATTGTAAACACCCTCATATGCAATGCTCGGCCCTTTTTCACTTTTATCGATAATTGTGTTGCCTTTTTTATCAGGATAATGTAAAGAAGGATACTGTTTAGTAAATGATATTTTTGAATCTTTAATTTCACCTGAAATTTGTGCTTTGTCGGGGTGTGATCCAAAGCCCTCAAGATCTTTACATTTACCAGAAAACTTCATTCCTTTCTGTTCAAGATTCATTTCGAATTCTACTGCTTCACCATTAAAGCTCTTATATCCTTTTTGATAGGTGAACTTTCCTTTCCAAAAACCGGTCAATTCGTTCTTCATTATACTATGATTCGGGTGTTCCAGTTGCACCTAACTTGTTTATAAGCGTCATAAAACTAAAGATTAATTCTGTTATTATCTAAATCATAAGGTATAACAGTAACTCGTTTATTAGACTCTTATAAATCGTCTTCCAAATTATTCGGGGACTCTCCATTATTCCCGTGATCATGTATAATACATTCCCCCTTTACATACTTACAAGGGGTTCCTATATAGTCGGGATCGTCACGAACGCTTTTGTATTTATTCACATCCAATGCATCATCAATGCTTATTGCCTTACCTTCCGTTGTATCTTCTTTCGGTTGTACAGAAGTAGATACTTTTTTCTTAACAGTCGGTTCTTCAACAACTTGCGCAGTATCATCTTTTTTCGAATCACTCGCTTGCCCGGGTTCTAAAGGAACCGGAGAATCTGTTTTTTCCGGATTATTAACCTCAGCATCTTTGGTGGTAGTGTTTGGGCTATTACAACCTGCTATAGTGAAGAGGGTAATCAGTAAAATAAGTAAATTTCGATTCATATTAACGCTTTATTTTAAGTACAGGTCACCAACAAGCATACCAACAAAGAAGTAATTATTCCATTGCTGTTCCCCTGAAAAAATTCACCTGAGAACTTAAAGGATTACCGGACATTCTTCTAAAAGAAGCGATCTGTCCGCAGTGCCAAATACAGTCAGCTATTTGTCCGTTTACAAAATTCCAAAAGGGTAATGTTTCACCATTCCCTAACTGGATGGTATACGAATCAAAATCGTCGGGACTACTTTTTAAGAGAATTGTACTTATGGTTTTTAAGTTACTGAGTATGTTGGCCCTTTTTTCCTCAAATGAAAGATCTGTTAAATCCCTGTGATCTGCTTTTGATAACATATTCATTATTTTTTCAATCATGTAGAACATGTGATCTACAGTTTCTTCGGTGCTTCGAGAAGCTTCACCGGGTCGGAATTCCAAATCTGCCTCACGCAAACCCTCCGTGGCCCAGTAAAATCGAAACCCCAATCCGTCGACCATTCTCGAAGCCATACTTCCGGCGGTATAGTTTTCAGGGTAATCAGGCATTTCCCGATAGGGTAGTGCATCTTGTGTTTGTGCAGAAGTATTCATATTGAACAGTATTAGAATTAACAGGAGGGTTGAGATCTTATTTTTCATTAATGAGTGTTTTTCATGTCTTAAGCGTACAATGTAAGAAATTTGGATAAAAGTTGTGCTTTTAATAAAGTAAGTGTTTCACCTGCAATGGAAAAGGTCCTGTTTTAAAGAGCCTCGATGTTACTTTCAATCCTTTAGAGCAAGGTGAAAATTGTAAAGTAAAACTTCGTAAAATGAGTTAGTGATCGGGGTCCGCTTTTCTACTTCGGTTTCACCTCTTCATATTCTACATCTTCTTTGGAAGCATTTGAATTTTCCTTGGATGCTGTAGCGCAATTCCCACCAAAACAACCACCTGATGCACATCCAAAAGCAAACAATCCCATCGCTGCAAAGTAAGCACCGAATAAAACAACAAACCACTCATGATTCAATGCGGACTGAACAATGACCATCGTTCCCATTATTACAAAGAGCGCGCGCGTAAATGTCCAATTGGTTAAAATTCTTTCTTTCATTCTATTTATGATGGCGTAAAAGTAGGTATTTCTTTAGGGAAAAGAAGTAACATAAGTAACACAGGAAAGATCTATCTACACTCTCTGAATACCTAAGATTTTACTTTCCGGTATTTTATAACAATAAGCGTCCCGTTGTTTTCTGTCGATTCAACAATCAAAGTAGCGTTCATCTCTTTAGCCCTTATTTCGATGTTTTGCAAACCATACCCTTTTTTTACGGTAGAAGGATTGAATCCAATACCGTCATCAGCGATGGAAACCTGATGGCCGTTAATTTCAACTTTCAACTGATTACAATTGGCGTATTTTATGGCGTTATTGCTTGTTTCCTGAATTATTCGAAACAAGTGGAGGGCAATGGCGGGGGAGATTTCTGTATCCAGATCGTTTCCGATTACCTCCGTTGTAATCTTGTTGTCCACGTTTATTCTGTCCAAATAATCTTCCGTTTTGGAAACCAACTCATCGATTGAGATTGCTTCCTTGTGAATGGACCAAATGGTTTCACGCAAGACTATATTGGCGTTCCGAGAAATAGCACCAAGTTCATTCAGGTCACTTTTTTCTGCTTCGTTCACTGCTTTGAATGATTTGGCGTCGAGTTTAGAAGTAATCATGGTTAACTCCGCACCTAGATTGTCGTGTAGATCTCGAGCAATACGGATCCGTTCACGTTCTAAATTTTTGAGGTTATGGAGTTGGGCATTTTTCACTTCAATACGCTTCTTTTGGGCGATGTATAAAACGATAAGAATCAAGAAGAAAATAGATCCTGCTGCAATTATTAGCCAGATGGTCGTGTTTTTTGTTTTTATTTTTTCCTCTGCCAGTGCCAACTTGTTTGCTTCGGTATCGTACTTTACTTGCATTTCAGCCAGTGCTTCTGTACTCTCATCGTTGTAGATCGAATCCATGTTTTCGATGTAAAAATCAAAATACTCATCTGCTTTTTCGTAATTTCCTTTAAGAATTTCGAGTCGCGTTAACGCTTTGTAAGCGTGGCGAATATTATAGTAAGAATGCATTTCTAATGCTAGCTCCAAGCCTTCTTTTAGCAATGGTTCTGCTTTTTCAAATGCTTTTTTATCAATGTAACAATTACCAAGATTGACTAATATCAGTGAGATACCACTCTTTGCATTTGCGTCGCGGTAGAATTTTAATGAGTGTTCATAATACTCGATAGCCAGATCTAAGTTATTTGCATCTCGTTCGATAACTCCTAATCCTTGATAAACGCCGGCTTTATGCTCTTTCATGTGAAGTTCTTCCAGTAAGGGTAAAACATCTAGATATTCTTTCTTCGCTTCTTCAGGACGCCCAAGAATCCTTAAATCATTCGCTCGGTTTATTCGTGCGACCGCTTCAGCAGGTTGGTTATTATACTGTTTGGCTTCTTCTATAGCAAGTGTATGAAATTCAAGTCCTTTTTCAACTTTATTTGTGCGGTCGTATATGTTACCAATGTTCGTGTATACCTGACAAAGAAATTGAGGAGCGTTGAGTTGTTTAAAATAGTGAAGTGATGTTAGGTTAGCTTTCAATGATTTATCAAAAATTCCCATTTCATAATAGGTATTAGCGATTTTATTCAATGATTTCGCCATGCCCATCGTATCTTTTTGTTGAGATCGATACTCGAAAGCTTGCTGATTGAGTAGTAAAGAGGAGTCTAAATCACCATTATAGAAATAAGCAATGCTCCAGTCGTTCCAAACGGAAGCCAGGAGTGCAGAATCACCTATTTTCTGTGCTTCTTCGTTTGCCATTCTACCGTAGCGAATCGCTTCAGTATTGTTGCTGGGAGCTAAATAATAGCAGAGGTCGAGTAAGGTAAGTACGCGTTCTTTCCCTTGTTGTTTGGGGTATTTTTTCTTAAGTTCTTCTACTTGCGAAAAGGTGGAGAAGGAAATAAATAACAGAAGAAGTAGTGAGAGTTTATTCAACCAGTGCACTCGTTCAAAGTAGACCGCTTTTTCTTGCCTTTTCAATTGCTTCAATTTTGTTGTGAACCTTCATTTTTGCATATATATTCTCAACATGCTTTTTAGCCGTACCATAACTGATGAATAAATTATTCGATATTTGGTCGTAACTGAGTCCTTTCGCAATTTGCTCCAGTACCTCTAATTCACGTTTTGTTAATTTATAATCATCCGAATTTTCCTGCTGTAATTTGCTGTTGCGCAGCAAACTTAATGCTTTTTTTGCAATCATTGCGCTCATAGGAGCACCTCCTTCGATAGCCTCATAAATGGACCGATGTACTTTTTCAGGTGGTTCATCTTTTAAAATGTAGCCGCTTGCCCCGGCCATTATAGCATCAAAAATGTTTTGTTCATCATCAAAAATGGTGCTCATAATAACCTTGATGTTTGGCCAACGACTTGTAACAATATTCGTAGCTTCAATGCCATTCATTTCAGGCATATTGATATCGATAATCACTACATCAACAGCGTGGTTCTGTTCAAGTCTTTCGATGAGTTCTTTCCCATTCGATGAAATACCGGTGACTTTAAATTCAACGCCAAATTCAATTTTTTCTTTCATCGCTAAAGCGAGTTTAGAAATGTCTTCTGCGATTATAATTTTGATCATTTCCTATAAATTATTTGTAGGGCCAAATATTATGATTTTAGTTGGGTTTTAAAATACGCCAAAAAGCTAATATTTTGAGATTCAGAATTGAATATACGGAAGATGGCGTATGGTATCATAAAAGTATCGAGCATAATTTTGGTTCAAAATATTTAATATGAAAATGAAAGCATTACTTATCAGTTTAACTTTAATGACTGCTTCAACAGTTTCTTTTGGGCAGTGGCAGGCAACGAATGCTTCGAACCAAAGCAACAATGTCATTCAGGATTTCTGTGAACATCAGAACAATCTGTATTCATCGAGTTATGAAGGTATCAAGAAATGGAATGTCGGTTTAGAACAATGGGATTCTGTACCAGCCAGTGGTATCGACTTGAGCGGTGGTGGTTTTATCGAAGATATAGTGAGTACCGGTGACTATTTATACGCAACTAAATGGAGCCCCGGGTGTGCTTCGCACATGGTTTATAAAAGTGCAGACGATGGATTGACGTTTACAAGGGATACATTGGGCCTTCCCAAAAATGGAGCGTGCGATTCCGTTCCTAATACTATTCTTGCTTTTTTCTCCTTACCAAATGGAAAAATCGTAGCCGAATTCCAGACTAATTTTTATACTAAAAATCCAACAGATGCCGGCTGGGTTGTAGACAATAATATGGCCCGCTTTATGGCTTTTAACTCGAATGCATGGTATAAAATAAGCAGCACCAAACTGTATAAATCTACGGATGAGGGGTTAACGTGGACTACATTGCAGGGAACAGGTTTCCCTCCGGGAATGCAACCTACTGTTTTGGAAATAAATTCAGAAACCGGCAGGATCTATTATAATGCTAAATATGGTTTTGACAATGTTTCACTATATACTGACGATGAAGGGGCATCATGGGATACGCTCCATGTAAATAATGTTCTTGGAAATAGTTGGATTGGGATTTCACAAATGGTTCAAAGTCTAAATGCTAAGGGAGCTGAAATTGTTTTTGGTGCAGATCAAAACGTGAACGGTAGTCATCCTGAAATCTATGCCAGTTATGATGGTGGGGTAAATTTTGTTCCGGACACAGTAGGTTTGCCATCGAATGCAGGAATTGAATATGCCATGGATTTCCATTATTACAACGATGAACTATTTTTGATTTTCAATGCTAATGAAATTTATCGAAAAGGTGCCGGTTTGGGTATTTCGGAATTAAAACAAGATCTGATTGTGAGTCTTTATCCAAATCCAGCGAATGATAAACTCTATATAAACAGTGACGAAGAGATAAAAACCGTTTCAGTATACAATCTACAAGGTAGGCTTGTTAATCATAGACAGTGGAAATTGTCTGATTCCTTTTTAGATATGAGTGATATCCCGAGTGGAACCTACTTAGTGAAGATCAGAACAAATCAAGCTGAAGCAACGCGAAGGGTTGTAAAATATTAGACGCTGTAATAAATAGGAGAGCAGTAAGTACCATTTTTTATTTTATAAAACCACCTCTAATAACTTATCCCGGTAAGAATTATCTTTCCGGGGTATTTTTTTATGATCTACCGGTTTCCAGGATCAGTCGGTGACTGAACCGTCTTATACCATTCCGACCAATTTTCACTGTAAATCTCGGCATCCTCGAGACGTTGTTGGGCTGAGTTGTATAGTCGACTGATTAATGTTTGCTCCAATGTTCTCCTGTTTTTTACCACAAAAAAAAGCCTGTCAATGCAGACAGGCTTTTACAAATATGTTTAAAGATAAGACTAAGCCATCTCTACGTTAATCGCGTTAGAACCCTTAGGGCCTTCTTCAACTTCGTAAGTAACTTTATCTCCTTCGTTAATATTATTCGTTAACGCATTTTGGTGTACAAAAACATCTTTACCACCATCTTCCGGTGTGATAAATCCAAATCCTTTTGCGTTGTTAAAAAACTTTACTGTTCCGTTATTCATTATAATTGTTTTATATATATTCCTCAAAGGTACGATTAAAATCGGGATTTCACTGATTTATAATTTTTTATGTGATTTTCATGCCGCCATCATAATATGGATACTCATTTTCATCCACCAAATACGAATTACCTGTTCCATAACTTAAAATTACTTCAGCTCCCAGACGCAAAAAATTGACTGAACTAAAGTCACTTCCAAAACGACCGGCAAAAGATTGTTGGATAGATGCAACTTTGTGGATAAATTCTTTGATAAATATTAACGAAAAATTGATACTGTTTGGAAGTAGCTTTATGGAGAGATGGTTTTGTTTACCTACGCTGCTTTCGATAGAGGGCAATAGGTTTATTTGAACATTCCGGAGATTGAACGAAGCACAAAGGCAGTAAAGGTGGTAAACTCACGGTACCAACGCGTCGATACCGTGAGTCTGTTCATTATTTATGCCTGGGTTCCCAAATCAACCTGAGAAATGCACTTAGTCTTTCATTGCTTCTGTTCACAGGAATACCGGCGACAATTCCCACGAGAAGATTGTTGGATATGCCTAGTCTCATTTGCGGACGAATCGTTGCTTCAAGCATCTGGTCGTGAAGACTTTTATTGAGCTCAATTCCAATGAAATTCCGGGTTCCCGGGATCATATAATGAAAACTGGTATTCATATCGTATTGGATATCCGGCACATTGGTGTTAAAATGTTGGTTCAACACGGGGCCGGTATAAACGAGTGTATGAAAGTTGTTGCCCCATCTTTTGGCAATTACAAAGATCGGATTGTATACATTTCCTTGAATCAGTGGATTTCCAAACTGGCTAAAACTAGACAGTTCAAATTCATTGATATACCCGATTGCCATTGAAGTAGCAATTCGTTCATTTACAAAAAATGACCACTGAGCGGCTATTTTGAGACTATTCAACCGATGAGAAGGTACCGAATCTTTGAGTGTTCCATTCATGGGTGAATAAAAGGTAAAGGGCAGTTCAACCTCCAGCCCTAATCTATTGATCGGGGCCCATTCGTATTCTATCAGCGCTTCGTAGGAGTCAAATTTAAGGTTGTCCGTAATGCCCAGCCCGATGTTCCATTCCTTCTCTCCTTTACGGGCACCGAGGTCTCGAATCAGGTCAATATAAAGGGGTTCGGCGTGTAAAACCTTGTCGGGTTCGGCATGATCTTCAATGTGATCGATGTAAATACTGTCTTTTTCAGTGTTTGAAATCTGTGCATATATGTTCATGGACACTGCCGTTGTCAAGGCAGTAGCTTGAATCAATTTTTTCATCTTTAATTTATTTAATTATTGAAATAACAATGCTTATAAAAAGCATCAGGTCTCATCGCATTAAATAAAGGAAAGAATGGGTGGTGGAACAGTGATCCT
The DNA here is from genome assembly GCA_033722555.1 of Brumimicrobium sp. GTDB lineage: Bacteria > Bacteroidota > Bacteroidia > Flavobacteriales_D > Crocinitomicaceae > Brumimicrobium. Next base: position 83,238 of record JAWVYS010000007.1, read on the forward strand.
AAGGAAACCCAGTGAGAGTTTTAAATCCGGGTCGGGAAAAAATGATTGGTCTGCAGACAAGATCTGCACAGGTTCGGCCACAGGTATAAAGATTGACGCGAGATCCGGTTTGAAAGAGCTTTTTTTCCCCCTTTGACCGGTATCGTTGTCCTCATGTTCGCTGATCGCATTTTCATATCCGAGGATTTTCTCCAAAATAATTTCAACAATACTCTCCTGGTCATTTACAGTCAAATCTTCCGGAAGGTGAGAGGGATTTTTGTCGATTGTTTCAGCACTGAGGTTGAGTAAGAACAGCGCAAATATCCCGCACAGGAGATTGAAAAAATTATTTTCCCGGATTGCTCTGATCATGGTGCAAAATTAAGGAAAACGGGAAAAGAATTTCATAAAAAAAGTTATTGAACCGGTATGTAGGTAAAGGCGCGCGAAACGAAACAGTCTTAACTTGTTGTATCGGCCGTTGAGGTTGGTCGCGCTCTTTTTTAAGTAAAGGAAAGAGAGATAATAAAAAAAGCTCATCGCTTGCGCGTGAGCCTTTTCGCTTTTAGTGATCCCGCTGATTTTATGAAGTTAAGTTTTTACAAATATTTAGATCATTTGTAACAAATTCGACTCAAACTTTTTGAGTTTCTAGATAAACCCTCTATTTTTGATAAAAAAAGCTCACTCTAATTAGATAACCCTTGAAACTTCTAAAGATCATATTACTTTCTGCTTTTATACTAGTTACTAGTTTTCAAAGTTTTGGGCAGTATGGTTTTCAAAAAGTGTATGATCACGAAGTTATAGATACATTTTCAATTATAAGTGATATTTATGTACAAGATTCTATCCCTTATCTGACGCTAGGATCTGGAAGAGGTATGGCTCGAATGGATTTTAGATTTGGTTCTGTTAATGAAGATGGTGATTATGAAAATATAATTCAATACAATGATTCGGGACACTTACAACGTAGCATGTTCAGCAATGTGGATACAGACACTAACTTCCGTGGAAATTTGGTGAATTGCTATAGAAGTACATCAGCATTAGGAAACGTCTTCAGACTTATTGAATATGATTTAGATGGACAAATCTATTTAGATTCTGTGTATAGCGACTTTTGGACAGTAGACAGTATTCAATTTTTTGATTATTCAAAGTTATTACATCTGAATGATTCAAGTTATTTACTGAATTTGAATTATTTAAACTATACTCAATCTAGCCCTGAGTATGATATAACAGGTACAATGATTTTGAAAATCAACTATATGGGTGAGATTCAAAATATTTTGAAAATTGTAAATACTTCACATCCTGATAGACCAAGTAGTTTAGGTCGAAATTTAATTAAAAAGAGTCAAGACACATGTATAGTTCATTATTTGGAGCAAAGCATCTATTCTTCAAGTAACGCCGATTTGAGCTGGGCAATTCAAAAGTTTTTAACAATCGATACTGAGGGTAATATCTTAGATGTAGAACAGTTTCAAGATGGACAACACTGCTACTCTTTATATGGTTCTTATTTTGATCATGATACCACCTATTTACAGTATTATGATTCAAAACTTTTTGGAAACCCTCCTAATAATGATTACTTTAAATATATGCCAGTGCTTTCACGTATAGATGAAAATATGGATACAGTTTGGCGTATTCAGTTAAGTAATTTTTGGTATACTGCAGCTTCTGAATTTTCGAGTATTCTAAAAATACGTAAAATTAATGACACGACTTTTATCTCTGCTTATCAACATACTGAAGAGATTGAATATAATTTGCATTATAAAAATACAGTTAGAATATTAAATTTTTCATCTACTGGTCATATCAATTGGCAAAGAGATTTTTATTATTATGATATTGATTTGTTTAATGATCCAGAATACCAAATCAACGACTTAGAAATAATGCCTGATGGAGGTTTGATTATGGGGGGGCAGGTGTTTAATTATGATTTTTTTAATGATAATGAGCCCTCACAATTTGCTTATTTATTACGCACTAATTGTTTAGGCTACCTAAGCCCACCTGAAGCAGCGTTGAGTTATGAAAGTGATGGGAATGAAGTGTTATTCATCAATAATAGTATGAATGCAGGCAGCTATACTTATTATTTTGGGAATGGAGATTCTTTGAGTACTGATGAGTATTCTGATTCAATAGTGTATGCTTATGAAAACGCAGGAGATTACGAAGTAACACTTATTACTCATGGGTGTAATAATGAGGAGACAGATACAATAAAGTTTAATCTAACAATTTCACAAGAAGAAGAAACTTATGGTGATATTGGAGACAACTTCTTTAATCTTTATCCAAACCCTGTGCAACAAGGAAACTTAATAACTATAGAAACAGGGAATGTAGAAAATAGTGAACTTTTATTTTATGATGCGCAAGGTAAATTAGTTAAAAGAGTTCCACTCCCTAAAGCGAAGAGCATTTATTTTATTGAACATAATTTTGCATCTAGTACTTACGCTGTGCAGCTTTTTAGGAATGAAGAGGTGTTGCAGCTTAGGAAGTTGGTTGTGCAATGATATAGGAAATATAAATCATATATTTTAAACTTAAAAAGCTCAATATCTGCAGGCTGTAGTATTATAAATTTTTTGCTTCAAAATAAAAAGACTAAATTTGTGTTTGTATTTGAAGTCGGACAATGAATTAAAAGATTAATAAATATCTTGAATAGACTCCCAAGTTCTCTACTACTACTACTACTACTACTACTAAAATGAACCAAAGAACTATTTATTCGCTCAAGGTAGTTTTCAGTATACACAAAAACAAGATAGATGAAAAAACTTTTATTTTTTACGATTTTCTCCCTAATTTCAGTTTTGGGTTATACTCAAAATGGAGGGAACGACTCCACCTTTAACCTTGATGATATTGGGTTTGGAAGTGGAATAGGATTTAATTCTGATGTCAATTCTATTGTTCTACAAAATGATGAGAAAATCATAGTCGGAGGTGGCTTTAACTCTTATAATGGTATTGACCTTTCTAGGATTGGTCGTTTAAATTCAGATGGAACCATAGATACCACGTTTGTGTTATTTGGTGTTTTAGTTCCGCTTCTCGCGGAGGTGGACTAGAACTGATCACTAGGATTATTTAAAGACTATTGTTCTTGCTGCGGTTGGTGCGGCTGTGAGTTTTTTGGTTACTGTTTTTTTGAAGTGGGTTTGGAGGAAGGTTATAAAGAGGAAATAGGGTTTTGGTGAATGATGAAACTATCACACTATCATGACAGAAGATGATGGAGCCACAAGATGTAATGTCGTAGCAGGGATACTGTAAATAGTATTAAAATGAAAAATTTGTTTACTTGCTTATGAGAATTTTTCTTGAATAGGATTCTTCATCTGTGATAACTTTCACAACATAGGATCCTGTATTGAGTTCTGAAACATCCATAGTTACTGTATAATTTTCATTCTTCAATTTTTTGCTAATACATATTCGCCCTAAATTGTCAATGATTTGAATAGAATGAATTGATTTTGATATATCATTTAAATCTACAGTAATGTTTTGATTTGCTGGAACAGGATAAACGCTGATAATATCCATCGGGTTTGACCATTCACTGAAATTAAGAGTGGTTGTATTTTTGTAAAGCCGTGCAGATCTATACATATGTCTTTGATAGCCACATAAAAGAATATCGATTTTGTTGTCATTATTGATATCAAATGCTTCAACTGTACCTAAAGTTACAGCTTGAAAAGGAGTGTTCGAATATAAAAAATAACCTCCTTGACCATCGGTCAAGTATAATTCAGTTATAACTTCACTTAAATTATTTGAACCAGTAATTATAATGTCACTATATCCATTACCTGAAAAATCTGCACTTGCTATTTTAGCCTCTTCAAGGTTAGATATATTATGATTTGAGAGTTCTGTAAAAGATCCACTTCCATCATTTTTATATAAACGCGAACTAGCAGATGTTCCGTTAAACCCTGAAACCAAAAGGTCTAAATCGCCATCATTCTCTATATCTATTGCTGCTACATCACTTGCGGCAACACCTTCAAAACTACTTGTAGTGCTCTCGTTAAAAGTTCCCCCATTATTAATATATAGTTTGCTGTACCTCTGAGAACCAAATGATTGAGATAAATGATATCCAGTTATAAATAGATCTAACTCTCCATTGTTAGTGAAGTCAGCAAGTGTTAATGAGCCTTGAGTAACTCCTCTAAACGGATTGTTTTCAAAAGTAAAACTTCCATTGTTGTTTAGATATAACTCAGTTTTATATTCATTATTGGAACTTCTTCCACAAATAATTACATCCTGAAAACCATTGTTATTTATATCTCCAACCGCTATCGAACTAAATATCATAGGTTCAAAAGGTGTGTTGGAGATTAATGAAAACAAGCCATTCCCATCATTCTCATAAAGTTCTGCAATATTCCCATCGTTCGGTCCTCCATATCCTATCAAAAATATATCCTTGTCACCATCATTGTCGAAATCAAATAATTTAACGTCTCCATGCATGTTTCCTTTTAATTGATTAAGGGTGTCTCTTATGAAATTTCCGTCTCCATCATTAAAAAATATATTTGTAATTCCCTGATCAGTTATTAAAGAGGGACAACCAAACAATACAAGATCGTTGTAACCGTCCCCATTTAGATCGCCAAAGTCTGATGATCCAAAATCTAGTCCATCACCTAGGACCCACGAAGCCCATGTAAACTTTGCATCACCATTATTGATATACAGTCTTGAAAGAGCATGAGAATTATTGTTTTGACCATTCATTAATACATCAGGGGTACCATTGCCATCAATATCACCTATTGCAATATCACTTGCGGCAACACCTTCAAAGTTTGACTCTGTGTTTAAATCGTACCCTCCGAATCCATCGTTGATATATAATTCTGTAATATTATTTTGCCAAATGACGTCTTGACCACTTATTATAATATCCTTAACCCCGTCATTATTGAAATCCTCAGCATATATTTTTCCAAACCATACTGGAGGAAGTGAATGATTGGTGTTTTCAGTGAAAAAGGCATTACCATCATTAATATATATTCTTGTATGAAAATCTTGGCTGTTATCTGCTCCTACAAGCAGAATGTCAGGATATCCATCATTATTAATATCTTCAATTTCAACATTTCCCTCATAAACACCTTGAAGACTGTTTGTTGTATCCTGATTAAAAGAGCCTGTCCCGTCGTTAAAATATATTAAAGTTACGACTCCTGTATCAGAAAACCCTGAAATTACCAGGTCAATATTTCCGTCATTATTTAAGTCGGTAAAACTTGAAGTGCCTCTTTCTACTCCAACAAATATTTGAGTACTGTCATGAGTGTAATTCCCGTTACCATCGTTGAAGTAAAGTTTTGAAATTCTTTGATTATTTGTAGTATAACCGGAAATGATTAAATCAAGATCACCATCGTTATCAATATCACCGAAGTCACAACTTCCATGAGCCATGGGTTCGAAGGGCGTACCTAAAACAATTTGAAAATTTCCAATCCCGTCATTCAGGAATAATTCAGCTACTCCTACACCATTATTGTTTTGTCCTGTAATTAACACGTCTATAGCGCCATCATTATTGACATCTGCAAAATCCACTGTAGAAAATCGGACGCCTTGGAAAGGAGTGTTTTCTATTAATTCAAAATTACCGTTCCCGTCATTTAGATACAAATGAGTTATCTTTCTGATATATGATGCATAGTTTCCAGCTCCGGAAATAATTACATCTAAATCGCCGTCATTATCAACATCTGCGAATTCTATTTCTCCGAAAAATGTGTAATCGAACTCGACATCATTAGTAGGAATATTATTTGCTGGTATTACTTCATCAAAATCAACAGTTTGAGAGTGAATTCCAAAATGGAGTATTAAAATGAAAAATTTAAATACAGAGAATTGCTTCATAAGAGTTATTATATTACTGATTACGTAAAATTTACAGCTTTATTGCCTGATTGTTAAGTTTGGAGAAAGGCAAGGAAATAAAAAATTAATTACTTATATTTTTCATTTAGGGGTAAACTTCTCTCCATATTTTTGATATAGAAAACACCATCAAAGATTGACAACCAATTCCCATATTTACTTTTATACCCAAGTAAACAAGAGTTAAAAGCGGTATTATCTCCGTATTTTTCTTTCAAAAGAGCAAAATCAATAAAAGCGTAATCAAAATTCAAATTTCTTTCTATATCGTTTTCCCAACAAGAGTCATCGAGTACTATTGGATCTGCCTCAGCATCATAAATCGAAGCTGTTTCACCTTGAGAGGAAATGAATGCTAGGCTAAATAAATCTTTTTCATAGTCCTCATAAATACGATGACCTAGGGTTTTCATCGTTTGGTAGAAATCATCACCTTCTTTATATTCTGCTTGATCGAGATTCTTCGCGGCGTGAAAATTTGCAGTCCAGATAATTATTTTCTCGTCTGGATTTCTATTGAGATGAAATTTTAAATTTTCATACATGAGACTATCGCGCATACTGATACTTTGATTTTGTTGTTCGTAAGTGCCAAAGTTCAACTCTAATTGACTAATGAATCCTTGAATATTGCGAATACCATGGAGCAAATACTTTTTGTGCTCATTGTTTATCAAACTTGAGTTTCTGTAAAGAATATTTAATTCTTCCCTAAGATCAACTAATTCGAAGTCTTCATTATATTCGTTGTTCCCTAAAAAGTAGATGTTATAAAAGGAGGTTAGATTTTCTTTGAACGCAGCGAATTCTATACCTTGATAGACTTCTTTTCCCATCAGTTCCTTCAGAATATATGGAAAACTCAGCCAGTATTCATTCCCAGCTTGATTTTCAATACCCACAAACTTTAGTGATTGATTTTTTTCCAAATAATTCAATAACTCTTGAGTTTGCTCAGATTTTGACCATAGATGATACCAAGATCTTCTCAATTCTTGTTTAAACTCTGTTACGAAACGCAAGCGCAAATCTGGTAGGGGCATGTCATCGAGGTTGTATTGATGCTGCATGAATGCTTCTACTTTGTTTTTTGTGATGCGGTAACGGGTGTGGGTCTTTTTCACGACTTTACCGATTTTCACCTGCTCTTCCATTTTTGTGTTGTGGTAATCGAAGGCATCCATAATTGATTTGTGGGTTGAGGCTGTATCGCCTACACCTAAATATTTTTCCTTTATATATTTACTGGAAAGTTTGGTGCCTTTAGCGGATTCTTCAAAGATTATTTGATTTATCTCGTAGACGGTTTTATCAATATAGGCGTTGATTAAATGTGACTGTTGATGCGACGTTTTAACTTTTCGTTGTTTTTCATTCCAGTATTTAACTTCGATGAAATGGGAAGTAGCAAACTCTGCTCTTCTTTGATTAACTACAATTCTCACATACAATTGAACTTTACCTTCTTTTACTTTCTTTTTGTTAGCGTAAAAGTGAACGTTGAACTTTTGTTTTGTACTCATTTTATTTGATTTATAAGATTACCACTTCATGCGTTCATAAAAAATGGTAATAATTGGTGTAGTTTCTTACTAAACATATTAGCTCAAAAATTGATTTACTTATTGTAAAACAATTAATTACATCAATTTGGTGTCCTAAATTATGAATAACTTTTGGACACCACATAGGACACGAGATTTTTAAATTCCTTTGAATTTCTTTGTGTTTGTGGTGATTTGAAAACCTTTGGTTTTCTTAGTGGTTTGCTGAAATTTTGGGGGGTTTAATAAAAAAAGCCCGACAGAAGCCGGGCTTTTAGTGATCCCGCTGGGATTCGAACCCAGGACCCACGCCTTAAAAGGGCGTTGCTCTACCAGCTGAGCTACGGAATCAATTTGTCAACTGCGAAAAATTTATCAGGTGTGCTACCTTTTATTAATCTCGTTTGCGGGTGCAAA
>JAWVYS010000008.1:0-82234 GCA_033722555.1 Brumimicrobium sp.
AGTAAAGCTGGTCAAAAAATCTTGTATAGTGTCAATAAGGATTAGTTCATTATCTAAGACAATGGATAATTCATCTGGATACCCCATACTGTATACGAACATCCAAGCATTGCGAATAGTACTGCCGGGTTCTATATGAATGGTGATTGTGTCTTCCGGCCACCAGGCACCAACACCCGTACTAAACCCCGCTGCAGTAACCCCACCATAATATATATCTTGATGAAACAATTTTTGCGCTGAGCTTTGTATAGAACAACTAATAATTAAAAGCAATATGGTAAAACGGAACAAATTCATTTTGTCAATTAAGCCCCTGTGCTTCCTGATCAATCAGGACACAGGGGCTGTTTTTTATTTAGTTGTTTATTGAACAATTAACTTTTGTGTTTCTATATAACGTCCTTCGTCATTTAATTTTACAAAATAAATACCAGCCTTCAAGTTTGAAGTCGATATTTTTACCTTGTTTTTATCGAACGAATAATCAGCAACGCGTTTACCCGTAAGATCTATTACTTCAACTTTTGGGTTACTGTATACCTCGCCGTCAATTTCTACATTAACGATCGATCCTTTGGAAGGGTTGGGATACAACTTCATTTCAGTTAGAATTTGACTACTGAGTTTATCATTCTCATTCGCCATCATTTTATTTCCAGTGTTAACGAACAACGGTTCTACTATCGGATAATACAGTGAATCTCCTAAAGCTGACAGTAGAGCCTCACCATGGACAGCATTTATACGGTCATTTGGATCATATGCAACATCCTCAACCTCTTGTCTCAAATTACTGTTAATTCTCAACGTATCAGTACAGTAAACGCCTGTCCCTTTAGAGATTATATCGTTCATTCCAGCTATACGAATAAAATTAGTAAGGCCGAACTCGGTTTCTAAATTCGAGCGTGTATCCTCAAATTTCACTGTGTCTCTGTTACAAAGATAAACATCACAGAGATGTTCCTTTCTTCTTTGTTCAGACTCATATTTCAGTAATACCGCAACAGTATCAAGTCTACCGGGCATTATTGTATCTTCAAGTACCAGTCGAATAATTTTATCCAACATTAGTGACCGCTCGGTTTTATCGTAGTTTATACTAGTAATTAAATAATCACGTTCCGATTCGCCTCCCTGGACACTATTGATCTGATTTGCTATGCCGTTAGGTATATTTATATTATCCAAAGCAGCTAAGACAGCCGCAGATAAAGGAGAGTTGGCCTGAATAACTTGATTTAAATGACCACTCGGAGGATTTGAGTTAATATAAGCTATCAACACTTCATCAGACAGGTAAGGAGAAACCGCAAGCAAAGTGTTTTTAACTACCCCGTCATCTTCAGTCTGAATTATACTTAAAAGCTCCTGCGTTCTATTATCGTCTATCAACGCCTCTTTACTCGATATTACTTCTTTAAGTGAGTCTAAACGACTCTTAAATAAATTAAGAAATGGAAGGACTCCAGTTGTACCTGATAAATCAGTAATCTCTGATGGACATGAATTGGTTTCATCATAATTAACTTGGTTTGCAGTGTTAAAACAACTACTTGTTGTCACAAAATCAGTGTTAAAATATAGTGGAGTAGTTATATTGTCGGCATGATGTGAATACTCGAAAGGGAGTATTTGAGGATTAAGATTAGGATCATCATTAACTGCAATATCATTTTGAGTTGTAAAGGTTGAATGACTGAAACGGTTTCCTGCCGGAGACTGAACAGCTTCTATGAGATCAAAGTTTGGACTGGTACAAAATCCTTGTTGATAAGCAATTCTACCAGACGCTACAGCTAGGTCAGCTTCATAGATATCTTGACTGAAATCGTTACATTTCCAACGTAAACCAGTATTATTAGGATAAGGTGAAGAAAAATCATATGGTTCGCTGTTGATATTTTGTGACTGTCCTCCTATTTTTATATTGGCAAAATCATTTCTGTAAATTTCGTTATCACCAAACCCGGAGTTATTTACTATTACACCATGACTGTTACCGGAAGATGTAACGATAGGATCATTATATTCTGTGAAATTATTTTCCTCTACCTGATAACCGTCACAACTATATAGGTATACCCCGTAAGTTGCAAAAGTTTCATTTGGAGCAGCTGAACGATAAACTTCGAATTCATTTCGGGTTACTTCAGCATAATCGATGTTTCCAAGTAATATTCCGAAATAATTATTTTTGAAAATGCTACGGTCAACGGTGGTTTTACGACCGGTAATACTGGAAAAAGAATATACACCGAAGGTTAGGTCACGGAAAAAACTTTGATCAAAATTAGTGCAAGGTGTCCCTACGGGAACAAGACCTGCACATCTTGCTTTTATCTTTATTTGTGAATTAAAAGATAAAACACCAATACCTTGACGATTGAAACTATATAAATCAGGAGTATAATTTATATAATCGTTACCGAATAGTTTTACCCCTACATTATTAAAGGTAGTGACATGTGCAATTGGATAGGCTGAAGGATCATTTAATACCCCATCTGTATTAAACTCAGTGTTAGTCACGCTGAATCGATTATCAAGCCCGTTTGGTGCTATATAACCTGATAAGAGTATATCTCTCTCATTATTATGAAAGGTACTATTCGAAATTTCTATAATTCCACCTGTACTCCCAGATTGACCTAATCCAGGTCGATAGGGATATGCACTTTGACTAGAATAAATGGTAGTAGCAACCCCAATATAAGCATGTTCAATTTTGGAATTGTTGTACATTCTAAACCAACCCTGTTTACCAGAAGTAGATAAATCCTGGTTTAGATTACTATATCCCTGGACTTGAACTCCGTTCCACATGGCATCGATGAAACATTCAGTGTCTACCGTTAAAGTAGTATTTCTAATTAGTGTTAATCGTGCACCTCGCAAACTTCCGTTTCCTCGTTCAACGATTAATTTAGAGCCGGGTGTAAAATAAAAGTTCATGTCTTTTATTTGAATATACGAGCCGGCAGGAATAATTAAATCCCCATCAATATAAACATCTCCGTTAGATGAGCCAAAAGGATTATTACTAACTCCAGGAGACCAAACTTGGTTAATGTTGTTATCAGTTATTCCGAGGCAAGCTAAATTTGATGTTAAATGTTCGGTATAATCCATTCCTGCTACTTGTTGCGGAAAGATATAAGAAGAAAGTCCTCTAAACTCAGCAATAGTCGTGCTTTGATGCGATTCGTCGTTTGGTAAATAGTCATTTACAAACTGTATTTTTGCGGGGTTCCAATAATTCGGATCCGGAGTATTTGGGTTTCCAAGAGCAGCAATACGCTCTTCTGTCACAAGAACTAAATCACCATCTATATCTATTTCCATCTGAGACATTTTAAATTCATTGGCATTTTGAACATTCAGAGGTTGTAAATCACCGCTACCAGGATTGTCAAAATCAAAATACTCTAGCGGGTTCGGGTGGTTAGAATTAGTATGGTGGGTAACATACAAAATATTTCCTCCTGGAGAAAACTCTAAACCATGAACAAATGCTCGCGAATTGTAACAAGATGGAAGACAGTCATCTTCCAAAAACATCGTTTGTTCTGAAGAAGAAATTAAATTGCCGTTATTATCTAATTGAGCTGTGAATACTCCAATACCCGCGTTATCTCCTTGATTGGGTCCAAAAGCCTGATGTGCTACAGCAATTCTAAAATTACCGTTTGATAATTCTCTAAGGGACATTCCGCTTCTGGTTAGCATTTCTGAATTTGGAACTGCTAGTGAGTATTCTATGTAATGATTATCATAATTAAAACCATTATCATCTAAAATATATTTGTGAATTCCTTCTTCCGTAGAAATATAGATTAAATAAGAATTGTCACATCTTTTTTCACTGCTGGCAAAAAATACATTACCTTGTCTTAAAGCTCCAAAACTTTCGTAAAAGTTAGGTGTCATATCGACTATATTGAAACTTGTTGAACCAAAGCTTCCTATTAATAAATCTCCCTCTACGAGAGGGTTTGCATTCGGTAAAGAAAAATCCAAAATCGAATAGAAAGGTACTTTATTAGATAGAGTCGTGTAGTCCGTTCTTCCGATAGCAAAGATATAATATCGCTGACAGTTGTTTGGATCTGGAACAATTAATGTTTCGGCTCCACCTTTTACTTCTGTAGATAAATTCTGCATAACGTTAATCAACCTTCCTTCACTGTCAAAAACACGATTATCAACAACGAAAAATCGAATGTTACCATCCATGTCTCTAATTATGTTATGCGAATTTTGTGAAGGAGCGCCGTCATAGTCCCCTATATCCGGGCCTTGGGGTAAAGGTGCTATTGACAGATTAACTTGATCGAATTGGTTAGGAGGAAAAGTCCAAAGATTATTTCCCGGATTTCCTGTTTGGGCAACTGTAGTCGTTGAGAGCAACCCAAAACAGCTTATCGATAAGGCAATTTTGCCTATGTTTTTTATAAATTGTTTCATTTTGTTTTATTGAAGTAAATTATTAAAAATTGGAATGTGTATAGCTTTAGCGTGAGAAGCTATAGCTTAAGGAGGTTCTAATAATTTACTTTTGCCTCGGAGATTATTTATTTCGGCAATAAATTTGCGGGGGGGGGGGTAGATCGCTTAATACCGGCTGAAAAATAAGGATAAATCGGGTATTCAACCCAATATGAAATAAGGCAGTTAGTAGCATTGTGTAAGGTGTTTCGGTTCATAAGTAATCTATTCTGTGGTGCTAATATAGAAACAATAATCTGAAAAAGAAATGGTTGTACATAATTAATCTGAAGTCTTGAGCCTTTCAAAAGAAGTCAAAAGTGGGTTGTTAGGTAGTGATATGTAGTGTTTTCGGTGCAATAGTGTCAATTAGTCTTAAATGCATTGAGGTTAAAATAGATATAAGTTTTGTTCTTACAAGTAACGAGGTGTTAAATGTTTTCAAGGATGTTTTAAACCCTAAGCTCCTAAGATTTCATCGTATGGCCTTTGGAACCTTCCCTGCAAAATACCTCAACCTTTAATATTCTTCCCTTTTTAACTAATCATTCGCACTTCTTCAATATCTTTGTAATAAAATTAGTGATGTTACAACGAATACAAACCCTTTATTTATTATTCACCCTTGCGGCGCTCATTGTGCTAACCATTGGAACGAACGTTTTTGAAACCATGATCCTGAAACCCGACGTTTTTGTGCTCGAAAGCGATGCAAATGTCTATGGTATTCAGAAAACGGTAGCTACTCAGGGAGAGCCTACTTCAGCCGATCTGGAACTGATCAGGGACAGCATTGGTTCGGACGAAGTACCGGAAAACACCGGTAAAATTCCAACCTTTTATTTCCCTTTTTATTCGTTGACTATAATCCTTTCAATGTTGTGCGTAGTTGTAATCATGAGTTACAAAAATTTGAAACGGCAGCTTAAGTTTGGAAGGTTGTTATTTGTACTGAATTTATTCACCTTCATTGCCGCGGTTATTTTTTATTACCTGATCAAGGGTGATGTTGAAAAGTATGCCGACGCATATGCTGTTACCACCATCCTAGGGCTTGGTTTTTACTGCATCGTTATAGCCACGGCATTCTCATTTCTGGCCAACATAGGCATACGCCGGGATCTGCGCCTGATTCAATCCATAGACCGTATCCGTTAATGAATTTTTTATCTGTTGAAAATCTGACCAAAACGTACGGGGATCGTACGATTTTTGAAAACCTGTCTTTCGGAATAGACCAAGGCGAGAAAGTAGGACTTGTTGCCAAAAACGGCAGCGGGAAATCTACCTTGATGAAATGCCTGGTAGGCGAAGAAACCTTTGATGACGGACGCGTGGTGTTTCGCAATGATATATCCATTGCTTATTTGCAGCAGGCGGATAAATTGAAAGAAACCAATACCATATACGAAGAAGTTTTCGATCATGATCTTCCCAAACTAAATGTATTTAAGGCATATAGCAAGGCTGTGAGAAACAATGACGAAGAAGCCATGGCCGATTTGTTTGAAAAAGTATCCGAACTCAATGCGTGGGATCTGGATGCCGCGGTAGAGCAAATCCTTTCCAAACTGAAGTTTGATGATTTTCACAGGCCGATTTCAACCTTAAGTGGAGGACAGCGAAAAAGAGTTGCGCTCGCAAAGGTGTTGATTGCCGAACCTGACTTCTTGTTTCTGGATGAGCCAACGAACCACCTGGATCTGGATATGATCGAATGGTTGGAGGAATACTTATCCAAATCGCGGTCTACGATTTTAATGGTGACGCATGACCGCTATTTTCTGGAGGTGGTTACGGATACCATTTTCGAACTGGAAGATGCAACACTTTACCGATACAAAGGAAATTTCTCGTATTACCTGGAGAAAAAAGCAGAGCGTGAGGAACAGCATGCCGTTACGGTGAATAAGGCAAGGAGCCACATGCGCAAAGAGCTTGAATGGATCCGAAGACAACCGAAAGCAAGAGGTACCAAACAGAAAGCAAGGATAGACAGTTTTTACGAAACCAAGAAAGTCGCTTCTCAGAATTTAGAGAAGGAAGAGTTGCATTTGGACACGAAAATGGAACGTTTGGGAACGAAAATTCTCGAACTTCATAATATTTCCAAATCCTATCCGGGTAAGAAAATTGTAGATAAGCTCAGTTATACCTTCAAACGACAAGAAAGGCTTGGAATCGTGGGCCCTAATGGAGCGGGTAAATCCACCTTCCTGAAAATGATTATGGGGGAGGAGAAACCGGATGCCGGAAAGATTGTGATTGGCGATACAGTCGTTTTTGGTTATTATTCTCAGGAGAACATTCAGGTCGACGAAGACATGAAGGTGATTGATGTGATTCGTGAGGTCGCAGAATATATACCGCTCTCGAAAGGAAGGGAAATGTCTGCTGCTCAATTCCTGGAAAAATTTCTCTTTCCGCGAAGCATGCATTACAATTTCGTGCGTAAACTGAGTGGAGGTGAAAAAAGACGCTTAAAGTTAATGAAGGTCCTGATGGCGAATCCTAATTTTCTAATCCTGGATGAACCTACCAACGACCTTGATATTTTCGTGCTGAGTGTACTTGAAGATTATTTAAAGAATTTCCAGGGGTGCTTGCTGGTAGTATCACACGACAGGTACTTTATGGATAAGATGGTTGACCATATTTTTGTTTTCGAAGGAGAAGGTGAAATCAAAGACATCATCGGAAATTATACCGCCTATCGGGCACAGCAAAAACTAATCGAAAGGGAAGAGCAGGAAGAAAAGCGCCAGACAGCCAAAAAAGAAGCTGTTGAACTCAAGGAAAAGGCAGCCGTTGAAGCAGCAAAAAAAACGGAAGAAAAACGCAAATTATCTTTCAAGGAACAGCGCGAATTTGAGTCGCTCGATGAGGCGATCATGAAACTGGAAGAAGAGAAGGAGCAGTTAACCAAAGTGCTTTCAAGTCCGGATGCAAGTGCGGAAAAATTAACAGAAGTCAGTAAGCGCCTTTCTGAAGTTGTCAAAGAGATCGAAAACAAAAGCGATCGCTGGATGGAACTTGCGGAGTTTGCTTAAGGTAGCCGGGAGTTTGAGCATACTATACGGGCAAATCCGCGAGATAGCCGGTAAACAATAGTTATCTCCGCAAGCTGCTGTAAAGCTCTCATGTGCTAAAACGATACATGCGTTGGAAACACGAAATCATGCGCGGGAAACATGAATTCGTTCGTGGGAAATACGATATCATGCGTTGGAAACATGAATTCGTTCGTGGGAAATACGATATCACGCGTTGGAAACATCAATTCGTTCGTTGGAAACACGAAATCATGCGTGGGAAACTCGAAATCATTCATGGGAAACATGAAATCATTCGTGGGCAACATCAATTCGTTCGTGGTAAATACGATATCATGCGTTGGAAACATGAAATCATTCATGGGAAACATCGATTTGTTCGTTGGATACACCATTTTATGCATGAGTAATTCGATATTGTTCAGGATGGATGGTGTTTTATCTTTATTCCGTGCAAATACCGGTTTTTATAGGTGTTAATCCATTGATGTTAGGTGATTTACTTTTAGACTTATTGCTTTTCGATTACATATTGGTCAACTATTCCTTTAAATAATCGAAATCAATATTTAGACTTATCTAAAAATAAATTTATATTTGCTCTGGAATTTGAATCAGATGGAAGAGCATTTAACCCAAAGCGAAGAGAACTACATCAAGGCTATTTTTGCCTTGCAGGAAGAAACGAGTGCGCCCGTGTCTACCAACGACCTTGCCGACAAGATGGAGACGAAAGCGAGTTCGGTAACCGATATGGTAAAGAAACTCGCTGAAAAATCCTTAATCTCCTACAAGAAATATAAGGGGTGCGAGCTCACGGCTGAGGGAGAACGAACGGCTTTGAAAACGATTAGAAAACATCGCTTGTGGGAAACCTTTCTGGTTGAAAAGTTAAAATTCGGCTGGGATGAGGTTCATGAAGTGGCAGAACAGCTGGAACACATCCGTTCGACAAAGTTAACCGATCAGCTGGAGGCATTTTTGGATTTTCCGAAATTTGATCCTCACGGTGATGCTATTCCGGATCGTAACGGCGAGATTGTCAGGAGAGAAAAGAGCTGCAAACTGTATGAACTGAACCTCCACACGGAAGCGGTTGTGATCGGTGTGGCCGACGGATCTCCTTCTTTCCTTCGCTATTTGGACAAACACCGGATCAACTTAGGAACTAAACTAAAAGTAACGGAGAAATTTGAGTTTGATGATTCACTGGAGGTAGAACTGAACGATTCGAAGCTGAGTCTTTCGTCTGCCGCGGCTACAAATATTACGGTTCAGTTAATTTAAAATCCATGGATGCAATTATATCATTTTTCAGTGAAATAAATCCGGTTCTTGCTGCACTGTATGCCACATTATTTACGTGGGGATTAACGGCACTTGGCGCGTCCTTCGTGTTTCTATTCAAAGGGATGAACAGGGCCCTGCTCGACGGTATGCTCGGATTCACGGGAGGGGTAATGGTGGCAGCTAGTTTCTGGAGTTTGCTGGCTCCGGGAATTGAAATGAGTGAGGGCGAAGGCTTCATAAAGGTAATTCCCGCAGCCGTAGGATTTTCACTGGGTGCCTTTTTTATATATGGCCTGGATCAGATTTTACCTCACTTACACATTAATTTTAAGGAAAGCGAAAAGGAGGGAATTAAAACACCCTGGCGAAGAAGTACACTCTTATTTCTGGCGATAACTCTTCACAACATTCCTGAAGGTCTGGCTATTGGAGTTATGTTCGGCGGAGTGGCTGCCGGTATTCCGGAGGCATCTATTGCTACGGCTGTAGCGCTCACAATTGGTATTGGAATTCAGAATTTTCCGGAAGGAATAGCGGTTTCCATGCCCATGCGGAGACAAGGAGCATCAAGATTCCGAAGTTTCTGGTACGGACAAATGTCGGCCATCGTAGAACCGATATTCGGTGTCTTGGGAGCATTAGCGGTTGCATTTTTCGAACCGATTCTTCCTTATGCGCTTGCTTTTGCTGCCGGTGCCATGATCTATGTAGTGGTCGAAGAGGTTATTCCTGAAACACAAAGGGATAAGTACACTGACATTGCTACGATGGGCTTTATTTTGGGTTTCGTGGTCATGATGATGCTCGATGTGGGACTGGGTTAACAGTGAAAATCCGTTCACACTCAATATAAAAAAATTGTTAAATATTTGTTTTTATCGCTCTGTTTAAAAAAGAGTATTTAAATTTGTTGCAGAAATTGTTTCATTTCATAGTTGAAGCAATTGGGTTTTATAGTTTTAGCATGGTTTAGCAAAAAGGGGGATAAATGTAACGCATTTATCCCCCTTTTTTATTGGTTGTTTTTGCAATTAAACACCTGCTATTCAGCTCTTAGGAAGCCTTTCATCAGTAGCATCTGTCTGAAATTAACACTGTACTCTTTAAAAGAACTGGACTGTTCCGAAAAAAACGCCTTCTAAGCAACCTATTTTTGTAGTGTGAGGATTAACACTTCAATAAACGCGCTTGTCGAACTGATCGATGACCCTGATGAGGGCATTGCGACCCATGTCCATTCAAAAATAGTGGAGCAGGGTTGTGCAGCGTTACCTCAGCTCGAAAAATTACAGAATCGATACCTGGATAATCCGGCGAAGTCTGAACGTTTGGCGAAAATCATTCATTATATTGAGTTTCAGAACCTGAAGGCGGATTTAAAAAGATGGATAGATTCTGAAGACAAAAATCTTTTGGAAGGAGTTTTTCTGGTGTGTAAATATCAGTATCCGGAACTCACCATTGACGCTCTGAACAAATCCCTCCTCACAATTAAAAAGGATATCTGGATTGAAATTAATCCTCGTCAAACGAGCTTTGAACAAGTCAAAATATTCAACAAAATTTTCTTCGATCACTTTGATTTCAAAAGGACGAACCTTGCGGAGCAATCGCCCCACGACTTTTTCATCAATGCAGTCCTGCAGTCAAGAGAGGGATCAGAAACCGCACTTGGACTGATTTACAGCATTATTGGTCAGTCACTCGATCTTCCCATTTATGGTGTGAGTGTCATCGAACCCTCACCATCATTTATTCTGGCTTTCCAGGACAGGAATAACATTCTGGAAATGCTCAACTGGGGGATAAACAACAATGGAGTACTTTTTTATATCAGTGTAAGTAACCGGGGTATCATCGTTGATCCCAAAAGACTAATGCGGATTTTCAGATCGAGGAATATGCATTTAGCCAAGGAGCAGTTTGAACCAACCCCAAATACCGTGGTTGTAAAGCATTATCTCATTGAGATCGCCGACTGTTGTAAAAACATTCCTCACTTCAGGTATAAGATCGATGAACTGAACGAACTGATAGCGCTCTTTTAATTCGCGAGTTCGTCAGCAACAACCTTGTAAGTCGGATCTTCCAGGACATTAACCTCAATGATTTTATCTGCGTTTTTCAATAGCTTCCTGCAATCCGAACTCAGGTGTTTTAAATGAATCTTTTTACCGTATTTCTGATATCTTTCGGTAATTCTGTTAACGGCTTCAATTCCCGACATATCCACAATCCTGCTTTCTGAGAAGTCAATAATCACTTCTTCCGGGTCATTTGCAGCATCAAATTTCTCCTGAAATGTGGAAACTGACCCAAAGAAAAGCGGACCGTATATCTCATAATGCTTGATACCGTTTTCATCTATTCGTTTTCTGGCACGAATTCTTACTGCATTTTCCCAGGCAAAGGCCAGAGACGAGATGATTACACCAATAAGCACAGCGAGGGCTAGATTGTGTAAAAATACCGTCACAAACATCACAACAAGCATAACGATAATGTCTGTTCGGGGCATTTTATTGAAGGTTTTAAGACTGGCCCATTCAAAAGTACCGATGGATACCATAAACATCAGTCCGGTTAAAGCAGCCATGGGTAACTGAACAACGAGTTCAGAACCGAACATAATGAACAGCAGTAGAACCGATGCAGCTATAATTCCTGAAAGTCTCGCTCTTGCACCTGAAGAAATATTTATAAGGCTTTGTCCGATCATTGCACAACCTCCCATCCCTGAGAAAAAGCCTGTAACGGTATTTGCAGCTCCTTGAGCGATACATTCTTTATTCGTTCTTCCCCGGGTTTGAGTAATCTCGTCGATGAGGTTGAGCGTCAGTAAACTTTCAATCAGACCTACTCCGGCCATAATCACGGCGTAAGGTAAAATAATCATGAAGGTTTCCCAGGTGAATGGAATATGGGGAATATTAAAAGGCGGAAAACCACCTTCAATGGATCGTCCACCGAGGATGTCTTGAACCGTCGAAACATCCATGTTTAAGCCGATGGTTAATAAAGAGATTGTTAGGATCGCGGCGAGTGAACTCGGTATTATTTTGGTGATTTTCGGAAGCCCCCATATGATCAACATGGTTAACAGCACGAGTCCGGACATGGTTAATAAGGCCGTGCCCGACATCCATTCGAGTTCTCCGTTTGGATTCCGTGTTTTAAAATATTCCAGCTGAGACATGAAAATAACTATGGCCAAACCATTGACAAATCCAAACATCACGGAGTGGGGAACAAGTCGAATAAATTTACCGAGTCGAAGCAAACCGACCAGAATCTGAATGATTCCGGCCAATATCACGGTAGCAAAAATATATTGAACGATCTGGTCATCTTCAACGGAAAGTTTTGATTTTATTTCCAGGATCATTCCTATAAAAACTACGGCAACTGCACCTGTTGCTCCAGAAATCATACCCGGACGTCCGCCCAGTATTGAAGTAATGAGTCCGATACTGAACGCTGCATAGAGTCCGGTTAAAGGAGAAAGACCTGCAAGTAATGCAAAAGCGATGGCTTCAGGAACTAATGCAATGGCCACTGTCAGACCTGATAAAACTTCCGTTTTATAATTGACCTTTTGGTTGAGGTCAAACAGATTGAAATATTTTTTCATTGAAAGAATTTTAAATTACTGATTGGATGTAAGACAAGCGATTTGTTTAAGATGCTAACCTGTCAGGGTGGAGTAATTTTAAAATTCATAGCTGTTTTATTAAAAAGCGCAAAAATAAGGCTATTTTCAAGTAAAGAAAGTAATCCGACGGATAGATTTCTTGGATTTTTGTTTTAATTTTGAATCCAGCGATATAATTATTTAACTTCCAGAGAATTAATTCAACTGTTTAAATAGGAGATTATGATTTTGAAAAATTTGGGTTTAGGTGTTTTGTTTTTAATGATGTTTCAGTTTCAGGGGGTACTGGCACAGAAAGTTTATTCGGTGAAATACGAAAGTCAGGCCGATATTAAGGTGTTCGTGGTAGATTACGAAAGCCAGGCCGATTTAGTCGTATATAAAGTGGATTACGAAAGCCGTGCTAAAGGAAATGAAGGTAAATGGTTCTTTGTAGATTACGAAAGCAGGGCAGATAAGACTATTTTTTTTGTGAAATATGCGAGTCAGGCCGATCTGAAAATATTTTTTGCCGATTACGAGAGCAGAGCCGGCTGGAAAAACAGTTCGAAAAAGCAATTGTTATACTGAAGCTAAAAAGCTTCTGATAAACATTTTTAATGGGATAGAAGAAAGTCTGATCCCTGTGCCGATGTAACCTAAACCCGAAGATACACTGCACAAGAACCAGACTTTTCCACCAACTAAACTAACTATTTATGAAAAAACAACTGTAATGCTGCTCCTATAAAATTAGTTGAATTTTCCCCTTGATTTTCACTTTTCTTTTAAACGGTACTAATTATTGATTGAAAGTTTCCTTTCGTTGATAGAACATAGTGATTATTTTTACCTTTGATTGAATAATTATATGATTCGTGGAAAAAATTACCGAGCAGGATAGCCGTTATAACGATTTGGAAAAATTATCTCCCGCAGAAATTCTCAGAGGAATGAATGAAGAGGATAAATCGGTTCCTTTTGCGGTTGAAAAGATCATTCCTGAACTGGAGAAGTTTGTATCTGAAGCCTTAGTGAAAATGAAGTCCGGTGGAAGATTGTTTTATCTGGGTGCCGGTACGAGCGGCAGACTTGGTGTCGTGGATGCTTCTGAGTGTCCTCCGACATTTGGTGTGGATCACGGTGTGGTGATCGGCCTGATTGCCGGTGGAGATGCTGCCATCAGAAAAGCTGTTGAGCGGGCAGAAGATGATCCCGAGATGGGTTGGAAAGATCTTGAAAAACATGATTTACAAAAAAATGATGTGGTAGTAGGTATAGCTGCTTCCGGAACTACTCCCTATGTGCTGGGGGCTATTGAAAAGGCGAATTCAAATGGAAACCTTACTGCAGGAATAACATGTAACCCCGGAAGTCCACTGGCCAAATGTGCCCAACATCCCCTTGTTCCGATTGTGGGGCCTGAGTTTTTAACAGGAAGCACACGGCTTAAATCCGGTACTGCCCAGAAACTGATTTTAAATATGATCTCCACCGCTTTGATGATAGGACTAGGTCATGTGAAAGGGAATAAAATGGTGGATATGCAGCTCAGTAATGCAAAATTGGTGGAAAGAGGAGCAAAAATGGTTGCTGACTCCTGTAAAATCCCAGTTGATCAGGCGAGGGATTTACTTCTTTCACGCGGATCGGTCAGAAAGGCGGTTGAATATTTTCATGAGCGAAACAAGAGATAATTCCTAACTTTGTGCTGCGAATGAAGAAGAAAATTACAATAGCAATCGACGGATGGTCTTCCTGCGGAAAAAGTACGCTTGCTAAGGCACTTGCTAAATCGCTGGGTTATATTTATGTGGACTCGGGAGCAATGTATAGGGGGATTGCTCTTTTTGCTCTGAGAAACGGATGGGTTACTGAAGAATCTATTGATAAGGAAAAGATTATCGCTAACCTAAACAATATCGATATTCATTTCGAAAATACTGCTCCCGGCAAGGCTGATCTATACCTGAACGGTGAAAATGTAGAAGATCAGATCCGTAATATTAAGGTGTCTAATGTGGTTAGTCCTGTGGCGACAATCAAAGAAGTTCGTGAACATTTGGTTAAACTTCAAAGAGCCTTGGGAGAATCCGGAGGCGTAGTTATGGATGGAAGGGATATAGGATCTGTGGTTTTTCCGAATGCCGAACTGAAATTGTTCCTTACTGCCAAACCAGAGATCAGGGCCCAAAGAAGGCTGGACGAACTGATAGAGAAAGGGGAGGATATTACTTATGATCAGGTAAAGACCAATCTTGAAAAACGGGATGAAATGGATTCGAAAAGAAAAGAAAGTCCTTTGATCCAAACGAGCGACGCCATAGTAGTTGATAATTCGGGACTTACAACAGAGGAACAACTTAATCACGCTCTGATGTTAGTAAAAGAAACTTTGAAAACTGTAACGACCTGAGCTTTTTTTCGTTAATATTGTACGAACCCCATTTTTTGTACCATGCTCAAAACGATCTTAAGTTCTGCACTTATAATGTTTTCCGCCGCACTTTTCGGAAACCCGTCAGATACCATCTCTAAACCCTGGAAAAGTCAGGTAATTGAGGTCCGACATCTCAATGATTCCACCGATGTATCCTACATTGATAATTCTTCAATTTTTACTGAGAGATGGGATAAACTAGCTCAGCCTCTCTTCTGGAAAACAGTGATGACGCTTTCTCCGGATTCTTGTCTGATAAATATTGCAGAAACCAGAACAGTGGTTAAAAAAATGAGTATTGCTGATTGGAATCGTCTATCTGACGATGAAAAAGAATATTTCAGGGATTCAATTAGAACGGCGCACGGCTTGACGGAAGAAGATAAGATTTATATGACTAGCGGCAAAAGTGATTTTTATGCATTCGAAAAGGTTCTTCCTTCTGTTGCAAAAGGTGTTGAGGTTTTTGAAAAAGAAGGTGTCGACCCCTGGTATGCACAAGCAATTTTGATGATTGAGAGCCCGGGAAAACTGGCAAAATCGAGTGTCGGAGCTTATGGGCCTTTTCAGCTCATGCCTTCCGTTGCACGCACACACGGTCTGAAAGTAAACAAATACGTTGATGAGCGTAAGGACTTCGTTCGTTCGGCTCAAGGAGCGAGTAGTTTGATTTCTAAAACCTGTTTGCCTGAAGCGCGCAGAATTCTAACCGAACAAGGAATCGCTTTTCGGGAGCATGATCTATGGTTTAGACTTTTCGTACTCCATATATATCACGCAGGTGCCTATAACGTTGCTGGAGTAATTAAAAAAATTGATCCTTTGGAAGGAGGACTTCCTTTGATAACTGAAATGTGGCAGACCGAAGCAGGGCAATTTAGAAATGCATCTCAAAACTATACGCAATTAGCTCTTGCGGCCTTGCTGATCTTTGATGAACTGATCTGGGAGAAATGCGATTACCTCGTAGCTGATAACTGAGATTAATCCTTTTCTGCCAAGGTGGTTTGTGTCAGTTTGGCCTTTTTTCGTTGTTCAATGCGCAAATAACAGAGTGTACCTACCATTGTCAATATGACCGGTGCAATTACTACTCCAACATACGGGATCATTAACAGCAGAGAAAAAATTACTCCCGTAATAATCATGTAAAGTGGATGACTAAAGGCATAGACCCAGCTTTTCCCCACAGAAGCCCCGTAACGTTCAAGCGAATAATCGTAGCTGTTAAATCCCGTGAAAAAACCTAATACGATCAACGAAATATAAGGGTCGAGAAACGAGAGTCCGAGACTCCAGGAAAATAACCACCAGATTAATTTAACGAACATATAAATAATTCCCCCGAGAAGGGCTATTCCGATGGTTCGGAGAAGGTCAGTAAAGAATTTTTCCCAACCCGATTTAAACTTAATGCCTGTTTCTTTTTCATCCACCCGTTCGCTAAGTACCGTATGAAAAGGAGAAAGTAAGGTTATTATGGTGAACTGATATATGAAAATGGAAATCCCTTCAATCCAACCGAATACCGTATCTACTGCTCCCTGCATGTAATTACCTACCCACGGTATATGTGAAACAAAGTTCAGTGATTCGCTAGCAGATTTCAATCCTTGAGTATACATGATAAAAAGGATTGCGATTACTACACCCGGGAGGAAAAATAAAAGAAAATGTCCTTTAATCAGGAGTTCGAAAGACCTTTTCAAGGCAAATAAATGATCTTTGACAGCATTCATTTTTACAGAAATAATTTCATTAATAGTACAACAATCCCGAAAAATGCAATAGTACCCAAAAAGAACAATTTGCCCCCTCGATATCCTTTTTTATACCAGTAAAGACTGTTAATACTTCCTAAAAGGAGGCCAATGACAAAGGCATATAAGAAATTAATCCCCGACATGTATTATATTTGGCATACTTATTGATTTTTTGCGAACTATAAACTTAAAAAAAATTAAGCCATGAAAACGATAATTTTAAAAGGATTTGTTTTAGCTGCCTTGATACTCGGAATTTCTGCCATCTCTTACGGTCAGCAAACCAAGGGTGAATCAAAACCAGTACTCACTAAAAAAGAGAAAATTGAAAAACTTCCGGCCAATAAAGAACTGAAAGTAACTGAAAAGAAAGCAGAAACTCCTAAAGTGGAACAAAAAACTCAAAAGGTTGAAAAAAAACCGGTTGAGCCTGTAAGAAAACAAGTTGCCTATCCTGAAAAAAAGGCCGCTTTAAAGAAGGAAGAAATTAAAAAGCCAGAGAAAAAGTAATATTCTCCATGTAAAACATAAAGCTCCGATTTTTCGGGGCTTTTTTTATTTTCGGATTAATACACCCATAAAACAAATGTCGTCAACCTGATCATAACCCTCTTTCCATTTGGTCATTTCATCCTCAAAAATAACTTTTTGCTCCTCCATGGGTTTCTCATAATGTTCAATGATCAGCTCTTTCATCGCTTTTACCTTGAATTTCTTGTTTTTCGGTCCTCCAAACTGGTCGGCATAACCGTCTGTACTCATGTAGAAATGCGTGGTTTCCGAAATTATTAATTCATTCAAATCATACACCTGATCGATTGGGGTAAATCCTCCCACCGCTACTTTTGTCGCTTTAATCTCAAATAATTCACCCCCTTGAACGTACCAAAGTGGCCTGTTAGCTCCGGAATATTCAACTTTTCCCGTACTGTGATCTATCGTAATAATTGCGGCATCCATGCCGTCTCTGGTAGCCTTTTTTCCTGAATCCTGACGGAGGGACTGTTTAATGCCCTCATTCAAAAATGCCAGTATTTTGTCCGGCGAAGTAATGCCTTTTTCACCCACACAAACGTTCAGTTTATCGACTCCAATCATCGACATGAAAGCTCCGGGTACTCCGTGTCCCGTACAATCGGCGCAAACCACAATAGACTTGCTGCCCAACTGATGGAACCAGTAAAAATCTCCACTGACAACATCCTTCGGCCAAAACATAATGAATGAGTCATCAAGGTGTTTTTTCATTTCTGATTTGATGGGAAGAATGGCCTCCTGAATTCGCTGGGCATAATTGATACTATCCTCAATTTCGGTTTTTTGCTGTAAGATTTTGGATTTCTGATCTTCCAAACGGTGATTTTTTTCCTCAATCTCCTTCGTTCTTTCTTTCACAGCCAATTCAAGTCGCTTGTTTTGTCTTTTCAGCTGATAAATACTAATTCTTACAACGACAAATAGTATGATCAGGAATACAAGCACATAGGCAGTGTAAGCAGCAGTGGAACGATACCAGGGTGTAAGGATCGTAAAAGAGAATTTAGCAGGTTCGGCTTCTTGACGATAAACGTTTCGTGCCTTAACAATAAATTCGTAATCACCCTCCGGTAAATTACTGAACTCAACCTCGGTCTTTTCTGACCATTCAGACCATTTATCATTATAACCCTTCAGATGATAACTGTATTCGATAGGTTGATGATCCTCAAAATACGGTGCACTGAATGAAAATTGTATCAAATTCTTTTCGTATTCAAGCGTCGCCTTTGGAAGCTTATTATTTGGATACCCACCGAAAACGAGTTTTCCTTCCTTGGTTTCTACCTTCCGTATCAGGGTGTTAAACTCTTCTTTATATGGAATATCTCCTTTGATATCATACCTGATAAGTCCTTCGGTCGCGCCTATCCACAGATAGTTGCTTTTTTCGGGTTTATAAAGAACATTTACCCTGCCTTTTTTTATTCCCCAGAAAGGCCGGTTGATATACGTCTTTTCACGCTTGTCATAAACCCCTACATCGTTATCCAGACAATACCAGATGTGGTTTTTATCCTCCGTCAAATAGAATAAGGCCTTGGAAAAAGTACTGTCACCCACATTTTCGGGCATAAATACCGTATGAACTTCGTCGTCGACCTCTACATGTTCTACACCTAATATTCCAACAGTGGTTCCTAAAAGAACTTTATTGCCGATTTTTTGCGGAACCAGGATATGATCGTCAGGGAATCCATAACTTTCTCCGCTGAAGAAATCAACGCTGAAGGTACCATCGGAATAAATTAATTTGAGCAGACCCTGACTGTGAAGACCTGTCCAGTAAAATAATTTATTCTTGTATTTTTGCTTCTCAATATTGGTAACCGTTGAAAAAGAAGCCTTGTAAGTGTATAAAATCTTTTGAGAAGTCGGATTGATCACCTGAAGACCCTGACTGCCGGCCATAATTAAAAAGTCCTTTTCTTTTTCGTAATATAAAGCATTGATGTTTTGCCGGTTCAGTCGCTCCGGTTTGGCACTTTTCTGCTCAAGATTTAAACGGTATAACCCTTCGCTTGTCCCAATGAAAAGCATTTTTCCAATTTGTTTCAAACTCCATACAGTGTAGGGAATCTCAGTTATCTTTTCATAGATCTTATCCAGCGACTGATTCTCTTGGTTGATCCTGAAGAGCCCCTCGTGAGTACCAACATATAAACTTGATTCGCCATTGTGTTCAGTTTCTATAACGGATTTCACTCCTCCTATCAGGCCCTGATTTTCCCCGAAATACGAAAGCCTTGAATGCAGATTGACCAGCGCAAGGCCGTTTCCGAGACTAAGCCAAAGGTTACCGTCAATATCCACAAACTGATTCTTGACTTCGTTGGATTTTAAACCCATACGCTTATTTATTCGGCCTATTTCAGTTCCGTTTTCGCTGATGATTACGGATCCCTTATCAAAGGTCTGCAACGCAATTTTGTTCTTACTAATCTTTTTGGCTCCGAAGATCAACAGCTTATTGAGATATTCGTTGTTCTCACTTTCGATTTTTTCTACTTTCCAGTTGCTTTTCAGACGATACATACCTATTTCCTGAGTGATTATCAGGTGATCGTTTGAATTGCTCAAAGGAACAATTCCAAACGCTGCATAGATCTCAAAATCCTCGGAGCCTGTAATTTTTATCCATTCTTCACCGGACCAACGCATCAGGCCAATGTCACGCATTCTCGCAACGAGTTCACCGTTAACTGCAAAAACTGTATGAGCCGTAGAAGGCATAGGTATAGCGCTTACACGTTCATCATGAAAACGAAAAATTTGTTCCTGGCTGTGAAAGAAAATTCCCTTCGGGGTTTCCAAAATGGTCCAGATATCGGTAAAAGGATAATCAGCCCTTAGCAGCGAATCTACAAGCGACTGATAATAATATGATCCTGTGCTGTCTATCAGCAATCGACCGAAATCTCCCATTGCACCGGCATAGATAATTCCTTTTTTCGAGGTATACAGAGAACGGGTAACACGCGCCGGAACAACCTCAATGCTCAGCCATTTCGTCCCGTCAAAGGAAAGAATGTGTCCCGTATTTCCGAAATACATGATTCCCAGATTATCCTGAGTGATTCCGTGGTTATCCGGTGAAAATTCATGACTATATTGTTCGGAGGTATAATTCGATATCGGGGGAAAAAAATCCTGTGATCTAACCGTAAAAAGATGAAGAATGAAAAATGCAAACGATAAAAGGGATAAATTCAATTTCATAAGTACTATCTTTTTCATTCTGTTTGTCCCACAGAACTCCTTTGAGTAAAATTATGTTTTTATCTTTAAACTTCAAGTAAATATGTATATTTTAGTTTCAAAATAACGAAGAATGAACAAAGAATTCACCTTAAAGGAGGCTATTGATTCAGTAGAGGAATTTCACAACAGCTTTGGTATAAAAAATAATTTTAAACCGGTAGCGAAAATTGAAACGGATCAGATAGAACTCAGACATCGGCTGATGATGGAAGAGAACAATGAATACCTGGAAGCGGCGCGCAATAACGATCTGGCTGAAGTCGCTGATGCACTGGGAGATCAGTTGTATATTCTTTGTGGCACCATTTTGAAACACGGCATGCAGGATGTTATCGCAGAGGTATTTCGGGAAATTCATCGATCCAATATGAGTAAATTGGACGAGAACGGTCAACCGATTTATCGCGAAGACGGAAAAGTGCTTAAAGGCAAGAATTATTTTCGCCCGAACGTGAAAGCCATTCTCGAAGAATCCGATGGCTTTTAACATACGTGTTTACGGCATCCTCATCAACGATCGCGCGGAGATCCTTCTTTCCGATGAAAACAGGTTTGGCACTTCTTTCACAAAGTTTCCGGGAGGGGGCCTGGAATTTGGTGAAGGTATCATCGATTGCCTGAAAAGGGAATTCCGTGAAGAGATTGGTATTGATATCCGAATAAAGGAGCTTTTCTACCTGACCGATTTCTTTCAGGTCTCGGCATTTGATAAAAATGATCAGCTGGTCAGTATTTATTATTTGGTCGATACCGAGGAAGTAAACAAGATTCGCACAGTCTCAGACCCATCTGGTTTCAGCGGAAATGATCAGGAAGTTCACAGATGGGTGCATCTACAGGAGATAAATGAGTCAGATGTAACTTTTCCGGTAGATAAAAAGGTGGTGGAAATGCTCAAAAATAATTGTTTTCCTAATTCAGCCTTTTCTGAACATACTGGTTGACCTTGCTGTAGAACTCCGGCGGACTATATGTTCTCCAGGAAATGTCTTCAAGTTCTCCACCCATCACGAAATACTGATCAAGATTAATCTCATTAAACTCCTTGATTACGTGGTCATGAAAATTGATCAGGGCTATATAGCCCTCCTCCAGTTCTTCAAACCATTCTTCATAATAGCAGTCATCGGAATAATGAAAATTGAGGACGTTTTCTCCAATTAAAATGAATTTGTCAATCCCTTCTCCCATCATGTGCTCTATGATATCCCGTTTCAGAGTCATGATGTCATTATTGATGGCGTCATTCCATTCACCGATAAGTTCAATAATCGTGTAACCCTCATCGTAATCGGTGAAAAGTATTTTCAGGAACAGGGTGGAAGAACCGATATTGTCCCATTGAGGATGTATCATGTAATTATATACCTGATCCGTAAATTCGAACTCGCTATATTCTCTTTCATAAAAAGGAGACCGCTCGTCCTCGGATGAGATATAATAATCTCTCCAGTTATAATATGGTTCGATATCATGCATAGGGCAAAGTTAATATATTTTACAGCTGTTGAAGAGACCATAACCCGAATTCGTCGGCAAAGATCCAGTCGTTTTTATCTTCTTGAAAAAGTGATCGATGAACAATGATTTTGGGCGAATGTTGTTTCTACAGATGAATAAGTTTTCTTAAATTTGAAAAAAAACAGTAAAATGTCAAAAAATATACTTTTATTCTATTCTATCGTGGCCCTTATACTGATGTCCGCCTGTAAAGGGCAGAAGGACGTGGACTTGAAATCAGCGGTGGCCTCATTTGTCAGCAACGAGAAGGCGGTTGTTGGTTACGGATATGTAGATGTCAAAAGCATCCTTGATAAATCAGACATGAAATCGCTCAAGGGAATCGGAGAATTCGTAACTGAACAGTTGACTTCCATGGAAAATGCGATTTCTATGGATCAGGGTATATACTATGCGGTGGCAGGCCCTCTGAACAACGACGGAATGCCTGAGAAGGCTTATTTGTTTTTAAAAGTGAAGAATAAAGATTCGCTTCAGGCCATGTTTAGCGATATGGGTTATTCGTTTGAAGAGAAGAACGGTAAAATGGTCTTCGATGATATGACCACTGCCATAGGGTTTAATAATGAAATAGCCGTAATGATCAGTTCGGATTTCAAGAATAAAGCGTTGGAAGATCTTGAAAGAGCTTTTGTGAAGATCGCGGACAAAAATCAAAGCAAAAGAGTAGTTGAAGTATTGGAAACTAAAACGGATATACTTTTGGGAACTCACCTGGAAAATCTTTATGGAACTTCCAACACGACACTGAATAAATTACCGATGGATAAACAGGCTGAACTCGTTTCCATGGCGAAAGATGGACATTTTGCAACAACCATCGACTTTAATCCCGGAAATATTACTATCCACACCAACATGGAAAGGGTCAGTGAAGAATTGAAGAAAGCTTTCTTTTTTAAACCGGCATTTGAATCAGATGCGGTTCAGAAAATCGGTCCGGGAAAACCTATGGTAGCTTTTGCAACAGCCATGGATATTCCGAAAATGGAAAAGTTTGTGAATCGAATGAATCCTCAGTTTACAGACGATCTTTATAAAATGTTCGGTCCTGCCGGGATTTTACTGAAAGCAGTTGGTGGTGAAGGAATAGGTTCCGTTATTAACGGTGAACTAAGCTTTGCCCTCAATGCGATTTCTGCAGATGACATGGGCGGTATGGTTCCGGAATTTAACTTTTATGCGAGCCTGGGACCCAATAATCAGTTTGTCACAGACCTTATCACTACGTTTGGTGAAGAAGGTGAGGTGCAGGATCTTGGAGACGGTTATTACAAATACGGTGGAGCAATGGCTTATATTGCGAAAAAAGAAATGATCGTTCATAGCAGCGACAGTCTCAAGGAATCTTTTAAAACAGCGCCTCTCACTTCCGTTCCCGGAATGGAAGGATTCGGAAAAAAACCGCTCTACCTGTTCGTTGATCTTAAGCAGGTACAAAAAATCGGTATTCCCATCGGGGGAGAAGCTTCAGAGGTACTGAATGCAGCTGATTATCTGGTGGTAGAGGGAGACAATACCTCGCTGACGGTTAAATTACAGATGAAAGATACAAAGGAAAATGCGTTGAAGCAGATCATACATGCACTGAAGGTATCGATACAGATGAATATGTCTGTATGATTCTTATTAACCTAAGTAAGCTTTGAAATAATTTGCCGCATTTGGTACTAACCCCTATTTGACCGGTGAGTATCATGCTGTGAATGGGGAAACCCGGTGGAACGGAGTATTCCGTAATCAAGGGTCATTGCTTGTTAAAGAACATTGAGTGAAATAGGAAACATAAGCCGTAGCATGGTAAAGCAACTATTAATCGTAGGTCTGGGAGGTGGCTTGGGCAGCATTTTGCGCTTTTTGTCTTATGCACTTACGGCGAAATATTACTCAAAGGCCTTTCCTCTTGCAACTTTTGTAGTAAATATTCTGGGTTGTTTATTAATAGGTGTTCTGATAGGCCTATTAGGTCATCATATTCAGTCCAACCACAATTTAAAACTTCTGTTTATCACAGGATTTTGTGGCGGATATACAACGTTTTCCGCTTTTGCTCTGGAAAATGTCACCTTGCTTCAAAGCCAGAATTACTGGACGTTGATAATATATGTCCTGTTAAGCGTACTATTAGGCTTGCTTGCTGTCTGGTTGGGAATGCTGTTGACTAAATGAAGACTAAAATGACTGATTTGAGGTGAAGGAGTTTGAAATTTCACACCTTAAATACGAAACAGTTTTTTGAACAACCAACACAGAATCAGAGTTTCTCTTTAATACTCATCACCTCACCTCAGATAAGAGAACTTCTCTTTTAATTGAATATAGCTGATCCGAAAACCATCGATATACTGTTGTAACTTCCTCTGATGTTTTCAGGTACGAAACGCTCTAGTTTGATTCCCAAATAGCGATTGTATTTTACTGAATCGTAATGATACCTGATAAGTACTCCTCTATACTTCTCCACACCTCCCTGAGCGTCTTTTTTTGTTGGATTAAATTCGATGAGACCTGAGAACTTTTCATAATTTCCAAAGATTCCCAGAACCCCGGAAGGCCATACAGCTCCTCCTTGACCGTTATAATTTACTGATGGGTTGAGATGAACGCGATAATAATAACGCACACCAATCATGGTATAATCCTTAATAGTGAAATGTGCTTGAAGACCATAGTTTAGATCGATCCAGAAGCCAAATTTTGATTTGCTCACCGGTCCCGGACTAAAAACCTCGGTGTTGCCGTAAGTACCATAATAACCTAGAGTCAACTCACCATTGTCTTTAATTTGATCAAAGACATTACTGTACATGTACCCTAAACCCGTTCCAACCCGGATATAGTCACCAATCATAAATCTGGAATCGTTAAAAATAAACCCAAGAATTGATCCATCCATTGCGTTCAGATAAGTGCCGGATATACCATACCATTCGTTGCGAGGCATTCCGTGATCAGTATATGCCTGTTCCGCGCGATAATTATTGTAAACTGCGATGCTTGAAGCACCACCGCCGGAAATTTCAAGAGTTTGAGTAAAGGAATTAAAGGAAATTCCCGAATGAAGCAAAATCATTACTATAAATATATATTTCATAATATTTTGGTATTTCTAAATTCAGTGATTTAGAGAAACAACTGCAATCCATTCGGGAATTTCGGTTTATCTATGCTTTTGTTCTGTATTTCATAATTTCATTTTTATCCTTTTGGAAAAAGAACTCTCCGTCTTCCGTGAAATACGGGAAAGGACAATCTTTTATTTTGCCGAGGAGGTTTCCGTTTTCAAGATCAACCCGCACAAATTCTTCCATATTTCCTGTGGTTTTATCCTTTTTCGTTACGATAAAGAATGAATTTCCGATTTGAAAATCTGTTAAGTAATCGCCTGTGTTGGATGACCAGATTGTTTCAAGGTTTTTCATAGAAAGCTTTGCAATTCCTTCACTTCCCTTTACATATAAGTGCTGTTCGAACTCTTTGATGTTTCGTAAACTACCGATTTTTAATCCTTTTAATTTCATACTGGCTTCAAGTTTTCCGGAACTAGGATCAATCTTCATGACTTGATCTCCCGAGGACACGTACAGCTTTCCATCTCTGATAAGTATGTCTGAGATAGCTGATTTAAATTTGTCGTCCCATTCCTTGGCCTTCTCTTCGGAGGTCCATAATGTTGCTCCCGTGGCGGCATTCAATGCTATAATTCCGTTATTACTCGTTTCTTTGAGATTTTTAGTACATACATCCGGGTTACCATTTGTTCCGGCTACGTAGCGTTGGGTAACAATTGTACCCCCTGTTTTCACTATGAGTATGTCATTTTCAAGTTCAATCCCGGGAACAACTGATTCTTTGGAAAAAGATCCTGATTTCCAAATCACCTTCCCATTATCGAGATCAAAACATTTAATCGCTTTGTCCGTCACAAGATCAACTGCATAGACCCTGCGATTTTTTAAATCGGTTACAGGTAGGCTGGCCACCCCGATTTGCTGATCAAGTGCAACCATTTTGAAGTCTATATCAGAGAGTTTTAATTCGGTTGACCAAAGAAGTTTTCCGGTTCCAAGGTCGAGAACTGACATTCCTTCATAAATAACCAAAACTCGGTCACCTTCTACTCTTAACCAAATATGATCCCCACCAAAAAGGTCGGCAGAAGTTGATTCGAAGATTCCTGTGTTACACAAGCTATGGGTATAAAAACCGCTGATCTCTTGCTCCCATCTCATACTTTTTTTCTTTAAATCGTAACAGGTGATCTTTATCGGTTTCGGTTTTTTAGACGACATGAAACCTACGTCTTTCGATCGCTCGTATATCAGTTCGATGGAAACTTCATCGTTTCTGAAACTCGTATGGTTCATTTCCTTTTTTCCCTTTTTTATTACGGTTGTCTGAGCCTGATATTCAGAATTTAGTTTGCCGGTTCTGATATCCATCTTTTTATAAGTGCTTCCCTCTTTCAGGCTGATCATTCCTGGGGTATTCTGTGCATGCTCAAGAGATATTATGAAGTCATTCGATGTTCCACCCTCTTCTGTCTGCCATAACAATTTACCGGTTTTAACGTCCAGGAAATATTTTTTACAAACTTTTGTATTCCGTTCGTTTGTATAAAGGGCAATCACTTCACTTTCGGGAACCCAGTATTTGAAATCAATTTTCTTTAAGCCGATAATATTTTCGAAGGTCCCCGACCAAAGTATACTTCCATCTGCTCCGCTGATTACCGAACCTTCTTTATCATTGTAACCAAAAATGAACTGACGGTCTTCGCTAATTCGCCAGGAATCTATTTTTATTGGGAATTTTGCTTCCCACGCCAAGGGGAAAACATTTTGTCCGAAAATGGTAAACTGGAAAAATAGAAATACGGTTGCTAGAATTTTCTGTTTCATGTTTTTTGTAGATTAAATTTGTTCTAAAACTATTGTGCATCAATAATTCCGAACGAAAGTAGTGTGCTTCCTGATTCTGGTAAATAGCATTTTGATGTGATTTTGTATTCCTCTGTGTGTCCTGTTTAAGGAGATTTGTTTGCCTTGTTTTATTATATTTTTCCGGTGTAACCTATTCTACTTTAGTGCGAAATTATTTATGATCGATCGAAATAGATTTTTACCTATTTTCGCTTAATTATACCGGGATCAAAACAATGAACGCTACGCCCAGATGGCCACTTGTCTTTCTCTTTGTTTTTGTGTTAAAAGCGTGGAGCTTTTCTCAGATTTTAAGACCTTTTCAGATTTATACTGTAAATGAGGGTTTAAACCAAAGTTCAGTATACTTGATTTTTCAGGATTCTAAAGGATACCTGTGGTTTGGAACCGGAGACGGCCTCAGTAAATTCAACGGGTATAATTTCGACAATTATAAAAGCCAAATCAATCAGGAGAATACACTTACAAATTCTTCTATCCGAGGTGCGGCAGAGGATGATGAAGGAACATTATGGATTGGGACCGATAAAGGCTTAAATCGAATGTATGGAGAGGGCAAGTTCTATATACCAAAGGCACTTGAAAGGTTTTCAAATGAACCTGTTTATCCCTTCGGGGCGGATGAATGCAGGGTCTATTTTTATATTCCGCTCGTTGGATTTTATGCGTTTGATTTTCAGACTCAAACCTTGGAATTCCTTTATGAAAAAAATGAATTGGTAGTTACTGTTTCTTTTCTTGTAAAAAACAACCGGGTTTGGTTTTATGATGTTGATGGAGTTGTTGAGTCTCTCGATTTAAATTCGGGGAAGGTTGTAAAATATAACTTTCAGCCTGAAGACCGATTAGATGTTTCTAATGTTCCTCTGATTGTATTGAATGATCAGGTTTGTTTAAGTAATTCGACCGGGATATTTTCGCTGGAAGGGGAAAGGATGAGAGATTGGCCGGTACCGGTTAAATATACTTTTGTTGACTCAAAGGAAAGAATCTGGATTTCCACGGATATGAACGACCTAATTGTTCTGGATCACGATTTCGATACCTTGGATATCTTTGAGAATACGGGGGGTGAAAAGTTAAATTTCTCTGGAATTTATGATATCTTCGAAGATAAGCACGGAAATATTTGGATAGCCTTGGAAGGTACCGGAATCGTCAAGATGAGTCCCTCCCAACGAAATTTCAACCATGTAAAAGCCAACCTTTGGAATACTGCAGAACTAGAAACGAATTTTATCAAATCCTTTTCTGAGGGTCAGGGTGTGATGTATGTTGGAACTTATGAAAAAGGATTATACCGTTTCTTTAAGGAGGATGGACGAATAGAAAAAATCGATGTTAAGGAAATTAATAATCAGACAGTTTCTTCGCTTTTAACGGAGGATATGAATATGCTCTGGATAGGAACTCCGGAAGGTCTTTTCCTCCTCAATATATTAACAGGTAAGGTTTTAACTCCCTCCCACGAATTAAGGAAAATCAGGAATATTAAAGGCTTGTATAAATTCAGTAACGACCTGAAAATAATTACGACAGAACAAGGAGCTTATTTTGTTTATGGGAATGATTCAGTAGTTTCACTTCCGGGAGATATTTATAACGCGTGTTCGGTGATTAAAAATATCGACGGTAACTACTGGTTTGGGACTAATTATGGCTTGAAAGCTTGTAATTCAGCAGGTAAATCCGTAAAGCTTCCTTTTTCATTTCCTGAAATTAAAGTGCGCACTTCAGTGAAAGATACCAGAGGCAATATATGGCTTGGCACTGAAAAGGGTTTAGCGAAGATAGACGCTGATTATACAATCAGTTGGTTGACAGTTCAAAACGGACTTGCCGATAATTTTATTTATAGTATTTTATTGGATGAACAAGACCATCTCTGGATAAGTTCCAATCGTGGGATAAGCAAAATTAATCCTCGAAGCAATCTTGTAAAGAATTATCGACTTTCTGATGGTATTCAGTCATGGGAATTTAATACAGGTGCAGCGCTCAAGACATCAGACGGAACCATGTATATGGGTGGGGTGAATGGCTTCAATTATTTCAGTCCTGATCAGATTAAGGTGCGGAAAAATGATATTCAAGTAGTTATCAGTTGGTTGAAAGTTAATGGGGAGATAATTACTTTGAATGAATCTCGTTCGATGGAACTCTCTCTGCCTCAGAACACCCTCACGATCGAAGTAGCAGCTCTGGAATTCACAGACCCTGAAAACAATCAGTATGCTTTTAAGTTAGAAGGATTGGAACAGGCATGGAATTTTACGGGAACCAGAAGAACAGTACAGTATCCTGTACTTCCACCGGGTAAGTATACCCTTTGGGTGAAGGCATCTAATCCTGATGGGGAATGGAGCATTCCTCAAAAATTAGTTGATGTTGAAGTACTTCCATTATTTTGGCAAACGACCTGGTTCAAATTTATGGCGGGCGTAATTATTATTGGTCTTTTCGGACTGATAATTTACTTTGTTTCAACTGCAAGGATTAGAAAAAGATTGATCTTGATCGAGCAGCAACGAGAAAGGGAGGTATTACGTAACCAAATTTCAAGAGATGTTCATGATGACATTGGAGCGGGTCTTTCAAAAATTGCTTTAATGAGCGATGTCGCTACCGGAGATTTTCAGCGAGGAGAAAAAGTGAACGATAACTTAATTAAAATTTCCGTTGCCGCCAGAGACATGTTGAATAGCCTGCAGGAAATCATTTGGGCAATTAATCCTAAAAATGATAGTCTTAAGAATATGATAGTCTTTTTTAGAGGATTTGTGAGCGATTTATTTGAGGGAACAGACATTGAGGTATCTTTTTCTGCACCTGAACCCAAGGAAATACCGGAACTGAATCTCCCTCCTGACTTTCGAAGAAATTTGTTTTTAATTCTTAAAGAGGTCCTGAATAATGTACTTAAACATGCATCGGCCGATAAGGTGTATGTTGACCTGAAGATTGAAAAAGACACCTTGTCTGTTTCGATGATAGACGATGGGGTAGGTTTTAAGGAGCCGGTATATGGGTTTAAAGGGGGGAATGGTATGGGGAATATCCGATTTCGGGCTCAACAAATGAATGGCTCTGTTACGGTCTTGAGTGAACCCTTAAAAGGAACGAAGGTGATTGTGAAAATACCGCTTTCAAAAAATAACATTAAAATGCGATTAGATAAGTGACAAATAAACAGGAAATTGCATCACGAAAATTGCCTATGGAATGTGTTTTGAAAATTGCTATCGTAGAAGACGATCCTGATTTTAGATCAGGGCTAGAGAGAGTTATTTCTAATGAATCGAAATTTACGCTCTCAGGTAGTTTTTCCTCTGCAGAATCCTTCTTGAACGAAATGGATAGCATTTCTCCGGACGTTGTAATTATGGACATCAACCTTCCGCGAATGAGTGGATCCGAGTGTATCGCAATTAGCAAAGCCAGAAATCCCGAAATTCAGTATATCATGTGCACTGTTTACGAAGACGAGGAAAATTTATTCAAATGCTTCAGAGTCGGTGCTACGGGATATCTACTTAAAAAAACTCCGCCGGCTGCTATCGTCGAGGCAATCATTGATGTCGTTAATGGTGGCTCTCCGATGTCGGCATCCATTGCAAGAAAAGTTGTAACTGCCTTACATACCGGTAATAAACTAGTAGATAGTACAGTTCTGACTCCGCGGGAGAATGAGATAGTTTTTCTCTTGGCGGATGGTTTTAGGTATAAGGAAATAGCTAATAAACTTTTCATAAGTTTGGATACGGTGAGATCGCATATCCGTCATATTTATGAAAAACTCCAGGTGAATTCGAGGTTAGAAGCGATAAATAAGGTGAGAAGAATTTGACTAGCATACCTCTAAACTGCGTTTCAGCTTCTTTTTATTTTAATTCTATAACCACTTGTAACCTTTCGTGGATTATTTATTATACACTTGTATAAATCTTCAAAAAATCATTTTTCATGAAACCTTCATTTTTACTTGTGTTCATTTCACTTTTCCTGTTCGGTTTAGCTGTCAAGGAGCCGAACCTACCTAAACCATTTAAAAAACAGTTTAAATTCATTCCCTCCGGTTTGGTAGTTCTTGAAGTTGATACGTTCTCGGTGCAGTCCTTTTATATGTTGAATCATGAAGTGACGAATAAAGAATACAGTGTATTTCTTCAGGAAGTAAAAACTGAAAAGCCGGAGATCTATAATAAGGTATTGGTCGATTCCACTCTTTGGCGCGTTCACATGAAAAAGGGTTATTTTGAACCCATGGAGAAGGTTTATCACAGTCATCCAGCCTATGCGGATTATCCTGTAGTGAATATCACCAAGGAGGCAGCTGAACTTTACTGTGAATGGTTGGGAGAGAAAATTAACCGAGACTTGGCCGACGGTCAAAAGATTAAGGTACGACTTCCTTATCGGGCAGAATTTGTTAGAGCAGGCTCAGGGGATAAACACGGTAGCATATATGCTTGGGGAGATCATTTCATGCGGAATCCCAACGGTGAGTTCCGGGCCAATTTTATACTTAAACCTCAAAGCACCATCGGAAGAGACGAAGAGGGAAATGCTGTTTTTAAGGAACTCGTTTATACGAATACCGTGAGTTCAGATTACTTTCTGACCGCTCCGTCTGTCTCTTATTCTTCGAACGAATTTGGCATATACAACCTGAACGGTAACGTAGCAGAATGGTTAATTGATACCGACAACAGATCGGCCGGAGGATCGTGGTATGACTATGGGTATGACATCCGACTTCAAAGTTTAAGAGATTACGGCAAAGCAGCGCCACAGGTAGGCTTCCGACCGGTTTTTACTTTTATCAAGGATTAATAAGAAGATCAGATAGCCTCTTTTTTAATAACTTAAAGATGAATGATGTTTTTCGATTGATAGAACCGATCTATATGGGTTTACGCGTATAAGGCTAATTACCGATGATAATCTATTAACTAATGATTGATTACCACTCTTTTTCTTAAAACGTCATCACCTATTACAACCTGTATAGTATAAATGCCATTTTCCACATCTTGTAAGTCTATTTGAACCGAATTACTCATGATCTGATCGTGATTTCTTATTTGCGCACCTGCAATGTTGAAAACGCTCACTGAATTTATCACTTCATTTGCCCTTAAATGAACAATACCTGCACTTGGATTTGGATATAGATTGATTTCTTCAATTTCATTCTCGAACTGGCTCGCGAGATTATCTATAATAACACTTGATTTCGGATCACCGATAATAACAGATTGCCAAGATAGCGTCTTTTCTGCCATATAATAACTTTCCGCTAAATTGAATGTTGTCGAAGTATCGAGGTAACGGTTCAGGAATACGTCCGTTCTCCATATTTGTGAGAAATAAATTAAATCGACGTATCCGAGAGCTCCGGTGCATCCGTTTTTAATCAAGTCAGCAATTAATAAATAATCACCAGAATTTATTCCCTCGTCGAATGTAAATGCTGAACTAGACATGGTCAGTGCTCCTACAGAACCATCTGTCCAGTCATAATTAAATGGAGCCATGGGTAATGGTCCAAATCCCAGTCCGAAATAGCCGAATACATCCATTTGATTGTTAAGTAGAGCATGATTTGCATCGAATTCTGCATTCCATGAATTATTTACCAAATAATCGTATGCAGGAATAATCTGCGACACAAAGTAGGTCGAATCTGAACCAGAAGCGTTGCTTACATCCACTACTGCTTTTGCGGAAATTTTATTAATTCCTTTACCGGGTCCGCTGCGGTCGATCAGTTTGTAAACGTCAAATTCAGAATATCCATCCAATCGGGTTACCAGGTATATTCCCAACGAGTCTCTCGAAAAGTTCGAAGTATCACCAAAAAATGGATTGTTGACAGCACCACTACCGCCAATGGAATTACTTAACGGTCCTAAAATTAAAGCTAATTCAGAATCAACTGAAGCGCAGTTTGTTCCGGGAACAGAATCTAAAAGGCAGCCACTGTTAATCTTAAGAGGGACTCCTTTCGTTGTGACCAGATAATTGATAGAATCAGAAATTCCTAAACTTATTAATTGATTTTCAATCTGTTCGCGAATTTGCACGAATTCAATACTGTCTATATGTTCAGTTATAGGCCCCAATATGTGAATCATGTTTTGAGGTGGAATATTTCGTGCCTGTTGAAAATATTTACCTATATTTATTGAGACCTGACTATTGTCGTTAATAATAACTGCCACATCATCGTAGGAAGATTGAGAATAGGTGATGAGACTGAAAAAAAATGAAATCATTAAAAGGTGTGTTTTCATCGAAAGTTTTGTTTATTCAGTTGTACATAAACTGCTCAAGAGAAGAAATATTTCATTCATTGTTATTTTTTTTGAGAATATCTGTCTAATTTTAATAGTGAATGTAAGCAAATCAAAACATATTGCCCCTTCCGAACCGAAAGAGCGTTTTATGGTACGATTTGATCAACCATTGATAGGTGTAAAGCGGTCATCAAATATTCTCAACAAGCTATTATTTCATAGGTGATAGACATTTGATTATCGATACGTTATCTGTTCCAAAAGTTATTTTTAATGGTAGTAATCTTGACCGGAATTTTTAATTTTGAAAATCAGAAGAATATGCACAAATTTTTCATTTAATTCATGGAAACCTTATTCAACATATTTTTGATCATCCATGTCGCCGCTGGTGCAATCGGATTAATCTCTGGAGTCCTGAACATGCTGGGTAAAAAAGGCGATGCCCGCCACAAGAAGGTAGGTATGGTATTTTATATTTCAATGATGAGCGCAGGTTTGTCTTCCTTTGTCCTTTCAATTATTCATCCCAGTCTCTTTTTATTCATGGTCGGTATTTTTACGGCTTATCTCGTAGGTACAGGCAGACGATATTTGAAACTTGAAATTTCTGAAACTGGATCACTACCGAATATAAAGCCGATAGACTGGATTTATACGACCTCGATGCTGTTAGCCGCAGTTTTACTGATTGTATTGGGCGTTCGAAGTTTGCTGACCAACAATTTATTCGGTATCGTTTTTCTCGTATTCGGTACGATAGGGTTGTTACTTGTAAAAGACGATTGGAAGAATTACCGCGGAAAATCTACCGTTTTGAATTTCGGACTTTCTGAGCATCTGCAACGAATGTCAGGTGGATTTATTGCTGCCTTGACGGCGTTTCTGGTGGTCAATGGAAGATACTTTCCCGATTTCATTCCGGTGATCGTTTATTGGTTACTGCCAACAGTGGTAATTACGCCGGTCATATCTCGCTGGGCGCGAAAATATTCCGTTAAAAGAGAAAAGAATATTCCCCCGACTAAATAGTAATTCGGCACTTATCACGTCAATGCTCTTCAGGGTTCATCGGGATTTCCAACTCCATGGGACAGTCACGATCTATCGTGAGATTGTCGAACCTGTCCTGACAGCGAAGCTCGTCAGTGACCTGTCCTGACCTCATAGAGCGTCAGTGACGGATCCCGACCAGAACGTAGTGAAGCGTCGGGATTTCCAACTTTCCCCCTTTCCAACTTTCCAACTTTCAACCTTTCTAACTTTTTAACTTTTCAACTTTCCAACTTTCAACCTTTCTAACTTTCCAACTTTCAACCTTTCTAACTTTCTAACTTTCCCCCTTTCCCCCTCTTGCATATTTCCTTCAATTTCCTTAAATTTACATCACGGGTCGAAACGTACGGCGTTGTTCATGCCCGAGGTCGAAAGACCGCCCATGTAGTGTGTTTTTGAGACTTAACATTTATCTATTTAGGATTGACTTGATTTACCAATGGCGTGCCTCCCTTCGCTTCGTGCAAGGATAACCAGAGGATTACAGAAGTAAGTTGGAGATCCTAACCATGACTTTCTGAAGTTTTCAGAAAATTGAACTACATGGGTTTTTTCTTTTCTATAACTTTATCGGAAAAATTATAGCTCAACGCTTTTACAATTCCTAAATGAGAAATATTGTTTTTCTTTGCACCTGAACAATAAAAGTCGTTATTTACAGATTTTTTCAACGTGAATAAAATTGCATGGGCCATATTTCTCCTTTTTCAGGGCTGTCTTTTTGGCCAGGAAAAGCTTATGCTTCCTGAAATCGATACGATAGGTCTGAATTACCGTGCCGGAGGTGTAGGGCTTGATTCTGTGGATGCCGTAAATGTCGGAAAAATAAATTTACGTCCTGCAGGTGGATTTGGTGAAACGTATGAATACAACCTTCCTGAAAACCTGTTTCAGTCACCGGGAGGCATAAGCTACCGGACTACTGATATGAAGGTAAAACCCCTTTATATTGGTCTGCCTTATCTTGGTTTTCAGTACGCTTTTGGATCGGCCCTGAATCAGGCACTGAATCTTGAATACCATCAGTTTTATGATGAAAATACCCATCTTCATTTTCGATACCATCGAAGAACAAGTAACGGTTTGCTTAGAAACGGTGATTTTAAACTGAACGACTTAAGTTTACTGTTCTTTCATTCTTCAGGAAAATGGTCTACCAAACTGGATGCATATTACGGAGCCTATAACTATGCAGAGAATTCAGGTATAACAACAGATACTTTGATTGAGGAATTCGATATTGAGTTTACACCGGTAATCCGTGAAAATGCACGCTCAGAAGTCCGAAAACTGGACGCTCTCTGGGAGAATTATTATCAGGTTTTAAGTATTTCTGAAAGAAAGGCAGGACTCAAATCCAGACACAATTATACGTTAACAGGCAGGGTTTATACCGAAAATCCTTTAAACCAGGATCTTGTGGAAAACATTTATATCGATTCGTTCAGTACACGGGATCAGTATCAAACAGCTTCAATTTCCAATGGACTTGGTATTTATTTGGCGGGATCGAACGTTGCATGGGATGTCACTTTGAATCATCGGTACTGGCGCAATCAGAACCTTGGATTAAATCGCGACACAATTGAGGCTTTTGTGCACTCAAACTTCCATCTAAAGTGGAATAAAGTCATTTTGAAGAATGAGTTTTATGCCAATTTCCTAGGTGCTTTGGGGGAAATGTATAATCATGCTTCATTGGGTATTAAACCTGTCAGGAAAATGGATGTTCAGCTGGCTTTCAGATTCGATAACCGATTGCCATTGCCTTATCAGCGTTTTCATGAGGCCAACAATATCAGGTGGGATCTCAGTTCACTTGAACTCCAACAAATCTTAAATTTTTCGGGCAGTATTCGGTATGGAGCAACCAACTATATACGTGCCTCGGTTAACTGGACCAGTGTAAATAACGGACTTTACTTTATAAACAATGATTGGAGACAGGATACACTGGACCTTGTTTCCGCGGGCAAATTATCGCTCGGTGCTGCCTATCATCTGGGATCATGGAGTTTTTATCCCGGTGTTAGCGTTGGATTTAATACCGACAACTTCAGTTATCAGCCTTTGTTCAGTACATTGAACAGGATAGCTTATAAGACCAAATTATTTAA
The DNA here is from genome assembly GCA_033722555.1 of Brumimicrobium sp. Taxonomy (GTDB): domain Bacteria; phylum Bacteroidota; class Bacteroidia; order Flavobacteriales_D; family Crocinitomicaceae; genus Brumimicrobium. The sequence continues at coordinate 36,403 of JAWVYS010000008.1, forward strand.
AGCCCGAAGATTAGGATTCACTATAGGACTTGACGCAGGTTATTCATTGGGATATCAGTTCATGCACTACAATACTTTGCTGAGTGTTATGGAGCCCGTTCAAACACAGACGGATGCCCCTGATTTGGTTAAACTGAATGTATTTACAGCGCTTAAAATAGAGGAATTCAGATTTTTTATACGGGGAGAAAACCTGGATTATTTCATCAATGATCAGACTTCCAGAATTGACCTAAATTATCCGATTATGCCTTTCATTGTTCGGATCGGGGTTACCTGGGACTTTTTTAATTAGAATCTCTTGTTTTCAATTGCCGGTCATGGATGAAATGTTGTTCTCGGCACTTCCCCCTTTGGAGGGCCTGTCCCGACAGGAACTCGTCGGGAGGGCCTGAGGGGGAGGACCAATGAAGAAAAGTCAATGTGAATTACGCGGGGATAGTATCTTCAAACGAAGGCTATAAATCCCGTGCTGAATCAAGAACCTTTTGCTTAAGTTCCTCCATGTAGGCTTCCAATCTCTCAAGTAAAACGGGCTGTTGAGCACCGATAATTTTTGCGGCAAGTATACCTGCATTCTTTGCTCCGTCCAAAGCAACTGTTGCTACAGGAATCCCGCCAGGCATTTGTAGAATCGATAAAACTGAATCCCAGCCGTCTATGGAATTTCTGGATTTCACCGGCACACCAATAACGGGAAGGGGAGTGAGGGATGCTGTCATACCGGGTAAATGCGCCGCTCCTCCTGCTCCCGCGATTATTACCTTCAGTCCGTTCTTATGCGCGTTTTTTGCATATTCAAACATTCTTTCCGGGGTGCGGTGAGCCGACACAATATTCATCTCATAACTAACTCCTAAATAATCCAAAATATCTGCAGCTTCCTGCATAATATGTAGGTCGGATTTGCTTCCCATGATTATTCCTACGTCCGGCATATCGTATTTTTTTTGTAAAGATAGTTATTTATTGAAGTAAATGGCTTAACACTTATTGGCTGAATGAAATGTTATTTTCTATGGTTTGTTTTGATTCCTTTTTCTAAATATTCGCTTAACTTTGTTACATGATTCATAATTTCTCTGAAACAAATTCCCTGTTCGGCAGGTTTTTAGCTGAGATTCGGGACGTAGATATCCAGAAAGACAGAATGCGATTCCGTCGAAATTTACAACGCATAGCTGAGATCATGGCTTATGAACTCTCCAAATCCTTACGGTACGAGGAAAAAACAGTTGTAACCCCGCTGGGAGATGCGCAAATGATGCTTTCTGACGATAAGATTGTTTTGGCTACCATATTGCGGGCAGGTTTACCTATGCATCAGGGACTTTTGAATTATTTTGATCATGCAGAATCTGCCTTTGTTAGTGCGTACAGAAAACATACTTCGGATGAAGACTTCGATATTCATGTAGAATACTGTGCCTCGCCAGATCTGGATAAAAAAGTATTGGTTATCAGTGATCCCATGCTGGCAACTGGAAACTCCATGGCTATGGTTTACTCTGCGCTAAAGAAGTACGGTAAACCAAAAAGTATTCATTTGGTTATTGGAATAGCTACCGATGAAGCCATAAATTTTATTCGAAAAAAGTTTCCTGACAATGTTAAGATCTGGGTAGGTGCCATCGACGACGAACTTACGGCTCAATCGTACATCGTACCCGGATTGGGAGATGCGGGCGATTTGGCTTTTGGAGACAAGGTATGAATTTCTGGCTATATCTCACCTTCGCTTTATTCAGTACCTGGAAATTCTTGTTTACTCCAATGGCTGGACCTGCAGCCGGTTTATCTTTTACGGAGACACTCATAAGCTGTTTGATCGGAGGGTATATTTCTGCGGGTATTTTTTATTTTGGGAGCAGTTATTTCATGAAAAGGTCATTACAAAACCGCGTGAAAAAGGAAGAAATACTAAAAAAAGAAGGTAAGCCGCTCAAATTGAAAAAAAGATTCACATCAACAAACAGATGGATTATTCGAATCAAAAACTCACTGGGTAAATACGGGGTGACTTATCTTTTCCCTCTTTTTCTTTCAATTCCAATAGGGACGGTTATTACAGCAAAATTCTACAAACATCAGAAAGATACTTTCTTCTGGATTGTCCTTTTTCTGACTTTAAACGGATTGCTGATTACGGGAGGAACTTATTTGCTTACTTTTGTAGTGTAATGAGTGCAATTCAGCATATTTTCTTCGATCTTGACAGAACCTTATGGGATTTTGAAACCAATTCGAAAGCTGCTCTTCAAACTATTTTCGAAGAATTGAAGTTGGCTGAGTTTATTTCAAACTTTGATGATTTTCATACTGTTTACCGAGAAATCAATGCTCAGTACTGGTCAGATTATTCCAAAGGTGTTGTTTCCAAAGAAGACCTTAGATCGGGAAGATTTTTGAAAACATTGCAAAAATTTGATATCAACGACACTGAACTCGGTACAACAATCGGTGATAAGTATATTCAGATATCACCCCACCAGACAAACCTGTTTCCCGGAACAAAAGAAACCTTGGAGCAATTAAAAAAAGACAACTTTCGCTTACACATTATAACAAATGGTTTCAAAGAAACCCAGTTCATCAAATTGGAAAAAAGTGGAATCATTCAATATTTCGAGGATATTCTGTGCAGCGAGGAAATTGGGGTTAACAAGCCTGATCCAAAGGTTTTTAACGCTGCGCTGCGTCGGACAGGTGCCAAAAATGTCCATTCCATGATGATCGGTGACGATTTCAACGCAGACATTATAGGTGCTGAAAATTGTGGAATCAGAGCCGTGCTTTTTGATCCATACGGTCATTATAACGATAGGATAGATCTTGAAAAAATCAGTAGCCTTGAGGAACTCCCAGTGAAAATTATCGGACTATAGACAGACAATTTATTCCAGAATCATCTGTCTCATTTTTTCGTAAAGAATAATACCTGCGGATACACCTACGTTGTAGGAAGCTATCGTACCGAGTAGAGGGATTTTTGCCCTTTGATGAGCAAGCTTTAAAAGTTCCGGGGAAATTCCGTCTTCTTCGGAACCGAGAATAATTGCTGTTGGACCGGCAAGAGAAACATCGAAAACGAAATCTTTTGTTTTTTCAGTACATGCCACGATTCGTAAACCTGCATTCTTGAGGTATTCCACAACTTCGATGAGGTCACGCGTTTTACATACCGGTATTTTATGCAAAGCACCCGCAGAGGTTTTTATGGAATCACTTGTGATCAATGCAGAATTCTTATCCGGAATTACTATGGCGTGTACACCTGAACATTCTGCCGTGCGGGCAATGGCTCCGAAATTTCGCACATCAGTAATCCTGTCAAGGACGAGTATATTCGGCACATCTCCTCGTTCAAAAACATCGTTGAGCACGTTCTCAATAGTGTGATAAATTACCGGAGAGATAAAGGCTACCACTCCCTGGTGATTTTTTGAGGTTAATCGATTGATTTTTTCGGCGGGTACAAACTGCAGCGTGTACTTTTTATTCGCAAGAGCTTCTTTAAGTTCCTTGAAAAGGGCCTTATCCATGCCTCGCTGAATCATTATTTTATTGATCTCCTTTCGTGCCTCGACAGCTTCTATAACGGCTCTCACCCCAAAAATCAAGTCGTCAATTTCCTCTTTTGCCATAATCTTCTATTTGTTGCCAAAATTAAATAAATCAATGGTATCGCTCCGTTTTTTATTTAAATTCATTTAGGCCAGGTACAAAAACAACCTGAACTAAACTTTTCTGAAACTGAACTGTCTTTTTACTAATTAAAGACCGATAATCTGATTCGGCTCACTATTTTTGCAACATGGCTAAGGAGAATAAAGCAAAATTTGATCTTAACGTTTTTAAACGGCTCATGCATTATGCCAAGCCTCATAAAGGCTCTCTGATTCTTGCGTTTGTTTTTACCATCGGATTGGCAGTCGTGGCTCCTTTGCGTCCGAGTATTATTGGTGATATGGTAACCAATTATATTGATAAGGATCAGAACCCTGATGCCCTCTTGTTCTGGACCTTGATCGTAATCGGGATGCTTTTACTGGAAGCAGTCTTTCAGTTCTTCAGTACCTTTTATGCTAATCTTTTGGCACAAGCAGTAATTCGTGATATGCGTATTCGGCTCTTCAGACACATGATGTCATTTAAAATGAAGTACTTTGACAAAACACCGGTAGGTTCCGTTGTTACAAGGATTGTATCAGATCTTGAGGCAATATCAGAGGTTTTTTCGCAAGGATTGATAAATATGATGGGAGATATTCTTGTTCTTCTCACTATCCTCGGATGGATGTTTTATACGGATGCCTTACTGGCTTTATTCATTTTAATTCCGATTCCTTTACTAATTATTGCTACGCGCATTTTCGCAAGGGCAATGAAGAAAGCCTATCAAAAAGAAAGGGTGGAGGTGAACCGGTTGAATACCTTCGTGCAGGAAAGAATTTCAGGCATGGCTATCCTTCAGTTGTTTAACAGAGAGGAGGTTGAGAAAGAACGATTTTCAGAAATCAATGCCCGCCACAGACAAGCGCATATGGATACCATCTGGGCAAACTCGATATTTTTTCCCGTTGTAGAATTTCTCAGTTCGCTTTCAATCGCATTTCTAATCGTTTTCAGCGCGTGGTCCCTTGCTCAGGATATTTCTGCGGGAGAAGAGTCTACCGGAACTATTGTAAAATATACTTTGTGGGTGCATATGCTTTATAGACCTATCCGTCAACTTGCTGATAAATTCAATGTCCTACAAAGAGGAATAGTTAGGGCAGAAAGGGTGTTCGATACACTCGATACCCAGGAGCAGATTCAGGACGAGGGTGATTTGACGGATACAGATTTTCAAAAACCGATAGAATTTAAAAAAATCTGGTTTGCTTATCAGGACGATGACTGGGTGTTGAAGGATATTGACCTCAAAATAGAACCAAATACAACAGTCGCTTTTGTAGGGGCAACGGGTGCAGGAAAATCTTCTATCGTAAACCTCCTATCGCGTTTTTATGAATTCCAGAAAGGGGAAATACTTATTGGTGAAACCGACATCCGTGAAATCGATCTGAAGTATTTGAGAAAAAATATCTCCATCGTTCTTCAAGATGTCTTTCTTTTTTCGGACACCATTTATAACAACATTACGCTTGGGGACAATTCAATATCCCGTGACGATGTAATTGATGCTGCCAAGGCAGTAGGTGCTCACGATTTTATTATGCGTCTTCCCAATAATTATGACTATAACGTAGGAGAACGCGGCGGAGTATTATCTGTCGGTCAGAGACAATTGCTGGCGTTTATAAGGGCGTATGTTTATAACCCGCACATTCTTATTCTTGACGAAGCTACCTCAAGCGTAGATAATGAAAGTGAAGAACTGATACAGCTAGCTACGGAGAAATTAACAGTCGGTAGAACCTCTATTGTGATTGCACACAGGCTCTCTACGATTCAAAGTGCTGATAAAATAGTGGTGCTCGACAAGGGAGAAATTATGGAAACAGGAAGTCATTCCGAACTTATCGAAAAAGGAGGGTCTTATAAAAATTTGTATGAACGTCAGTTTCTGGCCGCAGAAAGAAAAGATTAGGTGTTATGATGAAATTAAAAATAGGTGGTGTACCTGAGCATTTTAATCTTCCATGGAAATTGGCCATGGAGGAAGGAAAATTCCGTGAGGAAGATATTCATTTACATTGGGAAGATATGGCAGGCGGCACCGGTCAGATGATAAGAGGCTTGGAAAACAATACACTGGATGTTGCCGTTTTGCTGACAGAGGGTATTACCAGAGCTATTCTTCAGGGTTTGGATGCCCGTATTCTTAATGTTTACGTAAGTTCTTCACTTCACTGGGGAATACACGTACCTTTTGAATCAGCAATATCCTCTGTAAATCAATTGGAAGGAAAAACCTTTGCTATTTCCAGAGAAGGCTCTGGTTCACATTTGATGTCCTATGTACTTGCTGATCAAAAAGGTTGGAATGTTCAAGAGTTGTCTTTTAATATAGTGGGTGATGTATATGGAGGTTTATGGGCTCTTCAGAACAATGAGGCACAGGCATTTCTCTGGGAAAAGTATACGACAAAGCCCTATGCAGATCAAAAAAAATGCAGATATATTGATGAGGTTGTTACACCCTGGCCTTGTTTTGTGATCGCGGTTCGAAGGGAAATTATTGATATTTATGGAGATGAACTGGATAAACTCTTCGAAATAGTTCGTTTAAAAGCCCGTGAACTGAAAATCAATCCGGATACAGTCGACATTATTTCCTGGCGTTACGGGCTGAAGAAAGAAGACGTAAGAAACTGGTTAAAAGAGACGGACTGGAATTATGGAGACGGTGATTACAGCGAAGAATTTGATAAAACCGTAAAATATTTGCTTAAATTACAATTGATTACGGAAAGTCAGGCTCAGGGTTTTGAAACGAAACTTTTTGTAAAATAACTGATAATTGAAAAATGGGAGAGAATAGCAACAAATATGGAGTTCTTCAGTTAAAGGAACAACTGTTTGAAAAGGGACTTCGAAACATTGTGTTTTCTCCCGGCTCCCGAAATGCACCTTTGATTATTTCCTTCGCTGGTGATGACAGGTTTAACACCTTCGTGATACCCGATGAGCGCAGTGCAGGTTTTTATGCTTTGGGAATGGCTGAACAACTTGGGAAGCCTGTTGCCGCTGTATGTACCTCAGGATCTGCCTTACTTAATTATTATCCAGCTGTTTGCGAAGCATTTTATCGAAACATTCCTTTGGTGATTATATCAGCAGACCGACCGGATGAATGGGAAGATCATGGTGACGGTCAGACAATACGTCAAAAGGGAGTCTTTAAAAACCATATCTGCGATGAAACGAATTTGATCGAAAATCCACGGGATGACAGTGAGAAATGGTTTAATAGAAGAGAAATTGAAAGGATAGTTGAAGTTGCAGTTGAACAGGGCCCGGTGCACATTAACTTTCCTTTTAAAGAACCGCTTTATCAGACAGGAGATCATGCACCTGTTGAAAAAAGGAATACACGTGTTTTGAAAGCAAAGGACGATTTTTCAGAAGAATCTCTGGCAGAGCTGACCCGAATTTGGAATTCCTCGAAGCGAAAACTTATTATATGCGGGCAAATGCCCAAAGATCCGGTTCTTCAAGATCGTCTTGAAAGACTTACCAAAGACAAAAGTGTGGCTATTCTGGTTGAAAACACAAGTAATCTTTATCATCGGGATTTTATTCACTGCATTGACAGGACGATCAATAGCATCACGGAAGATTATCCCGAGTTATTTCGCCCGGATCTCCTTATTACACTGGGAGGTGCCGTAATCTCAAAGAAAATAAAGACTTATCTTAGAAAATTTAAACCGGATCATCACTGGAGAATTGGTAAACATTTTCCCTTTATGGATACATACCAGTCTCTTACTCTTACCATACCAGTGAAAGATTCTTTTTTTATCAATTGTTTGCTGGACAATTCTTTTGTTAAAAATAACTCCCGCTATTCCGAGCAATGGAAGAACCTGGATTATCGGGTTCAGGATAAGCATCAATCTTTTTTGGCATCTGCTCCTTATTCGGATTTGAGTGTTTTCCGCTTCATTATGGATATTATTCCGGATAATAGTCGCCTGCATCTTGCGAACAGTTCTGTTGTGAGGTATGCCCAGCTCTTCGAGCCCGTGAGTTCCGTGATCTATACATGCAACAGAGGTACAAGTGGAATAGATGGGTCAACGAGCACAGCAATGGGAGCAGCAGTTGCCGATCCAAATCATCTCCATACGTTTATTTCCGGAGATATTAGTTTTTTCTATGACAGCAACGCATTTTGGAATCATCATTTGCCTGAGAATTTCAGAATGTTTGTTATAAATAACGGAGGAGGGGGGATTTTTAAGATTATTCCGGGACCTGACAAAACGGAGGTTAATGACCGCTTTTTTGTTGCGAAACAATCCTTTTCGGCAAATAAGATCTGTGAAGCTTTTGATATAAACTATTTTAAAGCAGAAAGTGTAGAAGATATTGAAGATCAGTTGCATGCTTTCTTCGGTGCTCAGAGTAATAAAAAACCTGCACTCATGGAAATATTTACGCCAACCGATATCAATGACAGCGTTCTGAAGGATTATTTCAATAAGATAAAAATCAGTGATATAGCTCCGATGAAGAGTTGATCAATTCGGGGTGATTAAGTAATTCTGATTTCAGTTCTTTTTTTTCTTGTCGTCCTTTTTCTTTTCTGCCGACTTGAAATGATATTCTATGCTGATATCCGAACTTTTATCAGAATTATTAGCTGAATTCGGAAGATCTTCTTCATGACTTTTATTTTGAAGTTCTTCCCAACGACGCTTTCGCTCAAGCCATTCCCCTTCAAGGTCGGGCGGTTCAATACCCATTTCCTTTTCAATTTCGTAACGATACTTCGGTGGCTTTGGACCTTGTTTTCTGAAAACAAATGCAATTAAGATTCCAACGAGTAAACCAACCAGATGTCCCTCCCAGGATATTCTTGATTCAATGGGAAATATACCCCATATCATCGATCCATACACAAAAGCAACGAAAAGTGCGATCGCCTGAAGAGGAAGGTATCTTCTCAGGATTCCGCTCATGAATAGAAACCCGAATAATCCGTAAATTACTCCCGACATTCCTATGTGGTACGAATGTATATTTCCAGCGAGATACCACAAAAGAAATCCTCCGCCAAGCCAAATGAAAAGAACCACATACAGTGCTATTTCACGATAAAAATAGATAAGTGCGCTCAAAAAAATAAAGGTTGGTATGGAGTTGTTGATGATATGCGAAAAATCCCCCTGACCATGTATAAAAGGCATGAAAATGATTCCTTTTAAGCCCTCGGCGGTTCCCGGTTTAACTCCGTATTTATAGAGATCGAGATGGTAGTATCTGTCCACAAAGAATACGCTCCACATTAGTATTATCACCAACAGGGGATAAATAATTGCTTCGAGCGTTGCACCTCTCTTTGTTTGTACGAATTTCATGAGGCCTGATTTTCAAAAACCGTTCCTTCTGTGAATATACGACATTGTGTCAGAGAACTTCAAATATATAAAGCTGACCGGAAAACATCGATCATGTTTTATTATCTTTGACCGCTCAAGAAAAGAAATACATGCGAAGAGTTGTTATCACCGGTATGGGAGCTCTGACTCCTATAGGAAATAATGTTACTGAATTCTGGAAAAACGCGATTGACGGTAAAAGCGGTTCAGGACCCATCAGTACTTTTGATACCACAAATTTTAAGACGAAATTTGCCTGTGAACTTAAGAATTACAATCCACTCGATCATTTCGACAGGAAAGAAGTTAAAACCTATGACCTCTTTACTCAGTATGCACTTGTTGCCGTGAATGAGGCTGTCAATGATGCTTCTATTGAGTTTTCAAAATTGGATCTTGATCGTATAGGCGTGATTTGGGGATCAGGAAACGGTGGGATACAAACCTTTGAAGAGCAAATGAAAGAATATTTTCAGGGAGACGGTACTCCACGCTTTTCACCTTTCTTCATTCCAAGAATCCTTGTGGATATAGCTGCCGGTATAATCTCCATGAAATATGGTCTTCGTGGGGTGAATTACTGTCCGGTTTCGGCATGTGCGACGTCAACGACAGCGATCATTGATGCCTTCAACTATATTCGATGGAATAAAGCCGACGTTATTTTAACCGGAGGTTCAGAGGCTGCAATTTGTCCTGCAACAGTGGGTGGTTTTGGTGCTGCCAAGGCATTGTCTACCGATAATGACAATTTTGCTACGGCTTCAAAACCTTTTGATACGGAAAGAAACGGCTTCGTTATGGGAGAGGGCTCGGGGGCACTCCTACTGGAAGAGTACGAGCACGCAATAAGACGAGGTGCAAAAATTTATGGAGAAATTGTTGGAGGAGGAATGGCAGGAGATGCATATCACCTCACGGGCACCCATCCGGAAGGAAGGGGAGCTGTAAGGGGAATGTCATTGGCAATTGAAGAGGCAGGAATAACACCCGATGACGTTGATTACGTAAACATGCATGCGACCTCAACACCTCTCGGAGATAAAAGCGAACTGATCGCGGTCGAAAAACTCTTTGGTCGAAGAAGGTCACTCACGCTTGGTGGTACAAAATCAATGACAGGGCATCTACTTGGAGCCGCTGGAGCCATTGAAGCTATTCTATCCGTAAAAGCTTTACAGGAACAAATAGTTCCGCCGACGATCAACACCAAAAATATTGAACCTGAATTTAAAGATATGTTTGATTTTCCTCTGGACAAGTCGGTTAAGAGAAAACTGAATTTTGCGTTATCAAATACCTTTGGATTCGGTGGCCATATTGCCGCGGTTCTCTTCAAACGTTATGAACAGGTTTGATGATTTTTTGATCTCAGAAATATACGGGATGAAACTTCACTTGATTTCCCGAAAATTCAACCGCGGGAAATGGAACTTTCACATGATTCAAAATTCTGTAGATGGTCTTTACCCAACTTTTTGACGTGGGAATCTGTTCAAAGTCGATATCCAATGAGAAAAAATATTGTCTTCTTGCATTAAACATCGTTTGAATATTTCCTTGATCGGCATATTCGAAATAGTTTTGATCTCCAACCAGTTTTTCGTCAACACTGTATCCGAAACTGATGCTAAGCCATTTGGGGAAATTGCTTTGACCGAATATAAAGTGACCGGGTGCTGCCGATATCCAGTAGGTCTGACCGTTGTAGTCCTTAAGAAAACGCTCCGGAAGGGTACTTCCCAAAACCTCAGGTCTGTATTGAGCATAAGGAGAGGGATGTACGCTGAATTTCAGTTTGAAGTACTCCTCTTCCCACAGCATTTCCTGAGTTGTAAACCACAGAACTCCCAGTGTATTCGCGCCAAAATCTGACCAGGAAAATCCCCACTGATCACTATATCCGTCGAGAAGTTCAAAACTCGCGAGGTAACCAATTCCCGTCGCGGCTCCAAGAATCAGACTCGTGTTTTTCTTTACCCCCGACCAGCGATAAGCGTTGTAAACATTCGATGATATCAATTGCCCGGCATAAATATGTCCCATTTTGTCCATCTGAGCCCATTGATTGAGGTCGCCCTCGACATGAAAATTTCCTGTGAGAGATTCTTTATACCATATCTCTTTCAGTGCAATGATGCTTCCTGCCCAGCCCGTACCTATGAGGGAACTCGTTAAAGCGGTCCTGTTTTTATTGAAAGAGGTATCAGCTTCAAATGGAGAACGCTGTCCGTGGCTCGTAAAAGAGTAATGGAAAACGAAAACCAGAAATATGAGAAGCCTTTTCACGAAGTAAAGTTAAGGGATTATGGCTTAACTGTGAACTAACTTAATTTTTCATGTGCTATTTCTTGTGTAGCTGAACATTGAAAGTGAAATCCACGATATCACCGATTTTTGAAGAACTACTCATACCATATTTCGTTCTGTCTATCCGTGAAGTTCCCCACAATACCATTACATCTTTACCGTCTTTTTCTCCGATTCCAACCACTTTTAGACGCAGTTCAAGAGGGTTTGTTGTTCCGAGCATGGTAAATTTTCCTGAAAGGATATAAGCATCATTTTCCTTTCTAAAATCTTCAGATACAAAGTGCATCGCAGGATATTTTTCTTCGTGGAAATAATCCTCTTCCATCAGATGTTCATCACGCATAGAGTTGTAAGTGGTTAAAGACTGAACAGGAAGAGTGACATCAATTTTAGATTTTTCTATATTTTCACGAACATGGAAGTTTCCGCGGATTTTTTTTATCTCTCCCGAAGTTCTTCCACCTTTGGGACCGAGTTCAAATTCTACGACCGAGTTTTCTGGATCTATTTCCCATTTACCCAATGATTCATCATCTAAAGCTATCCCTTCAGGTTCGTTTTTCATTTCCGTCGGCTTGAGTTCTTGGTCCTTGCCTTTATCATTTTCTTTCTTTTCTTGTGAAATTCCAAGCTCCTGTAAATTGATCGGAGATTTTTTTTCGACAGGTTTTATATAAGGAAACACTATTAGCATCACTCCTATGGCACTGAGCTGAAGTGCAACAAAAGATGAATTTTTGAAATATACGTAGAGTATACTTATCAGTCCCATTGCTGCGAGAACACCTCCGAAAGCGAGAATTCCGCCGAGTCTCTCAAGCTGTGTGTAAGCAAATCCTACAAAACTTAAAACAAGGAGGGGGAGAACCAGAGCGGATACACTTAAAACGATTTTTTGCTTAAGTTGATTTTTTCTTGCAAGTGTGAGTATTCGTTCAAAGAACACAATCATCGCTACTCCGATGAATGCACCTTCAATGATTTCTCCTTTTGTAAAGTCCAGCGTTGAAAATCCGGCTTTCTCCAACAGTATGGGGATTAATCCCCAAAGAAGCATTGCGCTACCACCGGCTTTAAAAATATCGCTCTTAAGCGTAGTTTTGTTTTCTGCAGTAAAACCTGCCGAGAGCAAAAAGACACCTGTGAGGATCATGACAAAATTACCCAGAAGAAACATTCCAAGTGCTGACGCTCCGGCTATCAGAGCGTAAACAAGAATAAGTTCGGTGGTTCCTGTACTAAAGCTATAATCGTTAATTTTCAGTGGTGTCACAAACAGTTTCTTTAGCAGGTAATTGATGAACAGAGTGATCAATGGTAATAGCGCTCCGCAGACAGCAAAAGCAATAATTTCTGTTTCCGAATCCGGAGAAAAGCCCATATAACTAAATCCATCCAAAGATGGTAGGAGAAGTACCGAAAATGCTAGCAGTACCGGAATCACAAGCCACCAAAGAGAATTGGATCTTTGCGATAGAATACCGATAAAAAAACTAATACTGAGAATGGATAGTAGAAACAACGGAAGGGATCGATCAATAATATCTGTATGGCTAAAATGAGGCATGCTCATAAGTAATACAACAATCCCCAAACAGAAAAAGGAAGCCGAGGAGATGAGCGGATGCTTTTTCCGAACATTGCCTATCGTGGCTATGACTCCTGTGAACAATGCAAAGTAAGTGATAATTGTTACCATGGTAAATATTTTTAAAACAAATATAGATGAATTTTATTGATTGCAGCGTAATTTTCCGGGAAATTTTAAAAACTTAAAACTCAAGCTCGTATATCTCCTCACTACTGTTGCCACAAGCATCTGTTGCTCGAATTTTCAGTTTTTTCAGGCCTTGAAGATGCTGAGGAACCTCAAAATAGAAAACATTTTTCTTAGGTTCCCAGCTTAAAAGATACCACCGGTCATCGATGAAGATATCGTAATCCGTTAGTCCGGATTCTGCGTCATCAATACTCCATAAAAGCGTTTTTCCTCTAACAGATCCTTTATTTATGAAATTTCTCCGCACAATAACCGGAGGAGAAAGATCTGTCTTCACTTCAAAAGTGCCAAAATTCCTCACCCAGACTGTAATCCATCCTTCATGAACAGCACCGGTTTCTGAATATTGTCTGTATTTCGAACTTCTCTCCACGTAATACTTTTCTTTTGGATGTTTTTGGTCGATGGGTAACATCAGTTTGAAAGTTTCCTGAAGAGGAATTTCCGGATCGCCAAAAGTGAGTTTGCCTTGCGAATAATCAATTATTAACGGGGTAGGTTCGTAAAGTAAACCAGGAGGCATCAAAACATAATGTGTCTCATCGAAATGCATATATGCACTGTCGGGAAACAGGTATTTACCCTTTTCATATAAATTTTCTGTTTCACCGACGGCTCCTTCACTGATTTCGAGAAGAAAAGAAAGTTCTGAGGTGTTTCCTTCCACATCGGAGCAAACGTAAGTGACCTTATGGTTGGATCCCGGATTGAATCGCAGTATACCGTTGTTTACCGTTTTCTTGTAAATCGGTAAAGGATTGTGTATTGTTTTGAAAGTTTTTTGAAAATGCTTGCGCCGTAAGTGGAATTCTTCGTAGTCTTTGTGTGTATTAATCTGTCTGTTTGAGGAGAAATAAACGGTATTCATTTCCTGTTTGAATACAGTGTCATTATCGACAATCAAGGCAGCGCTGTAAATTCCACAAATATTGTTTGCAGCGTTAAGTTGATCAACAGCATCGAAGGCAAATCCTATTCCTCCTTTCTCGGAAGTGTAATTCGCAGGAACGATTAGTTTTCCCCCGGAGATGGTGTATTTTCCGTTGGCATCATTAACGTTGATTCGTTGTGATTTTCCTTCTATTCTATATCCTTCCTGGGTCAATGCATAAACCTTCACTCCACGGATCAGTGGTTTTCTGGTATCTGCAATTTTAAAATTGAATAAAAGCGGATTCAAAGCATGTTCGTTTACCGTTTCTCTGATTTCAAAGTGCAAATGGGGAGCAGAACTTCCTCCTGTATTTCCCGAGACCGCAATTATCTCGCCTTTTTTGACTTTTAAACTATCCTTGGAAGGATAATAATCGATTTCGAAATTTTGTTGTTTTTTTTGAATTTCTCTGACCAGTTCCTGAATGGCGCCCGAAAAATCTTCACAATGCGCATAAACGGAAGTAAGGCCGTTATAATGATCGATATAAACGACGTGGCCATATCCCCAGGGAGAAACTTTTACCCTTGATACATAGCCGTTATCAATGCTGTATACGGGATGCCCCGTTTGACGCTGGGTTTTGAAGTCTATTCCTGTATGAAAATGGTTCGTTCGTAGTTCACCGAAATTAGCGGATAACACAAGTGGAATGTCAAGCGGAGGATGAAAATTGTATTGTTTGTAATTTGCTTTCTGCCCGAATCCTGTGATTATTAGGAAAAATAGGAGCGTTAAGCACAAATAAATCTTTTTGATCACCATAATTGCAAAATTAATGTATCACGTCAAAGATTCGGCTTAAAACTCGAAAAATCATCTTCTTTTCAATGCAGCTTTTCACTTTCACAACTAAAAAAGTGATGTTTTAGTGAGCATATGCTGATGGATTCGAATTAGTCATAAAATATATATGATTTAATTGGAATATAATTGAACGAATATTACCTTTGTGATTATCGTTAATCGAAAATGGAGCAGGTACGTCAGATAATTTCCGAAATTGAAACTAAGATCCACAAAATGCGGACTTCAATGGAAAATATTCAGGCGGAAAATGCAACGTTGAGAACGGAGATAGAAAACTTGGCAGGTAAACTGAAACAACGTGAGATGGAGGCCAGGGAATTCCGTGAAAAATACGATGAATTAGTGCAAAGAAATGAACAGTTTGCTCAGCCGTTATCTCACGATAACAAAGAGCATAACGAACGTATCGATGCATTAGTAAGGGAAATTGATGACTGTATAAGTCGACTGAAATAGTAGTTGTAATGGGCAAAACATCCATAAAAGTAATTCTTGCGGGAAGAAATTATCCCCTCACCATCAATGAAGGTGAGGAACAGATCGTGAGAGAGGCTGTGGATGGAATTAACAGCAGTATAAAAAGACTTCAGGAGAATTATGCAGTAAAAGATATGCAGGATTTATTGGCAATGACAGCTTTACAGTTGGCAACGCGCCCCGGTAAAACAGAGTCTTCAGGAAATGAAGGTAATGATGTAAACGAGGAACTATTAAATGAGTTGAAGCGTTTGTCTGACAGTATTACGTTCTGAAGATAATTCTTGCAAGTATTAACGATTTCCCACAGGTTTAAAACAATGGTTTTAAGTGTGTGGGATTTTTTATTAAATAATAATTATGGATTTACTAATTGGAATAGGAGCAGGTTTGGTTGCAGGAGTTTTGATCACCTTTTTGATTCAGAATGTCTTGCTTAAAAAACGCAGGGATCAAATCCTAAAAGAAGCCGAGAATGAAGGAGAGGCTATTAAAAAGGACAAAATTATCCAGGCAAAAGAGAAATTTCTTCAGTTGAAGGAAAATCACGAAAATTCGATGAAGGATCGTGAGCGAAAACTTCAGTCCGCTGAAGATAGAACCAAGGGCAAAGAGAATACCTTATCTCAGAAGATTGAGGAGGTGAACAGGAAAGAAAAAGCGCTGGATGCTAAACAGAAAAATCTGGATGAAAAAATTCAGTTGATTGAAATGAAGCAGGAAGAGCTGGATAAAATTCAGCAAAAAAGAGTTGCTGAGCTTTCCAGAATCTCAGGGATGGACCCTGATGACGCTAAAAAGGTACTCATGGAAGCGCTGAAAGATGAGGCCAGAACAGAGGCGATGGCTCACATCAAGGACATCGTAGATGAAGCCAAACTCAACGCTAATCGCGAAGCTAAGAAAATTATTATTCAGTCCATTCAACGAGTTGCTCACGAACAGGCTGTAGAAAATTCTGTTTCTGTATTTAACATTGATTCAGATGAGGTTAAAGGCCGAATTATTGGTCGTGAGGGTAGAAATATCCGGGCACTTGAAGCGGCAACAGGAGTTGAGATAGTAGTTGACGACACTCCGGAAGCAATTCTTCTTTCTTGTTTTGATCCTGTGCGAAGAGAAATAGCTCGACTGGCTATGCATCAACTTGTTTCCGACGGTCGGATACACCCTGCTCGTATTGAGGAGGTTGTCGCTAAAACCAGAAAAACCTTGGATGAGGAGATCGCTGAAACCGGCCGAAGAACTTGTATAGACCTTGGAATTCACGGACTTCATCCGGAATTGACGCGTATGGTTGGTAGAATGAAGTACAGATCATCTTATGGTCAGAACCTGCTTCAGCACAGTAGGGAAGTGGCTAATTTGTGTGCAATCATGGCTTCGGAGCTTGGCTTGAATGTGAAACTGGCGAAAAGAGCAGGTTTGTTACACGATATTGGAAAGGTGCCAGAGGATGAACCGGAATTACCACACGCTATCCTGGGTATGAAGCTGGCAGAGAAATTCGGTGAAAAGCCGGATGTATGCAATGCTATTGGAGCTCACCACGATGAGATAGAAATGAATACGCTGATCTCTCCGATTGTTCAGGTAGCCGATGCTATTTCAGGTGCACGGCCTGGAGCGCGAAGAGAGATCGTTGAGTCATACATTAAAAGAATTAAGGATCTGGAAAATCTGGCCCTGGGTTATGATGGTGTAACGAAAGCTTACGCTATCCAGGCAGGAAGAGAATTGCGCGTTTTAGTAGAAAGTGAGAAGGTTTCAGATCTTAAGGCAGATGAACTCTCTTTCGCAATCTCTCAGAAAATTCAAACAGAAATGACTTATCCCGGACAGGTTAAAGTTACCCTGATCCGTGAAAAGCGATCGGTTAATTATGCTAAATAGGCATTGATATAATACGTAATTAGAATTCTCAAATAGCAAGTCAACTGGCTTGCTATTTTTATTGAATTAAAATAAATTAACTTCGCAGTCGATTTAAGAATAAGATGTTTCGCAATTTAAACTTGAGGTCTGATTTTTTTCGCTCCGTAATGGTGCTGACGTCGGGTACTGTGATAGCTCAGGTTCTTAGTTATGCTGTTACACCTCTGATAACGCGTCTTTTCACGCCGGAGGATTTTGGTGAAATAGGTGTTTTTATGCGTATTGTATCGTTCCTTGCCGCTATCGGTACGGCGAGATACGAACTTACATTACCACTTCCCAAATATCAGGGGCATGCTTTTCTTTTATTTCGTTTATCCGTTCGAATTGCACTTTGGATGGTTCTGCTGATTATCGGTGGTGGATTGCTTTACTGGTTATTTACCGGACTCAAAAATTATACACTCTTTTATTTTATCATGATAGCCGGTGCCACATTTTTTGCGGTTTTTAAAAATATAGGTACCAACTGGGCAATCAGAACAAAAGCTTTTAAAAGAATATCATCGTCTAATATACTTACTGCTGTGAGCACAAATGGTCTTAAGCTTATAGCAGGACTTTATGGTTTCGGGGTTCCGGGACTGATAATTGCGACTGTTATCGGTTCTTTGGTCGGAGCCGTAGTCTATCTCACAGATTATTTGAAAAATAAAAAGAAAAAGATCTTCGAAAGATCCGATAAACGGATTTACGCTCTTTCACGTCAATACCGGGAATTTCCGAGGGTAAACCTTCCTCATACACTCTTGGACGGTGCTCGGGAGTTGCTCATTGCTTTTTTTGTTGTCGAGATATTCAGTCGTTCTTTTTTTGGTTCGTACGACCTTTCTTTCCGGATGCTAAAACTTCCTCTTGTATTGGTTGGGGTTTCACTCGGACAGGTTTTCTATAATAAGTGTTCTGTACTATATGCCAATCGAGAAGCACTTTTTCCATTCTTGAAAAGAACTACGCTTTTATTAACCGTGATTTCTGTGATCCCGTTTACCATAATTTTTCTTTTTGGTGAACCTATTTTTATTTGGGTTTTTGGTGAGAAATGGGGACTTGCAGGAAAAATTTCCGAAATTCTTTCACCCTGGTTGATGGTAAACTTTATAGCCTCTCCAATTTCTACCTTACCGATGATAATCGGCAGGCAGGTATTGTTTTTTTGGTTAGGACTTATTAGTACCGCGATACAATTGATTGGATTCGGATTTGTTCCTCTGGTTATCTTTGATGGCAGCATCGATGAGTTAATTCTTATCCGATGGATCAGCTATACCATGACAGCCTACCTGGTTATCGTGACTGTGATTAAACTAAAAATAACTGTTGATTCCGATCAAAAGCGGGTAGTGACTTAATATTCGAAGGGATTATTTCTCTTTTTCATTACATTTACAAAAAATGAACGTGGCATGCACTTTCACGGTTCAATTTCTTTTATATCATGCTAAAAAGTTTTTTTAGAAATATTCTGTTTAACCGAGCGTGGAGTAAATACAGGTCGCTTCAACCGAGAATGGTTTATGGCGTTAAGTTTGGCGGTAAAAAACTGCCTCTAACGAGGATAAGTTCATCCTCCGTAGTTAATTCACCGGATAAACTTGAACTGGATGATAATGTATTTATAGGTCATTTTAATTTCATTGAAGCATCCAATGGTATTGAAATAAAAAAAGGAACTCAGATAACCAATTATATTTCCATTCTATCTCACAGCAGTCATATTTCTATTCGTTTGTACCGAGAAAATTACCGGGATCAAAAGAATCCAATAGGATATAAAAAGGGACGTGTGAAAATAGGAGAATATTGCTTTATCGGCCCCCATTGCACCATAATGCCCGGAACTACTCTTGGTAAAGGCTGTCTTGTTCAGAGCCACTCGCTCGTTAAGGGAGATTTTCCTGATTTCTCTATCATAGGAGGAAGGCCGGCAGCCGTCGTTGGAGACACAAGGAAGCTTGATGAAAAATTTTTAGAAGAGAATGATCTTTTGAAAAAGAATTACGAGGCATGGGTAGAAAACGTAGACTAATAATCGTAGGTTTACCTTTATTTGCAAAGAGACTCAGTGATTCTCTTGGAAGTCGTATGAAAGATTGGGAGGTTATTCATCTCGACACCTATTACAAAAGAAAGGATAAACTCAAGGCACTTTTTATGGTTCCACGGGCCGATGTCCTGTATTCTCTTAACGGTACTTTGAGTCAGAGCAGGACGATTGATCTTGCATTGAAAAATAAGGTCAAGTGTATCATGCATTGGGTGGGAACCGACGTCCTTAAATCAACAGAAGCTTTCAATTCAGGTAATTATCAAAAGAATTATATCCATGATATTGTTCACTTTTGTGAGGTGAACTGGATCCGGGAGGAATTGAAGGAGATCAATATAGAGGCTAAGATAATGAACTTTGCAGCCTTCGAAAAGAAGTTTGAGGCGGTTTATCCGAAGGACAAGAAATTGCGTGTTTTGAGTTACATGTCGGATGAACGAGCTGATTTTTATGGGTTACCAACTTTAATTCGTCTTGCTGCAAGAAACCCTGCTATTGAATTCACAGTAGTGGGCGCAAAGGGTGAAAAATATAGTCCTCTTCCACCCAATTTGAAGGCTCTGGGATGGGTAAACAATATGGATAAGTATTTCGATGATTCCCATGCCACAATGAGAATTCCTGAACACGACGGGCTTTCTACCTTCGTACTGGAGAGTCTTGCCCGGGGAAAGAAAGTATTGTATAATCATCCATACGATCACTGCATCTTTACACCTTCAGAAAAAGAGATGCAGGAAGTTCTTTTATCCTTAAACGACGAAGTTTCTGCGGGAACATTTAGTCCCAACTTATCCGGAAAAACCTTTATCGAGGAGAACTTTAATTCTGATTATGTATTTTCGTTACTGATTTCTGAAATAAACGCCCTGCTTGACTAACAAAAAACTAAATATTCTCCTTTTAGCCTATTATTTTGCTCCTGATAAAATAGTAGGGGCGTTGAGGGCATCATACTGGTATAAGAACCTTCCAAATGCAATTGATTGCGAAGTGACCGTCCTCACAGCGAATCCTCATCCGGAAGGAGACAAAGTGTATACTGTTCCGACACAAAAGAGAAATTTAAAATCAATGTTAATAAAAGATCCGGGCGTTTTGTGGACAAATAATGTCAAAAGTTTCTTGAAGAACAGAGCAGATATTAATCCGGATATCGTGATAATTACCGGCGGGCCATTCATGCATTTTACATTAACAGGTTGGTTCAAAAGAAGGTATAACTGTAAGGTGATTCTCGATTACAGGGATCCGTTTGCTACAAATCCCGGATTCAATAACGGAAAGATTGTCCGTACAGTGAAGAAATTCTTCGAAAAACGATTCAATCGTAACGCTGATGCCTTGGTTACTGTAAATGAATATTGTTCCACGATAATCGAAAATTTTAAGGATAAGAAAAATGCCATTATTCAGAATGGATTTGACGAAACGGTGCAGGTGGAGTACGTTAAACCGCGGTTATCAGGCCCTGTTCAGCTTGTGTACACCGGCAAATTTTATTTTGATCCGGGAAAGCTCGTTGAGGCCATTCAAGGTACTTCGTTTAATCTGAAATATTACGGTGGAGATGGAAACAGACTAAATACAGAATACGACAATGTTCAGAGTCTGGGACTTGTTCCCTATGCAGAATCGGTTCGCGCGATTGCTCAATCAGATGTTGGAGTCATACAAACCTACGGAGAGGATTTTCAGTCGACAACCAAACTGTTTGATTATATCAGGTGTAAGCGTCCTATCCTTATTATTTCGGATAAATATCTCAACAGAGGTTCAATTGCGGACGAATTGGCTCTATATCCCAATGTTTTTTGGTCCCGCAACGAAGAAAGTGAGATTCGTAATACATTGAAAAAAATAGGCAATCATAATTATATCGAACCGGACGATGATTTCGTGAATAAATTCTCACGTAGGCGCCAGATGGAGAAGCTGGTGACATTAATAAATGAGTTGTATGAAACTATTTGAAATAGGTAAATATATTTCGTTGATTTATTTAATGATCAATTTGCTTTCTTCATTGTTCTGGCCTTTGGGAGATCTGTTTTTCTTTGAGAATTATCTTTTCTTGCCTGCGCTTATCTTTGCGGTTTATATTTTTTTTAAAAGTTCAATAATTTACAAGAAAGTAGTTGTTTCATTACTGTCTCTGTTTGTTTTTTACATTGTTTTAGAATTAATTAATAAGGGTTCCATCAACCTCCCTCACATTCTGTATTTGATGCGATGGGTTAAATATGGCGTTCTATTTTTGATTGCCATTTATTTTTATCAAAACACTTCTTTGAATAAGAGTGCGTTAATATTCAAGGGACTCTTTCTTTTGGTAGGAGCTGTAAACATTCTTATTCTTGTGAATATTCAAGGAACAGGGGTGCTTCTTCAGGAGTATTTCACAACATATAAGCCAAGTTTTCTTTTGTCGAATTTTTATGAACCGGGAGTATTCAGATTGAGTGGATCGATGAATAATCCGAATGATAATGCCGTTATATTAGGAGTTTTTATCCTTTTTTTTACAATGCATGAGAGATTCCGGGACTTCTATTTTGCATTTTTTGCTATAGTACTGTTACTTTTAACTCAATCAAGAACGGCTATTGTTTCACTTATCATAATTAGCTTTATAGTATTACTCTATAGTTTTGGGCGGCATCAAATTTCCAAAAGAAAATTATTAATTTTCACGGGTCTAACTGTACTGCTTTTAGCATTTATAAGCTTATTCAATCTTCACTATTTAGGGAGCATATTTACCGGTGAAGCATTTCAGAGTAATTCCGTCATGATACGCGTAGAGAATTTCTTTGAGGTGGTAAATGTTTCACCAAAGACATTATATATAGGAAACGGTGTGATAGACGATCAATTGGATCTTTACGGAACTTATTTAGACAGCGAGATAACATTAACGATCGCTCAGTTCGGTTTGTTAGGTCTTTTAGCATGGTTTATTTTCGTGGTCTCTGCAACACTTTTCTGGTCGAGAGAAAAGGTGAATTTCAAACTTTGGGTAAGTTTATTTTTTCTTTACATAGGTACCTCATTCACAAACCTCAGTTTTTTTAGTACACAACTTGGCGTTATATTTTTTGTTTTTTTAGCCCTAGCAATAAATATAGAGCGCGAAAATAAGATAGGATCAACCCGATGAAAAATCCGACGAGTGACCAGGCTATCAAGGGGAGCCAGTCTCTAACAACTGTCTGTTTTTTGTAATTCAGTATTGTCGTTGACGAGTTTAATGCCTGAACAGAAAAACCTCTGAAACCTACTGTATCTTTCAGGTTTTCTGGTACATATACTTTCGCCTCCGAGAAAAAACCAGTGGTATCTTTTAAATGTGTTTTATCTACTCCGGAATAGGATCTTGCAATTAGTCCGTTTGGCAAGACAAAAACTCTATTCTCAAACCATATCTGTTGATTTTCAGAAGGTTCATTAATGCCGTGATAGAGTTGTGAGCGAAACACTTTATAAGTAGGTTGATAATAAGTGAATATAAATCCGATAATTATACCTGCAATCGCAGGAATTAGAATTTGAAAGTGTTTTGACTTCTTAAGTTGCAATAGTTCTTATCTTTGTTTGGCAAATTTACACAATATAGGCGTGAAAAAAAGAATTTTGCTTCTCGGTGAAGTTAATTCTGTCCATTTCAGAAAATGGGTGTTCGAATTTTCAGATCTCTTTGATTTAGCGGTATTTTCTTTTTCACCGGTTGAATCTTCTCAGTTGCGAAAAGAATATGAGGATAATGGTGTGCTTATCTTTACACCTGAATTTGCTGCTTCTTCGAAAATGTCTTATTTTCTGAGATTCAATTTGTTGAAATCTGCCTACCGTTCCTTTATACCTGACCTGGTACATGCTCACTATGCGACAAGTTATGGATTGTTTGGGGCTCTGCTGAAACCGGAAAAATTTCTTGTTTCAGTTTGGGGTTCAGATGTTTTTCAGTTCCCCAGAAAATCGTTAGTCCACCGTAGATTACTGAAATTTGTATTTAGAAGGGCTCATGCGGTACTTAGCACAAGCAAGGTTATGGCTAATGAAATAAGTCTTTACACGGACAAAAAGATTCATATTACTCCTTTCGGCGTTGATACGGATTTATTCAGACCTTCATCAAAGAAATCGGAGACTTTTGTAGTAGGAACAGTCAAAGGATTATCCAAGATTTATGGAATTGATTATCTGATTAAAGGATTTGCTCAATTCCTAGTGGTCTGTCCTTCTGCTGAATGCCATATTTATGGCAAAGGTCCGGATGAATTAGCTTTAAAAAAGCTTGCCGAAGATCTTAAGATTGATTCTTCCGTGAAATTTATGGGTCATGTTAATCATAAAGTGGTTCCGGAGGTATTGTCCACCTTTGATGTTTTTTGTGCGCTTTCCCGGGAGGAAAGTTTTGGAGTGGCAGTACTGGAAGCATCAGCGTGTTCCTTACCTGTGGTTGTGAGTAGGGCACCCGGACTTAAAGAGGTGGTAAAGGATAAGGAAACAGGATATATCATCGATCCTTCAAATTCGGAAGAAACAAAAAGTGTTCTTTCGAGACTTTATAATAACGAATCAGAGCGGGAATCTATGGGGCAGAAGGGCAGAGAATTCGTGGTAAACAACTATAGTTGGCGAAGAAGCAGTGAGATAATGCAGAATATCTATAATGAATTACTTAACGATCAACTAAAATCAAAATTTTGAAATTACTCATAATCACTCAGTACTTTCCTCCGGAGGTAGGGGCACCGCAGAACAGACTTTTTGAGCTGGCGCAAAGGTTGATAAAAAACGGTGTCGAGGTTCACGTTCTTACAGCGATGCCAAACTATCCGGTAGGTGAAGTTTTTCCTGAGTATAGAAAGAAAAAATATTTGTTTGAAGAGTTGGACGGCATATCCGTACATCGCTCCGGTATCTATGCAACCTCCTCAAAATCTATTCTTAAACGACTACGTAATTATTTTTCTTTTGTTTTTTCTTCCTATCGAAAAGGAGGAAAACATATCAAAGGTAATTTCGATTTTGTACTCTGTGAATCACCTCCTTTGTTTTTAGGTATTTCGGCTTACAAACTTTCGAAGAAATTTAATGCTCAGTTTATTTTTAATGTTTCGGATTTATGGCCTGAGAGCGCTGAAAAACTAGGTCTTGTCAGCAACAGATTTTTTCTGAATCTTGCCTATAAACTGGAAAAATACCTGTATAAAAGAGCTGATCTTGTAACAGGTCAGACACAAGGAATAGTCCGTAATATCGAGGAGAGGTATCCTGATGTGAAGACCTACTGGCTGCCAAATGGTGTAGATCTCGAGTATTTTAACCCGGAAAAAATAGAAGAAAAGAATATTCGAAAAGAACATGGGTTCACTAAGGATGACATTTTATTTCTTTACGCAGGAATATTGGGACATGCGCAAGGCCTTGATATCATATTGAAAGTAGCTGATAAGCTCAGGGGTCAGCAGAGAGCAAAATTTTTAATAATGGGATCCGGACCACTGAAGGATGACCTGATTCAAATGAAAACCGAAAAAGAACTGGACAATGTTTTTTTCCGTGAGATTGTTCCGAAAAAAGAAATGCCATCAATAATCAAGGCGGTAGATGTGGCTTTAATTCCATTGAAAAAACTGGATTTGTTCAAAGGAGCTATTCCTTCTAAGATATTTGAGAATTGTGCGATGAAGAAAATGATACTACTTGGTGTTGAGGGCGAAGCCAAAGAACTATTCATTGACAAAGGTGACGCGGGGTTCTTTTTTATTCCTGAAGATACTGATTCGCTCGCCGATGCCGTTAGGAATATATTAAAAAATCCTGAAATTATTGAAAAGCACGGTGAAGCGGGAAGGTCGTATGTTAAACAATATTTTAACAGAGATAAAATAGCTTCCGACTTTTACTTACAGCTTGAAAAACTTAAAAAGAAGGCTTGATATGTTGAATAAACTGAACATACCTGGACCCTTAAGCATTTATTTGTTTGCTTTCATGATTGCTTTGAATCCTAAGTGGTACGGGTTTATTCTGATTGCAGTGGTTGTGGAGTCACTCATACGTTATAAAAGTATCACAGACAGAAGAGTGAATGGTCTTTTTTCCGTGAAAAGTCCGATACTCTGGTTAAGCTTGTTTTTTATAATTCATCTGATAGGTTTATGGAATTCAGAGAATAAGGAATTTGCTTATATGGACATAGGCATGAAAAGTGCTTTTCTTGTGTTTCCCGTTTACTTTTTAGCTTTTAAACCCAAGATAGACAATACCCAAATCTTCCGTGCATTTTCACTAGGAGCATTGTTCTCTTTGGGTTTGTATTTTTTTGTAGGTTTCATTTATTATTTAAATGATTTCGAGACCAGTCATTTTACAGGTCCTGAATTTTCATTTTGGATGCACAGAGGATATTATGCCACTTATCTTGTAATTGGAGGTAGTTATTTTTTGTATAAATTCATTAGCAGTTCGAAGCATAGAATATATAACTTACTCATTGCCTCAATATTGTTTGGGGGTGTAATTTTGACTCAATCTAAAACCGGCATTCTGCTCCTTCTAGCCAATGTATTCATACTTGTTTTTTATTTTTTAAAAAATGCATTAGGCGCATTTAAAGCATCGATGAGCGTTTTAATCATTATAACCGGAGTGATTTTATTCTTTGTTTTTCTCGTACCCAAAAACAACAGGTTTTCAGGGGCGATTTATTTTTTTCAGCACGAAAAGCCTGACGTCAGATCCGTAGAGAGTACCACGGCCAGAAGATTCATGTGGGAAACATCTGCCGATCTGATCGGTGATCATTTCTTTGCAGGGGTTGGTACAGGCGATATCAAGGATGAGCTTCAAAAATTGAACTATGAAAAAGGCTATGTAGGAGTTGCAGATAAAAAGCTCAACGCTCATAATCAGTTTCTGAATAGCTGGGTGGCCTTGGGACTACTTGGTTTTCTGACCCTTTTAGCTATATTTCTTTCTTCAATTCCTCTTTCTGGAGTGAAAAACAGGTTGTTTATTATTCTGATAATATGGACATTTTTCTTTTCGTTTTTGACTGAGTCATTTCTAGAGGTTCAGGCCGGAATAATACCTTTCGCTTTTTTTATATGTGTGATAGGATTAATTAAGTTAAGGAGGAAGCAGAATCCTTTAAAAGTATTCGATGTATAATTGGTTGGAACAGAAGCTATGCAAATAAATCAGGACTTGAAAAACGATATTTTACAGTGGGACATACGTTCTTGGGAGAAGGCACTGAAATACTGGGAAAATAATATGGAATGGGATAAGGTCTCCAATGCTCTTGAACTGGGAAGTAATAAAGGCGGATTGTCTCTCTGGCTCGGCTTAAAAGGTGTCAATGTTGTTTGCACTGATCTGACGGGTGTTGAAAGCAATGCAAAACCACTGCATGATCGCTATGATGTATCCGGTAAAATCAGTTATCAGGATATTGATGCCTCGGATCTGCCTTATGAATCCGAATTTGATGTTATCATATTTAAATCCATTATAGGAGGAATCGGGAGGAACGATGATATTGATAAACAGAGAAAGGTTTTCAAAGAAATTCATAAAGCGCTCAAACCAGGTGGGAAATTATTATTTGCCGAAAACTTAATTGCTTCCCCTATGCACAAAACACTTAGGAAAAATTTTGTTAACTGGGGCGATTCCTGGAGGTATGTATCCCTTGATGAAATGAATGATTTTCTCCAGATCTTCGATGATTATTCGATCAAAACCACAGGAGTAATTTCAACTTTTGGAAGAAATGAAAAACAGAGAAACCTTTTCTCTACAGCTGATCGACTCTTATTAAATCACATTTCTCCGAGAAAATGGAAATATATCTGTTACGGAATTGCAACCAAGTGAGGAGAAAATCCTATTTCCCGATATGAAACAGTGCATCACCCTTATTGACGAGGGGCATTTCGTTCACATTGAAAATATATCCTGAATAAGGACATTTCACCGATCTTTCAAATTTTCCGTAGGGGTCAGATATCGTAGCTATCAGGGATCCCTTCTCCACGTATTCTCCATTTTTAATGTGTACGCTCAGCATTCCGGAATTACTGGCTCTTATCCACTGAGATGTCAGGATATTTTTACTTTCTCTTGCTGGAGATTCAACTTCAAAACTTCTTACTCCCAGTTTATTCATTACACGCTTAACTCCGTTGATGCCTTCCCGAACGATAAAACTGTCGGTTCTGTTCGCTTTGCCCCCTTCGTATAAAACATAGGTTTTACCGATTTTGGTGACCGCGCTCCGTAATGATTTTGAAAGCAGTCCTGAATCAATAGTGAAAGGTGCTGCAAATACATCACAGAGTTCTTTTGATTTCTTGTTTTTGAAATCACACCGGGTTTGAGGAAAATTATTTCTTTGTGATGCTCCTGTATGAAAGTCGACTATAACGTCAACAAGTGGTGCAATCTCCTTCATGAATAAATAAGCGAACTGACTTGCCAGCGATCCGTTTTTTGTGCCGGGAAAGGAACGATTAAGGTCTCTGCCATCAGGGAATTCGCGCGAGAGATTTAGAAATCCAAAAACATTGAATACGGGAATACAGATTATCGTTCCCTGAGAAGGCTTATTCCATCCTTTTTTGATGATTTGACGAACAATCTCGATCCCATTGATCTCATCTCCGTGAAGGCCGGCAAGCAATAAAAGAACTGGTCCTTTTTTCCGGGCGTGCTGAACAATAACAGGAATTTGAATAGGAGTATTCGTATGTAATTTAGCTACTTCCAGGGTGAGTCGAGCTCCCTTTCCTGGCTCTATTTCCGTACCCAATAAAGAGAATGGTTTACGCTTTTCCATTATTTAATGCTTCTTTCCAGATAACTAATGATTTCTCCGGCAATATCATTGTGTGTGGCTCTTTCAATACCTTCTAAACCGGGAGAAGAATTAACTTCCAGGACAAGCGGACCTCTGCTTGACTGGAGCATATCCACCCCGGCAACACCTAAATTAAGTGCCTTGGCAGAACGGATAGCAGCCTGTTCTTCTGCTTCTGATAACTCTATAATCTGTGAAGATCCCCCGCGGTGAAGGTTGGATCGGAATTCACCGACTTTACCCTGTCGTTTCATAGCTCCTACAACCTTTCCGTCTACTACGAAGGCTCTAATATCAGCACCGCCGGATTCTTTGATGAATTCCTGAACGATTACACGTGCTTTCAAACCGTTAAAGGCCTCAAGAACTGAGGTTGCTGCTTTTTTGGAATCTGCCAAAACCACACCGAGGCCTTGTGTGCCTTCAAGTAATTTAATAACAACCGGAACTCCCCCGACGGAGTCAATCACGCTTTCTACGTTTCTTGAGTAATTAGTGAAAACTGTTTTGGGTAAACCAATTCCTGATTTAGTAAGCAACTGTAAAGAACGAAGTTTGTCCCTTGAGTCTGTCAGACCTCTTGATTTTACACAGGTGAAAACCCCCATCATTTCGAACTGTCTTACTACGGCAGTACCGTAGAAAGTCACAGAAGCACCTATGCGAGGTACAATTGCGTCATATCCATCCAGGTAATGATCGTTGTAATATAGTCTGGGTCTTTCCTCTTCGATAAGAATATTACATCGAAGATGATCAATGACATCGACCTGATGACCGTGCTTTAAGCTTGCTTCTACTAATCTTCGCGTGGAATACAAATTTGCGTCCCTGCTTAAAATCCCTATTTTCATTTAATTGTTGCCGTTTTTAATTGAGCTGATTGATTAGATAATGAGGTATCTATCAAAAAACGTTTATTTAATAATTTTCTTCCCAAAAGTACAGGATATCTCATAAGATTTCTCTTTGAGAGCGTAAATTCTGTTTTAATTTTTTTTCCGAACAATTCAATATCTCCTTTTACTATATAACGTTCCTGGAGTTCACCGCTCGAACTGCGGACTTTTTTTCTATCATATTTAGTGAAATGAACCTCGGTACCCGTATAACCTTTCTCTTTTTTATCAAGAAAAACCACGAAAAGACCTTCATCTGTCTCCCTAATCCTGGAACAATGAATCGTACTTGTATAGGCTCCTGAGTCTATTTTCACGCGAACATTGGTCAACCCGAATAATGGAAAATCAGCAATGTCGTCTTTACCTATAATTGGTTTTTGCTTTCGTTTCATAACCATTTTTTACGTTTGAAGAGTATTACCATGATTATTGCAATGATAAACATGACTCCCACGGTTATAAAATATCCGTAACGATAAGTTAATTCTGGCATGTGTTGAAAGTTCATACCATAGATACCGGCAATGAACGTGAGCGGAATAAATATCGTTGATATGATGGTCAATAATTTCATCACATTATTCATTCTGTTTGAAACACTGTTCATGTATAAATCCAGTAAACCACTGGCCGAATCTCTGAAAACCTCAACCGTTTCGATTACCTGAATCGTATGATCATATAGGTCTCTTACAAAGGGATTTGTATCAGCATGTACATAAGGTACATTGATTTTTTCGTAACGACTGACAACTTCTCTTAAAGGATAAACAGATCTTCTGAGATGAAGCGCTTCTCTCCTTAGGGCATGTAATTTTCTCAAAACATCTTCCCCCGGTTGATCCAGCAACTCGATCTCTAATTCCTCTATGCGATCGCCGAAATGTTCCAGAATCAGGAAGTAATGATCCACCACAGAATCAATAAGGGCATAGAGGAGATAGTCGGCTCCTCGTGTACGTATAGTGCCTTTTCCTTCCTCCAGACGCTTTCTTACAAATGAAAATACATCTCCTGTTTTCTCCTGAAAGGTAATCAGGGTATTTTCCAGTAGAATAAAGGTGATTTGTTCGTCCTCAATTTCTCCCTCCTGAAGCATGAACATTTTTAGCACTACGTGAAGATAATGGCTATAATCGTCCAGTTTTGGCCGCTGACCCACGCTCAGGATGTCTTCTCCGGATAAACGGTGAATCTGAAAGTGCTGCATGATGCTTTCAATGACCTCGGTTTGATGCAACCCTTCTATGTTAATCCAGTTAACATGATTCGGTTTGGCCGCGAAATTCAGTGCGTCACTGATATTCTTGAATGATTTTTCTACGATATCCTGAGCATCATACTGCAGGATCTCTATCTGAACTTCATCCATTTTTTGTTCTCCTGTGAAAACAAGTGTACCCGGTGGTAAACCGACTTTAGTGTTCTTTCTTCGCTGTTTCTTTTTAGCCATTTATTATAAAATTCACCCTAATATAATTGTTATTTTCGAAAGGAAGCCAAACCCGGTCGATGATTTCTGCAGGTAGCGTCTTGAAACTTGAATTAATTTTTTATCCAAAAAAGACTGAATTTTCATCATCTGAATCACCCTCAGTACTCAAAAGTCTTTTCTGATAAAAGTGAAACATTATCTTTGCTTAAAAGATAATTGAATGATACCATTTTCTCCTCCCAGAATTGATGATGCAATAATTGCCGAAGTAACGGAAGTATTAAAGAGCGGATGGATAACTACCGGTCCCAGAACAAAGCAATTTGAGAAAGACATTACGGCCTACTGCGGAAATAAATCGACCGTTTGTGTGAATTCGTGGACCATGGGAATGCAGGTGCTTTTGGATTGGTGGGGAATAGGTAAGGGGGATGAGGTAATACTTCCTGCATATACTTATTGTGCATCAGGAAACGTTATTCTGCACTCCGGTGCCAAATTGGTTATGGTAGATATTGGAAAGGATGATTTCAACATTGATTTAAAGGCTCTCGAAGAGGCAATAACGCCCAGAACAAAAGCTATTATCCCTGTCGACATAGGAGGGTGGCCTTGTGATTACGATGAGATTTATAGAATTATCGAATCGAATCGTTCGGATTTTAATCCTTCGAATCATCTTCAGGAAAAATTAGGAAGAATTGTTGTCTTTGCTGATGCTGCGCATTCTTTTGGAGGCGAATACAGAGGTAAAAAGGTCGGTAGCCTGGCAGATGCTACGGTATTCTCCTTCCATGCAGTAAAAAACCTTACAACTGCAGAAGGCGGAGCAATTTGTTTTAATTTTCCGGAGCCCTTCGATAATGAAGCCATATACAAAGAGTTCTGTATTAAAATATTGCATGGTCAGTCGAAAGATGCTCTGGCTAAAACCCAGAAAGGAGCATGGAAATATGATGTAGAAGAGCCTGGATACAAATGTAATATGACCGATTTGCAAGCTGCAATCGGACTTATAGAACTTAGGAGGTATCAGGAAAATCTAGACAGAAGAAAAGCAATATTCAATAAGTACTATGAAGCCTTTAAAGATGAGAAATGGGCCATTAATCCTCTTTTTGAAACAGGTGAGAGAATAAGTTCTTTTCATTTGTATCAGCTCAGAATTAAAAATGCTACTGAAAAACAAAGAGACCTGATTATTCTTGAAATAGCAGAACAGGATGTAACGGTGAATGTTCATTTTCAGCCTTTACCGCTTTTGACCGCGTATAATAAGAGGGGTTATTTTATGGCGAATTATCCGGAGTCATGGAGAAAGTATGAAAATGAGATTTCCCTACCTGTTTATTTTGATCTCTCGGATGAACAGGTAAATACAGTTATAAATGCTGTTAAAACTGCTGTTTCCAAAATTTTGATTTAACGCATGAAGCGTATATTCGATATCGTTTTTGCGAGCATTGTCTTACTCCTTTTTCTTCCTTTCGGGATTATTATTTCGTTGCTCATTTTTTTGACAAGCAGGGGAGGAGTATTTTATACTCAGGAGCGCATCGGTAAGAATGGGAAGCCTTTCAAGCTGTTAAAGTTTCGAACCATGCGAAAGGACGCGGATAAATCGGGAAAATTAACGGTCGGCATGCGGGATTCGCGTATCACGAAGATCGGTTATTTTTTGAGGAAATATAAACTTGATGAATTCCCTCAGTTTATAAACGTATTGAAAGGAAATATGAGTGTTGTCGGACCAAGGCCGGAAGTTAAAGAATATACTGATCTTTACAGTGACGAACAACGAAAAGTATTAAATGTAAAACCCGGAATTACCGATTACGCATCTCTTGAATATTATGATGAGAATCGTTTGCTCGGCGAAAGTGATAATCCCAGGGAAACTTATATCCGTGAAATAATGCCTGCCAAAATAGAGTTGAATCAGAAGTACATTAAGAATCCAACCTTGAGAAATGACCTGAAAATAATCTGGCTAACCGTTAGGAAGGTTTTAAGTTAGATTTAATTAACGATGTTCCTTTTTTGAGGCATATAGGTCGAATTTCTATTTAGATTTCGATTTTCCTGCTTTTTTTCGAGAAATTTTAAAATATGTGACACTTGTGACTGCGCTTAGCATGGATCCCGCAATAATGGCTGATTTCGCAACATTGAGGCGGTTGTCATCTGTTATTCCCAGTTCCGCTATAAAGACCGACATGGTGAAACCAACACCTGCGAGAAGTGCTAAACCATAGAGGTGTCTCCAAGACATTTTTTCAGGAAAGGTTCCCCATCCCAACTTTATGAATAAAAAACAAAACAAGGAGATTCCACTGAATTTACCCATAAAAAGACCTAATGAAATCCCAAGTCCCAGTGGTGTAACTAGATCACTCATGAAGTTTTCCGAAATTTCTATTCCGGCGCTACTCAAAACAAAAATCGGCAGAATAATGTACTGAACCACGGGTTTTATAGCGTATTCTAATTTCTGAAGCGGAGTTTCAGCCTCATAACTGATATCATTAAATTTTTCGAGTACCATTTCCTGGTCTTTGCTCAAATAACTTGATTCAGTATGAGACTCTATTTTTTTATATTTCTTTCTAAGTCGATCAACTTTCTCGAGAAATTTCTTTTTCCCGATTTTGGGTCTTCCGGGAATCGCGAGTGCTGCCAGCACTCCACCAATAGTGGCATGTATACCCGATAGCATAACTGCGAACCAGACACCTACTATTCCGATTAGCGCATAATATATCAGTTTTCGAACTCCACATATATTCATTATAGCCATTACTCCTAAAAGAGATAAGGCTATTATTAAATTATACCATTCGATGTTATCAGTGTAAAAGAAAGCTATAATCAGAGAAGCGCCCAAATCATCAAATATTGCCAAAATAGCAATGAACACAGTGACCGTTGAGGGCAGTCCCTTTATCATTAAGGAAAGAATACAAAGCACAATGGCAATGTCGGTGGCAACGGGGATACCCCATGCATCCAGGTTTTCCGTATTCTGGTTAATGATAAAAAAAATGATGACAGGGAAAAGCATACCGCCGATCGCTCCTCCGAAGGGAAGTATTGCTTTTTTCAGGTTTGTGAAATGTCCTCCTGTCAATTCCCTTTTTACTTCGAGACCGATGGTGAAAAAGAAAATAGACATTAACCCATCATTTATCCAGTGTTTTAAGTCTTTTGCTAGAATAAAATCTCCTACCTGAAGCGCGATGCTTTTATGAAGGATGGTATGATAAAAACCTGCTAGCGGACTATTAGCAATGATGATAGCAACAACAATACATATCATCAGAACTGTTCCTGACCCGGGTTTGTGTTTCAGTATCTTACTCATCCTTATAACCTTTAGTCGGTTATAATCTAAAACCTTTCAGGAAGCGTTTTGTTTATTATGAATAAAATTAGTGCTAAGAATCTCTAGGAAACTAACCCACCTCCTTTTCAAACCATTTCCAGAGGCCGTCCTCCGGAACCGGAGCAATAAATGAAACAGGTTCCTGACTAACCGGGTGAGTGAATTCAATTTTTCGCGCATGAAGCGAAATGCTGCCGTCTCCGTTGGAACGTTTGGCTCCGTATTTCAGATCGCCTTTAATTACACATCCAATATGTGCCAGTTGCGTTCTTATCTGATGATGCCTCCCTGTTCTGGGGTTGATTTCCAACAAATGATAGCGATCACTGGAGGCTAAAAGTTTGAAATCGAGTTCTGCGTGCTTTGCTTCGGGAGTATCTTTTTCTACGACATAGCTTTTATTTTGTTTGTCATTTTTCCTAAGATAATGACTGAGTGCACCAGAATCGGTATTTGGTTTATCCTCAACAATAGCCCAGTAGGTTTTCTGTATTTGCTTTTTCTGGAAGAGGGCATTCATCCTTGCCAAGCCCTTACTCGTTTTAGCAAGGATAACTATGCCGCTGGTGGGTCTGTCTATGCGGTGAATAACTCCGCAGAATACATTTCCGGGTTTATCGTATTTTTCCTTAAGCCAGCTTTTTACTTTATCGGGAAGGGTTTCATCACCCGTTTTGTCGCCTTGAGTTATATCCCCCGCAGATTTATTTACTGCGATTAAGTGATTATCTTCATATAGAACTTCGATAGCCATAACCGGGAGGCTTAATACTGTTCCTGATCATTCGGGAAGTCACCGGAACGAACGTCTTCGATATATCGCTGAAATGAGCCGAGCATTTCTTCGAACAGGTTATGATATTTTCTTAAAAAACGTGGATTGAACTCATTGTTGATGCCTAACATATCGTGAACAACCAATACCTGGCCGTCTACGCCTCCACCGGCACCAATTCCGATGATGGGGATATTCACCTCCTTCGCTACTTTAGTAGCCAGATCTGCCGGGATTTTCTCAAGAACGATTGCAAAACAGCCTGCTTCTTCAAGGGCTTTTGCATCTTCTATCAACCTTCCCGCTTCTTCTTTTTCCCTTGCCCGAACCACATAGGTTCCGAATTTATATATCGACTGTGGAGTAAGTCCCAGATGGCCCATGACCGGTATACCTGCAGTTAAGATTCTCGATACGGATTCAAGGATTTCTTTACCGCCTTCCATTTTTACAGCGTGTCCGCCGGATTCTTTCATGATTCGGATCGCATTGGAAAGTGCCTCTTTTGAATTACCCTGGTATGAACCGAAAGGCATATCTACCACTACAAGCGCTCTTTCTACCGCTCTTACAACCGATGAAGCATGATATATCATCTGATCAAGGGTTATGGGAAGAGTAGTCTCATGACCTGCCATTACATTTGACGCAGAATCTCCTACTAGAATGACATCTATCCCCGCTTTATCAAGAATGCGCGCCATGGAATAGTCATATCCTGTGAGCATGGATATTTTTTCTCCATTTTCTTTCATTTCGTAAAGCACGTGGGTAGTAACCCGCTTAACATTGTTATGTACGGACATAATTTGGAATTTTAAGCAAAGGTAAAAGAAGTAATGAAGATTTTGAAAGAGAAAGCATGAATTCTGGCAATTCAATAGTATGAACCCGCCAAAATAACCATTTACCTGTCTAAGTATGCAGGTTTTTTATTCGGTACTTCTTTTATGAATATCGTTATGGGCTTCTTCGATATCATCTTTTATTTTTTTTATTGATTTTGTTAAAAGGAAGATGTCTTGGGAGCTGTTTTTATTTATCCATTCGAATCCCTCCTTTTCCCCATCAATTGCTAATGCCATGTTGTAAAAAAGCATGAAATTATTGCTTTTCAGCCACTGCAGCGCTTGAGCGTTGCCTTCTGCTGCGTTGATCATGGCCATTAAGTGGGGATAGCCATTCTCCATAAGCCAGTCACGCGCCTTATCTTTGAGTTTAATGGCATGTGCTGCCATTACAAGTTCCTCAAAGCCATTATCATTCAGGTATTGGAGAAGTTGAGTATTTCCTTCAATCGCTTTTGCCCATGCTAAGATTATTTTTGGATGATAATCAAGCGTTTTGGTTTTTAATCGCGCGGGACCTCTATTTTCACTCGCTCCTTTGTAATCTTTTTTTCGCCTGAATAGATTTTTCATGATTCTTTCTTTTTTCGTATTCTGAATATAACTATTTATTCAACAATCAATAATATAAATACTTTTATTTACCGCAAAATAAGTTCGTATTATATTTTCTGCATTCAATGTCTCCCAAATTAATTAAATACAATAGCCTGATAGGTTTTTAAATTCTTTATTTTTGGAACTTATGACTCAAGTAATAGATCAAAAAATCCTTGAACTTTATCAGCAATCGAATAATTTCGGCAAATACCTGGGTATCGAACTTACCGTACTCTCCAAGGGTAAGGTACGGTATGAGTTGGAGATCGGAGAAAAGCATCTGGCGGTACCCGGTGCAGCACATGGTGGGGTAGTGGCGGCACTGATTGATGGTACTTTGGGAGTTGCTGCTTTAACCATGGTTAGCCATGAGCAAAAGGTTGTAAGTACCGTTGAACTTAAAATTAATTTTTTGAAGCCGGTCTCACCCGGTGATATTCTTATCGCCGAAGCGGAGGTTCTTTCTGCCGGAAGGCGACTGATTTATGCAGAAACAGGAGTTCAGAATCAGAACGGTGTACTGATCGCAAGGGCGAGTGGAACATTTAATTCATATCCGATGAATAAGGTATTCCCTGATTTCAAGTCTGGAACATAGACATATCACCCTTTTTCATCTGATGATATCCTTTGGTTAGGTAAGCGAGCACAACCCGCATGCTGTCGAAGGCATTCTCGGTTTCAGCAGAAATTTCTTTTGACTGAAGGCGCATGAGCAGTTTCATGTAGAGGGCTTGGAAACAGACTTCGATCAGGTGCTTTTCAATTAGATCACTCTTTTCTCTGAAAGCTTCAATATTGGGTTCAGCGGCATCCAGCAGGGCTTTGTATTTTTCGTCTTTTACAACCTCAACCAACGTGTTGTGCAGATAAATTAGTTCAGTTATTACTTCTCCTATTCGATGAATATGCCCTTTTCGTTCCAATCCTCTTGAACGCATCTCATCAATAATCTCCTGATACCATTTTTTCGATTCTTTAGCAAAGGATTCGCTTTTAACCTGAGGTTTGATGATTTTTTCGAAAACCAGATCAATATCGAATTTATAGGCGCGAAGGAGATCCTCAATCTGATACATGTAGATAATGTATTCAGCTATATTGGTTTTCTCTTTTTCCTGCGCTATAAACATATCAAACGGTCGTTAGGGAATTGATAAATCCTTATTTTTTCTCTTCTTTATCCTTTTTCTTGGAATCTTCCACTTCTTCCTCTACCTCAGACTTTAGTTCATCTTCTCTCTTATTCAGGTAAGCAACAAAGTCTTCGGTCACGTCAAATGCATCTGAAATATACGTGATCTGTCCGCCCTTTTGATAGAAGAAAAGAATGTCTATTCCTTTTTTCTCGGAAAATTCTTTCCCTGCTTCGGCTATTTTATTCATAAGGGCCGTGGTGTATTCGGCCGATTCTTTCTGAAGTTCAGTTCCGCGTTGTTGTTCAAACTGAGCAATGTTCTGTTGTTTCTGAGCTATCGTTTTTTGAATATCATCATACTGAAAACCAGTTATTTCACCGGCATTCATGCGCTTTTGAATATCTTGTTCGTACTGCTGATAACTTCTGTACCTTGACTCTAGTTCCTTTTGAAAAGCTCTTTCCTTTTCCTTGAGCATGGAATCGATTTCTCTGTAGAAATTAAATCCTTTAGCTATGCTGTCCTGAACGTAATATGCAATGGCAATACTTGATGAATCACTACCTATTTTTCTTTTTTCCACCTGGGCTTCAGACTCATCATTTTGAGAAGATTTTTCGCCACACGATGCCGCTGTTAGAAGAAGTATCAGGCCGAAAATCAATTTTGTTTTTAAAGTATTCATGTTTGTCTTAATTTATTCTTCTTGATTAATATTCTTTTGCTTAAAAGAGTTTTCCCAGTCCTCGCGCATGGAAATAAAACGCTCCAGACAGTTGGAAAGAAATTCCTGACTGATCATGTTTTTGATCTCGTCCAGACCCATAACGTCAGTTTCAGAGATTTTAAAACTTTGTTCGAACTGCCCCAATTCAATTTTTACAATGTATTTAGCGTTGAAGCTAAAGATTTGAATTTTAAACCGTGAATGTGGAATTTCGTCAACAATTCTCATAATGCAAATTTGATAAATTTCTTTCAGACAAGCGTCCAAAATTTGAATTACCTTAGAAAAATTCTCTTTAAACCTGGAGAAATGATAATTTTAATTTATGTGGAAGGCTGAGTTGTCTGAATTTAAGAATAGGGTAGTCGGTGATCTTTACTGGTTGCTTTTTTCTCCATGTCCGGTAAATGAGAATATTTTTTCGTACCACGGTTATAAACTCTTTCCTCAGGAGATTCTGGACGATTGGCAATCAAATAGTAAGAATTATTTTCGTCAGCTCGATGCAGATCCTTCAGCGCTTGAAAACTTTCTTAGGCGTTCGAGAAATAAACGGCTCGGGTTTTATGCTGAATCCCTTCTATCTTTCTTTTTCCAGACTTATGAGTCAACTGAGTTACTTCTTCAGAATTATCAGCTTGTGGACCAGGGAAAAACACTTGGAGAAATAGACTTTTTGATTCGATGGAAGAATAAAATAATTCATTTGGAATGTGCAGTGAAATATTATTTGTTCGATCATTCAAGAACCATAGATGATCTTTCGGCGTGGATAGGTCCGGGTGGGAATGACAATCTTAAAATGAAAATGGATAAGGTAATCGGACTGCAACTTCCTCTCATTCTGAAACCTCAATTCGGTGAGTATAATAAAAAAGCGGAATTTGAGTCCTATTTCTTTCTCAAGGGTAAATTCTATGTTTCTTCATTGATTCAAACTTCGTGGATCAATGAATCAGCTCTGGGGAATTACATTCCTTTACACGATACGGATCAAAGATCACTTCGAGAAGGTCGGCCATTGAACAAACCCTTCTGGATGAGTGACCTAATAAGGGATTACCAAGTTGATAATCCAACCGAATCAGCGTTGGATATAGTCTTTGCTGAACCGTTAAGAAAAGCTGTTCTAATTAAATTACCGGGTGAGGAAGCATTCTTTGTAGTTCCTGACAACTGGCCGGATCACGCCATGAAAATTGTTCGTAAGAAATAATTCAAACGGCTAAATCATAATTGCTTTCCGACTCCTTGAAGGTGAAAGGGATCTTAACCATTGTTGAATAATCGTTACCTGTTTCAAGCATATCTTGATCACCTTTGGGGTATCTCCATTCTATTTTCACCTCGCGCCCGTCTTCCATGAGGTCATTCATTTTATGCAATAAAAAGAGAATTGGTTTAGAGGATGAAATATTAAAATATTCCATATCAAAAACCATTAAAGTCACGGGTTGAGGATCGGTTGAATAGGCATAAAACCACTGCAAAACCGGTTTCCAGAAATCCTCTGAATTATCAGGAATTGCTCTCCCTTGAATGATCATTTTTCCCGTTTCTGCACTGAATGAAATTAAAGGGGTTTTTGCTGTGGCTTTTAACTCTAAATTCTCCATTTCTTCAATTAATTCCGTCCAATATCTATAAAAAAAATGAAAAATTCGGAGTGGATAGTGACAATTTAGGTAATGATTCGATGAATGGTTGAAATATTTCGATTAACGGCTCTCAGCCTCTTTCGTGAAGATCAATTAAGCCCTGTATTGCACTTTGATGGATTTTTAAAACTTCAATATTGTGTTTATCTAAAACCTCCCGCAGTTCCTTTTCGAAATAAAAAGCGATACTGCCTACAAAACCAATGGTTCTTACCTTACCCAGCGGTAAGATAGCCATGATATAAAAATCTTCAAAAGCTTGGTTTATGAGTGAACAAACTGTTTTTTCAGATTTAAACGAATGAGCAACAAGGCTCAGACCAGCAACGATTTTTCTGCCATCCGGTCTATATATCCGATGCAATATGTCCTCGTGGGGATGGAAATAATTTTTTATTTCTGTTTCAATTTCTTCAGGTAGATCCTTGTAAAAGTAGCTTCTTAATAATCTTCTTCCAATATCGAATCCACTACCTTCGTCTCCAAGGATATATCCTAGTCCTGAAGTTCTTTTGGTAACATCATTTCCGTCAAAGGCAGCCGCAATTGCACCCGTACCAAGGATTGCCGCATATCCCGGATTGTTGCCCAGCACTGCAAGGCAAGCAGCCTTGAGGTCTGTTTCAACATGTATTTTTCTGAACCCGTAAGTTTCGAGTTCATTTAGTATGGTCGTTTTACCGTCATTACCTTCACAGCCGGCACCGTAGAAGTGTATTTCATTTCGGATTTCCCCGTCCGGTAATTCAGCGATGAACTCGTTCAGTATGCCTTTTTTTTCTTCACTGATTTCATTGGGATGTAATCCTACGGTTTCTCTTGTGATCAACTTTCTGGTAACCGGATCACGGAATGTCCAGGATGATTTTGTTCCTCCACTTTCAACGATAATCACTGAATACTATGTTTTAATACCAATCGAAACGATAGGCCAGATTAAAGGAAAGAGAGAGAGGAGATATTTCTTGGCCAAGAATTCCTCCCGGATCATAAAGTCTCGAAATTAAGTCTAAAGCTACATCGAAGGTTATAGCACCACGATAAGGCAATTGATATTTCGCACCAAAGTTACCACCGAAACTAAAGAGCAATGAATATACTGGTCTGACATTTTCAACATTATTATAGTTACCATTAACTACATAAAAATAATCATCCGGACTGATACCACTAGACAGGTCGAAACTTCTGGAATAGGAGCTGATAATTCCTTTTAAATGACCACCTCCATAGAGGGCAAAGGATGCATCATAGGTGTTGATAAAATAAATGCGGGTTCCTCCATCTACAGCGAAAAATGAAGTTTTGTCAATTACTCTGACATCGTCAATTTTCTGTGGTGTTACTCCAAAAGTTTTCGCTTCGAGTTGGGCTGTGTTGATATTTCTTTGAGGAATGGTTAGGGTACCTCGCAGAAAGAAGGTATTAATTTCTGTTCGGGGCTGTTCAAAAAAGCCGTGTATTCCTACCCGTGTAATGTCAATATTGGCTCCATGTATGGTGGTAATACCACCTCCTGCGCTGTATTGGGCAACCAACGTTCCGTTTAACCCGCTTAAAATGAACAGCGCCTGAAGCAAGATGTATTTTAATTTTGTTTCCATTTCGGTTCTTTGTTAACTGATTTTATAAAAATCGGGCAATCGACTGAATGCGCTCCAGGAATATATCCTGTGCTCATTAGAAATTCCTCTACGATCAGTTTACCCGTAAATTTAAACGTATTTCTAAATAATTGTGTCCACTCATCCAAATCTTTTTTGGAATGAAAATCCAGCCATTCCTTGAACGAACCGAATTCCTGAGTTAATTTACAAATTATTCCTGCATTATGTATCACAGCTTCAATTTTTTTTCTGTTCCTGATGATACCTTCATCCTGCATTAAAACTTCAATTTCTTTATCCCCGAATTTGGCTACTGCCGCGAAATCAAAATTGCTAAAGGCCTTCCTGAAATTATTCTCTTTCTTTAAAACCGTCAGCCAGTTGAGCCCCGCCTGATTAATTTCGAGAATAAGCCTACCGAAAAGTTCCCGATCGTCTTCAATTGGAAAACCATAAAAATTATCGTGGTAAACCTTGTGAGGATGAGTTTCCTCCAAATCTTTTGTAAATTCGCAGTAAGACATTCGTTTTTAAAACAGATTTTTTGTCCAAGTGTTGTATTAAATTTTAAAATATGTCAAATATATATGAATTCAACGGTTTCAAGCCGGTTATAGCATCTTCAAGTTTCGTTCATCCGAATGCTACTATTACCGGTAACGTAATTATCGGTGAAAAAGTATATATAGGTCCCGGAGCTGCTGTTCGTGGTGACTGGGGAAAGATAGTTATTGAGGATGGATGTAATGTTCAGGAAAACTGCACCATTCATATGTTTCCGGGTACAACTGTTACATTGAAGAAAGGAGCACATATCGGCCATGGAGCGATTGTTCATGGTGCACAGATAGGGGAGAACTGTCTGATCGGAATGAATGCGGTAATCATGGATGAGGCTGAGATAGGTAAAGAGAGTATAGTTGGAGCATTATGCTTTATTCCTGCGAAAATGATCATTCCGGAGAGAAAAGTTGTAGTAGGTAATCCTGCCAGAATAGTCAAGTCTGTCTCAGACGAAATGATTGCCTGGAAAACGAAGGGTACCGAATTGTATCAGCAGCTTCCGGAAGAATGCTACACTACCTTAAAGCCCTGTGAACCCTTAAGAGAAATCGAGGAGGGTAGGCCGGAACAGGAAAAAATGTATTTGACCTGGGAAAATCTTAAAAATAAATAGATTTAATTCTCCAATACCGAGGCTATTTCAAATAAAAGCAATACTTTTGCCCCTCGAAATAAAATTTATTTATTAAACGGGGTTTCGCACTCCAACCAATAAAACATTATGGCAACAAAAATCAGATTGCAAAGACACGGTAAGAAAGGATATCCTTTTTACCACGTAGTAGTAGCAGATTCTCGTGCAAAACGAGATGGAAAATTTATCGAGAAATTAGGAACTTATAATCCTAATACCAATCCTGCGACGATAGATATCAATTTTGACCAAACCCTTCATTGGGTAAAGGTTGGCGCGGAAATGTCAGATACAGCCCGAGCTATTCTTTCATACAAAGGTGTTTTGTATAAAAATCATCTTTTGAAAGGCTTGGCTAAGGGAGCTTTAACTGAGGCTGACGTTGAGAAGAAATTTGAAGCGTGGCTGAAAGAGAAGGCGTCTAAGATCGAAGCCAAGGAAAAAGGACTTTCATCTTCTGCTGAGAAGGCTGAAAAGGAAAGACTTGCAGCTGAAAAGGCAAGAAACGAAGCGCGTGCGGCAGAAATCGCAGCTAAAAACACTCCTGAGGTTGAAGAGCCAGTTGCGGAAGAAACTGCAGCGGAGGATGCTCCTAAAGGAGAGGTAGAGACTTCTGAGGAAGCTCCACAGGCTGAAGAGAAAACAGCAGAAGAAACTCCAAAAGGAGAAGTTGAAGCTGAGGAAGAAAGTTCCGAAGAAGAAACTAAATAATTCTGCAGATCTGCGGAATATTTTCTTAAAGAGATGAATAAGGCAGATTGCTTTAATTTAGGTTATGTAGCGAAACTTCACGGATATAAAGGTGAAGTTTCGCTTTTTTTTGATGTTAGCTCTCCGGAGGTATATGGGTCGTTAGACGCTGTCTATATAGATTTGAACGGAATCCTCACCCCGTTTTTCATCGAGTCCTTAAAAATGAGAGACAAAGGCTTTGCTTTGGTTAAATTTGAAGGTGTAACCAGTGAGATCGATGCGAAAGCAATCTTAAGAAAAGATCTATATCTTCCCTTGGAAGTTTTACCCAAGTTATCAGGTACGAATTTTTACGATCATGAGGTGATCGGATTTTCTGTAATTGATGAAAATTTCGGAGAGGTCGGAGAGGTTGTTCAGATAATAGATTTCAAAATAAATCCACTTATTCAGATTGAAAGCAGGGAAGGTAAAGAGGTATTGTTACCGCTTATAGAGGGACTCGTAAAATATGTAGACAGAAAGAATAAAGCCTTGACTGTCCATGCACCTGAGGGGCTGATTGAACTCTATCTCTCCTGATAAGAATGTCTGTCTTCAGATTCAAGTATTTTACTATAGATCAGCAGGAATGTGCGCAAAAAGTGGGGACTGATTCAATGTTGTTAGGGGCTATGGCTCAGCCCTGCGGCTGTAATAGCATTCTTGATGTAGGAACCGGAAACGGCATGTTGGCGCTGATGATGGCTCAGAAAAATCCCTCTTCCAGAATAACCGCTATTGAAATTGATGAGAAATGTGCTCGGCAGGCTGCTCTGAATTTTAAGCAGTCTCCTTTTGGGCTCAATATAGATCTTCTTAATGCAGATTTTATCGATTATGAATTCAGGGGAGAGTACGACATGATAATTTCAAATCCACCGTATTTTTCGAATGCATTTCTTCCTGCTGACATGAAAAGGGCAAAGGCGAGGCATGAGGCTACGATGACTTTATCTAATTTTCTTGAAAAAGCACATTTGTGCTTAAAGGATCATGGTTCAGTATGGTTTGTACTGCCTGTTGAAAGAACTGACGAAGCTATATCTCATGGATGCCGTTTGGGATTTGTTTTGGAGAGACGCATTAAAATAGCGGGAAAACCCGGTGGTCATGTTAGAGATATTCTTCAAATGATAAAAACAAGTGAACCAGTCCTTACAATAGAGGATTCATTCACTGTACGAAACGAAGACGGCTTATATACTGAAGAATATAAAAGTCTTACCAGGGATTTTCATTTTACCGATCTGTAACAGGTTCTTTTTTACGATAATTTACTACGTAAAACCTGTTGAACAGTACATAAGAAATC
This sequence comes from Brumimicrobium sp., assembly GCA_033722555.1. GTDB lineage: Bacteria > Bacteroidota > Bacteroidia > Flavobacteriales_D > Crocinitomicaceae > Brumimicrobium. Next base: position 80,945 of record JAWVYS010000008.1, read on the forward strand.
TGAATGATCAGATAGAATGTTATTCCCTTAAAAAAACCGTTGTAGTACTCATCCTCAACCGAGTAACCGTATACCGATAGAATGAGAAGTATATTCAGGATACCTAAAAAACCATTTCTTTTTCTCAGGAAATAATTTAAAAATAAAATCTGTAGAATTGAGCAGAGGGTAATGAGAAGATTTAGTAGATGTAAGAGTGATATTTGTCCGAAACGTAACTGATCCCATAAAAGATATGTGCTTCCTGCGGGGCTAAGTCCGTGTCCATAACCAGAGAATACCGTTGTTTTTACATTTTCCCAGAAGGTTCTGGGTTCAATTTGTTCTTTTTTGAGTAATTTCTCCTTTAAAACACCTAATGTTTCTGAGAAATCACCCAGAAGGTTATTGGTCCACTCTGAGAGTTTATCCCCCAGTCCCTCAATGAGTTTTTCTGAAGTGTTAGGTTTGACCTCAAGCACGGGTAGCGTGAGAGAAAACAACAAAATGAGTGCGATGATTATTTTAACCAACACTGTAAATTTCATGCTCAAAGATAAACATTTGTGATTGATTTTTTTTCGATGAACTACATTTTCAGCGCGTTATCAACATCCTTTTGTTAGATAAAATTTTTGTTAAATCCTGAATGACTCTAAATGGAATTGCTATATTCACCTCATAATTTTAAACTAAAAAAGTTATGAAAAAAAGTTTTATTGTGTTAGCTGCGCTTACTTTAGGTGCGAGTGCTTATGCTCAGGACGACAAAGTTTATACTCCTGAAGCAGAAGATTGGTCAATTGGAATAGATGCTACTCCTTTCTTGAATTATTTTGGTAATTTCATCGGAGGAAACGGTTTGAATACTGCTCCAAGCTGGAATTTCCTTACTACAAATCAGACAATCACCGGTAAGTATTTTACTGCTGCTGATATGGCTTACAGAGGATCTTTACGTTTAGGTTTCTCATCTATGTCAGAAGTTAATCTTGTTGATGATAGAGTAGTAGTTGATGATTTCCCAAATGCTCCTACAACTGTGGAGAACGAAATGAAAACTTCTATGTCAAACATCGGTCTTAGCGGTGGTTTAGAGTGGCGTAAAGGTATGGGTCGTCTTCAAGGTTATTACGGAGGTGAACTAGGAATTTCACTTTCTTCAATGAAGACTACTTATACTTACGGAAACGCATTGACTGTTTCTACAGCTACAAACCCTGTAGGAGTTAGTGGCGATGACGCTTTCGGAGGTGGAAGTAACATTACTTCAGATCCTTACGGAAATGCAGCTCGAGTTCTTGAAGACAA
>JAWVYS010000009.1:0-81851 GCA_033722555.1 Brumimicrobium sp.
CACTCTCCTATCCGCTTATCTCAAAAACGTTTAAACAAAATCTCGGTAAAAGCCCCGAAGAAATTTTTGATACATTCAGTAAGGAAGCTATGAATGCTGCCAGTATCGGACAAGTTCACAAAGCTACACTTAAGGGAAAAGAGCTTGCCGTAAAAATTCAGTATCCCGGAGTTGCGGATGCGATTTCCTCAGACCTCAAACTTATAAAGCCATTAGCAGCGCGCCTTTTCAACATGAAAGCTTCTGATCTTAATATGTACCTTGAGGAGGTTGAATCAAAACTGATTGAAGAAACCGACTACCTGCATGAACTAAAGAGCGGAGAAATGATCAGGCTCTTATGCGAGAGTTTCGAAAATGTGGCATTTCCCAGATACTATAAAGAACTGTCCGGTTCACGGATTTTAACTATGGACTGGGTTGAGGGCACGATGTTTTCTGATTTCGTTAAAACCTGCAATGACCAGCGTGTAAAAAACGAGATAGGACAAACCCTGTGGGATGTATTCCTGTTTCAGATGGGAGAGTTAAAAATGGTGCATGCCGATCCTCATCCCGGAAATTTCATCATAACCACAGAGAATAAACTCTGTATCATCGATTTTGGTTGTGTTAAGATTATACCGGACAAATTTGCAAGGTATTACTATCAACTTCTTCGACCTGATATTCTCGAGCACAGCGAAGAACTGGACGAAATCTATCGGGAAATGGATTTCTTCAGACCGGAAGACACAGAGACAGACAAAGCCAAGCTCATAAATGTTTATGAAAAAATGATTCGTCTTCTCGGCAAACCATTTCATTCTGAAAGTTTTGATTTCAGCGATAAGCGATTTTTCGATGATGTTTTTAAGATGGGAGAGGAAATTTCGAAGGATAAATCCATTCGAAAACTAAACAATGCGAGAGGCTCCCGAGACGCAATTTATGTGATGCGAACCTTTTTTGGTTTATACAATTTACTTCATCAACTCAAAGCAGAGGTAAAACTGAACTATCCTTTATTCAAATAACCTAAAATGATTTCCCGAAAGTGCGAAGATACCTCACGGCGGTAAGAATGAGCAGAAGGAAAAATGCGAAGCCAAAAGTTCTTCCTAAGACATCTCCGTAAATCACATAGAAAGTAGGCAATTGATTTAAATGCACGGTTTCACGAAAGACATCTTCTTCCCAGTATTTCGTTTTGCGAATAACATCTCCCCGCTGATTGATCACCGAAGAAATTCCAGTATTGGCTGATCTCACGACATAGCGGTGGGTTTCTACGGCCCTGAGTCTGGCAAAGCTAGCATGTTGCTTGTGTCCGGGAGAGTTGCCCCACCAGCCATCGTTGGTGATTATAAAAATTGCAGCAGCTCCTTTTCGGCACTGTTCCGCAATCATTCCACCATAGATAGATTCGTAACAAATAGATGGCGCAAAAGAAAACCCTTTTGTTGTAAGAACTCTCGGTTCGGCTTCAACACCAAGCGTACCGGATGTCCCCCCATTCTCTATAGATAATTCTTCCAGAAAGGGAAAAATGTGTGAAAAGGGAACTTTTTCAACCCCTAAAACCAGTTTTGACTTGTGTACAAAGGAAGGCGGTCTGTTCTTCGCAATGATCAGGGACGTATTATACGATTCGTAAAATCCGCTTTCGAAGGAAAGTGGTCGTGAAGCACGACTCTGCTTTTCATCAAATATCTTGTAGGTTGAGGCACCGAGGAAAAGATCGGGACCATCCCATAATTCCACCTTTTTCTTTAGATAATTATATAAAGGAGACTGATCGTATTCTCCCTCATCAAAAACTCCCGAAATAGCGGTTTCAGGACCTAAAACAACAGCCGTTTTATCTGTAATCTTTTTCTCCGCAAGTCGTATTACCTTTTCCAGCTGATTAATTTTATTCTCGGTTCCCTCTTCAAATTTTTCGTTGTATGGATCCACGTTAGGTTGAGTAACAACCACTTCCACAGGATTCTTTTTTTCCTCATAAGAGAAATAAGACCACATGGACACTCCGGCAGGTAGTACAAGCAGAATAGCTATCAGGATGATCAAAGGACTTTGAATCTTGCATTTTTCTTTGCCGAAAATCACGTTTGAAACTACTTTAAACAAAAGTACATTGACTAGAAGCACCCAAAGGGTGCCACCTAAAACACCTGTATACGAATACCACTGTATAATCTCCGGAACAATGGCAAAAGTATTACCTACGTTGAGCCACGGCCAACTCAGCTCCCAGTGGTAATGAAAATATTCAAAAGCGATCCAGTAGAAAAAAAGCGAAATATAGCCTTCTTTCTGTCCCACATATTTTTTGGTCCAGTGAAAAAACAGAAAAACAACTGCCATAAGAAATCCGTTCAGGAGATAAGCCATAATTGCTCCTATCTCGCCCCCTTCGGCAAAATATATCCAATAGGTGGTTCCCAGGTTGTATATCACGAACGTAATATAGGCATGAATAAGAACCTTTCCCGACGCGTATTTTTGCCGGTAAATATTATGTTCGACAAGAAGTAAGGGAACCCATGCAAGAAAAACAAGCGGAAAAAGGCTTCCAGTATGCGGGAAAGAAACGGACATCAGCAGACCGCTAAGTATACTCAGTAAATACCTGTTCTTTCGAGAAAATTTCATGTGCAAATAATATTCAGCAAATATACTGAACCTTTAGGATTGCGGGAAGATGAAAGTTAAAAAGTCTGTAGACAAAGGATAAAATTACCTTAGAACATTGATATGACCACTGATTTTTTCTTCGTCATCATTGATTGAGCGGTAATAAATTTGCCAAACATAAGTTCCGTCACGAACAACTTCACCGTTATATGTTCCATCCCATTCGAAGTTTTTATCCTGCGATTCAAATACTACTTCACCCCATCGATTAAAAATACGTATCTCGAAATCGATCAGATTCACGGAACTTATTTTAAATGTATTATTAAATCTGTCATTATCAGGAGTGAATGTGTTGGGTACATACAGGTAAAACTCATCCAGAATAATAATCGTGCGTACTGTCGTATCCTTACAACCTTTGACATCTGTTGCGATCAGGGTAATGTCATATGATCCGGGGGTAGAATACGTATTATTGGGATGTGTCATCGTTGAAGTACTTCCATCTCCGAAAGACCACTCATACGTATTTCCATTATGCGTTAAATTCTGGAAAGTAATAGGAAGATTAATGTAAAGCGGGTCCGTTATCACGCGGAAATTAGCATCCGGCTGTATAACGACAACTTCGGTCTCAGCTGTGACCTGAAAAGTTTGACAATCATCCATCACAATCACCTCATAGGAAGAGGTTGCCAGAGGACTCACCCAAATTCCCGCGGTAGTTTCACCAGAATGTGGCCAGTAATAATAGTAGTTGCCGAATCCGCCGGTGGCATTCACTTCAATATAAGCAGAATCACCCGGACAGATTTCCTGACTTGGTGAAATATCGAGCAATAAGGGGGGACTTAAAATAGTGATCGTTACCTGATCTGTTTCAGAGTTTCCGCACTGATCGGTTACAACAACGGTGTAGGTGGTGGTCTGACTCGGTACAACATTTACCGTATTCGAATTACTCAAGGTTTGTCCGGCAGGGTTTGTCCAGACATACGTATAATTTCCTGCACCTCCTGTCACCTCTACTTCCAGCGTAAAAGGAACATAGGGACATTGTTCAACAATATCATCGGATGCATCAATCAGCAAATTATCATAAACCGGTACAGTCACCGTCCCGGAATTTTGAGCCGTTTGGTTTAAACAAGCATCGGTTACTTCAACTGAATAGGTTTGTGTGGAATTCGGACTCACAGAAATAGATTGAGTGGTTTCACCCGTACTCCACAAGTAGGTGTATCCCCCGCCTCCACCGGTAGCGGTCGCATTTAAAACCACCGTCTCGCCGGGACAAAGCACAGTGACATCATTGACATCCACTTCTACATCGTCAACAGGCCTTATAAACAGTTCTATCGTCTGAAAATTATTTTGTCCACACGGATCAGGGATTTCGAACTCCATTAAAATATTCACTGTTCCTGTGAGACCCGGATTGTTCAAGGCGTTTATTGTAAATGAAACCGATGTTTGTCCTGCAGCAAAAGTTACTGAATTTGGAATACTCGAGTGATCCAATCCTTCAACAGAAGTTCCGGTAACATTGATAGGAATCGTTAATGGTTGATTGATCATGTTTCCTGATCTGGTCACGGTTACCGTTGCGCTCGTACAACCCTGAGCCATAGTTACCCCGTCACCGTAAGGATCACTGGAAAGGGTATGACTCACCGAAACAGGTTGTTCACTCGTTAAACTATTAGCTGCCAAAAATATTCCCGAATCATAAATTCCGTCTCCAACATCGGCTATAGCAATAATCAGATGATACATTTTCCCGCATTCAACCTTTGAAACAGCCTTCAAAGGTGTAGTGAATCCGTCATATTGAACATACTGTGCATTCGAATTATAGGGTGCATTACTTCCGGTTCCATTATTTACGTAATATGAACAGTTCGTGCATGGACCACTGTTCGAAGGACCATTGTTAACATTATTAATAGCAACCGGCTGAGTTGTTCCCGGAAGAAGAGCCATATTCTGAGTACCCCCAGGAATTCCCGGACCGGAGATGAAAAATGCAAACACATCATTGAACTGAGAGCCGACAAATTCGGGATACTCTTCTGAAGCAAAAACATATTCAAATTTTACCGTATCCGAATATGGAATAAAATCAAATTCAAGGATTGCAGCATTGTACGTAGAAGTCCCTACAAGGTTAGTCAACTGACCATAACCGGAGATTCCATTATCCAATCCTGCACTTGCTGAATTGTTTGGACCATGAGGACCATCGCTCGTATTTGCGATTGTACCGGTGGTCATTATTATCCCCTCATCAATTCCAATGGTTGTATTCATACCATTGAAAGTACCGATTGCGCCTGGAGACCCTGAAAAAAATACGTTTGAAACATCCACACCGGGACCCAAAAGTACATTCTGAACAAGTTGATTGGGGGTTTGCCCACCACTCGTTGTCAGCTGCGCAGATGTCACCAGTGCGAAAAAAGAAAATATGACGAGAATAACTATTTTCATTGTTTATATAACGTACGATTCGGCTAAAAGTTGTTTGTAAAAAGCAAATAATAAGCCAAAAATACAGATTTTGACATAGTTAAGTTTGTTTTTGAAGTTTTTTAACTTAAAATAGACAATACAAATACTGATTAACAATACATTTGTCCTTTCAAATGACAGAAAAAAGAGAAAAATATAAAAACTGGTTCCGTTTTTCAACAAGAATTGTTGGAATGGATCCCGTGACTTTCCGAGAAAGATGGAGGGTAAAGGTAACCCGAATACAGCTCATCAGCGTAGGAGCACTCGGATTGTTTATTGCTTTTATTCTCTTCTATCTACTTTTTTCTTTTACACCACTAGGCGGTTTACTCCCGGAAAATGTCAAAAACCGCAACAAAGAAAAGATACAGCAGGCCTTTACTCAGATGGAAAAACTTGAGAAACAAGTCATTCAACAGGACCGTTACATAACGAACCTCCAACAAATTATTTTAGGTAAAATACCGATTGATTCTTCGTTCAGTGAAACTGCCATCGAGAATTATACAGGAATAAAAGCCGTTGATACGAGTACTTCGCTGGCAGAAATTAAATTAAGTGAACAGCTGGAAGCTGAGGCCTTGACACCCAAAGCAAAAAAATCCGTTTTACTGAACGACGTACTGCTTTATGATCCTGTAAAGGGCGTTTTAAGTCAAAAATTTAGTCCGAAAACCCATCCGGGAGTTGACATCATTGCGTCAAAAGGTTCTACTGTAAACACCTGCCTTGGGGGAGTGGTCATGCATTCTTCATATTCCGATCAGGACGGATATACGGTGATCGTAAGTCACGAAAATGATATTACATCGGTTTATAAGCATCTCGATAAGGTAATTGCCAAAGTTGGAGAAAAGGTTAAAACCGGAGACGGTATAGGAATATTGGGCAATACCGGAGAAAACAGCACGGGACCACATCTTCATTTTGAATTATGGAGTAATGTAGGACCGCTAGATCCCCTCGAATATCTTTCCTTCGGAAAATAATTCACGATATTCCAATTTGATTCAAGGCTGTTTATAGGCTTCTTTTTCAAATTTTTGAATTACTTTTGCACGCCTGACATTCAAATAAGAAAACAAATACATTATGAAAGAAGATATTCAGAAACTGGCCGAAGCATTGTCGAAAAGATTCGTAGCTCATCCTTGGCACGGCATTAACCCCGGTGAAAAGCAACCTGAAATTGTTAATGCTTTCATTGAGATTATTCCTTCAGACGCCGTTAAATACGAGGTTGATAAAGATAGTGGGTATATCATGGTTGACAGACCGCAGAAATTCTCCAATCATATGCCATGCATGTACGGATTCATTCCACAGACATACTGTGATAAGGAAGTGGCAGCTTTTTGCGCAGGAAAAACAGGTCGAAAAGATATCGTTGGGGATGGCGATCCACTGGATATATGCGTAATCTCAGAAAGAGAGGTTAATCGAGGTAATATCCTTGCAGAAGCCATTCCGATTGGAGGGTTTCGTATGATAGACGGCGGCGAGGCCGATGACAAGATCATTGCAGTCCTGAAAGGGGATCAAGCCTACGGAAAAATTACTTCAGTCAAAGATCTTCCACCAATGGTTCTTGATCGCGTTAAGCATTTTTTTCTGACCTATAAAGACCTTGGAGGAGCATCCAAAAATGTAGAGATAACCGATGTTTACGATGCTCAGGAGGCAAAAGAAGTAATAAAACTCAGTCTAAAAGATTACAAAAATAATTACGGCGATGCGGATCAAAACCTGCTCGCTGCTCTTTCCTCTGTACTCAAAGAAAAAGTGTAACAGGTCCGGAAAATTGCAGTTATTAAGCCGTACCAGAAAAGTTACGGCTTTTTTCATGGCTTGAAAATTGATCAAATCTGCTTATGTTTAAATTCATCTCTTTATTGTTTTTACTTCTCTCTGTTGAAGTTTCTTCCCAGATCATTTTCGATAAAACCGAACATAATTTCGGGGAGATCAATCAGGGGGATCAAAGATATGTGGATATTTACCTTAAAAATACCGGGAAAAAAAATGAATTCATTCTGAGCGTAAGACAACCCCTAGAAGTTGTTTTTATCCAGAAAGGTGCTATGATCACACCTGACAGCTCAACGGTAATAAGGTTCCAGATCAATCAACGAAAAAAAGGAAAATTCAACTATAAAATTCCCGTTTATACCAGCGATAAACAGGAACCAACGATAATTACACTCAAAGGAGAGATGTCTGAGAGCCCGGAAATCACTAATAATTTCACTGCCTGCCCCAATTTCGGTCAGTCCCCTGCACAAGGAAACCCCCTGGATTTTCAACTGATCGTAGAAACCGTCGATAAAGAAACCGGAGAGAAATTACAGCAATCTACCGTCGCAATCATTCAGAACGGAAATCCTGTGGGCAAATACAAAACGGGTTCAGGGGGTAGATTCACTACCCAAATTCCTTTGGGAATAACCTATTTTTATGCTGTTCACGACAATTATTTCCCGGCCGAACTTGGTACTTATGTAAATTTCAAACGTAATCTTGTGGTACTCGAACTGGAGAGAAAACCTGAAACTCCTAAAGAGGAAAAGCAGGAAGACCTCGTTACAGAAACGATAAAACCTGATGAACCGATTGCTGATTCTATTGAGATCGCGGATATCATCGAAACTACAACCGAGGAAAAAAATGAGAACCTGCCGCCCGAACTTTCTGAATTGGATGAAAACAATTTTGACCCTGAATATTTTAAACCTGTTAACGTCGTATTTGTCATTGACGTTTCTTCCTCCATGCGCCAGGAAGACAGAATTGAGTTGTTAAAATATTCCCTGAATCAGTTGGTTGAAATGTTGAGGCCACAAGACCGAATAGGCCTGGTTTCGTATGCCACAAATACAAAAGTTCTTCTTCATCCAACTTCCGGGGCTAACAAAGAAGAAATCAACGAAATCGTTAAAGATCTGAAGGCATCGGGTCTCACTGCAGGTGGAGCCGGAATCAAACTCGGCTATAAACAAGCACGAAAAAATTTCATTAAAGACGGCAATAACCAGGTAATCATAATAACAGACGGTGCATTTAACAGAAACTCGGGCGATTACAAAAAGAACATCGAAAAATACCTCAAGAAAGGAATAAAACTTTCAGTGGTTGGAATCAAAAGTAATGAAAGAGCTGAAGAAAATATGCAAGAAGCCGCTCAACTTGGAGAAGGTCGATTTATTCGAATCGATAGACTGGCAGACGCTCAGCGAGAACTCAAGCAGGAAATTCGACTTGCATCCTTCAGAAAGTAAAAGATCATTCTTCTTTCCATTTCAGGAAAGATTCAATAGCTCTTCGCTCTTTTTTGGAGGGTTTTCCGGTTCCGTGCATGCGATAACTTTCCTGAGCTGCCCTGTATGATTTATATTTTTCCACTTCCGCCTCAGGAGTAATATCTGTAATATAGTCATCGACAAGTTTTGCTCCTACCCTTTTGTCAAGCAACGCCTTTACGGTATAAGTGAAAGTAGCTGTGTTTTTGTCAACCGAGATGGTATCACCGGTACTTATTTCTTTGGAAGGTTTTGCATTATCCCCATTGAGTTTGATCTTACCCTTTTTGACGAGTTCAGTCGCCTGAGAACGCGTTTTGCTCAATCGAACGCACCATAGATACTTATCAATCCGAACTTCCACCGAGCAACTCTTTTCTAATCTTTGCAGAGAAATTTTTCATTATAAGATCATAAGAATGATCAATGAGCTCACAAATAAGCTTATCATTCACATCCCTGTCAAAAAATACGGTATTCCAATGCATTTTGTTCATGTGATAACCGGGGATTATTCCATCGAAGCGCTCACGCAATTCTATGGCACGCTCGGGATCACATTTGAGATTACAGCTTTGACCTTTATCCAGATCCAAAAGAGCAAACATCTTCCCATTCAGCTTGAATACAAGTGTCTCATCATCAAAGGGAAGAGATTCAGAGGTGTGCGCTTTGGACAAACAATATTCTCTGAATAAAAGGGTGTCCATTTTACAGATCGTCTTGCGTACCGAGCTTTCTTAACATTTTCCCGTGGCTGCGAAGAGCACCGAAAAATGTTTTTTCAGATACATAAGGTAAATTATATTCCTCTGCTGTCTGACGAACGATCTTCGAAATCTTCTTATAATGAACGTGACAGATATTCGGGAACAAATGGTGTTCAATCTGAAAGTTTAATCCCCCAACGTACCAGGAAAGTAAAAAATTCTTAGGAGCGAAATTGGCTGTATTCACCAACTGACTAACTGCCCAGTCTGCCTTAATGTTACCTGAATCATCAGGAAGTGGATAATCAGAAGAAGGCACTACGTGTGCAGGCTGGAAAATACATCCAAGAATTACACCCGAAACATAATGCATTGTAAGGAACCCTAATATTGTAAAATACCAAGGCACAGGAACGAAAATAAGGGGTAGAACAAGTACAACTCCATAGTACATCACCTTGTTAAAAATAATGCGCACTAAAAGCTTATTCACGGAATTTGTCTGTGTTTGCGTTAATCCCATTTTTTTAAACTTGCGAATCTGGCGAAAATCCTTTGTGGTAATCCACATCAGGGTCATCAGTCCGTAAAGAAACCAAGCATAAATATGCTGATACTTGTGGTAAGGCATTCTCTTTTCATGCGGGCTAAATCTCATAACCTTTCCCGGATCGATATCCTCATCCATTCCAGTCACATTGGTGTATGTATGGTGCAAAACGTTGTGTTGAATTCTCCACATGGCATCGCTACCTCCGGCAATACCGATCAGACCTCCAAAAAGTCTGTTAACCATTTTATTTTTTGAATAAGCTCCGTGATTGGCATCATGCATAATGGACAGACCGATACCGGCCATTCCAAATCCCATAATCACCCACATCAGAAAAGCAAGACCGGTTGATTCAATAACCGTTAATAAGAAAACATAAGGAATTACATACAAACAAATCATAAAAATAGACTTGATCACCATTTTATAATTTCCGTATCGAGTAATGTTATTTTCCTTGAAATAACCACGCACTCTTTTTTGAAGAGTTTTGTAGAAGTCTACATTTACCCCTCTGTCAAACTGAATATTTTTTTGTTGCATAATTTAAACTTGAAATCTTAGGTCTTTTTGTTTCTCTAAGATGGTACAAATATAACTATAAATTATCAAAAAAATAAAATTCAATATTAGAACCAATCCATGCTTGGTCCCATTCAAAAATTAAGTTAAATCGGCCTTGGAACCAATTTGGGGAAAGAAATATCTTTCTATTTTTGTATCAAAACCTCAGATATGAATTCCTTCAAGTCCTACAATTTTGAAAATAAGCGTGCTCTCATTCGTGTGGATTTTAATGTTCCACTCAATAGTTCATTCCAAATCACAGATGATACACGAATACAAAGTGCATTACCAACGATCAATCATATTCTGAAAAATAAAGGGAGTGTAATTCTAATGTCACACCTCGGACGACCCAAATCCGGTCCTGAGGAAAAATTTTCTTTGAAGCATCTCATCCCTCGACTCAATGAACTTCTAAATACGGAAGTGATCTTTTTATCAGACTGCATTGGAGAACATGCGTTTTCAGTAACACGAGAACTGAGCGCAGGCAAAGTAGTTTTACTGGAAAATCTTAGGTTTTACGACGAGGAAACTGCCGGAGATCTTGATTTTGCGAAAAAACTCTCAAACCATGGTAATGTGTACGTTAACGACGCATTCGGAACTGCTCATAGGGAGCATGCAAGTACAGCCGTAATCGCAAGATTTTTCCCCGAGGATAAATTGTTCGGATTGCTGTTGGAAAAAGAGATCAATAACATAGATAAAGTTTTAAAGAAACCGGATCATCCAACTACAGCAATAATTGGTGGTGCCAAAGTCAGTTCTAAAATCACAATTATCGATCAGTTGCTTGACACGGTAGACAACATTATTATCGGGGGTGGAATGGCTTATACGTTCGTTAAAGCTCAGGGTGGACAAACAGGAAATTCGCTTGTTGAAGACGATTATCTGGAAACTGCACGAAATGTCCTGAAAAAGGCCAAAGAAAAAAATACCCAAATTCATATTCCGTCGGATTCCGTGATAGCAGATAAATTTGCCGACGATGCGAATAAAAGGTCTGTTAAAATAGACGAAATCCCCGAAGGATGGATGGGACTTGACATCGGAAATGAATCAATCAAGAGGTTTCGCGAAGTGATTTCGGGGTCAAAAACTATTTTATGGAACGGCCCCATGGGAGTTTTCGAAATGGAATCTTTTCAAACAGGAACAGTAGCTGTTGCACAAGCCATTGCTGAGGCTACCAAAAACGGAGCATATTCATTAATCGGTGGGGGAGATTCGGTTGCGGCCATCAATCAGTTCGGGCTGGCAGATCAGGTAAGCTATATTTCAACAGGCGGAGGAGCAATGCTCGAATATCTCGAAGGGAAGGAATTACCCGGTATTGCGGCTATTCGTTCCTGACAAAGAATTTAGATATACATTAAAAAATCCGCTTACTCAGATTGAATAAGCGGATTTTTTTATCATCAAGGGTAAAATCTATCGCAGAACATTTATATGACCCTGCCATTCGTATTTTTTATCATTGATATAATCTCTTGTTCGTACTTTCCAAACATACGTTCCTTCTTCAACCGGTTTTCCACCTGCTCCTCCATAGGTAGCATCCCAACCCGCTTCCGGATTGTGTGATTCCCAGATAAGCTCTCCCCAACGATTGTAGATTTCAAGATCAAACATCTGAACATCTATTCCTTCGATGTACACCCTCCAAAGTGGATTGCGTTCATCTCCGTCAGGTGTGAAAGAATTTGGAGCATAAAATATAACCTCTGACTCAACCTGAACAATGGCAACGGCTGTATCCGTACATCCATGTATAGAGGTAGCTATCAGTTCAACTTCATAATTGTCTACCTCCCCTTCGGGGAAAGTACTCACCGGATCCTTAAGTGTTGAAAAGCCAGGTAATCCATTCTCAAATGTCCACATATAAGTGTTTGCTCCCGTCGAATAATTCTGAAAAAGAACTTCAGTATTGAACATCGTTACGGGATCAGGGACAAAGTTGAAATTAGCTTTGGGCTTTGGATGTACGATCAAAAAGTTATTTACCGTCGCAGAATCGATGCATCCGTCCGGAGTTACTACCACCAACTGAAGATCATAATTGCCTGCCTCTTCAAAACTTACGCTGAAAGCATTTGTATTCACAAAGGTCTGATCATCTGAAAAATACCAGTACGTTTCTTCAACCAAAGCAGGATCAGTTTCATTACTAATCTCAAAGGTTGCAGGTTTACATTTATTATCCAGATCAACAGAAAACTGTACATCTGGAAGTGGTGACACAATTACTTCCGAGGTTAAAACCAAAGGAGTTGATTCACAACCATCTGTAATCGTTACTGTATAAATTGTGTTTACAGAGGGTGCAGGATTAAACACAGCAGTATTAGCAACAACATTTCCCCCCGGATTTGTCCAAACAAAATTGTATGGACCGCCATTACCTCCCTGAGCCTGCGAGGATACCATGATAGGGTATCCGGGACATGTGGACTGCGTTAAAGAAGAAGAACCAGTGATTGGCGGAAGGACATCGACAACGATTGTTTCCAACGGAGAAAGACATCCGTTTTCATTCTGAGCCTGCACATCATAAGACGTCTGTGCGCCGGGCTGAACCTGTTGAGACGATTGAACGTCAGCTGTATGACTCCATAGATAATCAAACATTGTTCCTCCGGTTGCATTTGCAGAAAGTGTGGCAGTTCCGTTCTCACAGATTGTTGTATCATTCACAACAGAAATCGTCATTTGAACACCTTCCTGTATAGTTATATCCTCACAAGTTTGACAACCGTTCGCGCCTTCCATACAAACCGTATAATTGCCGGCAGAAAATCCGGTTGCGAAGGAATCTACCTGCCATGTTATTCCACCGTCAAAACTATAAGTGGTAGCGAGTGGTGCATCTGCATGAATTTCACCATTGCCGCCTCCAAAACAATCAGGATTTATACCTGTAAGGGTCATGGTCGGATTCTCAAAAGTAACCTGAACATCATCCGTTTGATCCGGGCAAATTCCATTCGATTCTGACAGGGTTAGTGTATAAACGCCATCCATATTCGAAGTGATGCTGGGATTTAAAGTGGTAGCATTCGGATTGAAATTAATCACTCCCCCTGCAGGTCCGGTGAAAGTCCATCCGAGCGTATTAGCCGGGTCACCTGCAGTAGCATTCAAAGTACCCACTGCACCGCTACAAACAACAAAATCGATTCCCGCATCAGGAGCAGGTGGAAAGACCACATTCACAGTAACATCAACGGTATCCGTGAAAACACCGTTTGACACCTCTATGGAATAGGTGGTTGTGTCAGTCGGTAACAAATCAAATGTTGGCCCCGGAGCATTTGGATCAACAAGATCTCCCTGATTATTTAAGAAGGTAAAGGTTGGATTTGGAATTCCTCCCGGATTTACAGTGATTTGAGCAACATCCCCAAGACAAACGGTAGTACCGATGGAAGATGGATCACACGTAACATCGGCCGATTGGTTGTTTGTATTTCCCGGAATATCCGAGCCTGTATAAATGGGCACCTGCGTACCAACCAAACCAGAATAATTAGAAAACATAAGCACAAACTGGTCCCCTGGATTTGCCCAGAAAGAGTGTTCAAAATTTCCTTGATTTGCACCTGCAGGTAAATTTCCCTGCTGCACCATACCTGTATAACCTCCGCTGGAAGCATTCCAGTTACATGCTACAGGAGGAAGTTGGTTGGCTTGTATTTCTGCGCAGGCATCTGCACCGGTAATACTTTGTGGAGAGCCGGCCTCATAATAGGGCCACATAGACCAGTCAAAAAAACCATTACCCCCGGGCGAACCAAGAGTAAATTCGAAATAACCTGCATTAGAAATTGTAAAAATGATCCAGGTTGGATTTAATTCCCCACTAAAAAGACATCCTGAATTACCCGCAGAACCAGGATTCGTGGTAGGGTTCGAAATATTACTACCCGAAGGAATATCTACAACAGCACCTCCACCCGATGAGTTGACCGTAAAGTCACTTATTGTACATCCGTAATCTGCAGAATTACAATCCGGTTGAGCTATGGTATAATGAAGAAATAAAATGAAAAATATCGTAAGTAAACTAAATTTCATGGCTTTTGAATTTAGTGAGTGTTTGAACAAAATTGACTATTGAAAGGAATGACCTGATCGACACCGTATAACCCCTTTCTGAAGCAGTTAATATGAACAGCATTGGATCCTAACCATGATTCAACCGTTTGACGGTCAAAATCGGTAAGAACCTTTGTTACTATGAAAAGTCCCCCAGATACCCTATCCAATCGAGACATTAGTATCATAGGGTTTTGACTGAGATCCTGCTCTATGGCATCAAGAGTCGCCGAAGAGGTCGTGTCTTGAAAAGTTAATTGCGAAAAGTATTGTACACCGTTTGATGAAGTGTTTAAATTCTGCGAAAAGAGATTGAATCCTGCAGCAAAAACGAGTGTAAAAAAAAGATATTTCATGAGACAATCGTATTTAATTAATCCTTAGACGTAAAGGTTAATAATAGGTTGTCTTAAAAAGAAAGAATAATTAATAAATATGGTAAGATGTTAAAAATATAACCACTACTGTTTATCGGTCAAGGAATTTAAACGAAAGGCCCTGATAATAAGCGCTATCACCAAGTTCTTCTTCAATTCGCAGCAATTGGTTGTATTTGGCCATCCGATCGCTTCGAGAAGCCGATCCTGTCTTTATTTGTCCACAGCTTAAGGCCACCGCAAGATCAGCGATTGTAGTATCCTCCGTTTCTCCACTCCGGTGACTCATAACCGATGTATATGAATTCCTGGTTGCCATTTTTACTGCTTCAATCGTTTCCGTGAGCGTGCCTATCTGATTCACCTTAACCAAAATTGAGTTCGCAGAGCCTTCCTTAATTCCTCGGGATAATCTTTTGGTATTTGTTACAAACAAGTCGTCACCAACCAGCTGCACTTTTGAACCAATGGCTTCAGTAAGTTTTTTCCAGCCTGACCAGTCATCTTCGTCAAGACCGTCTTCAATGGAAATGATGGGATATTTTTCAGCCCAGTTTTTCCAGTACGCCACCATCTCATCGGAAGTCATCTCTGCCCCGGTAGATTCGAAAATATATTTTTTCTTTTCGGCGTTATAGAACTCCGAACTAGCAGCATCTAAAGCTATCCATATCTCTTTTCCTGCCTTATAACCGGCTTTTTCAATAGCTTCAAGAACATATTCGATAGCCTCTTCATTGGAGCCGAGATTGGGGGCGAATCCTCCCTCATCCCCTACATTCGTTGAATAGCCCTTGGATTTCAAAACGGCTTTCAGGTGGTGAAAAATTTCAGTACCCATTCGGAGTCCCTCAGAAAACGAAGAAGCCCCAAAAGGCATCACCATAAATTCCTGAATGTCTATCTTATTATCGGCATGCGAACCTCCGTTAAGAATATTCATCATCGGCACCGGCATTTCACAGGCTCCTGCACCCCCAACATATTTGAAAAGAGACATACCTGATTCACTCGCAGCAGCTTTCGCAACGGCTAATGAAGTACCTAAAACGGCATTTGCGCCAATTCTTCCTTTATTCTCCGTACCGTCAATTTCTATAAGTTTATTATCGATCGCTTTCTGATCAAAGAGGTAGATTCCTTCCAGCTGATCATTGATAACCGTATTCACGAAAGACACAGCATTCTCAACGCCTTTGCCCAAATACCTTCCCGGATCATTGTCTCTGAGCTCAACGGCCTCATGCGCACCTGTAGATGCTCCCGAAGGAACAGCAGCACGACCAAATCTACCGTTTGTTGTATATACATCGACCTCAACAGTCGGGTTTCCCCGGGAATCCAAAATTTGTCTGCCAATAATCTTTGCTATGTAACTCATCTTATAGGGATCTTTAAAATTAAAATTACTTTGCTTTATGTTCTTTCATTGTGTTTACGAAATCATCGAATAAATAACGAGAATCATGAGGTCCGGCGGAAGATTCCGGATGGTACTGAACCGAAAAAACTGGAAACCCTTTGATTGCTATTCCCGCAACTGAATTGTCGTTCAGATGAGAATGCGTTATTTCGATATTATTATTTTGTTCGGCACTTTCTCGCGAAACCACAAATCCGTGATTCTGACTAGTTATCTCCCCCTTCCCTGTTCTATGATTAATGACGGGATGGTTTAAACCTCTGTGACCATGATGCATTTTTACCGTTTTCACACCCTGACTAAGTGCAATGATCTGGTGCCCCATACAAATGCCGAATACAGGCTTCTTCGTTGCGATAATTGCATTTGCCAATTTATGAGTATCAGTCATGACAGCAGGGTCACCTGGTCCATTAGATAGAAGGAATCCGTCAGGATTATATTCCAGCATTTTATCAATCGGGGTATCCATCGGAAAAACTTTAACCTCACAGTCCCTTTCGTTTAAACAGCGGATCATATTCTTCTTGACTCCCAAATCAAGGAGCGCTACCCTGTACTTTGTTTCACCAGAATCCGAAGGTGAAATAAAAGGTTCTTTTGTAGAAACCTTGCTGGATAACTCCAGACCTTCCATGGATGGAATTTCCTTCACATCTCTGATTAGTTGATCAATATCAGCATCGTCTTCCGAGCAGATGATCGCGTTCATTGCTCCTGCGGAACGAACGTGACGAACAAGGGCTCTGGTGTCCACATCCGCAATCCCCACTTTCTTATCCTTCAGCATAAATTCTTCCAAAGAAAGATCACAAGTAGAACGAGAATATACTTCAGAGAACTTCTTAATAATAACACCGGCAACCTGCATATGATCAGATTCAGACTCCTCTTTATGCGTACCATAGTTACCGATATGAGCTGTATTCATAATCAATAACTGTCCGAGATAAGAAGGATCTGTAAAAACTTCCTGGTATCCGGTCATCCCGGTGTTAAAAGCTAACTCGCCGGTGGCTCGGCCCTTCTGTCCAATTGATTTTCCGTGAAAAACAGTACCGTCTTCTAAAACAAGTACTGCAGGAGATCTTTCAGTCATTTCTTTTAAGTTTTGACAAAAGTAACACTTTAAAGGCGACTAAATAATGAAACATTTAAAAAGTTCTTTCGGGTTTTCAACACCTCTCAAGTACGGAGAAAAATTATTTCTGCTTATTAAATAGTTTCATACCTTCATCCAACCATTCTTTAAAATCATCCGGATCATTATGGTGCTCATAATCCGCAGCTCCATTGGCGAGATCTTCTCCCTCCGTATTCTGAAGCAGATAATAAGGTTGAGCGGTTATTTTATACTCGGAAATTTGCTTATACATCCATTTATCTCCGGTCGTTTTCAAAGTCTTTTTCTTTCCGTTGGGATAAACAACCTCTTTTTGTTCATCTTTGGGAAGATCAATTCTTTCATCAATGTGTAAAGAAACGATAACTACCTCATCACGTAAAATATCAATAATACCGGGTTCACCCCAAACACTTTCCTCCATACGCCGACAATTTACACAGTTATGTCCAGTGAAATCAACAAACAAGGGTTTATCCACCTTTTTAGCGTGGGCCAATGCGAGATCGTAGTCGTGAAACACCATAATTCCCTGAGGTCCTCTGTGTGTTCCCTCAATATGATCGCCGTGATTTCCTGACCCGCCGCCTACTCCCATCGGAGACTCGCTGTAGCTCATTGGTGGAGGAAATGCACTGATCAGTTTCAACGGAGCACCCCATAACCCCGGAATGAGATAAAGTACAAATATCAGGGTAAAGGTTCCAAGCAAAGTTCTACCTACGGTCAAATTCTCCACAGGGCTATCGTGAGGCAAACGAATCTTTCCGAAAAGATAGATAGTCAAAACGATGAATATCCCTATCCAGATTGCGAGAAAAATCTCTCTTTCAAGCAGATGCAATTGCAAGGAAAGATCTGCATTGGATAAAAACTTAAATGCGAGTGCCAGTTCCAGGAAGCCCAAGGTTACTTTAACGGTATTCAACCATCCACCGGATTTCGGTAATGCATTCATCCATCCCGGAAATGCAGCAAAAAGCGCAAAAGGCAATGCAAGAGCAAGAGAGAAACCAAACATTCCAACGAGTGGAGCAACACCTCCTTCAGAAGCCGCCTGCACCAAAAGAGAGCCTACAATTGGACCGGTGCACGAAAATGAAACTAGTGCGAGGGCCAAAGCCATAAAAAATATTCCAATTAAACCTCCTTTATCTGCCCGCTGATCCGCTTTGTTGATCCAGGAACTCGGAAGTCTGATCTCAAAAGCACCCAGAAAGGATATTGCGAAAAACACCAGTAATGCAAAAAATATAAGATTGAACCATGGATTCGTTGACATCTCGTTGAGAACTTCAGCACCAAAAATGGCGGTTATCAGGGTACCCAAAAGAATATAAATTACGATAATCGAAATTCCGTAAATGGTCGCATTTCTGATACCCTGAATCTTATTCTTACTTTGTTTGGTGAAAAAACTCACCGTCATTGGGATCATAGGAAAAACACAAGGAGTAAGCAGAGCCGCGAATCCGCTGGCGAAAGAAAGTCCGAAAATAAGCCATAAGGATTTATTTTTCGTTGGTGTATCAGGAGTTTCGTTCGTCAAAACAGCCGTTTCATCACCTTTCTCCTCCTCCGAAGTTGAAACAGTATCATTTTCAACGGTTTCAAGGGAATCTTTATTTCCTTCTTCCGTTTTTTCAATATCTCCGGATACCCCGTTTTCCTGACTCTCTGTCTGATCCGTTTTGATCTCCGAAGTTTCTTTGCATCCTTTCACCTTCACGGTAATTTCCTCAACATAGGGAAACAAGCATTTCACAGAATCACAAGGCTGAAAACCAAATTCAAATTTCAATTCAAAGTCTTTTTCAGAAAGCACTTTAAATTTCTGTTTGAGCACAATCTGTCCCTCATGATAGACAAGGTTTTCTTTCGATTTCGCATCGAATTTTTTTATCGGTTTCGGTTCAATTATCCCTCCTACGAGCTCGTAATTCTTTGATTTTTTAAAATCCATTGTGGTAGGAATCCCGAAATTATTCTCGGGTAAAGAGGTAGCATTGATATGCCAATGATCATCGATTTTCAACTTACCAATCAGGGTAGCTTCGCACCCGTTTTGCTGAACGGAAAAATCCCAGGAAACCTTATCCTCCGGCATTTCCTGAGCAAACAGTCCGAAAAAAATAAAAATACTGAAGCAAATATTAATAAATTTTATCATTTTCTATGATTCTTAAATAGCGATACTAAATTTTTCCAATCGAGGAGGTAAGCAACCTTGTTCATTGCATAACATGTAAACTATTTCAAACGAAATTTCTCCCTTTGCACCTTCTCTGATATTCTGAATAAAAATTACTTCGTCTTCAAAAAACGCGACATCAGAACCAAAGTCTTCGTCGTATATTTCTATGGGCTGAGGCTCCCTAACCCGGCCATTCAGCAATTCGCTTCCCTTGATAAAATCAATGGTTGTAGGAATAGGTCCGGCATTCTCATCCATATGCAGACTGTATATATGCCAACCGGGTTCCAAATCCCCATGAATTATGAGTTGATTCTGATCGGAATGATAACTGATTTCCCATTCAATTTGTCCGGAAACAAACTGAGACAACAGAATCAAAAGGAATATAGAAATCATTTTGTGCATTGACCAAAGTTAAAAATTCATTTTAGATTCCGTAATGAAATAATAAGGCCAATTCTTGTAAAGCTACTCGCTCGAAATAAAAAAACCGTTTCAGTATGCCTGAAACGGTTTAATATGTATGTAAAAAACTATTTTTAATTTCTATACAAGGTCGCCTTTATGGCCTTAACAACTCTTTCGACATTCGGAAGGGCCTCGTCGATAAGAACGGGGGAAAAAGGCAGCGGCGTATCTGACTGAGTCACACGGAATACCGGAGCATCAAGATAATCGAAAGCATAACGTTGTAAATGATAAGCCATTTCGGAAGAAATTGAAGCCAGGGGCCAGGACTCCTCCACAATGACACATCGGTTCGTCTTTTTAATAGACTCAACCACAGTGTTATAATCAATGGGGCGAACGGTTCGTAGATCAATGATTTCACATGAAATACCTTCCTTTTCAAGTTCTTGAGCAGCCTCATAAACTACCTTGATAATTTTCCCGAAGGAAACAATTGTTACGTCCTTTCCTTTTCTTTTTATATCAGCCACTCCGATAGGAATGAGGTATTCTCCCTCAGGGATTTCACCTTTATCTCCGTACATCTTTTCTGATTCAAGGAAAACAACGGGATCGTCATCTCGGATAGCGGATTTAAGCAAACCTTTGGCATCTGCCGGGTTAGAAGGAGTTATCACCTTTAATCCCGGAACGTGAGCATAGAATGATTCGAAAGCCTGTGAGTGAGTAGCCGCCAACTGTCCTGCCTGACCATTCCCTCCTCGAAAAACAATGGGACAATGATATTGTCCACCCGACATTTGAAGCATTTTTGCCGCACTATTAATGATTTGATCAGAAGCTAGCAGCGCAAAATTCCAAGTCATAAACTCTACTATCGGTCTTAGTCCATTCATTGAAGCTCCCACACCGATACCCGCAAATCCTAGTTCAGCGATCGGCGTATCTATCACGCGCTTCGGTCCGAATTCATCAAGCATTCCTTTAGAAACTTTATATGCACCGTTATATTCGGCTACCTCCTCTCCCATTAAAAAAACATTCTCATCGCGGCGCATCTCCTCCGACATCGCCTCATTCAAAGCCTCTCTAAACTGAACTGTCTTCATTATTGTTTAATTTTTAGATTGAATAGGATTCAGCTCCTTTTGCAGCGGTAAATCTAAGAAAAATTGATTTGACTGAAGTAGTTTTAAGTTCTTTTTTACACATTTAAAAAAAAGACAGCACACCAATCATATTTAATATATGCAAGAGAGCATTTTTTTGTACATTCGATCTCTTTAAGTTTAAGCCCATATAAACCATGAAAAAAATAGGACTTTTTACTTCAGGAGGAGATTCTCCCGGTATGAATGCCGCGATTAGGGCTATTGTTAAATCTTCCATCCATTATGGTGTTATTCCTGTTGGAATCAAAAATGGATTTGAAGGAATGATGAATGGTGATTTCAAGGAGATGAGTTATTATGATGTGGACAACATTATTCATCTTGGGGGAACTGTTTTAGGTTCGGCACGTTCCGAAGCCTTCAAGACTAAAGATGGCCGAAAAATAGCAATCAGTCATTTAGAAAAAGAAGGAATTGAAGGTCTAATCGTCATAGGAGGAGACGGTTCATTTACCGGCGCTAACATTTTGTCACAGGAAACCGATATCCCCATGATCGGATTGCCGGGAACGATTGACAACGACCTTTTCGGAACAGAAGCTACCATTGGTTATGATACCGCTCTGAATACCATTGTGAGTGCCATAGACAAGATCCGTGATACTGCCTCCTCCCACAGAAGGATTTTTCTTGTTGAGGTAATGGGACGAAATTCAGGTTTTTTGGCTTTGAATTCCGCGATCGCATCTGGAGCAGAATCTGTTTTAATACCCGAAACGGTAACGAATATTGAAGAACTGGCCGAGCAGATCAGAACTCAAAACAAGGGTAGACGCAGCAGTATTATAGTTGTTGCCGAAGGGGATGATGCCGGAGGCGCCGTAGACATCATGCGGCAATTAAAACCTCGCTTAAACGATTTTGACTTCAGAACAACCATTCTAGGACACGTTCAACGAGGAGGTTCGCCAACCTATTTCGACCGGGCTTTAGCTACCCGCTCAGGAGTGTATGCCGTGGAATTATTGCTCAACGGAGAAAGCCATAAAATGATAGGAATTTCTGCAGATCAATTGATTCTCACTCCTATTAAAGATGCCATAGAAAAAAGCGCACACCCGGACTTATCCAAAGAAGAAATTTTAAGGAAAATGTTGACGAGCAAGTGATTAAAAATGTTTTTTTGTGATGTAGTTTGATCTATAAAAAATCACGTATAAACGCAATCTTTTTGACTCAACTGCCGTTTTAATTTCAGGTTCAGATAATTCAGTTCATCAAAACTTATACTCTACTGTTCACAAAGTTTATAGCTCAAAAATAAACTATTACAGACTAAAACAGTACGACTATGACGGAACTGAATCGGATCTAGGTACAATATCCTGTCGATAATCGATAAGAAATTAAACTTATAAAGCGTGTAAATTCCTTAGGAAGGGTAGTAGATGAAACCTATAAAGGAATCGTCTTTGAATACTATAGTGACGGCAGCGTAAAACAGGTCTACCAAAAGTAAGCTGAAGAAAAATAAATATTAAGAGAAAGGTTTGAACAATGTCAGTCCTCTCTCTTACATTTTATTCCACTACTCTCACCGTCCCACGCTGATCACATCCCCGCCGCTATGCGCCACAAATTCCGGAGCATACATACATTGAACAGTAGCATTACCGCTATCAAACCTTCCTGAATTCGTTACAAAAACCTCGTAGGTAAACACGTGGGTCCCCTTCGGTAAATTATCGATGAAATAATTCATAGATACATCCCGGGGAGATTGATAATACCACAAACCGTTTCGCCAGAAATGTCGGCTAACTCCCATTTTCGGTTCAAATCCCGCCGGACGCAAGTCTTTTATATGTACGAACTCCAGATCATTCTTCACAGTAACCACCAGTTCTATACTCACTCGGTCTCCTACTTTAAATAACGTATCCGGAACAAATTGATCTCCTTTATCTCCGGCAACTACCTTGCGATAGGTTTTTCGAATTTGTATTTCAGCGTTTGATGAAGCCTTAACCTTACTCATATCCTCGAAATACTTCCAGTACACGGCTCCATATGACGGGGTAGCAGTAGGCTTGTCGATTATTATCTCGGCCAAGTTTTTATTCACCTCGCCACCGCTCCAGGTTGTTTGCAAATGCCCTAAACCCGGAGTCACTTCAACAAATCGCTCATCGGGTTTGACAGTTTCAGAATATACCAGTTGTTCACTTCCAATCCTTATTACAGGCAGCTTGGTATCCTCTAAATAATCCGTCCCGTTTAACAAAAGGGCATACGTTGCCAACGCTGTGGATTTCGTACTTTCCCAGGCATTGCTTCGTTTTTGCAAGATGAGCCATAAACGAAGTTTGTCGACCTCTTGCTGTGATGCCCCCGCTTTACTGAAAAATTCAATGATCAATGCTTGAGTAACTATTTTATCCTCGTCCCAATAATAGCCGCCATCATTCTCTGGAAAATACGTTCCTTTTGATTGTTCTGTTTTTGCACGGTCTCTCAAGGAAGCTAAAATCATCTGACTGTATTTCTGATCGTTTTGATTCAAAAAGTACATACCCGCCATAGCCTGCTGCTGAAGACTCAGTTTAGACCAGTGTTTGGCCAGTTTTCCGTGTAGGAAGGTTTTTACCTCCTTCGTTTTTGGATTATCGTTTCCTTTAAAATAAGCCGTTGAATAAAGCCAGTGCAGATCAAGAGAAGATATAGTATAATTCGATCTCTGTTTTTCAGTCATTTCCTTGTAATCTTCCACATGATCATCATTCAGAAAGCTAATCGCTCTATCAACGATACTTTGAGCATCACCGGTCAGATCAATTCCTAAATTTTTCAAATGGCCAAATCCCGAAACTATGTGCTGAGTAATATAGACATTGGATCTGTTCCCTCCGAACCAGCCAAAACCGCCATCGCTGTTCTGCTTTTGCTTCAGCAATCTTAACGCCTTTTCCTGGCTTCTTGAAAGCTTGTCCATTTCGAATAACTCACCTATCCTCTTTCTTCGCTCAGATTCACTCTTCGCTTCCAGCACCCACGGAGTTTCTTCTAGTAAAACAGTCTTTAATTGTTCATTTTTTTCAAGCTGACTCATAAACACCTCAGGGGACTGACTTCGCCACGTTTCAAATAGAGTTTTAATTTTTGGCTTGTTTTCTATGACATTTCTGGCCAGGCTATTGGCGTAATACCGGGAAAAAACCTGTTCTGAACATTCATAAGGATACTCCTGCAAATAAGGCAGCGCCAGAACTGCACTCCACGCCGGATTGGACGTATATTCGAAAGTCACTCGTTCGTTTCTCAAACTTTGAGATTTATTTTCCTTCAGCGAACTAAAAGTTAAGGTACTTTTTCCTTTTTCCGTTAAAACAAAGGGAAAAGCTTCGGTAATTAACTGTCTGTTTGAAAGTACAGGAATTGGTTTCTGTTCTCCATCGCTGAAGGCATTATTCGCTGCTGTTATCTTATAACTAATGAGGCCCAGTTGATCCGTGAGGTCTAAATTCCAGATCACTTCTTTTGACTGATTAGCCGGAACACTGAGTCGCTGAGTTCGAGGTTGACGCCCAATCAAATTCAGTGGCTGTTCGGTAACAGGATCAAAAAAGGTGAGTTCAACCTCTACCTCCTGCACCGAATCAGTCAAATTCACCACCTTCGAAGCAAAATCAAAACGATCGCCGGACCTGAAAAATCGTGGAGCATTTGAAGTCACCATCAAGGGTTTTTGAGCAACAACTTCCAAATTGATATTACCCGTTTTCAATTCCTTTGTATGTGCCAAAGCCATAAATTTCCATTCGGTAAGTGACTCAGGCAAGGTGAATTCTACCACAAACTCGCCTTTTTCATTTGTTCGAAGGTCAGGAAGAAAAAAAGCTGTTTCATTAAAATTTTCCCGAATCTGAACGGGCTGAGTATTATTTTCTACGGTTGCTTTCTTGTCTTTACTCAAATGCTCTTTTTTCAGCTTTTCATTTGATTTCTGATCCACTCCGGATAGGACAGCAACCTCCTCAAGAGCTTCCGGTTCGGCCATAGTGTCTTCAGACCGGGCAAATCGAGCAGATACCGACCGCATAACTGAACCGTCAGCTCTATCCTCGTCTACCGAATAATATGCATAGTCATTATAGTATCGGCCGATATGCATATCAATGATCTTCCTGTAATGATTTTCCAATCTTTGTAACTTGTATACATTTGAGTACCAGCCCCCCTGACTCGTGGCGGTTGTTACATGTCTTTCAGAAGGTCCGCGCCAGTCAGGGTAATAATAATTTCCGTAATAGGGCCAAAGACTCCAGCTGTTTGACGAAAACTGATCGAGAGATGCATCATACATTCCTGCACAGATCTCTGCTGCTATTTTTTCCGCATCTTTTCCGGTAAGTGTAAAACGCCATTCTTCCTTTTGACCGGGCAACAACTTATTTCTAAACGTTTTGGTTTTGATTACCAACTCCTTGTTATCAAATGGTATATACACGGATTGGCTCTCGGTGTATGCTTTCCCATCGTAAATCAGGACCACATGGTACGAAATATTCCCCCGATCCTTTTCGGAAATTGTATAACTTATCTCCTTTCTGTCTTTGAGATATACCCATTTTTCCATGATCACCTCCTCACCTCTTCGTAGTTGCACGTATGCCTGCGCATTTCGAAAGGAAGAACCTAACTGAAATTTAATCGTTTCCCCAACATTCGCATGAGAGGAGGAAATATAGCTCCAGAGCTCAGCTGGTTTGGGAAGCTCTTTAGATTTGAGATCAATCACCGAAATTTCACGAGACGTACGAATGGTGTCGCCTTCTCTCGAAAGCGTGTAAGCTTCAAGGCGGAAATTACCTTGTTCACTGTTAATCAGTTTATTGACTTCAATGGAATCACCCACCTTAAACTTAACTGTTCTCACAAGCACTTCTTTCTTCGTTTCGTGATCAAAATTACTCAAAGGTGAATAAGGAAATAATTGCTTCCATTTTTCCTCATCGAATTTCTTAAACTCTGCATCACTCCATATCCTTGACTGGAATTGAGGGGAATATTCAGTACGATAAACCTTTATTTCACCGCTGTATCCTTCCTGTTCTTTGCCTGCCATGTTGAGTACTTTCATCACAGCCTTTTTCGAATTACCCGCAATAATTTCAGACGGACCGGTGTAGGTCAGTTGCAATCCTGTTTTACTCAAATTCAAATCAGTGCGGGCCTCATGCGTTTCCCCTGAGATATCCGAAACCTCAGCAATTATCTCAAAGTTATAATAGGCATATTCCGGGGAATTCGGATCTGTTTTTGCATGAAATTCAATATTGAACTCTCCGTTTTCATCCGAAACAGTTTCTCTGTCCAAAACGAGGTCGCGTCCCTGGTCATTTGCACCGTAATACCTCCAGTAGGTATTCCAAGTTCTGTATATCTTGTAGTTTACTTTGGCTCCCGAAACCGGGTAACCTGCAAAGGCTTTTACCTTGCCGATGACCTTTACGGAGTCATTCAGTTTTGCTTCACCCTCCGGCTGTTCGATCATCGCTTCAAAAGTGGGGCGTTTGTATTCTTCAACAAGAAACGAGCTGCTATAATTTTGATAGTTGTTCACTCCTTTCAAAAACCGACTCTCGATAGTAAATTGCCCAAGTGAACCGGTCATCGGCAGAACAAAAGATCCGTGAAGCGAACCAAAGTCATTGGTGATAAGGGTGGTTGTATAAACATCATTCCAGGAATTGTCGTACACCTTAACCTCTATACTTTCTCCCGCTTTAACCTTATAATCATTGTCCTTCCCTTTGTAAGCAATCAATTTGAAGTAAACAGTTTGACCCGGCCTGTAGATTGCTCGATCCGTCAATATCTGGATACGGTCTTCCGGTTGTTCATAGTGATAATCATAAAAATAATCATGAGAAGACAGTTTCGATTGCTTATAGGTCACAATATAAGTGATAATCTCTTGACTTATTTTCGCTCTATACCATCCGTCTCCGTCAGTAGCTCCCGTCTTGTTTGGCGTGTTCGGTAGGATTTTAAAATTTCTGTCATAATAAATTTCTACCTTGGCTCCTTCAATTTCTTCACCACTTTTATAATCTGTAACCAAAAAATCTATGCCTTCGTCACTTTTCAGGGTTTTGACGAGAATTTCGGTAACAGTAAAGGCAAATAAGGTCTTAGGAGAATCTCTCCAAGTTGAATCCGAAAATATTAAATCATTGATGCTTTTATCTTTTTCCGTAATAAGAATGAAATAGTCTCCGCCTTGTTCCACCGGGTCCAGTAAAGTAGATGTTTCCCTTGTCTGAAAATCTCCTTTATCGGTAAAATTGAAAAATGTTTCACGAATTAATTTCGACTTCCCGGTTCGGATAAATTCCCTATAATCGATGCGCTGATTGTATTCTTTGGGAAGGGTATAAATCTGTAGTTTTACTTCCTCGATGTTTGCATGTTTGAACTTAACCGGTAAGGGATCACCGGGATAAGCCATGTTCTGCATCTCTAACGCGACCTGCGGCTGTTCAATGATACGAATCAGTTCCTGGATCAGTTCGGAAAAATCATTATTGGGAAAAAGACGCATCTCCTTTTTAAGGAGTTCATATGCCTCTTTTATTTCCTTTTCTACCGCGGGATTGGATCGAAAATGATAGTTTTTACCGGCATCATACTTCAATCTGGCTATTTCATACAGAAACTTTGAACGTGCAGAATGATCTCCGTAATAATCAAAAGCACTTTGCCATTTTTCGCGCTTTTCCTCCTGAAGTTGCTCGGTTGCATAAAGCAATCGTTGATAATGGTTTTTACTCAGAATGTCTTTTTCTTTTAAGTGAAAGGCTTCCAGTTTTTGATAAATGGAGAGTACCTTATATTTAAGCGACGGTTTAGCAAAATCCGCTTTTATAAATGCATCCGGATTCAAAAACCACTGTTCGTTTGGTACTCCGGCGTGTTTAAGTTCGTAATAACGTGTGTAGTAATAATTGTGATAAAATGCAATGAGCTGATGCGCCACATAGTCAAAAACGGTTGGATAAAGTTCTTCGTCCTTTTTCACCCGAAGAAGATAACTTTTATGAGGACCGAAGCTAAAAGACTGCAAGGAAGACAGTTCATTTGCTGTACGTTCCAGTCGATCAAATACATAATTCGCCTGACCTTCTGTTGAACCAAGACGAAGTGTATCGCCTCCAGCAATTCGCGGCTTCGGATCTGCACCGTAAGGTACCCAGTAACGATGCTGATTGACAAAACTACCCACCAGAACAGTGGTTGCTAGAGATTTCGCCGGCTGGTGCAATCGGGTGGTAATGCTGTCTAATTTAACGTAAAGCTCAACTCGTTCATCAGGTTCCAGGGGAGCAAGTGTTGCTGAAAAATGCTGAAAAGCCTTAACAATGTTTGTATCCGATTTTGAAGCAATGCCTTTTTCCAAAATAGACCATAACACCTCGCGAGCCGTATTCGGTTGATTTACTTTCATCAAGGAATCGAAGACTTGCCAATCTCCCTCAGGAGAAGTCTCAGGTTTTAGCAGAGGGTGTTCTCTGAGGTTGACAAAGTTCATTCCGGCTCCTAGCACCAAAAAGGCACCAAGACTAAAAAAAAGAATAAATCGGTAGCGCATACAGCAAATGTTTATTATCTAAGATGTAAAATTATCGTTATTTCCATAAAGTTAACGGAAATAAAGTACACCCTAAGGAAAGATTGGTTCAAAAAGAGGGAAAGCAGGCTTCGGGATCATCAGCCTGCTTTCTACCATTCGGAAATGTATTACTGATTTATCCTTAGTTTTTGATTAAATTTGCACCTCCAAAATAGAAGTATGGAAATAACAAGAGAGAAGGTGCTGGAGGCATTAGGAAACGTCATAGAACCGGATCTAAAGAAAGATATCGTCTCACAGAACCTTGTGGAAGACCTTGAAATTCAAGGAAATAATATTTCACTGACGGTAAATGTGACTAATCCTGCCCTGCATGCAAGAAAACGTATGCAGGAAGCTGTGAAATTTGCTCTAAACCGCGTACTCGGTGATAAAATCGAAGTGGAGGTTTCTGTAAAAGGTTTGCCTGCAGAAGTAAAGACAGCCAGAAGAAAAATTCTTCCCGATGTGAAGAAAATAATTGCTATCGCTTCTGGCAAAGGTGGTGTAGGGAAATCTACCGTTGTGGCTAATTTGGCAGGCGGATTAGCAAAAGCTGGTTATAAGGTTGGTATTGTGGACGCGGATATTTACGGACCATCTATGCCGACCATGTTTGATGTAGTCGGAGAAAGGCCTTCTTCCATTGAGGTGGATGGAGAAGCTAAAATGACCCCGGTTATTTCTTACGGCATACAAATCATGTCGATCGGGTTTTTCACTGAACCTGACAATGCCGTAGTTTGGAGAGGCCCCATGGCTTCAAAGGCTTTGACTCAAATGTTCACTGATACCCATTGGGGTGCGCTTGACTATCTATTGGTGGATCTTCCTCCCGGTACAGGTGATATTCATCTTTCACTCGTACAAACAGTTCCTCTGGATGGTGCGGTAATCGTTTCAACTCCTCAGGAAGTTGCTCTGGCAGATGCCAGAAAAGGCGTAAGTATGTTCCGACTGGACAACATCAAAGTTCCTGTGATCGGACTGATCGAGAACATGGCCTGGTTTACACCGGCCGAACTGCCCGAAAATAAATATTATATTTTTGGAAGAGACGGCGTTAAAAACCTTGCTCAGGGCATGAACGAAACCTTTTTAGGCCACATTCCGCTTGTACAAAGCGTTCGTGAATCAGGGGACATAGGCAGACCGGCGGTATATCAGGAAAATACACCAATTTCTCAGGCTTTTGATGAATTAGTTCGTAAATTTGTTGAAGAAACGAATAAGGAAAGATAAGATGTCCGTAAATAAAATATCAATTTCAGAAAAAGTGAATGCAGCTCTTGAGCAGTTGCGGCCTTTTCTGGAAGCCGATGGCGGAGACATGGAACTCGTGGAGGTAACTGATGATGCGGTGGTGAGGGTAAAGCTTCTCGGAGCATGTAAAAACTGCTCGATGAGCGTAATGACGATGAAAGCAGGACTGGAAGAAGCCGTAAAAAAAGTAGCTCCTGAAGTCCTTCGTGTAGAAGCTGTCGACCATCTCGAAACCGTTTAGACTCGGTCGATTTTTTTTTTGTCCGATAAATCATACCCGTGTTTGGTTTAAAAAACTCATTCAAAGGATTGGTCAATATGTTCCGTACCGAAAGGAACTTCAAGGTGCAGATAGCCATTCTTTGTTTAACAATTGCTTTAGGACTTTATCTTCACCTTTCCTCCGCCGAATGGCTCATTATTATCCTGGTCAGTATTCTTGTATTAAGCCTGGAGGCCTTAAATTCTGCCGTTGAGAAGTTCTGTGACTTCGTACATATAGAGGAGCACGACAAAATCAAATGGATCAAGGACGTGGCTGCCGGAGCTGTACTGATTGCATGTATCGGAGCGGTGATCATAGGGGGAATAATTTTTATTCCTCGTTTAATAGTTTTGTTTTCGTAGTGATTCATAGTTTTTCACCCCGGAAAAGGAACCATCCTTTAACTTCACTCCACCACAAGCTTTCTCTCGCTCAGGGAGACTCCATTTTGCTCCAGACGAAAAAAGAAGCAATAATTTAATGAATTTGCCTAATTGTATTTTTTTTATGTGATTACCGCTGTTAAAAAAGATTCTTTAAAAGCTAAATACAGTTAACTTCCCCTTTAATAGTCAAATCTAAGTTCTTCTAAAAACAATATATTTCGTACATTAGCCATCCCAAAAAAGTGGAAATTTTATGGCTAAGGCAGCGACAAAATCGAATACTAAAGCTCCGAAATTAGAGCAATCCATTATACAAAAAGGGTTTGAACTCATGTGCACAGCGAAAACCCTCGCTGAAAAATATGAAGCACACAAAGAAGTTACGAGCAAATACGTCCATGCCACTTCACGTGGACATGAAGCGATTCAGCTGGCTCTTGGAATGCAGTTAAAGCCTCAGGACTGGGTAGCTCCGTATTACCGGGACGACAGTATTCTGCTTGGAATCGGAATCACTCCGTATGAATTGATGCTGCACATTTTCGCCAAGAAAGATGAACCTTTTTCCGGAGGAAGAACTTATTACTCGCATCCTTCATTGCGAAGAGATGATATGCCTAAAATTCCACATCAATCCTCTGCAACGGGTATGCAGGCCATTCCAACAACAGGCGTGGCTATGGGAATTCAGTACACTGAGAAAGAAGGAATAGCACAGGATTTCGGAGGTGAAAATCCGGTTGTTGTTTGCTCTATTGGAGACGCTGCGTGCACCGAAGGAGAATTTTCAGAAGCTCTGCAAATGGCGGCTTTGAAGCAGTATCCTATCCTTTATTTAGTACAGGATAATGAATGGGATATTTCAGCAAATGCTGCAGAAACCAGAGCGCAAGATATTACGCATTATGCCAAAGGTTTTAAAGGAATTGAAGTCGTGACTATTGACGGAAGTAACTTTGAGGAATCTTATCTGGCTATAGAAAAAACGATCGCAACGATCAGGGAAGAACGTCGTCCGTTTTTGATACACGCGAAAGTTCCTTTGCTGGGACATCACACTTCAGGAGTAAGAAAAGAATGGTACAGAG
Organism: Brumimicrobium sp.; assembly: GCA_033722555.1. GTDB lineage: Bacteria > Bacteroidota > Bacteroidia > Flavobacteriales_D > Crocinitomicaceae > Brumimicrobium. The sequence goes on from JAWVYS010000009.1 coordinate 31,684, forward strand.
ATGATCTCGACGAACATGCCAAAAGAGATCCTTATCCAAAAATTAAAGACCTTGCAAGAAATGCCGGGATTGACGAGGCTGATCTGATCAACTTCGAAGCTGAAACCAAGGAAAAAATAAACGAAATATACGAAAAAGCTCAAGCCGCAGAAGATCCAACACCGGAATCGGTTACGGATTTTTATTTCGCTCCTACTCCAATCACGGAGGAAAAGGGCGAACGTGAGCCAAAAGGAAAGCAAAAAACCGTCATGGTGGATTGCGCGCTTTTTGCCGTTCGGGAAATAATGAGTAAGCACCCGGAAGCGCTGTTATACGGACAGGACGTTGGAGGAAGACTGGGCGGTGTTTTCCGTGAGGCAGCAACCTTAGCCAAAACTTTTGGTGCAAATCGTGTGTTCAATACACCGATCCAGGAAGCGTATATCATTGGAAGCACAGTCGGAATGTCGGCTGTCGGATTAAAACCCATCGTAGAAGTTCAGTTCGCCGATTACATTTGGCCGGGACTTAATCAGTTGTTCACGGAATTAAGCAGAAGCTATTACCTTTCAAACGGCAAATGGCCGGTAAGCGCCGTGATTCGAGTACCAATTGGGGCTTATGGTTCCGGAGGCCCTTATCACTCCTCAAGTGTCGAATCTGTCGTAACAAACATTCGTGGAATTAAAGTAGTTTATCCTTCTACAGGCGCTGATCTTAAAGGATTGATGAAAGCAGCTTTTTACGATCCAAACCCGGTAGTAATTCTGGAACATAAAGGACTTTACTGGTCTAAAATAAAAGGAACAGAAGGTGCTATGAGTGTTGAGCCCGATGAGGATTATGTTGTTCCTATCGGAAAAGGAAGAATTGTACAAAAGGCAGATCAATCAGCCATTGACAATGGAGAAAGTTGTGCTGTTATCACTTACGGTCGTGGAGTTTACTGGACCAAAGAAGCTGCGGACAAACATCCCGGCAAAGTTGAGATTGTTGACCTGCGCTCACTGAGTCCTGTCGATCACGATATCATTTACGAAGCAGCAAAGCGTCATAATAAAATCATGCTGGTAACCGAAGAATCAATCGAAGCTTCGTTTACTCTCGGTCTTGCCGGTAAAATTCAACGCGACTGTTTCGAACATCTGGACGCTCCCGTGAAGATTGTCGGATCTGTCGATACACCCGCAATTCCATTAAACAGTATCCTCGAGGCGGCCCTTTTGCCGAATGCGGAAAAAGTAGGCGTTGTTCTTGAAGAATTGTTGAATTATTGATAATAGTTTGTATCCCATTTTTCGGAAAATTACAGTGGGATCTATTCCACCTTTGATCGGAAGGATGCAGCTTAACGGATTCTTCCATCAACGGCATTTTCAACCGTTTCCACGAGCGAATAAAATGTGTAATTAAGTTCTTTGCGAACCTTTTCGTTACTGAATTTAATATGCTTAAAAGCATTTCGCGCCGAAGATTTTGTGATTGTAGGAGAAGAGAAAGTAATAGCACTCCAGAACACAGAAAGGCGCCAGGCTATACCCATGAGCACAGGACTCACCTGATAGGCAGGTGGTTTTTTATCCAGTTTCTGTGCAATCAATCCGAGTAATGTTCTAAAATGGGCATTTTCACCGACGCATAAAAATCTTTGGTTTCTGACGTCTTTTTCAACCAGTAAAACCATGATACGGGCAACATCTCGTGCATCAACGAAAGCATTGGATCCGGGAGAATAAAACCTCAGACCTTTGTCAACTGTTCGCAAAATAATCAGCGAACTTTCCTCCCAGTTCCCTGCCCCGAGAATGACTGAAGGGTTTACAATTACGGCATTGAGTCCTTCTTCAATCCCTCTCCAAACCTCTTTCTCGGCGCTGTATTTTGTTATGGAATATCCGCTCGTCTCGTCAGTAATCAGCCATTTTCCTTCTTCGTCCACAAGCTGGTCTTCCGGAATATCTTTATTACCGACTGCAGCGGTCGAACTGACATGACATAATTTTTCAACGCCCAAATGCAGACATAAATTGACTATATTGGCTGTACCGTACCGGTTTACCTTCATCATCCGGCTGAAATCTTTTCGTTTAAAAGAAACGATAGCCGCGCAATGATAAACTACCTTGTGCCCGCGCATGGCATGTTCAAGATCGACAACATCAAGAATATCGCAGGAGACCCAGTTGACTCGCTTAAAAAGAGTTTCTGACTGATCCTTCAGATAATAATCAAATATTTTCCTAACGGTCCTAATCTTTTCTGAATTTCGGTAGATCGCAGTAACAGAGGTGTTTTTCTGAACCAGCTCCACCAGTAAATGACTGCCAACCAACCCCGTTCCTCCTGTTACAAATACCATGAGACAAAGATAAGTATCTCATTCCACATCTGACTTTCGAAAATCAAATGAATTACTGTTGGGAAAAATATCGATTTACCTTAAACTTACTGACTATTGAGCTGAGCTTTGATTCTTTCAAGTTTCTTCTTTCGCTCTTGCAGTTTGGTTTTAGCGACTTCAAGGTCAGACTCTTTTTGATTCACTTCCTCAGAAAGTTCTTTAACCTCCTCATTCAAGTCTTTGATTTTCTCATTACTTTTAGTAATATCTTTGTTGAGCCCTTTGATCTCTTTTTCCAGCTTTTTAACACGTTTTTCAGTTTCTTTCACCTGATCCTTGTAATACTGTGGCAAATAACCCTTCAGAAATTTTACAAGCATTTCCTTCATCGCCCGGTAGGCCTGCTCATGTTCTTTCTGATTTACATATATGTCGTAGCCGAAAGCCGCAAAAACCTTCATCTCACTTCCTACGGCATCTTCTTCAACAAGGGTATAAAAATCTAGTTTTTTCGAAGAAATTTTTTCAATTACAACGCCCTCCTTCGAAAGTAGATCACGATTGGTTAAAAACCCTATCCCTTTGATTTTAAAGTCGTACTCGTCCTTAAGAAAGGATTTCCAGGCTTTCTTCACCGTTTTCGTTTCAGGATCAAGATTGACCTTTAGACAAGGCCTCCATTCACCCTCGTGTTTCACGGAGTCATCCACGGGTTGAACGGTCTGACTCTGTAAATTAAAAGTTCCGGTAATTATTGCCAATGTTGTAACTAACTGAATACAAAACAACTTCATTGCGTTTTTTTTTTTGATTTGTGATTAATATTAAATCGACCGCCTTTCTTGTTCAAGATTCGAAACGGTCTATATTATCAACAGAAAAAACAATGAAATTGTTTGAAACACACTTTTAAAAAGCTAATAATTAATGATTGTAGCGACAGATCGTAATAACAAAATGAAAACAGGATCAGAAGGGATCACCCCCAAATCCTCCATCTACTCTTTAAAACTGACTGTCTGAAATCATCCAGAATCTCATCTCCGTTAGCAGACCTAAATTTGCGTATGAATTTCTTATAGCCCTGTTGCATTTTACGATCAAATTCCTCCTCGAACAAAGGAATAATTGCCAGAAAATGAACGATCTTATCTTCTAATTCAATCGGCCTGAAAAATTGCTCGAGCGCAATGGGTTCAGCAAGCATTAAATGATTCATCTTCATGGTGGAAGATAAAGGCAAAGAAGGATTTCCATTCGAAAAAGTATGTCCTCGTCCATACCATGTTCCTTTTTCTATGAGATTCTCGGCAAGCTTGGATATTTTTTCGAAAGGCCACGTCATGTTCTGATTTTGATGATCTTCGGGTTCCCAGTAACTGGGGAGAGCAAAAAATATCTCGGTATGATCCTTTCCTTTCATAGTATCAGGAACGGGCATTTTATAATCCGAAAGACCGTGAGTCATTACAACCGTTACCGGTACGGTAGTCTCAAGATCTATAATCAGGAGGTCAATGTAATCCGACGCTCTTCTTTCCGAACGAACCCTATGTTCACCGAGCCGTTCCTTAAGTACTTTTAGTAATTCACTCATCGATTACACCCTGATGATCAGGGAATCCATTTGATATTTTTAAAATCAGGCTTTCTTTTCTCGAGAAATGCATTCCTTCCTTCTTTGGCCTCATCAGTCATATAAGCCAGTCTGGTCGCCTCTCCGGCAAAAACCTGTTGACCAACCATACCGTCATCGGTTAAATTAAAAGCGAATTTCAGCATTTTTATCGAAGTTGGTGACTTGGCAAGTATTTCCTGCGCCCATTCATAGGCCGTTTCCTCCAGTTTTGCGTGAGGTACAACTTGATTTACCATTCCCATTTCGAAAGCTTCTTTTGCAGAATAATTTCGACCCAAAAAGAAAATCTCTCTGGCTTTTTTCTGTCCAACCATTTTTGCCAGGTAAGCAGATCCGTAACCACCGTCGAAACTGGTTACATCTGCATCTGTTTGTTTGAAAATCGCGTGTTCTTCACTGGCTAAAGTAAGGTCACATACGACATGCAAACTGTGTCCTCCTCCTACTGCCCAACCGGGCACAACCGCAATAACCACCTTAGGCATAAAGCGTATAAGTCGCTGAACTTCCAGAATATTGAGTCGTGGCATTCCTTCATCATCAACGTAACCCTGATGCCCACGGGCATTCTGATCCCCACCGCTGCAAAAAGAATAAACACCATCTTTGGTAGACGGGCCTTCTGCCGAAAAAAGTACAACACCGATCGATGTATCCTCGCGCGCATCCAGAAAAGCTTCGTAGAGTTCGCTAACCGTTTTTGGACGAAAAGCGTTTCTCACATTGGGGCGATTAAAGGCTATTCGTGCTACTCCATCCGCTTTTTTATAGGTAATATCCGTGTATTCTTTAACAACTTTCCAGTTTGGCTTTGACATACTAAAAATTTTGGGTGAAGGTAAGAATTTTGTACGTATGTAGCCTATTTGTAAGTGTCAATCTGATAACCTAAGCAAGGACAATAGACAAAAACCTCATCAAGAAAAATGAAATTCTTTCTTTTCAGATGGAATATTCGGGATTCCAGCCTCTGCTTTTCATTACAGCATGAAAATTAATGAGGGCATGAGCAGAAGGAAAGAATGCCTGAGGGTTTCGTATGAGCAAATTATTCTCTGATATTTTTGGTTTTAGGTCAAAGGGAAACTCCTTATTGTTATCTACTTTTTCTTCTTCAAGAAAAAGCATCAGTTTTCTAAGCATTTCAACACCTTCATTGTCCGAAATTTTAAAATCATCTGAATTTACAGACCGAATGAAGGTGATCTTTGAACGGGCCCTTGACATGAGTACATTCAGTCTTCTGTGTCCCTGCTCCTGATTAAGCGGACCGAACTGCATGCGGAATTCTCCGTTTTCATTCCGTGCATAACCCATGCTTATAATTAGGTGTTCGCATTGATCACCCTGAACATTTTCCAGCGACTGAATAAGCATATTAGCATCATCCTCCATCAGCAGATCGCGTGTTTCTGCCGACAGGTTGTTCATGATCTCCTGTAACTGCGTTTGACTAAAAGCTACAATACCGAAATCCTTGTGTCCGTGGTTGATCGCTGTTTGAATAACCTCAGCCGCAAGAGATGCTTCTTTTTTATTCACCCTGTCGTGATAAATTCCACCTGCATCCAAAACTTCGACAGCCTTTTTCTCAACCGGTGAAGGATATGTTTTCAGCTTATTTTCGTAAAAATACCTGTTGCTGAATGCGATCAGTTCATTATGTATTGAACGGTAATGGTTGGTTAGCATAAAATTCGGCCAATAATAATCCGCCTGATGTAAGAGATCCAACTGAACTGAACTGCGTTTTTGAAAATAAAACTGAGGGGCCATCTGCTGACGGTCGCCAGCGACAACGATTCTTCGGGCTCGCTGAATACTCCCGACGGCATGAGGAAGCGGGATCTGACTTGCTTCGTCAAAAACAACAACATCGAAAACATTTTCCAGCGGAATACTTTTCGCAACGCTATACGGACTGCAAAGAAAAATAGGTTTCAGCAAATATATCCATGGTTCAGCATCGCTAAGCAGCAGTTCCCGCATTGAGGGCAAATTTCTCGATTTTCCGAAAGCCTTTACCAGTATGGACTTTCCCTTTCTAAGTTTCTTTTTAAAAGCCTTATTCTCCTCACTGAGTTTAGCTGCCGGCGTTTGAAGAAGTTTATGAAATTCCAAAAAACGAGCTTGAACCAGGTAGTGAATATAATCAGCGAATTGCTCCGCTTCCCTTTGCTGAACATCAATGATTTTTTCAACTTTATTCAGCAGTGCAATTCCATCGAATTGAGCAAGATTCGGATAAAGACCGACGAAATTTCTCCAGTGAGACTGAAATACGATTAGATTTCCCTTATTCAAATCGGGTTCATAGCGCAGGAGGTTTTTAGTTTCTGATGAAATATCCGCGAGTATTCCCAAATTCTTAGTAATAACTGAAAGTTCCGATTGAAGATCTTTTATTACTTGAATAATGTCTGTATCCATTCCGGGAATAAAATACTTCCTTACAAAATCACTGCATTTACCTAAAAGCAGAGCACGGTCTTTTAACACACTGAGTTCTTCGGAAGGGAGACCTGACAGCATTTTGACCACATTCTGATCGGCCTGCCTTGTTCTTCGGATCACGTAATGGATGTGCCTGAGTTCATTGATATCTGTGGACAAACCCATATTTCTGAATTCCTCCCTTACCTCAGCCATGTTCTTCTCCACTTTTTTCAGATCAATCAGATTCTGAATAGCTTTTTTACCGTCCTGGATGTTGAGGTCCGTGAATTTTAATAATTTTCGCTGATGGAAGCGCGTTCTTAAATTAAATCGGTTACCGGATGACAGAATCCTTAAATATTCCTCTAATTCTGTCAAACTGAAATTCTTACTCCAGTGCTCCTTTTCATCCTTTAATAACTCATACTTTTCCTCAAGACTCTGGATATCACCAAATAAGCGTTCAAATTTTTTCTGTTGAACAGAGTCCGTTTTCAAAACCTTTGTCGGAATGAGAAGGTCATCATAAAAGAAAAGAGTAGCAAGCGAAGATCTCTTAATTTCATTATCGAGTTCTTGTACACTTAACGTATCAAATCCAAGAGTATGGATATAGCCGCGTACATTATTTATGGCCTCATCCAGACCGGTCATAAAATCCGGGGATTTTTGCCATTTTAATTTGAGCCAGCTCCCATTCAACGGCATACCTCTGTTCTGAAGATCAATCAGTAGTTCCATATCCTTTTCCCAGACAGGAATCTCCGGTACACCGGCAAAAAACAGGTTGCCTTCTTTCGTGTCTTCAGGCATCTTTTTAAGAAATTCCGAATAACTGAGTCCACCGATAAGACCTGGTTGATCCAATCTTTCCAGACTCAAAGAAAGACCTGCTATTTCATGTTTTGCATAATTTTCATATTGTCCTGCGCGGGTTTTATGCTGCTCGAGCATTTTCCAGGTTTGTTCCAGAGAAGAAATAAAATCCTTAGACTTAAGCTCATGATGATAAAGCAGGCAGTAATGATGGAGGTTATGCGTTTTCAGTTTGTCAAAAATTACTTCGAGGGCCACTTTTTTTTCAGCCACAAGAATACCTTTCTTTTCACCGGCCAAGATTTTACCGAGAATATTGCTGATAACCTGTGATTTGCCCGTGCCGGGTGGGCCCTGGATTACCAGATTTTCTTTTTGAATTTCATCAAAGATCTTTAGCTGGTCTTCGTCGGCCGGAAATAAAAGACCTTCGTGCAGCTCAAGCGCGCTGTCTGAAGCCTCTCCGAAACCCATAATTTGTTTTAAACCCGGCGACAAATTTTTAAGCTCACCCAAAAGTTCCAGTTCTTTGAGCAAAATGAAACGGTGGGGATGAAAATTAGCCAGCCAAAAACCCTCTTCAATAGTGTATTCCAAGCCTGATTCTTCCATATGAAACCGGAGAGCATCGACGTTTTCCAGGGTTGACGGAAGTTCCAGTATCTTTACTAAAAAGGGGTTCAGGTAATAATCCTCGCTAAGTTCGATCTTATAGGTCTTGTTGAACCTGTTCCTTTTAACGCTGCAGCCCGCTACAAAAATAGGACACGAATAAGCGTTGTTGTCAAGATTGAACCGCATCAATGAATCAGCGCTACCAAAAACCGGGGTTCCTGTCTCTTTGAGTGATTCGAAGTGCTTTTTAACAATCCTGTCGAGTATATGATTTTGTTTTACGGAAACAAAGGAATCAGCGGGTAAGGGATCTTCACTGCGGAACGCATTTTTCCCCGACTGAAGATTTACCAGCACATCATTTTGATTGGGCGAAAGAAGTTCTTCTTTCCAAAAATTTATTTGCTCCCTTAATTTCAAACCAAATATTCTACAACGAATGTAACAATATTTTAAACGAAGATGCGATAGCTCAATAAACAATATTCTTGTTTAAGAGGCTCTGATTTCCTGTTAAAACTAGTGGTCATCAAGTACATTCAAACCAAATCCCAATTATTAAAAAATCCTCTTCGACTTCTGCTACAATTTTCGTATTTTTGACAAAAATATAACTATGGGATGTTCAAGTTGTGGCAGTGGAGGAGGAACTCCTCGCGGTTGCAAAAATAACGGGACCTGTAGTTCTGGCGGATGTGATAAACTAGGCGTTTTCGACTGGCTGGCCAATATGCAGCTACCAAATGGAAAAAGCCAATTTGATATACTTGAAATACGATTTAAAAATAGTCGTAAGTCCTTTTTCAGAAATTTAAAAGGATTGACATTGAATGTTGGTGATGTCGTGGTGGTGGAAGGAAGTCCGGGACACGACGTCGGAGTAGTTTCAATTGTTGGAGAACTAGCCAGAATACAGCTTCAGAAAAAAGCGCCGAATTTTAAAACGCACGAGGCAAGACAGATTGTTCGACTGGCCTCTCAGGAGGATATTGATCAATGGGTTGAAGCCCGTGGCAAGGAAAATAAAACCATGCATGCAGCGCGTGAAATGGCTATCAAGTTAAAGCTTGATATGAAAATTTCCGATGTTGAATATCAGGGCGATGGTTCGAAGGCTACATTTTATTATACCGCAGAAGGAAGAGTAGATTTCCGTCAGTTGATAAAAGACATGGCCGACACTTTCAAGGTACGGATAGAAATGCGTCAGATAGGAGCTCGACAGGAATCGGCACGACTTGGAGGCATCGGATCTTGTGGTCGTGAGCTTTGTTGTGCAACCTGGCTTACTGATTTCCGATCCGTATCAACCAGCGCAGCCCGTTATCAGCAACTTTCACTGAACCCGCAGAAACTTGCGGGACAATGTGGCAAACTCAAATGCTGTTTGAATTATGAATTGGATATGTATCTCGATGCGCTGAAAGATTTTCCTTCAACGGAAACACGTCTGCACACAGAAAAAGGTTCGGCTGTTCATATTAAAACAGATGTTTTCAAAGGATTGATGTGGTATCTCCATCAAACAGATGCTCCGTCAGGACCAAGCATCATTGCTCTTACCCCGGCTCGCGTGAAGGAGATTATCTCGATGAACAAGGCGAATAAAAAACCTGCGGATCTGAAAGATTTTGAAGAAATTACCGAAATCAAAGAACCGGATTACACGAATGTTGTTGGTCAGGATGACCTGAATCGTTTTGATCAGGTATTCAAGAAAAAGAAGAAACGAAAGAACAAACGCAAGAATCCTCAGGCTAAAAATGATCAAGGTCAGGGCAATGTCCAGAACAGACCGGCCAGAAATAACAATACAAATAAACCTGAGAAAAAAGAAAACGGACCTCAGGGAGACAATGGTAAACCGCGGAATAAGAAGAAAAGACCTCCTCGGAGAAAGGGACCTAAGGGAAACAAAGAAGGAAATAATGAAAACAAGCAAGCTTAAGATCCTGTATTTCTTTTTCAGTATGATTTTCCTGAGCTTTCTCACAACGAGCTGCAGTGAAAGGCCTTTTTATGATCAGGCTTACAGCTTTGACGACGGAGTCTGGAATAAAAATGATACTGCACGTTTCATCGTTCCCGTAGATGATACCATCAATGAATACAAATTCATTCTAACCCTTCGTACCACAGTGAATTATCAATATAGCGACCTATGGGCCTATGTTATGATCACCGCTCCGGATGAGTCTGTTTCAAAAATGGCGCAGCGCATTCCTCTTGCCAATACTGACGGATCATGGATAGGCCGAGTTTCGGGTACCGTGGTTGAAAGTCGATTAAAGTTTGACTCCGCACAATTTCCGTTGAAAGGAGATTATATTTTTGAAATTGTCAAAGCAACGCAGAGAGATAAAATTGAGGAGGTACTTGATGTTAGTCTTCGTATTGAAGAAAATTTTTAAAGACCATCACCCATATATACATCTCTTTCATACTCCCAGCTGTGACTCAAACTCAGGATATGTGCCCTAACAGGATTGGGGACGTTAAATTCAAAATCGTATCTGTAGGTTATCGATAGTTCATGTTTGTTCGGTAAGTTGATATCAATACCGGCTCCAAATCGGTGTTTGGTAAACTGTCTTCCAAACGGCCCCAATGTGGGATTATAATAAAATTCACTGTCAATTTGAGGATCAATCTTGCTCCCTTTGATATCATACTTCACCCTCGCGCGGAAACGAACAGCAGTATCAAAATCAGGCTCATATCCAGACGACGAGTTCTGCACGAGTCTGGTAACACGATATTGCGCTCTTATTCTGCCCTGAAAATCAAATCTGTCGTAATCGAAATCCGTATTCAAATTAAAATTAACACGGTGTCCATGGCTTCTTTCCGCACTGGTTCGCGACTGCAAAAAAACATAACGATAATCAAAGCTGGGACTAAACCATTTGTTTACTTTATACTTGAATGATAATTCGGGGAAAATCTTGTCGTATCGTCCATTATCGAAAATACGGGCATGCATTGAAACATCAGCGTCGAGATCTTCCGAAAACAATGTGGTTTTAACCCCTGAAGAAAACCAGAATCGGTTCTGACCAACGACAGAATTATTCAGTAAAACGAATAAAGAAATGAAGAGTACAACTCTCATTTGTTTAAAATTAAATCAGGCACCACAACGGTTGATTTATTCTCAGTGACTTCAACGATTTCCATGACAACCTCCTCACCGGAAGGGCAGGTATTACAGTCCTGATAAGCAAACACCTTGTAAGTCCCTTTTCTAAGAAAATCAAATTCGTATGAACCATCGAAACTGGTGTCAAAATCATCATCATAAATATTTCCCTCGCTACCGTAAATAATATAAACACGTTCATCATGCGCATAATATTCGGCTTTCAGATTTCCAAAGGCATCGTAATCACGAACAAAGACTTTTCCAACCACTCGTGAAGCCCCTCCTTGTCCTTCAATTTTCCTGCACGAAAAAAGAAACATGAGTGAGATCAATGTTAACAGCGTGTAATGTTTCATAAAAGAATGTTTTCGATAACGATAGATCATTAATATACGGACGAAGTTACTAAAAAAGTAACATCGTAAGCAACCTTTAAAGCATAAATTGAGTTCTAAAATAATAGAATTCGTAATAATTAGTTAACTTTAAGTTTAAATAACATTATCATTATGAAACTTTTAATTGGGATAATCCTCACTTCTATCGTTTACGCCCCACTTTTCGCTCAGGTAGTGATCAACGAAGTTTCGTGTTCAAACCGTGGTAATGCTACGGATTCATTCGGTGAGAATGAAGATTGGGTAGAATTTTTAAATACAGGTGGTACTCAAATTGATCTTACAGGATTCTATTTATCGGACAATCCAAACAAACTTGCCAAATGGCAGATTCCAAGTGGAGCCGTGCTGAATGCCGGACAGCGCATGATGGTTTATTTTTCAGGAAGAAACATTATGGTCGGTTCAGAACTACACCCTTCATTTAAACTTTCTCAGACCGAGGGGGACGTCGTAATTCTTTCAGGTCCGGGAGGAAACATAGGAGACAGCGTACATCTGGCGAATAAGATCACTAAAAACAATCATTCTTTTGGACGTACCACAGACGGTGCGGCCACGTGGTCACTTTTTCCTACCCCTACCCCTAATGCAGCGAATTCAGGAGGTACCTCCTTTTATATGCAAAGACCTTCATTTGTCCAACAGGCCGGTTTTTATTCAGGCCCTCAGAACATTGAAATCAATGTTCCGGCCGGTGGGCAGGTACGATACACCTTGGATGGCTCCGTTCCTACTGCTGCTTCTACTTTGTATGCAGGTCCAATTAATATAACCGGGACAACTGTCATCAGGGCAGTGACCTTTGGTTCTCAAGAAGAAAGCTTGCCTGTGACCAGCACTTATTTCATTGATGAAAGTCACTCAGTGCCTGTGGTTTCTATTTCAGGAACCGGCGTGTATGACTTGATCGCCAATGGTAACGGAGGAAGTTTTGAACCTACCGGAAACTTTGAAATATTTGAAGACGATGCTTCATTCATCGAAACAGCGCTTGGTTCATTCAACAAGCATGGTAATGATTCGTGGGCTTATGATCAAAGAGGTTTTGATTTCATCGTAAGAGATGAATTCGGAGACAACCACAAAATCGATCATCAAATATTTCCTAATAAGGCCCGGACTCAGTTCAAGCGCTTAATTTTCAAAGCCGGAGCCAACGACAATTACCCGTTCGAAAACGGAGCACATATTAGAGACCCATTTGCACAAACCTTGTCTCAACGAGCAGGTCTTTTACTGGATGAAAGAACATGGAGACCTTGTGTATTGTACCTCAACGGAGTTTACTGGGGAGTGTATGAAATACGCGAAAAATATGATGATCATAATTTTACTGAAGAATATTATAACCAAAGTGAAATTTACGGTCAGAACCAAAAAGGATTACACTTCCTTAAAACATGGGGAGGAACCTGGGAGGAGTACGGTGCTCCGGATGCTTTAACGGAGTGGAACGCGTTACTCACTTTTATACAGAATAACAATATGGGAGACCCTGCTAACTTTAATTACGTAGACAGTGTATATAATTGGAGATCTCTTGTTGACTATTTCGTAATAAACTCCTTCATCGTTTCAAAGGATTGGTTAGACTGGAATACGGCCTGGTGGAGAGGTAGAAATCCTGCTGAGACCAAAAAGAAATGGCGCTACACATTGTGGGACCTGGATGCATGTTTCAGTCATTACGTCAATTATACCGGAATACCCGACGAAAGTTCATCGGCTGATCCTTGCAATGTTGAAAACCTGCCGAACCCCGGAGGACAGGGACACACAACTATTCTCAGTAAATTAATGGCAGAGAACAGTATAGTGGATCAGTATTACAAAACGCGTTATATCGATTTGAACAACACGTACTTTTCATGTGATTATTTAATTCCGTTGCTGGATTCCATGTTAAATACGTTTGCTTCTGAAATGCCCCGACAGATTGCTCTTTGGGGAGGTACTGTAGCCGGATATGACGCGGCCGTTCAAAAATTACGCGATTCAATTCTAGCCAGATGTACGGCGATCAATGCAGGTCTGGTTGACTGTTATAATCTTGAAGGACCTTATAACCTAATCGTAGACGTTGAACCGATTGGTGCGGGTGAGGTAAAAGTAAATTCTGTGTGGGCTCCTACCTTTCCTTGGGCAACTTCTTATTTTGGAAATATTCAGACCCTTTTAAGAGCAAAGGCCAATCCGGGATTCACTTTCGATCACTGGGAATATGACCTTGGTCCGTTGAATGATCCCATAGAAAGCGATTCAAACAGTTTAGACATTCAAGGAAATGAAAAGATCGTAGCTGTGTTCAGGCCTGACGATACACCGGGAGAGGGAGTTCAGCTACCCAACGCCTTTTCACCAAATGGAGACGGACACAACGATTTCTTTAAGGCAAAGGTGGGTGCTGACGTTGCTGAAATAAGCATATTAATTTACGACCGCTGGGGAAATAAAGTATTTGAATCAAACGATAAAAATTTCGTCTGGGACGGTAATTTCAACGGCCAATTCCTCAATACGGGTGTTTACGCCTATGGAATGACAATTACCTATTACGACGGTATAAAACAAACTCTTTCAGGAAACATCACCTTAATTCGCTAACAATGAAGTATTTTTCGCTGATTCTATTTTTATCTTTCGGATTTACAATCAAAATATTCGGGCAGGATATTCATTTTTCACAAACTGCGCAAACCCCCTTATGGATAAATCCTGCGATTACGGGCGTTTACGAAGGTTGGGAAAGAGTGATTATTAACCATAGAAATCAGTGGCTAGGTTCAAATACACAGTACATGACTACCGCTCTTGCCGCTGACCTGAATTTTTTTAAAACTCGTCAGAACGATAAAGCCCATATTGGTCTGGGTATTTTTCTTTGGAATGATATTGCCGGTGACGCTAACTATGGAACTCGTCAGGGACAATTAAGCCTTTCAGGAATTCTTCCCATGGGCAACGGACATCAATTGTCGGCCGGATTACAAGGTGGAATTGGCAACCGCGGTGGAAATATGAGCAAACTACTCTTTGAAAGCCAGTGGGACGGCGAAGTTTTCAACCCGGAACTAAACAACAATGAGAGCGCTACTCTGCAGTCGAATAATTATTTTGATATGTCGGCCGGAATAAACTATTTGTATGACGGTGGAGAAAACACTTTTGCGCGTCAGGAAGACATAAAAATTCAGGTTGGCGCAGCAGTGTATCATGTCAACCAACCATCTGTAAAATACAACGGACTCGAAAATGATTTAATTTATCGCAAATATGTCGGGCATTTCTCTTTGCTGAAAGATTTTTCACTATCCAAATGGTCTCTTGACGCAAATGCCGTAGGTATCGTTCAGGGACCTCAGAAACAAATTATTTTGGGAGCACTTATGCGTTATCGAATGAAAGAAGGAACGAAAACAACTGCCCTGAAACAAGAAGCTTACTTTGCTTTTGGAATGTACACCCGCGTAGGAGATGCTGTTATTCCGGCAATTATGGTTGATATAAAAGGCTTCCAGCTCGGGATATCATACGACGTGACATATTCGAAACTGCGCAATACCCATCCCGGTGGAACCCTCGAATTTTCGCTGGCATACAGAAACCTTTATACCGCATTGTTTAAGAAGGGAAGGTATTAATACCTAATTGGTAAATTTATATTTGAAGATACACCAGATGGCCCGGAAACCGTCTTTCCATCCTATCTTCTTCCCTTCGTCGTAGGTTCTGCCGTAGTAAGAAATACCCACCTCATAAATTCGAATTCCCTTACGTTTGGCAATTTTAGCAGTGATTTCCGGCTCAATCCCAAAACGGTTTTCCTTGATATTTATGTCTTTTGCTATAGAAGTCCTGATGAGCTTATAACACGTCTCCATATCGGTTAGGTTCAGGTTTGTCATCATATTACTTAGATTCGTAAGGAATTTATTCCCTCTGGAATGCCAATAGAAAAGAATTCTGTGTGGTTGATGCCCCATAAATCTAGAGCCGTAAACCACATCAGCATTATCCATAAAAACAGGCTTCAACAAATGATTATACTCCATTGGATCGTACTCCAAATCGGCATCCTGTACGATGAGGTAATCACCCGAACATTCTTTGATAGCCCGATTTATTGCGGCACCTTTCCCTTTATTCACTTCTTGTGAAAACAATCGGATATCCTCTTCCGGATGAGCTTTCATAAATGCCTCGATTTTCTCTACAGTCTTATCCTTTGAACAATCATTAACAATGATTATCTCTTTTCGAACCCCGTCTCTGAGTTCCACTTCAAGGATTTTTTCGAGAATCAGTGTGATGGTGGCCTCCTCGTTATAGGCAGGAATTAAAATCGAAAGTTTCTTGATCATGATTCTTGTATGCTATCAAATTAAAAACGCATCTCAGGAACATGATCGGGTACAACCAGATCTCCTTCAGTCGCTTTCTGTATTTCTTCCACACTAACACCCGGAGCTCTCTCCAGCAGGTGAAATTTATTGTTTTTAACCTCGAGTACAGCCAAATCAGTAACTACCTTTGTTACGCAACCTACCCCCGTTAAAGGAAGAGTACATTTTTTCAGAATTTTTGATTCTCCGGCCTTATTGGTGTGCATCATCGCCACAATAATATTCTCTGCAGAACCGACGAGATCCATCGCTCCACCCATTCCCTTCACCATTTTTCCGGGGATCTTCCAGTTGGCGATATCCCCGTTTTGAGCGACTTCCATTGCTCCGAGCACCGTAAGCTGAACGTGATTGCCTCTAATCATAGCAAAGGAAGTAGCAGAATCAAAGAATACAGCTCCCGGTTTAACAGTGATTGTCTGTTTACCTGCATTAATCAGGTCAGCATCTTCCTCTCCCTGAAACGGGAAGTTCCCCATTCCAAGTACACCATTTTCCGACTGGAATTCAACCTGAATATCTTCGGGAACATAGTTTGCTACTAAAGTAGGGATTCCTATACCCAAATTCACGTACCAACCGTCCTCTAGCTCCTGCGCGATTCTTTTCGCAATTCCAATTTTATCTAAGGCCATGGAAATACTGTTTTTAAGTTCTATGTAAGCACTCAAATATACATTATTTTCCCGGTTTGAATTAAAACCATCGCCTTTTAAGGAGCTATTTATTCGAAAAACCCTACGCCGGCAGTGGTATTCGTTTGTGAATCGATAAGAATAAAAGCACCGTTTTCTTTGTTGTTAGAGAAACTGTCTCTGTGAACGGCTTTATTCACTGCGATCTCTACCAGTCCTATATCGTTCATATTCAGAAACTCAGTTTGCTCTTCACGACCGGAAAAATCCGTCGCTATCTTATGTGTGATCTTTTTAATTTTAGAACTTACCGAGTGTACGCCATGCTGAAGCTCATATTTTCCCGAGAGCGAAAGAGGCTGCTGATCCATCCAGCAGACAGTAGCAGTCAATAATTTATCCGAATCGGGAAGTTCATCAGCCTTAACGATCATATCACCGCGAGAAACATTCACATCATCTTCGAGGGTTATGGTAATTGAGGAACCTCTTTCGGCAACCTCGTATTCCTGGTCAAAAAACTGTATGGATGATATTCTGGACAAGGTATTCGAAGGGAGTATTCTTACCTGATCACCCACTGCCAAACTGTTTCCTTTAAGCTTTCCGGCATATCCACGATAATCGTGATAACCTTCCTTTTTCGGGCGAATTACCGTCTGAACCTGAAAACGAGCCTTTCCGTCATCGAAAACATCCTCGATATTTATTTTTTCCAGATGCTCAAGGAGTGTTTCACCGTTGTACCATTCCATATTCTCAGAAGGATTTACGAGATTATCTCCTTTGAGTGCACTGATCGGAACAAAGGTTATATTTTGGTTTTTATACGAACCTTTATCGATGAGCGCTTTAAATTCCTCCCGAATTCCCTCGAAACGTTGTTGGTCATAATCCACAAGGTCCATTTTATTCACGGCGACAATTATATCCTTGACTCTTAGCAAATTATTGATAAAGAAATGACGTTTCGTTTGTTCGATAACTCCGTTTCTGGCGTCCACAAGAATTATGGATGCCTGTGAAGTGGATGCACCTGTCACCATATTCCGGGTATACTCTATATGTCCGGGTGTATCCGCAATAATATAGGAACGATTAGGCGTCGAAAAGTAGATATGGGCAACATCAATGGTTATACCCTGTTCTCTTTCCGCGACCAGACCGTCGGTAGCCAGCGAAAAATCGAGGTAATCATACCCTTTTCTTCTGCTACTTTCCCTGATTGATTCCAGTTTGTCTGCGGTTAAAGATTTTGTATCGTATAAAAGTCTCCCTATTAGTGTGGATTTGCCGTCATCCACACTGCCGGCGGTTGCAATTTTCAGTACTTCCATGTCTTAAAATTTTAAAAATATCCCTGCTGTTTTCTTTTTTCCATTGCTGCTTCGGCTCTTTTATCATCGATGCGCGCACCGCGTTCAGAAATCGATGAATCTCTGATTTCACCAACAACGCCATCTATATCAAAAGCCAACGATTCCACCGCAGCTGTACAACTCATATCACCAACCGTCCGGAACCTTACAATCTTTTCTACAACGAGTTCATCGGATTCACGATAAACGAACTCATCGTGCGCAGGCCAAATAAGTCCGTCTCTTTCGAATACGCTTCTCTTGTGCGCAAAATAAATCGAAGGGATCTTAATATTTTCCTGCTGTATATAGTTCCAAACGTCAAGCTCGGTCCAGTTCGAGATTGGGAATACACGCACATTTTGCCCGAATTCAATTCTACCGTTAAGCATGTCAAATACTTCGGGACGCTGGTTTTTTTCATCCCACTGACCGAAATCATCCCGCACGGAGAATATTCTTTCCTTGGCTCTCGCCTTTTCCTCATCTCGTCTGGCCCCGCCTATACAAGCATCAAAACCGTGAGCTTCTATTGCGTCGAGAAGCGTTTCTATCTGAAGCATATTTCTGCTTGCATATTTCCCGCTTTCCTCCTTTACGCGACCGGAGTCAATATTGTCCTGCACCTTGTGCACAAAAAGTTCCAATCCCAGTTCTTCCACCAGTTCATCCCGAAACTGAATTGTTTCAGGGAAATTATGGCCTGTATCCACGTGCAAAAGAGGGAAAGGAATTTTGGCCGGATAAAAGGCCTTTTGTGCCAATCTCACCAGAGTGATAGAATCTTTCCCCCCTGAAAATAAGATAACCGGTTTTTCGAACTGTGCCGCTACCTCTCTAAGGATATATATTGCCTCGTTTTCAAGAGGATTCTTTTTTACTGTCTTGATCATACCGTCAAAATTTAATTATTTATGTATTCCACATTCCCGGTTTGCCAAAGCTTTGGTTGGATCGTAATAAATATGCTCATTCGGCAAATCATAAGCAGCCAGATAAGCATCAAGATCCGCATCGGTGAAATGGTAGAAAGGACTTATTTTTAATACCCCATCTTCCGATGCTGATACGATATCAATCGAATCTCTGAATGCTGTTTGACCTTTTCGAAGGTTTGTAAACCAAACATCAGGTGTATGCTCCTTCATCGCCCGGCGAAAAGGTTCAAGTTTAACCTGTTCTGAAAAAAGAGCATGATCGGCCGAATCCACCTCAGGAATTCCCATAACTACATCGCGATAACCCGAAGACAATTGAGGAACATATATATCAATATTCAGGTCAAATCTTTGAATTAAATCATGTGCATGCCTGTATGTGTTCGGAGTATTGTAACCGGTATCGCACCAAATAACTTTGATGTTCGGGTCTACCTGGGTTACAAGATGCAGAATAGCCACTTCATAAGGCCTGAAGTTCGTAGTTACAACAGGGCTTTTTGCCGTTTGTAAGGCCCACTCTACTACCTGAGTTGGGTTTGCCTCCCTGAATCTTCTATTAATTTGTGTAATTTCCATCGTTTATTATTTACCCCATCTTACCTGATTCCATATTCTTTCGTGTAGAAAATAAAGCACCATTTTAGTAAACAGTTCTATCGAGCCAATGGAAAAAGCCAGTGTAAGTTCTCCTGACAACATCCAGGAAATAAAAATCGTGTCGATAGTCCCTACTGTTCTCCAGCTAAGTGCTTTTACCAAACTACGCACCGGCCTGTCTGAAGTACCAAGGTCCGAACTCCTTTCTTTTCTACTTATAAAAATCTGATCCAGAATCATTTTACTCTTTAAATTATTTACCCTATCGGTTTAGTAGGTTTTGCAAATTTAGAAATATAATCCCGTTGACCAAACAAATCCAGGATTAATTTTATGTTAATTCAAGAAAGTGATGTATTTGCAACGAGATCAGCGAGTGTTTTGTTCTTAAGAACACCAAGTGTACTGTCGCGGACTTCAAGCATCAGCCGATGGACACTGCATCTCTCCTCGTCAGGGCAGTCGTCGCATTTTTCGTAAAAGTTCAGACTTACGCAAGGAACCATTGCTATGGGACCTTCGAGCAGTCGAATCACATCGCTCATATAAATATCCTTAGCTGGTTTGAGTAGATAATAACCTCCCCCTTTGCCTTTTTTGGCACCTAGAAATCCGGCTTTTTTAAGTGAAAGTAAAATAGATTCGAGAAATTTATGAGAAATGTTTTCATGCTTCGCGATCACAGCAACCTGAAATGGACCCTTTCCCTCTTCCCGCGCCATGAAGGTAAGTGCTTTGATACCGTATTTGGTCTTTTTAGACAGCATGAAGTAAAGTTAAAAACATTTACTAAAATGGTCCGATAAGGAATTTAAATTTCGACACCTATGACACAAATATCGTCCACCTGATCCTGATCACCCTTCCATTCTTTAAAAGCATTCCATATTTTCAAGCGTTGTTCTTCCGGGGGCAGGTCCTTGATTTCCAAAATTAGTTTTCTGAGTCGTGAAGGCTTAAATTTTTTATAATTCAACCCACCAAACTGATCCTGCAGCCCATCGGTGAAAATATAGATCTTATCCCCTTTCTGCAATTGAATCTCGTGGACTGAAAAGGGCTTATTGCCGGGATGGCTTCCCACAGGTTGTTTATCCGCTTTCAACTGCTTAACCTTCGATTCTCCGGAGGGGATCAGCCAAAGAGGGTTATTTGCACCGGACCACCACAAAATATTCGTCTTAACATTTAGGACGCACAACGAAATGTCCATTCCATCCTTCACATCCTCTTCGCTTTTTGAAAACTCCTCCAAAACAAGTTCTCTTGTTTTATCAAGAATATCATTCGGTTGTATCAACCCAAATTCTTTTACGCTTCGGTTTAGAGCATTGTGACACATTACACTTACCATTGCTCCGGGAACTCCATGCCCAGTGCAATCCGCAGCTGCAAACATTATAAAGTCGCCCTTGCTTTCCATCCAATAAAAATCACCTGCGACTATATCCTTCGGTAAATAAAGGACGAATGAACTGTCAAGATACGATTTCACCAGTTTATCCGAGGGAAGAATAGCCGTTTGTATCCGTTTGGCATAATTAATAGAGTCAAGTATTTCTTTATTCTTCGAAGCGATGAGTTTGTTTTGCGCCGTTATTTCTGCATTTTTCTGTCTGAGTTGCTTCTGATTCCTAATCTGTTTATTGTGGCTTCTCATCACAAGAAAAGCGAGTAAAAGTATACCAGCAAATCCACCGCCCAGCAAGCGTTGAGACTGTTTCAGCTCTGCTAAAAAATCATTTTCAGGAAGAGCGGCAAAGATCATGAAAGACTGCTCGTCATTAAGTTCAAAAGATTCACAGATGCCCCACCAGTTTTCACCCTCAGATGCAAAAACAAAAGGCTCTCCAATCTCCTCATGATTTAAGACCTCTAAGAGTTCTTTCTGTCTGACACTGTCCGCAATACCCAGGTTTTCCAAATCATGATCTGCTTCTCTGGGCATTCCAATCACAAATTGCCTGTCGCCTGTAGTGATCATTATCTCACCGTTTTTTGTAGGTCTGATTCCGCTTGTAAAATCAGAAATATACTCAAGCGTGAGGTCGTAAGCCAGAACAACATGTCTGTCTGGATTAAATGGATCTATCCATGATGAAGAAACCGTAATACCCATTTTCTGATTGGTATTAAACAGATAAGGTGATGTCCAGTAAAGTTTATTCAATTCTTTATCGGCACCCTGAAACCATGGACGTGATCGTGGATCATGCCGGGCTTTCGAGACCCATGATGAATCAACCTGAACCTTGTTTTCCTCATTAATTTTATATGCCGTCCAGAACTCTTCAAATCCTGTTTTCTCAATATGCACTTCGCGGGTTAACCATTCATTTGAATTTTCCTCAATCAGGATATCGTGTTCAAACCCTTCACTGGTCGCTATTCCCAAAGAAGATATCTGTGAATAATTCTGAATTACAGGGACAAAAAGCTTGTGATAATCGATAAGGGAGTAATCATCGATAGATTTCATCTGAGCCTGAACAGAGGATGTCTTAAGCTGATTTTTTACCGGGTTAAAAAAATCTTCCAGTTCGTGCTTCGTTTGGTCAACTGCCTTTTCAACAAGTTCTCTTGCAACGTTGTGCTTCGTTAATGACAACTCATAGAGAATAAATCCCATAATCAGTGCTGACAATATCAAAGTCACCAAAGCAATGTGTTTTAGAACCTTATCGATGTGGGGTTTCATGAGTAAAAAATTACACGTAAATGTAATGAATGTCTTTAAATTCTCTTCGGTTCAGTCCATTAAATTCTAAAACCATTATTCATTCACATTGTTAGGAAGTTCAATTCCTAAATTCATCATGATTTGGCACTTCAGTTGTCTGTTGTCAATCTTTTTTAGAAAATTGCCGCGAAGAAAAATAGACATACTCCAATCATTCTTGTGGAAATAATCGGGTGCTGCGAACAATTCCTTGTTATCTTTGCTGTAATCGAATGTTATGAAAAAAACAGGTGTTTTATTAATTCAGCTCGGTACTCCTGATAGTCCTAAGGTAAATGATGTAAGAAGATATCTTACGGAATTTTTGAATGACCCGCGGGTAATTGATCTTCCATGGCTGGGAAGAAAATTGCTTGTAAACGGAGTGATAGTCCCTTTTCGCGCACCGAAATCAGCAAAAGTTTATAAGGAGTTGTGGGAAATGAGTGAGGGTGTTTCTCCCCTGCTTACTTACACGGAAAGTACAGCCAGACTACTCCAACAACGATTTGAGGACAAAAATATCCGGGTCCACATGGCTATGCGCTATCAGAATCCTTCCATGGACAAGGTTCTTGAACAGATGCGAAAAGAAAATTACAGTAAAATAATCATTTTACCTCTTTTCCCCCAATACGCGAGTGCTTCCGGAGGTTCAGCCATAGAAAAAGCCATGAATATCATTCGTAAATGGTGGGTGATTCCCGAAGTGAGTATTGTATCGGAATTCCATGACCATCCGAGTTATATAGATGCCATTGTCGCTCGTGCTCAGGAATTTGACATCCCTCGTTACGACAAAATATTGTTTTCTTATCACGGTCTACCGGATAGACATGTGGATAAAGTATATGACGACGGTCTCTGTGAAGACCAGCCTTGCGAAACAGAGATCAACGAAAAAAATAAGTTCTGCTACAAGGCGCAGTGTTATTCTACAACTCGTCTGATCGCTGAGAAGCTGAATATTAAAGATTATACTGTTGCTTTTCAATCAAGGCTGGATAAGAAGTGGCTCACTCCTTTTTCTGACAAGGTAATTGAGGAATGGGGAAAAGAAGGTGCAAAAAGAATTCTGGTATTCAGTCCGGCATTTGTTGCAGACTGTTTAGAGACACTCGTTGAGATAGGTGTTGAATATCAGGAAGATTTTGAAAAACTGGGAGGAGAAAAAGTTCAGCTCGTCCCCAGCACCAATGATCATCCGATATTCATTGACTGTCTTCAGGATCTGGTTGAAAGACATCTTTGATTCAGTCTCCCAACGCTGTTTAGGAGTTGCGGTTTTTGGCTAAATTTGTATCATGGAAATTTTCAGGAATAAAGTAATCTGGATCACCGGAGCTTCCTCAGGAATAGGTGAAGAGTTGGCCATACAGTTATCAAGGCATGGAGCTTTGATCATATTGTCATCCAGGGATGAAAAACAACTTGAAATAGTTAAGAACAAGATTACCGATCCGGAAAAGCACCTTATTCTTCCGCTGAACCTGGCTGATAGCAGCAATTTTTCCGATCTTGCACAGGAAGTGATTTCAAAATACGGGCGTATAGATTTTCTGTTTAACAGTGGAGGAATTTCTCAACGTTCCGAGGCTTCAGAAACTTCGCTGGAAGTTGACCGTCAGATCATGGAAGTTAATTATTTTGGAAATATAGCTTTAACGAAGGCTGTTTTACCTTATATGCAAAAGCAAAAGTCAGGACATATCGTTGTCACCTCAAGCATTGCCGGGAAATTTGGATTCTATTTACGATCAGCATATAGCGCGTCCAAGCATGCCCTTCATGGTTTCTATGAAAGCCTTTTACTGGAAGAATCAAAAAACAATATCCATGTAACTATTGTATGTCCCGGAAAGATAAACACAGAAATTTCCACGCATGCCTTAACGAAAGACGGATCTCCTCACGGCCAAATGGATCACAATCAAGCTACGGGTATGTCTGTACAGGAATGCGTTTCACAAATGCTGAAAGCGGTAGAAAAAAATAAAAAAGAGGTTTTAATCGGAAACAAGGAAATCAAAGCGGTGACCTTAAAGCGATTTTTTCCGGGATTATTCTGGAAAGTGATCAGAAAACAAAAGGCTGTTTAGGTAATACATTGTTGGAACAGTTCACCGTCTTCCGCTTTTTCGCGCTTCTTTCTTTCGCTGCCTACGGGTTTTTCGCACGCGTTTTTTAGCCGCCTTACTCTGCATTTTCCAAAATCGCTTTTCCGCCTCCTTTTTTGCTTTTTTGGCTTCCTTCTGAGCTTTTTTCTTCTCTTTAGCCCTTATTGCTTCAGCTTCTTCGACCGTACCCGGCGTAGCTGCCGGCCCGGAGGAACCGCATGAAGTAATTAAGGTCATTTGACCAAAACACAATACAAGTCCTATGATTATCGTTTTTAAAGTCATAAATTCGCATTATAAACGAAAAAAGTCCTCATGGCATTCAAAAAGTTTATAGCTCTTACAATATTACTATTCCTTTTCGGATGTAGCAAAAATAAACAGCATCCTGTACCCTATTTCACCTTTGACTCCAACATTAATTTAAACCTTCCTTCATACAGTGCTTTGCAAGGTGTAGGTGGCTGGGCATATGTTGACGGATTGGGATCGAAGGGTGTAGTTGTTTATCGACAAAGCATCAACGAATTTGTTGCTTTTGACCGTCATTCACCTGCGGCTGAAGGTTTCGACTGTGAGACCGGACTTGTAACCGATCCGGATAATTTTTTGATCCTGAATGACCCATGTTCAAACGCACGATTTTCATTGTACGACGGATCCTTGATAGACGGTGACTCAGAATGGGGACTTCGCTCCTACCTTACGAGTTACAACGGAAGTGAAACACTTCGAATTTATAATCCGTAAGAATAGTATGGTTTCACTTTTTTTATCATTTTTGGTGCGATATTAGCGGATAATTTTTCTTAAATTAAGTGTCATGAAAAGGATATGCGGATTATTCATATTGTTGTTTCTGAGTTTGAGCCTGTTGGGCCAAACCGAACATGTTCTTTTTATCGGAAACAGTTTTACGCTGAATCATCAGATGCCGAAAAAACTTGCCCAAATTGCTCAGAATGAAGGCAAGACTATGTTTGTTGATCAAGCGACAAAAGGTGGAATGGACTGGCAATACCACGCAACAAACCCGGTAACGTATCAAAAAATCAAAGCTGAACCCTGGACGTATGTGGTGTTACAGGGAAAAAGTTATGAACCACTGCTCGACTCAGCCACTGTCGAAAGTACGACCAAGAAATACGGTAAAATGATTATCGATTCTATTCGTTTCTATGCACCGAATGCGAAAATCATGCTCTTTATGACATGGGGCTATAAGGATGGTATTTTCCTGAAAGAAAATCAGGAATTCATCAACTATACTGAAATGCAAAATCGTTTAAAAAAGAAATATTTGAATTTTGCGGATGAGTTTAATGTAGCCGTAACCCCGGTAGGAGAAATCTGGCAACAGTTTTACAAAGAGAACCCTGGAATTAATTTATACGATAAGGACAATTATCATCAAAGTGTTGTAGGATCATTTCTTGTAGCGTCGAGTTTTTATACGATGATATATCAAAAACCAATCATGAATTTTAAAAATCTGCCATACACAATTTCCGAAATGGAAGCCCGTAAAGTGGCAGAAAAAGCCCGGGATGTGATTACAAATCCGAAATATGACTGGAGAACAAATAATTGGGAGAAAGAATTACCTGATAATTTTGCTTTATTCGACTATAAAATAAAGAAAGACAGCCTCTATCTCAACTCCACCGTTCCGGAGGAGTACGATGTAAAGTGGAAAATCGACGGTAAAACTGTCAGTAAAGATCCGAAAGTTGCCATTCCCCTAACAACCAATGAAGAGTTTGAAGTTCAGATCATTGTGAAAGAAGGAATTCTGAGAAACAGGAAAAAGGAAGACGCGCTGTATCAGATCCAGCGTCAACTGGTTCCTAATGAATAATACTTGTTACATTTTTATGTAATCGGTACTGAAGAACTCACCTTCTGATCCTCCCCATTCTACGGCGGTGAAGCCTTTTCTTTTCGGTGAAGACTGCAGTGTCTGTTCTTCCAGATAAATTGGATTATCCAGCCCCTGGAACAACATCATGACTCTTATTACCTGATCCGGTTTAGGCGAAATCATCAGCTTTGAAATAGCTTCGTATTCCTCCTGAGCAAAATATATGGCACTGTATTCGGACTGTTGTAATTTGGGGAGCCAATAAATGATAAACTCATTCTTTTCCCGCGCATTAAGTCCGAGTATTTCCAGCTTTTCTTCGAGAAAATCAGCAACTTCCGTTCTGTGAATCACAAAGCCTTCCTTCAGGTTTTGTGCGATCGCCTTTCCCTCAGTTTCCCAGAACAAACAGTAATATTGCTTTCCTGAATCGTCAAATAAATCACCATTCGGAGTGGCAGTAACATTCCAGCCTTGATTATAGGCAGGGTAATCAAAAATCATTTGATGATCCTCAAATTCAAGGCTGACAGCCACATTGAGCGTATCCTCCGGGTAGAGATAAAGCACAGGTTTTTCTGCCATGAAGTCTCTGAAACCGGCCGAAGTTATTTGATGTGTGAGGCCCAATCTAAAGTACAAGAATTCATTCCGTACCCGTTGTGGTCTTCCGGGGTAATAATTGGAGGTGATATAAAAATCATCATCCTTTGGATAATAGTTGTCGTCCGTTAAATTTCCGTGTAAACTACTCATATAATCCCTACGACGGAAATCATTGATTGTTTGTAACTGATATCCGGCAGTAAAAGTCAAAGAACTGCTGTGGTTAAATTGCCAGCGAATCCCCAAACTTAAATCTCCGGTCAGTACGAGGTCGTTTTCGCTAAACCTCGGCCCACAAACCATTGAATCAATAGCGTCTATCTCCCAGTCGAATTTATTTCTCATTCGGTAATGACCTACCCCAAGATCGACTCTCCCGAAAAAATGGAAATTTCTATAGTTGTAGAAACTGTAATCGGCAAAGATGGAATAATTCAAATATCTCGCTGTTTTCTTAAACTTCCAGTCTATATCTGGCACATAAGCGAGTGAATAGTCGGCAGTTCTAACCTCTTTTTGCTTACCGCTAAAAATGGTTTGCCAACGAAACGAACCTCCGAGCATCAATGGCCTTTCCTCATTAAAATTATAGGCAACCTCGAAAAATCCTCCCATTCGGGGTGTATACCACTCGCTCAACAATGTCTGCTGAACCAGACCTTCCTCAGAGTTTCTCCATTTTTGGAAAAGGATATTCTCGGTTGGAACCGCTGAATATAAACCTCCCGAAAAATGTGTTCCTCTCGGGATGAAATAATAATTACCGGATTGTGCCTGAACGCTAACGCAGGTAGTAAAAATGACCGAAATACAAAATAAAATAGCTCTTTTCATAACTGTTTCGTTAAGGGTATTAACACTTCTTTAACAAAACTTGTTCCGAAAATTTATTTTACCTCCTGAAGGCTGTTTTCGGATGTGTAAAGTAAATATCCTCTTACCTCCTCGTAGCCCATATTTCGAACCGCCGAAACATAATTTCGCACCTGATTTTCATGCTTTCTTAAAGCTTTTCCCGTTTTAAAATCAATTACGGAAACTTCTCTTTCGCCTAAAATAATTTTATCAGGTCTTAAGAAATTTTTCTCATCTAAAATGATATCCTGTTCGCTCAAAATTCGTTTTGAATTTTTAAGAAGAACTTTGTATTCGGGTATTTCAAGAATATTGCGGGCAAGTTTTTCAAGTTCATTTTCGAATCTCCTTTCAATCTGATCTTTTTTTATCATGTCCTTAAATACAGTATTCAATACCTCCGGTTTATCCACCTGAGATAACAACTTATGCAACTGATTTCCAAACCGCTGTTCATCACTCAAATCTTCTTCTTCCATGGCATCCGAATCTTTCATCGACATTTCGGGAAACCACAGAAAATCAGAAATATCAACCGGATCGAAATTATTATCGATCGTTTTATCGGCGGAGGAAATCTTTGTTTCGGAGCCCATGCTGAACAACTCTTCACCCCCGTTAGCAGTTTCATTCATCGCATTCAAAGTCTTTGCGATCAACTGACTTAATTTCGAATAATCGTCAGAACCTTTTTTATTCTTTTCGACGAGTCCGTAAATTCTATCTTCCGCTCGTGTGAAAGCAACATACAACAAATTGAGCTCATCGAGTAAAACCTGTTTGTATTCCTTATCACGTGCCTTTAACATGAAATCCGGAACATCCTTTTTAATCAGTTTGGAATAGATGAGTTCTCCCTGATCGGTTTTAATAAAGGACTCATTCTTTTCCGTTCCAATCGTCCAGTCTAACGTTGGAAGTATTACCACAGGGAATTCCAGTCCTTTTGATTTATGGACTGTCATAATTTGAATCGCCTCGTCATTTGCCGGCATTTGCACCGTTTCTGTTTGGGCTTTTGAATGCCAGTAATCCAAAAAGCCTCTCAGGTCCGGACCAAATTTAAGGTCATAATACTGGAGTATCTCCATAAAATGGTGCAAATAGGGATTGGAAAGCTCGTTCAGGTTGAGAATTCTGACAAATTTCTGTCCGAGATCGTACATATTCTCGTAATCCATGAATAATGCTTCTTCGGACTGAAAAACATCTTTGACAAACTTTTCAAAATCGAGTTTACCTATTCGATCTCCCCAATAATTTCTTAGACCAATTAAAGGTTCTTCTTCACGCATTTGATAATAACTGCTCGCAAATTTTGTTTGATTCGTTTCGTTTGCACTATTTTTTCTGAGTTCGAAATAATCGATAAAGAATTTCACTGTTTTATCCGACCCCACGGACAAACTGTCTGCGCTAATCACCTTAAACTGCTCTTCCGCTCGTGTGAGTATTTTGGCACAATGATTTCCGTCGGATTTATTGCGTGTCAGAACACATAATTCACCGGGGAGGTAACCATCTCTGATACAGCTTCTTACTGAATTAAGCAAAAAGGCTTCTCGATCAGGAAGGGCCTCCTCTTTATTGGGGGCCTCAAAGAATTCAAAATGAATAAATCCTCCCTCTGATCCTTTGGGTTTCTGAACAATATCTTTATAAAATTTATTGAAGGTGGCAGGAAGGAATTCCAGGCATTTTTTGAAGAACATGTTATTAAATTCAACAATGTTCTTTTTTGACCTATAATTTTCTTCGAGGGGAAGTTTTATCCCCATTTCGTTGAAATAATTTGAGGTAAACGCCAGTTGTGGATCTTCTTCAGGATTATAAATGTTGGGAAGTGCAACAAACTGATCAACTAATCCGTTTCTAAACCTGTAAATAGCCTGCTTGGGATCCCCAACAATCAGATTTTTATTACCTCCAGAAATCGAATCGTGAAGCAAAGGAATTAAATTCAGCCACTGTAATCGGCTTGTATCCTGAAACTCATCCAAGAGATAATGCGAAAAACGCGTACCAAGTCTTTCATAAATATATGGCGCTGATTCTTTACTCAGCAAATCTGAAATTTTTCGGCTAAACTCATAAATACCTATCACGTTATGCCTCTCCTTGAAACGATTCAGTTCATCCGCAATATATTTAAGTAAGGCAAGATTATAAAAATTTTTTCGTATCCGATTCAAAACATAAAACCTGTCAAAAGCCTCTTTTTCAAATGGAAAGAATCTCTCAATTTTATTGATCAATTCAGGATCAACATTGTGTTTTGCGTTGATGCTTTCACCACTTAAGAATTTCAAGATTGTGTTCGTCGGAGGTTTATATTCTTCGAGTTTTTTGCCGTTCAATTCATTCAACCATCTGTAAATACCTGTGGTTTTCGATGGATAGTCCTCAGGAGAAGAATTCAGGGAAATGAAATAATTGTATAAATCCGTGGCTTGAGTATTATACTCCTGAACAAGTTTATTGATTTGTGCCCTTAATTCTTTAATACCATCAGGATTGCTGGGTTTTTGAATAAGTTCATCAATAAATTCTCTGTCTTTTTCCACAGTAAGATTTCTGGCAAATTCAATCAGGGAAGACCGAAAATTCCATTTGGTACCCTCTTCGAGATTGGATTTTGCATAAGCGAGCGTTAACCTGGTTACTTCCTCCTCTCCTTGCTTTCCTATTTTGGAAAGCAATTCGTCCACCACTTGCTCCAGCAACTCCCTTTCATCCATAATTATCTCAAAATCATCCGAAAGGTCCAGATCCTTACTGAAAGTTCTGATGAGCCTTAAACTGAATTTGTCGATGGTCATGACATGAAAATCCTCATAATTATGTAAAATCTGTGAAAGCACTCTCCTTGCGTTCTCACGGATTATGTTCTCAGGTAATTTTAAATTCTCCCGGGTCTTTTCGAAAAGTCTGATCGCCTTCCGCCTTTCATTTTCTGTTTTTCTCTCCGGAAAGGCTATGAAATCAAGGGCTTCAATTATTCTCGTCTTCATCTCCAAAGCAGCCTTATTCGTAAAAGTCATAGCAATGATCTTTGAAAATGCGTTGCTTTGAGCATTTCTACCTATCGTAAGTTCAAGATAAGTCTGTACTAATGAAAAAGTCTTTCCGCTACCCGCAGAAGCACTTAACACCTTGAGTGGTTTGTCCTTTTCAAGCATATGGTGAAGATAGTATTTTTCCAACGTTTCTCAGTAAATTTTCGTTATCAAAATAGCCATAAGCGCATACTTATTAGAGAGTAACATAAGTTACTTTAAAGACTAAAAACCAATAAAAACTGACAAGATTTTGCCGTTTTAAAAATTCTTACCGTAAATTTATCTTATGAAGAATTCAGTGATACTTCTAATTCTCCTTCCTATCGCTCTGTTAAGCTGTAAGGATGACGATCCGGTTGAGGATCCTGCACCCGCTGTGCAGAAGGTTCGTGTCAACATTGTTCCCGAATATAACGGACAAACTTTCGAGTTGAATACAAATTATACAACGCAAGAGGGTTATACCATTCAATTTACAAAACTGAATGTGATCATGACCAATTTTTCCAACAATGGAAAGGAACTTTTTAAGTCCGGGGTTTACAAATTTGCCAACGACAAGAAACTTCTTTGGGAAGGTGAAGGAGATTATGCGTCATTCCTTTCAATGAATGCTAATATCGGAGTTACTGCCGATCAGAATCATGAAGACCCTTCGGCCCGACCGGCAAGTGACCCGTTAAATATTTTAAACACAGACGATATGCACTGGGGCTGGAATACCGGTTATATTTTCCTCATGATAGAAGGAAAAGCTGATACTTCCGCAGCACAGAACGGACAAAACATGATGACCTTTCTTTATCACATTGGAAAAGATGATTTTTTGAGAACTGTTGAGTTATCCAACCTTCACTGGACTCAGGTTTCTTCAACATTGCATGAAACCAATATGTATGTCGATATCTATAAAGTTTTCGACGGTGATACTTCGGATGTGGATATAAAACTTGAGAATTCCTCGCATACGATGCCTAGTCAGGAAAACCTAAGTAACCGAATTATCAGTAATTTTGCATCTGCGTTTAGCACCGAATGAAAAGATCCATATTTTACATACTGATTGTTTTAACCCTTCTTTCTTGTAGAAACGACAAGATTACGCGGTCTCTTACGCCCTACAAACTTGATATCCCGAGTCATTTCCCTGATATGCCTATCCCTGAGGATAATCCGATGAGCGTGGAAGGCGTAGAGCTGGGAAGAAAACTTTTCTATGAAAAAATGTTGAGTCGTGATAACTCCATCAGTTGTGGTGCGTGTCATTCCCCTCAAGCTGCTTTTTCAGATCCAAATCAGTTTTCTGTTGGGGTGGATGAACAAATCGGTACGCGGAATTCAATGGCTCTGATCAATCTTGGCTGGCAAACTTCCTTCTTTTGGGACGGTAGAGCTAAAACCCTTGAGGAACAGATCTTAGAACCGGTTCCGGCTCCTCACGAAATGGATCAAAGTTGGAGTGCGGCCATATCCAAATTAAACAAATCCGTTGAATACAATAACGATTTCTTTACGGTTTTCGGTGTTGAAAAATATGATTCCACACACGTTGCCAAAGCCATTGCACAATTTTTAAGAACCATGATTTCCGGAAAATCGAAATACGACGTTATGTATAAAGTAGAAAACAGTCTTCCTTTAACCGCTGAAGAACAGGCTGTTTGGCAAAGCATAACCGTAGAAGAAATTGCTGGACGAGATCTTTTTTTCAGCCTCAGCGCAGGTGACTGCCTGCACTGCCACAGCGGCGCTCTTGCTCAGGTGAATAAATTTTCAAATAACGGACTCGATGCAACATTTTCTGACCCGGGTAGAATGGGTGTAACCGGAAATCCAAACGACGCCGGCAAGTTTAAGGTTCCGACTCTCAGAAACATTGAATTTTCAGCTCCTTACATGCACGACGGCCGCTTCAGTACGCTCGAAGAGGTGGTTAACCATTATTCTTCGGGTGTGGTAACGAGTCCAACGATAGATCCCATGATAGAATTTGCTTTTCAGGGTGGTGTTCAACTCGATCCCCAGCAAAAGGAACTGATTGTAACTTTTCTGAAGACATTTAGCGATCACGAATTTATCAACAACCCTGATTTTCAAGACCCTCATTAAACCGGGGTAACCTTAAATCCTTTTACTCGTATATTTTCTATGTGAAGCGATTAATATTTCGTTTCTTTGTTAATTAGATTGAACTCTTAAAAGAATGATAGACCAACGCAGACTCACAACTGAAGAAAAGGCTCTGACTGTTAATCTAACCCCTGACATCTACGGTTCATTTTCTGAGATTGGAGCGGGTCAGGAAGTTGCAGCGAATTTTTTCAAAGCAGGAGGAAGTTCGGGAACCATAGCATTTACGCATTCAGCTTATGACATGAAGGTTTCCGATGCAATTTACGGTAAGGCGAAAAGATACGTTTGTGAGGAAAGACTCATGACTATGCTCGAAATCGAGTATGAATCCATGATGAAAAGCTTGAAGGACCGAAGCGGTGAAACTCGCTTTTTTTCATTCTGCAATACGGTAGAATCACTTAATTACCATAAAACCAACCAAGGCCACGGCTGGGTCGGAATTCGGTTTCAGCTGGTTCCCAATACAAGACCAAACCACATTGTTCTTCATGTCAAAATGCATGACAGAAGCAATAAAGCACAACAGGAAGCGCTGGGAATCCTGGGAGTAAATCTCGTCCATGCAGCTTATTTTCATACCGGCGATGAACTGGATTATTTTATCAATAGTCTTGTACACAGATTACCTCGAGACAGGATGGAAATCGATATGCTTCGCATTGAAGGGCCGGATTTCGAGCACGTGGATAATAGAATTCTGGCTTTGAACCTCGTAAAGCGGGGAATTACAGAAGCTACTATGTTTGATCAGGCAGGCAACGTACTTCAACCGGCCAATGCACTGTATAAGAAAAACATACTTCTGATGCGTGGAAGATTTCGTCCGGTGACAAAGGTTCACATCGATATGATTACCAATGCCAGAACGAAATATATTCAGGAAAAAGGGGTTGAGGAAAAAAATGTACGGGAGATTTTCGAGCTAACACTGAAAGATCTCACTGCGGATGGAAAGATCTCGGACAAGGATTTCGTAGATAGAGCTGAACTTTTGGGCTCCCTCGGTTATACAGTAATGATTTCAAACTACCTGAAGTATTACAAGATGGTGGATTACCTCAGTGATCTGGCCCGAGGCAAAAAAATGGGTGTAATCCTGGGTATATACAACCTTCACACAGTCTTCGACGAGAAATATTACGAAAACCTGAAAGGCGGACTTTTAGAAGCTTTTGGCCGAGGTTTCGGTCATAATGTAAAACTGTATGTTTATCCGGCGAGAAATGTTGAGACCGGAGATCTTTACGCGCTTGAAGATATCCGAATACCTAAAAAGTTGCAGGGGTTACTCGATTACATGAAAGCGAATAATAAACTGGAGGCAATCAATAATTTTGATAAAAGTCTGCTTCACATCATGTCGGACGATGTCCTTTCTAAGATCAAAGCAGGTTCTTCAGCGTGGGAAGAAGATGTCCCCGAACAGGTCGCTAAGGCAATTAAATTCATGCAGTTGTTTGGTTACGCTCCAAAAGAGGAATTGGCGGCGAAGTAAACACTCAGAATTCTTAGCTGTAGACTCCTGCCGGAGCTTGTCTCTTTTATTTTACATGCATCATTTTCATCATTGTTGGGCATTTGCTCGATGATATTGACTAATTTTAAGCCGATTACCCCGACTTAAGGAAAAACTATGAGTGAAAACAAAAGAACCAAAGCACAAGAAGCGACGCAGGCAATAGAACGTATTTACATCACAATGCGTCATCTCTTCAATCGCGGCTTTTACAAACCCATGGGGATTTCAGGGGTTACTTTAAGAGAAAGCTTACTTGAACTTCAGCCGGAAATATACGGCACCATAGCCGAAGACAAACTTGAATTAAACGGGCTAATCTATGTGATGGACAGATTACCTTTGGGTATTGAAGAATGTTCGGTTATAAATCTAACAGGCGATGAAGGTTACAAATTGTCCAAAATCACCCCCATCATTCCGCCGAAACGACGAAGAAACTGTTACCGGATTGATGAGGAACAAATAAACATTGAAATTACCAGAGGCAGGTCGGATATTTATGATATTCTCACTCACCTTACCTTTCTGTTTATAGAGTCCCATAAGATCGCGAAAAGAGTAATCATCGATGAAAATCAGGCGCTATCCAGAGAATGGCTTAAACTGGAGGAAACGGTAAGACAAAAAAGAATTTCGAAGGAAGAACTGGAGGTAGCTTTGGTTCATACTGCAAACATTATAGGTCGCACGTTTGAGGAAACTCTGAAAATTTACAATCAGTTAAATTCCAAGGAACATCCTCACAGGTTTTTAAAAATGATCTATTGGCTTGGAAAACTGGCCATTCTTGAGGTAAAAGACGATGTCAAAAGAACTATTTTATTCAGTCCGATACTCAGGGAACGACTGGGTCATCACATTCACGGTGAAAAATGGGCCAACAATATCAAAGAAATACTTGAAAAGAGAAAGCTCATCGACAAACCTATTCATATCATAAGTGCAAACATGCACAGTGTTATGAATTATTTATTTGCGAAACAGGCCGGTCTCAAACCGAATGAAAACCTGAATAAAAGAGAGACATTCGAATTACTGAGTATTCCTGAAAATGAGTCCTACCGTAAAAAGATCGTATCACTTGCTCAAAAACAGGGGATGACGTTCTACGAAGACACCTCGGGCACCAACATAGATGTGCAGATCTTTGATCTGAGCAAAGTAGACTTCAAAAACAGCTATGCGCAATTAAAAAAAGATAAATGCGATGAAGTCATTATCGTGATGGATTATGCTTTCGGTGAACAAGCCTTTGAAACGATGGATGAGCTGTTAAAACCGTATAAAAAATCGAAAAAAGGAGTTGTAAAACTCAACATTTCATCCATATCAATCATGGGTAAGGCCGGAATACTTACCGGTGGAAAAGGAGATATAATGATCCCAACAGCCCATGTTTTTGAAGGAACAACCGATAATTATCCTTTCAGGAATGAATTATCCCTAAAAGATTTTGAAAACGAGGATGTTAAAGCTTTTGAGGGACATATGATTACCGTATTGGGAACCTCCCTTCAAAATAAGGAAATGCTTAAATATTTCAGAAAATCTACCTGGCGAATGGTAGGACTCGAAATGGAAGGAGCGCATTATCAAAAAGCTATTCAGGCTGCGTCAAAAATAAGAAACAGCATCAGGGAGGACGTGAAAATCCGTTATGCTTACTACGCCTCTGATAATCCACTTGAAACAGGAAGTACATTGGCCTCCGGAGGTTTGGGTTTGACAGGCGTGAAACCAACCTATCTTATTACCGAAAAAATATTGGAGCAAGTGATCAATTGTTGAAGATTTAATTGAAAACGTAATTCCCCTTTTGGTCGACTGTAAATTTTAGTTCCTGCGTATTTTCGTAGAAAATATCACTCCCTGCTTTTAAATTCTTCCAAAAATGAAGGAGTTCGGTGTTAGAAGACTCCTCTTCTGCATATTGTGCATATTTTTTTTCCGTCATTTCAAATGGGAATATGTAAACCGGAATTTTATCTTGACCGTTATTTTTAGCGTGTACGGCATACAGATATATCTCCTTGATCTTATCGGTGGTCATTGGAAGACAGCCAATTGTAACACAGGATCCATGAATAAATATGTCTCCGCCTAAATTTGAAGCTTTGCTCTTCCTCCTGTCTGAAAGATTGGGATAGTTAATCCCCAACGACAAATAAAAATTACTTACCGGATTGAAACGATCAATGTGATAAAATCCTTCAGGCACCTGCATATCGCCTTGCTTCCGTTTCGGACCCAATGTACCCGACTTTGCACAAATATCATAGGTTTTCAGCTTCCTGTATGATTTTTCGCTTATTTTCTTGACATATAGATCAAGTTTTCCTTCTTGTTTGTATGCTACCATCAGCAACTGAAAATCTGCCGTAGTCAGACCGACGGAGTTAAGTTTTTCATGAACCAAACTCTCCTTTTCATCAATCGCAACACGAACCCGCTTATATCGTTTCTGATCAGAAAGAAAGTCCGAATTAAGAGTAAAGGCAAGCGTTATGGCTATTACCGGAAAAAAAAGAAATCTACGCATATCAAATAAATTTTGGATCGTTTATTTTATCTGAGCCGCAACCACTTTTCCGTTCAGAACAGTGTAATAACTATCACCCAATTTAAAGCTTTTGCCCGGTTTCACGTCGCGCATGAGAAGATCTTCCTCAATGGTATGTACCGAACCTCTCGTATCATAGGCCAACTGAAGATAGGCCAGGTTAATACCAAACGTGGAACCACAGACAATGACGTGTACCGGTCTGCCTATTTTAGCTGTCAGCGAAAGATCCCGTGGCTCCGCCCAGTTATCGGCAACCATCACTATCTCATCACATTCAGGAAATTTATTGATTCCCTCAAGTGTTGCTTCAAGATTATTCTCCGGACAGTCTCCTCCCCCTCCCTTGCGCATGGTGGATTTCATTTCGTTGTATACTGATTTAAACGAATTATTCTCTGCAGCATATATCCCACCTACCGAACCGGTTACTTTTTTTCGGTCCGGGGTATCATTTCCGTCATTGAAAAATACGAAGGCATCCACCTGGCTCTCGTTTTGAGTAGCCTTCACCCACGCCATCGTTTTGGCAATATACGGCGACATACTTCCGGTGACATCCATGATTACCAGTGAATTTTGCCATTGAGGATTCCTTTCAAAGGTTGCTTTCACAATATCGTAGTCCGCCTTGGATAACCAGTTTGAAACTGTTACGAAAGACTCAGGAAGATCTTCTTTCTCAACCTTTTCCGCATCCCCACAACCCACTTTCTGATAATACGTGAAATTATAGGTCCTTTTATCCTTGGCCTGTTTTCTCTCATGAAATGAGGGGTATGTGTACTGAACGTGTGCGATATCGGTCTTCATAATACTGTCAACGAAAGACTTAAAATCCGCATGGGTACAATTCACTTCTCCGGCATATTTTTTATAACACATATCATCGGTCACCTCAAAAGGCAATTCTTCAACCTCATCCTCTTCTTTAACCTCTGATATCAACGCTTTATCGCCTGTAGATAATATTATCGGGGGAAGTTTGCGATCCTCAGATTTTGACTTTGCTTTTGGCGCTGAGGTAACCGGAACTTCGTCGCTTATTCCATCAGTTTCAAGCAGCAAAGAATCCATAAAAGCAATTTCCTTTTCAACACTCTCCTCTGTTGGTCGTTCACGGTAATAAATGACGAATCCGTGAAACAGTTCTCGGGCCTCAGCGGGAGTTTTACCTTTTGACTGACCGATCAACTTCCACTGAATTTGAGGAGAATCCAACCCGGGATAATATTTCAAAAACTTTTCAATGCGCTCCTGATTCAAGGAGTTCTGATCAAATTCAGGAGACAGTTGAAAGGTTGTATATACAAGATCAATTCTCTCCACAGCGAGCCCTTCCAGTTTTTTTCTATAATCCTCAAGCAAGACCGATTTATTAAAATTCACCGGAATTCTTAATGCATTCAGGAAAGGATTTTCTTTCGTAACCATGTATACATCGACGGTATCCGAAGAAATGTTCTGTCCCATAAGGAAATTCATGAACATCGAGAGGAAAATAATTAAAGTGGTTTTCATAAGCTTTTTCTTTTATTAATACCTTATCAGAATATAGTAACACTTTTTTAACAAGAAAATTTCATACCAGTCTTAAAAAAAAGAAAAAAATCATCCATGAGGTAAAATGTCATCTCAGTGAAAAACCAAATACGGATTAGGGTGTTTTTTGATTAAAACTATTTAATTGTTTACTTTTGTTGAGCATTTTAGAAAAATCTACATAAATGAGTGAAACACAAGAAAAATTGAAATACAAGGTAAAAGATATTAGCCTTGCAGAGTACGGACGACATGAAATCAAATTAGCCGAAGCTGAGATGCCCGGACTAATGTCTTTACGTGAGGAATTCGGAAAGAGAAAACCTCTTAAAGGAGCAAGAATCGCGGGATGTTTGCATATGACTATTCAAACTGCGGTTTTAATTGAAACACTGGTTGAATTAGGAGCTGAAGTAACCTGGTCATCCTGTAACATCTTCTCAACACAGGATCATGCCGCTGCTGCAATCGCTGCAGCAGGAATCCCTGTTTATGCCTGGAAAGGAATGAATGAAGAAGAATTCGACAGGTGTATTGAACAAACTTTGCACGCCTTCGAAGGTGGAAAAGCGCTGAACATGATTCTTGATGACGGAGGTGACCTCACAAACATGGTTTTTGACAGATATCCTGAATTAACAAAAGATATAAAAGGTCTTTCTGAAGAAACAACAACTGGTGTTCATCGTCTTTACGAAAGAATGAAAAACGGTACGCTCGTAATGCCGGCGATCAATGTAAATGATTCAGTAACTAAATCAAAATTCGATAACAAATACGGATGTAAAGAATCTTTGGTTGATGCGATTCGTCGTGCGACAGATACAATGATGGCCGGAAAAGTGGCTGTTGTTTGCGGTTACGGAGACGTAGGAAAAGGATCAGCTGCTTCACTGAGAGGAGCAGGAGCACGTGTAATCGTGACTGAAATAGATCCTATTTGTGCACTTCAGGCTGCAATGGACGGGTTTGAAGTAAAAAAACTGGATTCCGTTGTTGATCGTGTAGATATCGTTGTGACGACTACAGGAAACAAAGACATCGTGGTAGGTCGCCATTTCGAAAAAATGAAGGACAAAACGATTGTATGTAACATCGGTCACTTCGATAATGAAATAGATGTAGCGTGGTTGAAGAAAAACGCTCAGAAAAAAACAAACATTAAACCACAGGTAGACCTTTATGAGATCGGAGGGAAAGAAGTTATCCTTCTCGCCGAAGGACGACTTGTGAATTTAGGTTGTGCAACAGGACACCCTTCTTTCGTGATGTCTAATTCCTTTACAAATCAAACGCTTGCACAGATAGAGCTATGGGAGAATTCTGAAAACTATGAAAATAAAGTTTACATGCTTCCAAAACATCTCGATGAGAAAGTAGCTCAGCTTCACCTATCTAAAATCGGTGTGGAATTAGAAACACTGACAAACGATCAGGCGAAATATATCGGAGTAGAAGTTCAGGGACCATATAAACCTGAGCACTACAGATATTAATCTTATCCTTAAAATGAATAAACGGCATTCCGATTGGGATGCCGTTTTTGTTTAACAATTAATTTTTTGGTAGGAATAAATGATTATCACCTCATCAAATACATCTTCCCCCAGTTTTTCTCAAAATACCTGTCTGCCCCTGAAGAACGATGCTCTATAGATTCTCCATCGATCTGTGCTTTTACTCGATAGAGATACACTCCGTTTGCCAGTTGGTCTCCGAATTCGTCTCTACCGTCCCAGGCAAATTCCGTAATATTTCTTCCAATGCGTATAGGACCGATCTCATCCTCTGTAATCTCCCTAACTATTCGGCCGGTGACGGTCATTACCTGAATGATAATCTCATCAGGCACCTTACTTCCGGTTAGGGTAAAAACAAAGCGTGTACTTGTAGAAAAAGGATTGGGATAATTCATCATATGGGTGATACTGGAACCTAATATCACCTCAAAGTTCACTCTGTACTCCATATCTCCGGAGAGATTTGAGGACTTATCTGAGCCTTGAACCAACAATTCGTATTCCCCCTCGTGGGTAAAATTACCGGTATAAATTATCTTGAATTTAAGGTTGGATTCGTCGGCAGGAATCCACTGTAAAACCTGATTGCCATTCTGATCCAAGAAAGGGATGCGTTTCTGAACTCCTGAAGGATCCGTCAGGAAAATACCAAAATAACTTGTATCCGAATCCTGATCCATCACCAGAAAAGGATTATCATCTTTCAGCGTGATGAGTATCTCAGCATTGGGATTTACGATGTCTCCATTTAAAATATGCATTCCGTCAAACGTTACATCCAGAATCGGATTCAGATCATCCTTATCCAAGGTAAAAGGAATCTGTAATAAATTATTAAAATGAGCCAGTTCCGGCTGATCCTTGATTGAATTATTCAGGCCGTTCACATAGGGATTAACCTCCATCCACAGCGTGTTAGTGCCTGCCATATTCTCCGAGGAGAACGAAACGGTATCACGCAAAGTTTCTCCCGCACGCAGAGAATCTTGCCGCTGATACGGTATGGGATGAATGTTTTGATTTTCGTCACTTACCCAATAATGAATAAGCAGAGAATCCATATCGAGATGACTAATATTTCTTACATCGACCGCAAATGAAACAGTTACACCTTCTTGCAAGGAATCGGGAGAAACAGGTGTAAATACATACCCGTTGGAACCGTCAATAGCGGCTTCGGGTAAAGGCTGATAAAGTACATGCCAACGATCGACCTGGGCGGGCGTGCTGCCGGTGGTATCACTATAACGCGCCTGAAGACGTAAATACGGATATTGCGAGGCCGGAAGTAAATTATTCAAATTTAGAATGGAATCATTCTGAGAAAATAAAGTATCTATTTCCGTAATCACCGCTTTGTTCCAGTTCAATCCCTGAATCCTCAGTCTGGTAAAATCGTCGGTCGGTGTCTCCGAAGGTGATTGTTTCCAGTAAAGAGTATTCCATTCTGCAGCCGGACCTATCACCGTTGAAGATTCCATTCCAAAATCAGTAGCTCCCTGTAGAATGGCGTTCAGAGATATAAAGTCTCCGGGTTGTTGTGCAACTGTTTCTTGTGTAAAAGAGGGATCCCCTTTTCTCGTAAGAAAAATGAATGCTCTGTCATCCCTTCCGGCGTACAGGCTGTCGGAACCCAGATTTTGCAATGTGGTATAAAGATTCGGATACAATGAAGTCCAGTTACTGAACATTCCTCTAATCGTTGAATAAATAAGTACATAATGTCCGTTCGGTATTTCATTGACAAGCATATTTTCAAGAGCCTGAAGTTGAGCTGTACTGTTCTGTCTGAAAATGAAATAATATTCGACACGATTTCGGCAAGCCGCTCCATTGTTTACATTTCCAAACTGATGATCCGGATTGACACCGTTATTGAAGGTTCCCCAAGGTTCCATGGTCGTTGGATCGATAACAGCTACATGCAGCGATGGATCAGTGCCGCAGAGATCATACTCCGCTATCTGCCCGTTTATCCTCCATAGGGTCTGTGCCCACTGAGTAGAGTTAGAGGCATTATCAAAAACGTCGCAGGAAACAGTTCCCTGGGAGGCCTCAAAATTCCTCTGTCTAGATACTCTGTCATATTCAACACCTGAGAACGTTCCATTCTTAAATTGAAAGAAATGGTCCTGTCCCCAGCCTTCTTTTCCGGGGATAA
This sequence comes from Brumimicrobium sp., assembly GCA_033722555.1. Classification (GTDB taxonomy): domain Bacteria; phylum Bacteroidota; class Bacteroidia; order Flavobacteriales_D; family Crocinitomicaceae; genus Brumimicrobium. Next base: position 73,645 of record JAWVYS010000009.1, read on the forward strand.
ATTGGAAAGAATGTTCTACCCACTGAGGCGAGGTACTGTCTACGGCCACACGCCAAAAATAAGATATGCTATCCTGAAGGATAAGAGGAGAACTCGCATTTGAGGATATGGATAGCCATTCGCCCGGAAATACCTCCTTCACTCCACCAAGACCGCTTTTAACAGCATATTTTCTAAATGGACTATTAAAGAGATCTGTAGTATCTATTTCGAACCTGTAGGAATTAAATCCTGCGAGAGGATTGACAGTCGAGGCTTTTAAGACCACCGAATCCTCAGGAACTACCGCATAATCATATGGAAGAACAGGAATAATACCATCAATATTGATGAAATAATTTACACTGATCTGATTATTCCCGAATTCATCATATTGTTCCTCGATGAAAGAAGGTATGTCCACCGAAATATTAAACTCATTCATCCCGCTTCCAATCTCAGGTTGAAGAGGAATTCTTACTGCAATGGTATCCCTGTAATCTAACCGCGGAACCTGAATAACGTATACCGAATCAGTTGAAGAACTGGGGAAGTCTCTTTCAACCACAAGGCTAAAAGGTTGAATAATGCTTTGACCGAGATTGGTAAGAATGACATTTACTGTAATTGAATCGGTCGTCAAGTCGACCTGAGAAGGCTCAAAATAAACGTCTTGCACAGTCAAATCAATTTCCGGTTTAGCATGCCAGTTAAGTCGCATCACGGGATCACCGTGAAGAACCATCTGAGTAACCGTCATTTCGGTCAAGAAATTATTATTTGATCCTTCAACCCCTGCAATTGTTCTTTTTATCTGTTCTCCAATACTGCTTCCGTACGCTTCAGGGCTCATCTGTCTATAAAGCTCCGAAGTGTAGGTATTCAGTTGATTTGCAAAGCCGAGCTTGGTAGAAGATAGAAAACCGATTGCACCCAGATTTTCAAGCAATACGAATGATTCGGAGATCGTCGAGTTCGAAGGCTGGAAGATATCACCGGTATAACAACCATTACCAATAACCATCGGATATTTACCTATATTGTTCCAATTTTCCGGTTCATCTATACTCTGGTCGAAACCATTCGCGGTGGCATGTCCGAAAAAAGTCATTAAGGAGACCCCATTTTCCAGAAATTCGTTCACCTCCGTGGTCAAAACAGGGTTAAAGGGACTTGACGACTGCTTGAAATAGGAATGCACATTTCCTCCAAAATATTCACCCTCGATTGTTGCCTTCATTCCGTTCAGGTAATTGCGAAAAGTAAGCTGCTCCGAAGCATTACCCCCTCCTCCGAAATGAAGTATCTGTTTTTGCCATTCTTTAGCCGGTTTGTTATAAACTGCATTCTGATTCTGCTGTAGTTCGTAAACCTTTAGTTTATTCAGGTAATTCAGCAACTCCTGATTATTACGTGCTGCGATTCTCCCTGTCGGAATGGCCGGTGCCCAACTTTGAGAACCGTTCCACTTATTCGTTACACAGACATCGCTCGAGGGATATCCAAAACTTGGAACAAGGTTCAATTCTGCCACATTGCTGTTCTTGCGGACACTGTTCGCAGAAGAAGTATTAGGCTCTGAAGCTTCCCTGACTCCCTTTCCTAAAAATATCATTCCTAACGGTTTGTTATTGCTCAGATCATAAATCATGTTTGCCAGCCTGCGTACACCCAATATATGTTTTGTAATTCCGCCACCAAATTGCATACACACGTCCTCTATCTCACACAAAATTACATTGTGTCCTCCACCTGCCCAACTACCTCTGTAAACGGCGTATTCTGAAACACTCGTCTGCATGGCTTTATTATAAAATACCAAATAGGCTTCCTCCGGATTTTGAAGACTAAAATCGGTAAATGAGCCGGTTCCATTTACGGGCTGAAGCCCGTTTATTCCAAAAATCTGAGTTGAAGAAGCTATTACTACCCGTTGCTCATTCGACCCCATGACGTTAGGGATCAAGCATTGCCAGATAGCTCCGTTTTGGGTCAAAGGTATTCTTCGCGAAACTGTTCCACCAAAAACATACATTGAAGGATTGGTAAGCGTCGCGTTGACGAGATCAAGCCTGATTTTCGCCTGTGTAGAGGAATTGAGCACCCTAAAATCTGCATAAGCCGAATTGTTCAGATCCGGAATCCTCGGATAAATGAGCGAAAGATAAGATACCGACTGATAATCCGTTAAGGCACCCTGATCGTCCACAATCCTGAAAGTAAAGTTCGTATTACCATTTGTTAAGGACGAAGGGGAGAACTGAAGATCAGCGATGATTTGCTTATATCCGATGTAGATACTATCGAAAAGAATATTTCCTGAACCGAGTTCCCATCGCATGTGATGATTACCCTGAGCACTGGAATCAAACTGAGCGTTTGAATTACCATTTGATTTTGCGTGAAATTTAACATCAGGAGCATTTATCCCGGTATAAGGGACAGGTGTAGAAATAGGTACAGTGAACGCAGATTGTGCAAGATCGACGCCATTGAGATTCGGACCGCCCCAACCTTCGCCCTCCACGTAAAATGAACTATACGCTGAATAGGTAGATTCCCCGCCATAATACTGGACGTTATAATTCTTATCACTGTTTTGAAGTACGAATGGAGCCGGAGTGTAAATCGCGTAATTAACATCACTTTCGATTACAAATCTTTTTGTAGCCCCGGTTGTCCAGGTGAGGAAGTAAAAAAGTGTATCATTATAGAGGCTGTATCCCGGATTACCAATTTTATTGGGATCATCATAAAGAATCGAATCCCGCCACCCGTCATTACCTTCGGCAAAAAATTCAACATAATCCCCGAAATCAAAAGAACCGTCTGCACCGTCATTTACATACAGTGGCAATTCCTTTTCCTTTCCGAATATTTGAAATTGTGAGGGAGAAATGCCTGAGACAGGTATACCTGCCGCTGCCATATCCTGATATGAAATCCGGTAAATACCGTCGTTCGTTATTCCGAATTTATAATAAAGTTGATTATAATTGATCCATTCATTCCCATAACTCTGTGCTTCACCCCAAACGGGAAGCAGAAAAATCAGGTAAACGAATAGTAGTTTTTTCATATCATTTTTTGAAAGGCTCCTTAAATCCAAATTTAAGTGAAATCACATGAGAAAACAAAGCTTCCGACTGATTTCCAATATTTGTGAAAGCATAATCCAACGTAACTCCTTTAAAAGATACTCCTACACCTAAATTCGGTTGAAATATCAAAGTTTCAGAATCATCAAAGTTCTTCACATACTGAAAATTATTCAATCCTGTTCTTATGGCTACCATGTCTCGCCAACCGATTTCAAGGCCAAAAACAGGATCTATACTCAATAGTCCTGATTTAACAAGTGTATTTCTCCTCCCGTCTGTCGTAAGCACCGCATTGATCTCAGGTGAAACATAAATATCCTTAAACCCTGTGTTTATTTTTCTCTGAGCTGCCAAAATCAAGCGTGGAAGGGTAAGTTCCAAACCATTTTCAGGAATCTCGTTGCCCGTTTCCAGAAAGACTTCCTGCATATCTGAATCCAGATTGAAAATCCAGGCATTGAAAGTAGAGGTAACATCCCTGGCCATAACTCCGAAATTCCAGTTGGTCTTATAATTGTATTGAGCACCGGCGTCAATACCGAACCCCCAACTTCGTGCAAAATCTCCTGCTCGGCGGTGAACAATCTTTACATTTCCCCCAAGACTGAGGCCTTCAATGGAAGTTTGACGAGCATAAGAAAACAAGAACCCGTAATCAGCAGCCGTAAAAAGTGTTACCCGATCATAATCAATGTTCCCTTCGTTGTTTAAAAGTTGTGTAGTATTTGGAATATCATCTACGCCAAAACGAATAGCAGCGAAACCAACGGCACTTTTCTCATCTATTTTATGTGCAATTCCGAGATAATCGTATTTCGCAATACCGGCAAAATATTCGGAGTGCATCAACCCTATTTCGAGATTATTCTCCACTTTTGTTAATCCCGCAGGATTCCAGTAGGCAGCTGTTACGTCATTCACCCCCGCTACCAATGCATTACCTAGTCCTAAAGCACGTGCTCCGACACCAATCTGTAAAAACTCATTGGAGTATTTCGGAGCAAGAGAGCCATCCTGCGCCGAAACAGTCAGGACACAGGCAAAAAGGCCAAGAGTTAAGTTAATTTTCTTCAATAGTTTCATACTTGAATAAAACTCCAAAGTTGGTTAAAAATTGTCCGAAACGGAAGTAATTTTAAGCTTTGTTCAGGTCTAAAACGTATTTTTGAGCCATTTGGTTGTAAGAAGAACGTACAAACTCAAAGATTAAAACAATTTATTGAATTTATCTTAACTTAAAACATAATTCGTTTATTTGTAAGGTCTATGTTTAATCTCGCAAATATTTTATCCGGATTCAACCTGCTCGCGGGTATAACATCCATAATTCTGGCCTTTTCCGGACGCCTTGAAGCTGCAGTCATTGCAATTTTTGTAGGAGCAATACTCGATTTTCTCGACGGGATGGTTGCACGATTGATGAAACAACAGAGCGAACTCGGGAAACAACTGGATTCACTAGCGGACATCGTTACTTTTGGTGTTGCTCCCGGAGTTATTGTTTTCATCTTGTTGATTATTTCCGGAGCATGGGATATTATTAACGAGACAGGGGGAAATCTGGATAACCTTTGGTTCGAAGGAACAATGGGTTACAGCGTTCATTACTGGGTATCCGTTTACCTGAATGACCTCGTCGGAAATATGAATCCTTACTACCCGGCTCATTTTTACGGTTGGTACATGTTTTTGCCGTTTATTGGTTTAATCATCCCCTTCTTTAGCCTTTTCAGATTAGCAAAATTCAATCTGGATGAAAGACAGACACAGGGATTTATTGGCCTACCCACCCCTGCAAACAGTATTTTTTTCGCTTCATTCGGCCTCATTTTATGGGATGCATTCGGTGAAAACAACTGGAAAACTGTAATGTCAATGACACTGATAAAAGATCAGGTGATCATGTCATTTGTAATTATATTTTCGCTTTTACTGATCAGTGAAATTCGATTATTTTCACTAAAATTCCGAGATTTCAAGTGGAGAGGAAACGAAATTAGATACGGCTTTTTGCTGATTTCCGCGTTAATAATTGTTCTTTTATATGTGTGGGCTTTACCAATTATTGTACTTTTGTATATCCTGATGTCAATCATCAGTAACAAGTTTAAAACCGAGAAAAAATAATTTATGAAATTTAAAGCAGAGATCGATGTAATGCCCCTCGACGCATTACTTGACCCACAAGGGAAAGCAGTTTCCAACAGCATGAAAAATATCGGTTTACCTGAAATAACAGGGGTACGTATAGGCAGACACATTCGTCTTTTTGTTGAAGCCCAAAACAAAGCAGAAGCTCAGGAAAAAGTTGATCAAGCCTGCAAGAAACTGCTGGCGAATCAGATCATGGAAAGGTATGAGTTTACGCTGGAGGAGGCTGTAGAAGCATAACTCCAACCGACCTGATACTTTTTTCGTATTAAGGTTAACATTACTTATGTATAGCCCTATGCGAAATTTATCCATTTTTTTACTTACCGTTATTTTCACAGCTAACGGCTACGGCCAGTCACCCTATTACATGGGCGAGGGTATTGTTCAAAGTGATACCTGCGACTTTACGAACTGCGATAGCACCGTAAACATTCCTCCAAACAGCATCTGGGAAATAGGCACAACCAATAAACCATATTTTTCCCTGGCAGGATTTAATGCATCGGCTTTAATGACGGATACAGCGGATAGCTATCCGACCAACACAAGTTCCTCTTTTCGCCTGAACCTTAATGCTCTGGCCATGGAATACAGTGGAAACCTGTTGGTTGAATTTACGCACAAAATGCAATCTGATTCATTGCTCGACGGAGGATTTATCACAGTCAGTTTCGACAGTGGCCAGGTGTGGAATAACATAGCAGAATGTAAAACATTCAGTTTTCCTCAGAACAACGAATACCAGGATTTTTTCTGGTCGAATCTTTATGATGAGGATGACACCCTGAATTCAGGTATCGCGGCATATTCAGGTACTTTTGACTGGCAGAGAAGTGGTTTTCAGTTTATTTTTTATTATCCTATTAAACTAAATGAGTATGATGACCTTCTGATTGATTTCAATTTCACCTCCGACGGCAATGACACCCAAAAAGATGGCTGGATCATAGATAGTTTAATGGTCACAGTAGTGGACCTGGGAAGTGGACTCGAAGAAAACAACAAGAGTAATTATACAATCAGCCTGTATCCCAATCCAGGTTCGGGTGATCATATAACATTGGAATTAAATCCCGATCAAATGAAAAACACAAAGGAAATCTATCTTTTCGATGCACAGGGTAAATTCCTTTTCAAGCAGAAGATCGACTCTATTTCGGTGCAACCATTAAGGATAAATATCTCCAAATTGAGTCCCGGTTCCTATTTCATCCTTTCTTACGACGGACAGAAACAAGTAACAGGAAGGGCAAAATTTATTGTGGAATAAGTTTACTTCAGATATTTTTCCAACGTTATATGCAGGTTCAGACCCCGCAATTCATTGCCCTGAGCGATTATCTTTCCCTCCCCGTCAATCAGAAAAGAAAAGGGAATCGATCGTACGCCATACATAGTGGCTATCCTGTTGTCTTCATCGAAACCATGGTACTCCCAGAAAAGATTATCGGATTTGATTGCTTCAATCCATTTATTTTTATCACGATCAAGAGAGACACTAAAAACTTCAAAGCGCTTTCCGTTCACGAATTTTTCTTTTCGGTATTTTTCATAAGCTTCAACCACATTTGGGTTTTCCTTTCTGCACGGACCACACCAGGAAGCCCAAAAATCGAGTAAAACAAGTTTGCCGCGAAGATCAGATAATTTGATTTCCTTACCATCAGTATCTGTTATCGTAAAATCAATGGCTTGCATGCCGTTATCGGGCTGAGAAAAAGCGGGAAATGTAAAAAGAAGTGCAAAAAATATAAGATGAAACTTCATGGTGTGACAATTTTTGACAACAATTTACAAAATTCCTGCCGTAAAGTAAACGCACAATAACTGATTCCTGAATTTTTTACGAAATCCTTCGAATATCGGCTCCCAAATTATTCAATCGGATGTCAATATCCTGATACCCCCTGTCAATTTGTTCTATGTTGTGAATAACACTCTTACCATCAGCAGAGAGTGCGGCAATTAAAAGAGAAACTCCCGCCCTGATGTCAGGAGAAGTCATCTGGATACCTCTGAGCTGAGTTTGTTTATTGAGTCCGATAACTGTTGCTCTGTGAGGATCGCACAGAATAATCTGCGCACCCATATCTATAAGTTTATCTACAAAGAAGAGTCGAGATTCAAACATTTTCTGATGAACCAGCACGCTTCCTTTGGCTTGAGTAGCAACAACAAGGACTATACTCAGCAAATCGGGAGTAAATCCCGGCCAAGGCGCATCTGCCACCGTTAAAATAGATCCGTCGATAAAAGTGTCTACCTCATAAGTTTTTTGCGAAGGAATGAATAGATCATCTCCCCGTAATTCCATCTTAATACCGAGACGCTTGAAAGTCTGTGGAATAATTCCCAAATGCTCGTAACCCACATCCTTAATAGTGATCTCTGATTCCGTCATTGCCGCGAGACCTATAAAACTGCCTATTTCAATCATATCAGGCAAAATCCGATGATAACAGCCCTTCAATTCCTTGACGCCTTCTATGTGGAGAAGATTGCTACCTATCCCGGTAATCTTCGCGCCCATGTTATTGAGCATTTTACAAAGTTGCTGCAAATACGGCTCACAGGCTGCATTGTAGATCGTAGTTTTACCTTTAGCAAGAACTGCTGCCATCACTATATTTGCAGTTCCTGTAACAGAAGCTTCATCCATGTGGATATAAAGTCCTTCCAACTTTTTAGCCTCTACCGTATAAAAATGTTCTTTCGAGTCGAAATTAAAATTCGCTCCTAGTTTAATAAGACCGTCAAAATGGGTATCAAGCCTTCTTCTTCCTATTTTATCTCCTCCCGGCTTTGGCATAAAAGCTTTGCCGTAACGAGCTAAAAGTGGTCCGATGATCATTACAGACCCCCTTAATCCGCTGGCTCTGGATTTAAAGTCATCCGACTTCAGATAGTCCAGATTAACATCCTTTGCCTGAAAAATATAAGTTCCTTTTTCAACCTTTTCGATCTTCACCCCCA
>JAWVYS010000010.1:0-81531 GCA_033722555.1 Brumimicrobium sp.
TAGACTTTTCCTGTGCCAAGGACTTTTTTGAAGGCAAAGAGTATTTGCCAAGTAACTTCTCATAGGTGTATTTAACATCCATGTTGCTAATTACGGCATCAAATGTATAACTCGATTTTTCTGTGATTAGCCCCTTGACGCTTTTGTTTTCAACAATGATCTCTGAGACTTTTTCATTGAATCTGAACTTTGCACCCTGAGACACTGCTAGTTGATAGATGGATCTCGGGATTTGTACCATGCCTTTTTCGGGAAGAAAAACCCCTACGTTCATTTCCAGATGCTGTATCATGTTGAGCATAGCGGGAGCTTTGAAGGGGCTAGATCCATTGTAGGTGGCGTATCTGTTGAAAATCTGAACAGTTTTCGGGTTCCTGAACAGCGATGCATTTTCGCCGTTCATGGTTTTATTTAATTTGTATCGGGGTAGTCCCCACAGTGCTTTTAAAAGATTTCGGTTCAATAAATGTCGCCACCGGTGAAGCGTGGTTTCAATGAAGACGGGAGCGATACTTTTATAATTTTTATTCGCTTTTTCAAGATATTTTTCAACGGTTTTTCTATTCTCACCAAGTTCGTTTTCGAAAACATCTAACAGTTCTTCTTTATTCGCGGGTAAAGAAAAATGCGTTCCATCTGGAAAAAAATAGTTGAACGAATTCTTAAGTTTCGAATAACGAAAGGAATTGAAATCCTCCCCGCAAAGTTCATAGAGTTCTTTCACGTACTCCGGACCGGTGAAAACAGAAGGTCCCATGTCCCATCGGTATTCCCCTAATTGCAGATTATTGATCTTGCCCCCTACGTGATCGTTTGCTTCAAAAACCGTTACCTCGTGACCAAGATTGGCAAAACGTACGGCTGCACCTAAACCGCCAATTCCTGCACCAATAACGGCAATTTTCATCGTACGGGGTTTACCTTCCGTGACACTGTTTATATTTTTTACCACTACCGCAAGGACAAGGGTCGTTTCTATTTATCTTCTTATCCGCTACCACAGGCTGTTGTTTCGGTTGACTCAAACGCTGGGATTCCGCCAATGCCTGATCGTAACCCTGGCTACCCTGAAATTGAGGCTGAGCCGTACTTGTTGATGTACTTTCGTTCACCTGTGCTCGAGCATAGCTGTTTTCCTGCTTGGTAGCTTTATTCTGAACCGAGGCAGCATTCGGCTGAACCGGAATCACACCTTTTACTAAAAATTCAACCGTCTCCTGATTCAGTCGGTCAAGCATACTTCTAAACAAATTAAAAGATTCCAGTTTGTAAACAAGTAAAGGATCTTTTTGCTCATGACGTGCTTGCTGAACAGACTGCTTAAGGTCATCCATTTCTCTGAGATGCTCTTTCCATTCATTATCAATCAAACCAAGGACAATAGATTTTTCGAATTCGCGAAGAATGGAAAACCCTTTGGTGTTATATGCTTCATCGATTGTGGTAGATACTTCTATACCTCTGTTTCCATCCGTAAGAGGTACGCGGATATGTCTTGACCTGTTTTCAGGTTGTTCGTAATGTTGTTTAACATTCTCAAAAACAAGCTGTGCCACCTTCGCATTTTTAGCGTCATATTTGTCTAGAGCTTTATTGTAAACAAGCTCGATGAGTTCATTTTTAGAAAGACTTGAAAACTCGTCGACGTTTACAGGGGACTGGATACCCAGTACTCTTAGTAATTCAAGTTCAAACTCATTGAAATCATCTTTTCCGCTGTATTTCGAAGAGATATATTCAACAGTATCATAGAACATATTGGCGATATCGAGATCGAGCCTGTCTCCGTACAACGCATTTTTTCTTTTCCTGTAAATAGCCTTACGCTGAGCATTCATTACGTCATCGTATTCGAGTAAGTGCTTACGGTTACCGAAATTATTTTCTTCCACTTTTTTCTGAGCGCGTTCGATAGACTTTGAAATCATTCGGTGCTGAATAACTTCTCCTTCTTTAAGGCCCATTCTGTCCATAAGCTTGGCTATACGCTCAGAACCGAATTTTCTCATCAGATCATCCTCGAGAGAAACAAAAAATTGTGAAGATCCCGGATCTCCCTGGCGACCTGATCGACCACGTAACTGTCTGTCCACACGACGTGAATCATGTCTTTCCGTACCTATAATGGCTAAACCTCCGAGTTCCTTTACGCCTTCCTGTAATTTTATATCCGTACCACGACCAGCCATGTTAGTAGCTATCGTTACGGCTGATTTTGCTCCGGCTTCTGCTACAATTTCAGACTCTTTTTGGTGATGTTTGGCGTTCAAAACATTGTGTTTGATGCCTTTCATTTTGAGCATTCGGCTCAGGAGTTCAGAGATTTCTACTGTCGTAGTACCGACCAGTACAGGTCTTCCTTTTTCGGCCAGACTTTCAATTTCAGCAATGACCGCATTATATTTTTCCCTCGCAGTTTTGTAGACCATGTCATCCATGTCTTTACGAGCGATCGGTTTATTCGTAGGTATTACGACCACATCCAGTTCATAAATGTCCCAGAATTCCTTCGCTTCGGTTTCAGCGGTTCCTGTCATACCTGACAACTTGTGGTACATTCTGAAATAATTCTGCAAAGAAATACTGGCGTAGGTCTGGGTAGCTGCTTCTACCTTTACGTTTTCCTTGGCTTCGATGGCCTGATGCAATCCATCCGAATAACGCCGGCCCTCCATGATACGTCCCGTTGATTCATCAACAATTTTTACTTTGTCTTCAACGATCACGTATTCAACCTCTTTTTCAAACAGTGTATATGCCTTTAATAGCTGATTGATACTGTGTATCCGCTCGGATTTTATGGAATAATCCCGAATGATCTCATTCTTTTTGTCAGCCATTTCCTCAACACTTAACCCTGATTTTTCCAGATTGGCAAGTTCAGTACCGATGTCAGGAAGAACGTAAAATTTTGGATCATTGTTTCCGGAAATCAAATCTATCCCTTTGTCGGTGAGATCGATCGTATTGTTTTTTTCATCAATAACGAAGTAAAGTTCTTTATCGATAATTGGCATTTGCTTATTCTGCTCAGCCATATAGAAATTCTCTGTTTTCTGCAGGTGCGCCTTCACACCAGGTTCTGACAGGAATTTAATTAATGCTTTGTTTTTCGGTAACCCGCGATATGCTCGCAATAATTTCTGTCCTCCTTCCTCAAGAAGTTTTTTCTGTTCTTTTTTATCGCTTACCGGTTCATTGATAACAGCCAGGTCTTTTTTGGCTTCAGCAAGTACCTTATTTATATAAGCACGCTGTGCAGATACTACCTTTTCAACCAACGGTTTAAGAGCAATAAACTCCTGTTGGTCTCCTTTAGGGGTAGGCCCGGAAATTATCAGGGGCGTTCGGGCATCATCAATCAAAACCGAATCGACCTCATCGATTATGGCATAATGATGTTTTTTCTGAACGAGGCTTTCAATATCACTTGACATATTGTCACGCAGATAATCGAAACCGAATTCGTTGTTTGTTCCAAAGGTGATATCTGACTTATAAGCCTGCCTTCTGCCTTCTGAGTTCGGCTGATGCTTATCTATACAATCCACTGTAAGGCCGTGAAACTGATAAAGAGGCCCCATCCATTCGCTATCACGTCGAGCCAGGTAATCGTTAACAGTTACCAGGTGAACCCCTTTTCCTGCAAGGGCGTTCAGGTAAACAGGAAGTGTGGCAACTAGGGTTTTCCCTTCACCCGTCTGCATCTCAGCAATATTTCCTCTGTGAAGTACTGCGCCACCCATGATTTGTACGTCATAATGAATCATCACCCATTCAACTCCTGAACCGGCAGCAGTCCATTTATTTTTCCAAATGGCTTTATCTCCTTCGATGACAAGTCCGTCGTGTTTTTTTGCCAACTCCCGGTCGAAATCAGTGGCTGTCACAACGAGCTCTTTATTCTGAGCCCAGCGTCGAGCTGTTTCTTTAACGGTGGCAAAGGCTTCCGGAAGTAATTCTTCCAAGGTTTTCTCTATCTGGGCATCAATATCGCCTGTAAGCTTATCGATTTTTTCGAAAAGGGTTTCTTTCTCTGAAACGGGTGTTTCGGAATGATTTGCCTTTTCTTCGAGTTGTGCAATTTCTTCTTCCAAGTGCAGGATATCTTCCTGAATCCTCTTTTTAAAGCTGATAGTTCGATTTCTCAGTTCATCGTCGGAAATCGTTGAAATAGAAGAATATATTTCATTTACTTTATCTATAATAGGCTGATATTCTTTTCTGTCCTTATCGGATTTATCGCCTAAAAATTTTTTTAAAAGTCCTCCTAACATAGGTATTACAATAGTTTAAAAGCCCAAAAATAACGTTAATCCGTCAAGATGGGATGAAGTATTTGAGTTAATTTAGGTTAATCACAAATCATTCCATCTCAGGTAGACTGACAATGTGTCAAAGGGTTAAGCGGTATCTAAAAAAAAAGCCTTTCTTTTCGAAAGGCTCCAATGAATTTAATATTCATCTTCGTTGAAGAAAAAATCTTCTTTCGACGGATAATCCGGCCAGATATCTTCTATGTTTTCATAAATCTCCCCCTCATCTTCTATATCCTGAAGATTTTCTACAACCTCTAAAGGAGCACCGGTTCTAATTGCAAAATCTATTAACTCATCCTTTGCCGCCGGCCATGGGGCATCTTCCAAATATGAGGCAAGTTCTAGTGTCCAGTACATAATTATATAGTTTTAATGAATTAATTTTCAAATCGAAGCGCAAAAGTAATTTTATTTTTCGGAATTACAAATCTTATTTTTTAACATACCTGAACCCCCCGAATATTATGACTTTTCGAGCTTCAAAAGTCTTAATCTCAAGTGAAATTTTCAACTTCTATTACGATCGAACTTCAATAATGTTTTCAGTAAGATGAAATTTTTTTTTGTTTTGGATGGAGTTAGATTCGCGGCTTCCAGGGGGTCTCTTCCGCAGCGGTATCCTGGGTTAATTTTCTTGCCAGTACGAACAGGTAATCACTCAGCCTGTTAAGATACTTCATTACTCTCTTTATGTCTTCTCCTGAATCGTTCAAAGCAACCACGAGTCTCTCGGCTCGTCTGCAAACGCATCTTGCTATGTGACTATACGAAACAGTTGTATTCCCTCCCGGCAACACAAAAGATTTCATCTCCGGCAACGATTCATTCATTCGATCTATGCATTCTTCCAGAAACTGAATGTCTTCGTCCTTGAGCTCCGGCAGCTTCATTTTCGTTCCCTCCGGAGCGGTAGCCAGAATAGACCCTATTGTAAATAACCTGTCCTGAATTTCTATGAGTTCCTTCCAGGATTCCTCAGCAATATTCTGATCCCTTAAAAGCCCAATCCAGGAATTCAGTTCGTCGACCGTACCGTAACTATCTATACGTACATCGTTTTTTGCAACTCTTTTACCCCCCATTAGTGATGTTTCTCCGGTGTCGCCTTTTTTTGTATATATCTTCATAATAATATGGTCAGTTATTTTTTTTCCTGAAAATAATGAATGTTCTGAATTGTGCTCAATTTTCAAGGAATTCTTTAATAAAAAAAGCACCGACAAATGATTGCCGGTGCTTTGCAATAGACATGTTAATATCAGTCTTTCAGAATATTTCTGGATATCACAATTTTTTGAACCTCCGATGTTCCTTCGTAGATCTGAGTGATTTTAGCATCTCTCATCAGTCTTTCCACGTGATATTCCTTCACAAAACCATAACCACCGTGAATCTGAACGGCTTCAACCGTTTGTTCCATGGCGACTTTGGAAGCGTATAATTTTGCCATTGCTCCCGACTGATCGTAGTTTAGACCATTGTCTTTTTCCCAGGCAGCTTTGTGAACCAGAAGTCGCGCAGTTTCCACCCCCACAGCCATATCAGCTATTTTAAAGGATATAGCCTGATGTTTATAAATTTCTTTTCCAAAAGCTTTTCTTTCTTTCGAATATGCAACGGCAAGTTCTAAAGCTCCAGAAGCGATTCCGAGTGCCTGAGCAGCAATCCCGATTCTTCCTCCTGAAAGCGTCTTCATAGCGAATTTAAATCCGAAACCGTCTTCACCAATTCTGTTTTCCTTGGGAACTTTTACATCATTGAACATCAGCGTGTGAGTATCACTTCCACGAATTCCCATCTTATCTTCTTTCGCGCCCACTACGAATCCTTCCCAATCTTTTTCTACAATGAAAGCGTTAATTCCCCGATGTCCCTTTTCAGGATCGGTTTGAGCAATTACTAAGTAAATGGAAGCCGATGAACCGTTGGTGATCCAGTTTTTTGTGCCATTCAAAAGATAATGGTCACCCTTGTCTATGGCTGTTGTTCGCTGAGAGGTAGCATCCGAACCAGCTTCAGGTTCCGATAAACAGAATGCTCCTATTTTCTCTCCTTTTGCAAGTGGAACGAGGTATTTCTGTTTTTGTTCTTCAGTTCCAAATGTTTCCAGTCCCCAGCAAACCAAAGAGTTATTTACACTCATACAAACAGATATAGAGGCATCAACTTTGGAAATCTCTTCCATCGCCAAAACGTAAGAAAGAGTATCCATTCCTCCTCCTCCGTATTTGGGGTCTACCATCATTCCCATAAAACCAAGTTCACCCAGCTGACGGATCTCCTCTTTCGGAAAACGTTGTTCATTATCTCTGGAGATAACGTCCTTTTTGGCTATGTTCTGAGCAAAATCACGCGCTGCGTCTCTAACTGCTAAATGTTCTTCTGATAACTGAAAATCCATATGTTTTATTTTAATTTTAGTCAATGATTCTCAACGGGTATGTTTCTCGGGATTTCGTTGAATAAACCGGTCGAAACAATTTATTTCCGTATAATTGAGGGCATAAAAGTAGTAGTAAAAATTTTATTTTCATATCCTTAAGGTGACAGAATTAAAAACTTTCAGGGTTATAGGCTTAATGTCAGGAACTTCCCTTGACGGATTGGATATTTCTTGTGTCGATTTTAGCAGATCGGGCAAGAATAAATGGGAGTTTGACTTAGTAAATGCTGCAACGGTCGCTTTTCCTCCTGAGCTCAGAAATTCTTTGGCTTCTGTGACGAAAATTTCTGGAGAAGAGTTGTCGTTATTAGATGTTCAGTTAGGTAATTTTTTTGGTAAGGAGGTCAATAAAAAAATAGAGGAGTGGGACCTGAATCGATCGCGAATTGATCTTATTGCGAGTCATGGACAAACCGTTTTTCATCAGCCGAAGAAAGGCCTAACGCTTCAAATAGGAAATGGACCTCAGATTGCCGTACAAACAGGGTTGGTTTCCGTAGTCGATTTTCGTGTGAAAGATGTTGCTCTGGGTGGAAACGGCGCTCCTCTTGTACCTCTTGCGGATGATCAGCTTTTTTCTCAGTATGCGGAGAGTTTTTTGAATCTCGGAGGTTTTGCAAACATCTCTTTCCGTCAGGATGAATGGAAATCCTTTGATATTTGTCCCGTTAACATAGTACTTAACAAGCTCATGTCTTCTTTTGGAATGGACTATGACGAAAATGGGGCAACAGGCAGGTCCGCGGGATGTGATGAAACCATTCTTGATCATCTGAACAGTCTGGATTTTTATACGAATTTAGGACCAAGATCTCTGGGCTGGGAATGGGTTGAAAGCGAGGTGATGCCTCTTTTGGCGAAGACAGATAAATCAACAGCACTTGGTACTTTTTATCGACATGTAGCTAAACAGATATCGGACATTTTGAACAGCAAACATTTATCATCTGTATATATCACCGGAGGTGGAGCCTATAATACTTATTTAATCGAGTTAATTAAGGCGAGATACTCTGGCTCGGTAATTATTCCTTCGAAAGAAATCGTGGAATTTAAGGAAGCCATAGCTTTCGCATTTTTAGGTTTAAAGAAAATTCTAGGAGAAACAAATATATATTCTTCGGTAACAGGTGCATCGAGAGACAGTTGTTCCGGGGTTGTTCACCTTCCCTAAATATATTCTGCTGTTTTCTTCGTCCAATCAAATTGTTTTTTACTTTTGTTCGTCAAGAATATTGAAAATATGAAAGACTTACTCGAGAAGTTTGAGAACAAACAACCTGAGATTGTATTTGAATGGAGTGATGCCGAAACAGAGGCAAAGGGATGGGTAGTTATCAACTCTCTCAGAGGCGGTGCTGCCGGAGGAGGTACACGAATGAGACCGGGTCTTGATAAGCGGGAGGTTGAATCTCTGGCAAAAACAATGGAAGTAAAATTTACCGTTGCCGGTCCGCCCATCGGAGGTGCTAAATCAGGAATTAATTTTGATCCGAAAGATCCTCGCAAGGAAGGAGTGCTGAGAAGATGGTATGCTGCCGTTACTCCTTTGTTAAAGCATTATTATGGGACAGGAGGAGATTTGAATGTAGACGAAATTCACGAGGTAATTCCGATAACTGAAGATTGTGGTGTTTGGCACCCACAAGAAGGAGTTTTTAACGGACATTTTCAACCCAGAGAGGCTCAAAAAATCCATAGGATTGGTCAGTTGCGTTACGGAGTACTCAAGGTAATTGAAGACGATAATTATTCTCCGGATACAAAAAGAAAATATGTCGTTGCAGATATGATCACCGGTTACGGTGTGGCTGAATCTATTGCGCATTACTATGCGATCTGGGGAGGAGACTTGAAGAAAAAGAGAGTTATCATCCAGGGATGGGGTAATGTAGGATCGGCAGCAGCGTATTATCTGGCTCAGAGCGGTGCTAAGATCGTTGGAATAATCGATAGAGTCGGAGGTCTTATAAAAGAGGAAGGATTCAGTACGGATGAGATCACAGACCTCTATTTGTCGAAGAAAGGAAATGAACTGAATGCTTCCGGCATGTTGTCCTTTGATGAAGTTAATAGTAAAATCTGGGATGTTAAAGCTGAGGTTTTTGCACCATGTGCCGCATCCAGATTGATTACTCAGGACCAGGCCGAAAGAATGGTTAATTCCGGTCTTGAGGTAGTTTCCGCCGGTGCAAATGTACCTTTCGCAGATCCGGAAATTTTCTTCGGAAAAATTGCGAATTATGTTGATAACCATGTATCCTTAATACCTGATTTTATTGCAAACTGCGGAATGGCAAGGGTTTTCGCATTTCTGATGTCTGAAGACCTGAAGACAATTACTGATCAGGATATTTTTGAAGATACGAGTGAAAGAATAAAAACCGCGCTTGAAAAAGCACATAATATAAACCCCGCTAAGACAGGTATTGCGAAGGCAGCATTTGAAATAGCATTGAAACAACTGGTGTAATTAACTCTACTTTTATTAATTTTTATGGAACTTTTTATTGTTTTTGTGTTCGTCCTTGGATATCTGGCTATCACCATAGAACATAGCCTCAAGGTGGATAAATTAGTGCCCTCACTGCTGATGATGGCGTTGGCATGGGCAGGTATAGCTATCGGTTTGGATGATTTTTCAAGCTGGTTCAATTCGACCAATTATACTGTCGAAAGTCTGGCAGGTGTTGATCATGATGGTCGTTTACATCTCATGGAAGAAACCTTGCTTCATCATTTCGGTAAAACCTGTGAGATACTTATCTTCCTTATTGGGGCGATGACTATCGTCGAGATTATCGATCATTTCCATGGTTTTTCAACCATAAAGTCCTTTATCAGAACAAATAAAAAAAGAACCTTACTCTGGATCATTGCTATTCTTGCATTCATGCTTTCAGCCATTATCGATAACCTTACGGCTACAATTGTACTGATTACAATTCTTCGTAAGCTACTTAACGAGCAGTCCGACAGAATCTGGTTTGCGGGTATTATAATTATTGCTGCGAACGCGGGAGGCGCCTGGTCTCCGATTGGCGATGTGACAACAACCATGCTTTGGATGGGTGATAAGGTTAGCGCAATGAAGCTCTTCCAATACTTGTTTGTTCCTTCTGTAGCCTGTATGTTGATTCCTACGCTGATTGCAAGCTTTATGAAACCCTTCAAAGGTACTTTTGAACTTCCGAAGGAATCAGGTGAAACGAATTCGCGTGCTTCGCTTATGCTTTATCTGGGACTTGGGCTTATTGTATTCGTACCGGTATTTAAAACCATTACGCATCTTCCGCCTTACGTGGGGATGATGTTGTCCTTGGGTATTGTGGCTATGGTCGCTGAAATCATCAGCGTGCGTCAGTTCAAAATGTCATATGTTGGTGTAGTTACGGAAGGTAAGGAGCAGAAATATGTTGCGCCTGAAGAGAAGGGACACCACGAGAGCCCTACGTTTAGAGCGCTTACCAAGATTGAAATGCCATCTATTTTGTTCTTCCTCGGGATACTTATGACGGTGGCTGCTCTGGAGTCACTGGGACTTATTTTTACATTTGGACAAAATGTGCAGGCCAGTATGCCTGACGATGTCTTTGTAATGTTGCTGGGTGGTGGTTCGGCCATCATTGATAACGTTCCATTGGTTGCTGCCAGTATGGGAATGTTCAATGCAGCTCTTGACGATGATATCTGGCATTTTATTGCTTACGCTGCAGGAACCGGAGGGTCAATGCTGATCATAGGTTCTGCTGCCGGAGTAGTAGCCATGGGAATGGAGAGAATTTCTTTCTTCTGGTACCTGAAGAATATTTCATTGCTGGCGTTGCTGGGATATCTGGCCGGAGCAGGGTTGTTCTTGATAATGGTCTAAATTGTAACAAAAAATAATTTAATTCGTTAATTGGGATATGAAAGGATCTTTTTTATTGCAAATGGCACAGGATACCTCAGCGGTAGGAGCTGAGGAGAATTTCAAGGAAGTAGCTATATGGCAAGCCGTTGCTGAAGCATCCAGCGATTTTATGGGTATGACTATTATGATAGTCCTGGGACTCATGTCGCTGTATGTTGTTTATGTTTTTGTAGAAAGACTTTTGGCTTTGCAGCGATCTTCCAAAAAGAGTCCTGATTTTTTATCGAAGATTAAGGAATATCTGACCGAAGGAAAAGTGGATGATGCTAAGAATTTGTGTATTCGAACAGATTCGCCTTCGGCCCGTATGCTCGAAAAAGGTATAGACAGACTGGGAAAACCTGTTGATATTGTAGCATCAGCGATAGACAATACAGGGAAGCTTGAAATCTCCAGACTGGAACAACGCTTGAGTTTTTTAGCAACAGCAGCAGGGGCAGCACCAATGATTGGTTTCCTTGGGACGACCATCGGTATGGTTAAAACCTTCAATGCGATGAAAAACCTTGATTCGTTGGATCTGGGCACAATTGCTCCGGGTATTATGACCGCCATGGTAACAACCGTGGCCGGACTGATCGTTGGTATTATAGCATTTATGGGATACAATTATCTCGTTTCAAAAATATCGAAGGTGGTTTACCGCATGGAGAATGATGCCATGGAATTCATGGATATATTGCACAAACCTTCAAAATAAGTAATTAGATGGGGTTCGATTCAAGAAATAAAATAAAAATTGAAGGGGGAATGGCTTCCATGACCGACCTTGTTTTTCTTTTATTGGTATTCTTTATTATTATGAGTACCATGGCTGAAAAGAATACGCCCGTTGAATTGCCTCAGCCTTCTGAAAAACTTGATAAATCTAAAGAAAATACAACAACCACGGTGGTTATCACAGAGGATGATATGTATCAAATCATGCTCAGTGAAATGAGTAAGGCGAACAATCCTTTCGGTATAGAAACTGAAGGGGCGTCCTATGACCAGATGAGGGAGTTTTTGATACAAGAGGTGGAAAAAACACCGGAGAAAAAAGTCAAAATTGCCGGTGCGCGCAATGCGACCTACGAGGCTGTTTTTCAAATTTTAGCACTCTCGAAAGCTAGAGGATGGAAGCCGGTTTTGGCGTATGATTAAAAATTTTAATTATGGCTCAGGTTCCAATAGTCAGAATAGAAGATAATCGTAAAGGAATAATAGTATCAATCCTATTCCTTTTGATTACATTATTCCTCCTTTTCTTTATTAAATACCACGAACCCGATCCTCCCAAAGTGACTGTTCCTGTACCCATTATTATGGCGGAAAGTGGAATAGAAGATTTTGAAGTGAGTAATGCGGGGGGAGGTTCTCCGAGTGAAAACGTAAATCCCGTACCTGATCCCCAGCCCAGCCCTAAGGAACAAGCCACACAAAAGGAAGAGTCGCCGGTAAAAGTACCTTCAGGGAAAGGAAATTCTAATTCTCAGACGAATTCTCAACAGGAATCAGAAAGCAGTCCCTTCTCCGGTAGCGGAAGCGGAGGACAAGGGAGCGGTTCAGGTGGTGGTTTCGGTAATGATACCGGTCCCGGAAGTGGAGGCGGTGATCCCGGAACAGGCGGTGCGGGAGAACGTGTAAGATTGAATAATTTGAGATCGAATCCCGACACTCCCAATGATCAGCATGCAACAATTGCTCTTAAACTTATTGTTGATTCCAGGGGTGCTGTGGTTGCAGCTTCGGTAATCCGGGATAAAACTACTACCTCCAATCAGCGACTGATCGATGAAGTAATCAGCCTGGTAAAAAAAGAGGTGAAATACAAAGAAAAACCCGGCGCCAGAAATGAAACTGTTTATTACACTGTAAAGGTAACTCCCAATTAATCGCCTTTTTGTAATGGACCAAAACTCCCGGTATGAACAACTACTGAACTGGTTGTTTGAACAGTTTCCTGCATTTCAGAAAATTGGCGAGAAAGCCTATAAACCTACCCTGGAGAATACCTTAAAACTTATAGCGTATTTTGAAATTGATCTAAGTACGGCGAGGTTCGTTCATGTAGCAGGTACAAACGGAAAGGGTACAACCTGTTCGATCATTGCCAGCTTCATGAAAGAGGCAGGTTATAAAACAGGTCTTTTTACTTCACCACATTTAAACGATTTCAGGGAGAGAATCCGAATTAACGGGGAAATGATCCCGAAACAGCAGGTCTTAAACTTCATTCAACGTGTTCAGGAAGTGGAATGGGATTTTAAACCATCTTTCTTTGAAATAACCTGGGTACTGGCACTGCAGTATTTTATCGAATCGCATTGTGATATTATAGTAGTTGAAACCGGATTGGGAGGGAGGCTGGATGCTACGAATGTTATACGACCTGAAGTTTCAGTAATCACAAATATAGGACTTGATCACACCGCGATTTTAGGAGATACACGAACCCTTATCGCTTCAGAAAAAGCAGGGATTATAAAGCCCGGTGTTCCTGTATTAATTGGTGAAAACGACGAAGAGATTCGGGATGTTTTCATCACCCGAAGCAATGAACAGCATGCATCTTTAACTTTTATAAACCTTCGCGAAGAAAAAGAGGTGTTTTTAAAAAACAAGCGACTGGCATATTCAGTATTGTTGAAATTGCGAGAACTCGGATGGACAATAGACGAAGACAGTTTTGAAAGAGGTATTGAAAACCTCAGTAAGAACACAGGCTTAAAAGGTAGGTTTCAATATTTAAGCGAAACACCGCTAATAATAGCAGACGCTGCACACAATGCTGAGGGAATCCTTTTACTCATTCAGTCCATACTTCAAAATTTTTCGGACAAAAATATTTTAGTTCTTTACGGGGCGTCAAACGAGAAGGACCTTGACAAGATTTTCGTTAACTTTCCTAAGGATTGGCAATATTTCTTAACAGAGTTCAAGAATAAGCGGAGTTGTTCATCGGAAACATTAGAAATCACAGCTAGAAAGTTCAACCTTAATTTTAGAATATTTCAGTCATCCGGAGAGGCCTTCTCTATCGCCCAAAATACTATGAATGAAGAGGATGTGTTAGTGGTATTTGGCAGCTTTTTTTTACTCGAAGAAATTATTTGATTTTTTTTCGAAATATTCTTGTGCTTTTAAAAATACCATTTATATTTGCACCCGCAGAAAGCACAACGGTGCATTCAAAATGCGAAACAAAGGGCTCTTAGCTCAGCTGGTTCAGAGCACCTGCCTTACAAGCAGGGGGTCACTGGTTCGAATCCAGTAGGGCCCACATAAGGGGAGTGATTTCACTCCCCTTTTTTTATTTGAAAACCCACCTAAAATCACGCGATGTACTACCTGTTTATACTTTGTTCGCCTTCAATGTCAAAGCATTACGTTGGATATTCGGATGATATCGAAGAGAGATTCAGAAAACACTTAATGAATCACAAAGGATTTACGGATTCAGATTGTAAAATATAAAACTCTTTAATTTTGTATTTCAAGTGACCAAAATGCAATTGGTGTAAATTGTTGTTTTTGGCAAACACCTGATCCCTAAACACCTGAGATAATCTCTGGCAAAATCTTTTAAATCCCCCCGATTTTAAAGGCAACCCAGCCAAGACCGGGTTACGTCAATTTTAATGCAATTGCATTAATTAATATCTTTTATGAGAAAATCTATGAAAACTTTAAAGGCCTTTACACTCGGTTTAAGCCTTTCTCTTTTAGCTTTACAGGCTAATTCCCAAAATGTTATACACCTCGAAGAATTCAGCGGATCTTCCGGTTCCTGGACGGCAGTCGATTTTTCGGAGCCCGCAAACCAATGGTCCTTTGCAAATGGTTATGCCGAAATTTATGGAGCAAGTGGAGCAGATGACGATGACTGGCTCATTTCGCCGGTAATTAATTTGAACGCGCAGGAAAATGAATATATACAGTTCGAATACCTCGATCAGTTCACAGGTCCATATATTGAGTTGAAATATTCGACCGATTATAACGGTTCCGGAGCTACTGCAGATATTATAAATGCAACCTGGGTGGACATCGATACACGTGTTTTAAACCTGAATACGTTTTCCTGCTTTTCGACCTTGCTTCAAAAACATCCGGCTATTAATATCAGCAATATTCAGGGGAACCAGGTGTACTTCGCTTTTCGTTATTACGGATTCAACGGAGAACACAAGGAATACCGCCTGGATAACATTCAAATTACCGCAGATTACTACGGTGCTGTAGACACATCGCTGCGATGCTTCCAGCTTAAATCGGATATTTTACAAACCATTCAAAATCAAACCTACGTTACCCGTTATACATCTACGGTTTATGATGTTTGGGATGCACTCTTGCATACCGACTCACGTGTTAATGATGCCGGTACGGATACGATCGTTTTTGACATGTTCACGAATGTTCCTACCGGTCCTGAAACTTATGAGTTTGAATTTTGTGTTGATCAGGACGCCGGATCATGTCCTTCCGGAGAGGGGCAATGCTTCAACAGAGAACATACGTTGCCCGTTTCGTGGTGGGGCGGAGGAACAACCCTGGCTGATACTCAGTTTACGGATTTACATCACGTTGTTCCATCGGATCGCAGTCTGAATTCCGCAAAATCCAATTATCCCCTGGGTGTAGTAGAAAACGCTGTAACGACGGGTAGTAACGGCTTTAAAGTAGGAACGAATTCAACCTATCCC
Organism: Brumimicrobium sp.; assembly: GCA_033722555.1. GTDB lineage: Bacteria > Bacteroidota > Bacteroidia > Flavobacteriales_D > Crocinitomicaceae > Brumimicrobium. The sequence goes on from JAWVYS010000010.1 coordinate 15,364, forward strand.
TGCAACGCAATGCTTTACTTTGAGCCTATCGATGAGTACAAAGGCGATTATGCGCGTATTTATCTCTACATGGCCACGCGTTATCAGGATGTCATCAATAGCTGGGAAACACTAACCGCTGAGGGTGACTGTGCTCTGGGAAGCGACCCTCACCTCGTTTATGAACCATGGCTTCTGGATCTTCTTCTCACCTGGCATGCAAATGACCCCGTAAGTCAAAAAGAAATAGATCGAAACAATGCGGTTTATGCGATCCAGGGTAACAGAAATCCTTATGTAGATCATCCGGAATGGGTGAACCTTGTTTTCGGTGATGAAAATGGAGGACTCTGCTCAGAAGTTGGTCTGAATGAATGGGACAAGAACCAAAAGCTAACAGGATACCCCAATCCGGCAGAAAATGAATTTACACTCAATATTCCTGAAGGAACTTCTCTTGCTAATATGGAAATGTACAATATTGTCGGTAAACAGGTACCTCTGATAATCAGAACAAACACTTCGAAGTCTGTAACTGTAGACCTCTCTCATTTGGAGCCCGGCTCCTATATAATAAGAACCATATATGGAAGCATGAGGATTATCAAAAAGTAAGCTGTACAAAAATATAAAAAGCACTCTTTATTACCCAAACAGTACGTCAGGATTTGACAGACTGTTTGGGTTTATTTTGCAAGTCAGTTTTCTAAATTCAGATTCCGTTAGATCTTCAGCACTTCTCATTCAACTTTTTTAAAATTTTTCTGATTGTTTTCGTTAAATCTTATTTGTTTTTCGAATTTTTATTTAACTTTGCACTCGCTTTTTGAAAGAGATTTCAAGGGTGAGTTATGGATAGCGTTCCATAATTATAGAGCAATAAATGCGGATGTGGTGAAATTGGTAGACATGCTAGACTTAGGATCTAGTGCCGCGAGGCGTGTGGGTTCGAGTCCCTCCATCCGCACCAGTTAGAAAAGTGGTATGAGTCTAGACTTATACCATTTTTTGTTTAAACACCTTCAATAGGTATTAATTAATAGTACAATAAGTTCACTATGAATGTTACAAAAGAAAGCGTTGATCAGTTAAACGCCCTGTTAAAAGTTAAGGTTGAGCCTCAGGATTATCAGGAAAAGGTCGATAAACAGTTGGCAGATTACCGAAAGAAAGCAAATATTCCGGGTTTTAGAAAAGGAAAAGTGCCGCTGGGAATCATCCGTAAACAGTATGGAAGATCTGTTCTTGCAGACGAATTGAATAAACTTGTCAGTGATGCCCTTTATGGTTTTATTGAAAAAGAAAACCTCGACATATTAGGGAATCCTATTCCCAAAACGGATGAAGATGTAAAAGGAGATTTTGATCACCCTGAAACCTTTGAATTTACATACGAAATCGGACTTTCTCCGGAAGTGGACGTGAAGTTATCCGGAAAGAATAAATACGAATACCCAAAGGTTAAGATCGATAAGAAATTGGTCGATAAACAAATCAGTGATCTTACCAGAAGATACGGTAAACTCGTTTCTTCGGATGAGGTGAAGGATAAGGATATGATTCTCGGACAATTCGTAGAACTTGATGATAAAGGCGAAATTAAAGAGGGCGGTATTCTCAATAGTTCAACTATTTCCGTTGAGTTTGTTGAAAAAGATAAAGTTAAAAAGGAACTGATCGGTAAAAAGGTTGGTGATAAAGTAACGGTAAATCCTGCCGATGTTTCGAAAGGAAAGGAAGATATGGCTTCCATGCTTGGTGTTAAACCTGAAGAACTGGAAAATATATCAGAGAAATTCCAACTGACCATTAATGATATTAAAACAATGGAGCCGGCAGCGTTGAATCAAGAACTTTTCGATAAGCTTTTTGGTGAAGGTGCTGTGAGTTCTGAAGCGGAAATGAGACAAAAAATTGAAGCTGATCTCGAGGAAATGTTCTCCAGAGACAGTGATAAAATTCTTATGCGTCGCGTAACGAATGACCTGATTGAAAAAACAGAAATCAATCTTCCGGATTCATTTTTAAAGAAATGGATACACGCTTCTCAGCAGGAGCCTTTATCGATGGAAGAAATTGAAGGACAGTATGACGGATATGCTAAAGGCCTTAAATGGCAGTTGATTCAGAACGAAATCTTCAAGAAAAACGATATAAAGATTGAGCAGGAAGAGGTGATGAATTACACCAAGAGCTTGTTGGTGAACCAGTATGCTCAGTACGGCATGCCTGCTCCCGAAGAATCGGAATTAAATCAGGCGGCTAAACAGGTACTGAGCAATAAAAAAGAAGCTCAGCAAATCTATGAAATGCTTGCAGAGAATAAATTGACGAACTTTTTCAAAGATACAGTTAAGCTGAATGAAAAGGAGGTTGATTATGATGAATACGTACGAATTGCTCAGGACAGCAATGCTTAATGTAGTTCATGATACTATGAAAAGCCCCGTTCCTTTTAGGATCGGGGTTTTTTATTTAAGTTTAACAGAAGAATAATCGCCTGCATTTTTCCTGTGTGCTATGACCTTCTCTTAACGCTCATTTTTTTATATTTGCCGACTATCGAATTCTAAAATTTAAAGCATGATCGTAGTTACAGGTGCAGCGGGTTTTATTGGAAGCTGTTTGGTTTCAAAACTGAATGATTTGGGCATCACACATATCATTTTGGTGGATGAATTTAATAACACGCAAAAAGAGCATAATCTTGTAGGTAAGAAATTCGTAAAACGGATAGACCGAAAAGAATTTATTGATTGGCTCAAGGAGCACGGTGACAAAATAGAATTCGTGTTTCACTTGGGTGCACGGACTGACACTACTGAATTCGATAAGAATGTTTTTGATGAGTTGAACCTGAATTATTCGAAAGCGGTTTGGAGATGGTGTACTCATCACCAGGTTCCTATGATTTATGCGAGTTCCGCTGCAACCTATGGAATGGGAGAACACGGGTTTGTAGATGATCATTTCATCGTAGAGCAATTGAAACCGCTTAATCCTTACGGTGAATCTAAAAATGATTTTGATAAATGGGTTTTAAAACAACATACACATCCACCTTTTTGGGCAGGAGTGAAATTTTTCAATGTTTACGGTCCTAACGAATATCACAAGGGCCGTATGGCTTCTGTAGTGCTCCATGCCTTCAGGCAAATCATGCGAACAGGTGAGATGAAGCTTTTCCGATCGCATAACCCTAAGTTTGACGATGGGGAGCAAAGACGTGATTTTATTTATATCAAAGATGTTCTGAACATTTTATATTTTCTGATGAGTAAAAAGCCGAAAAACGGTATCTATAACCTTGGCTCGGGTAAGGCAAGAACCTTTTTGGATTTAACTAAGATTACGTTTTCCGCAATGAATCGTGAGCGTAATATTAGTTTTGTTGATACTCCGGAAGATATCAGAGATAAATATCAATACTTCACCGAAGCCACGATCAATAAGCTTATAGAGGTAGGTTACGAGGACGGATTCCATACCCTGGAACAGGGAGTTACAGATTATGTTAAGAACTACCTGATGGAAAAAAACTATTTCTGATCGTTCATATACACCCTCCGTTAATTTGAATTTGTGTCAATTTTTTCTTAAGTTAGAGAAAATTGATTTTATGAGCTCAAAGAACATACTTTATCTGATTTTTACTGCCGTTCTAATCGTTTCCGGAAGTTTTGCCTGTAAGAAAAATGATTCGGGGGGCGTAGTGACCGATAACAATTCCGGCGTTGGAGCATCTGCCAATGCCTTGCTTTCCGAGGATTATTACGAGAAGATCGTTGTGGAGGTTATGTATATGCCCGGTTTTGCTCCAACTCAAAGTTCACTGAATAATTTGAGGAATTTTCTGTTAAACCATACCAATAAGCCCCTCGGAGTTGATGTGATCTCAAGAGAGATTAATTCTTCGGGCCAGACAACCTACTCGATGGCTGATATACAAAGTCTTGAAAACAGTAACAGACAGTATTTCAACGAAGGTAAAACAATCACCACATCCATGATTATAGTGGACGGAGAATACGCTACGAATGATCAGGTGCTGGGGGTTGCATATAAGAATACAAGTACGGTTATTTTTGGAAAAACAATTCATGATAATTCGGGAGGATTGTCCCAACCCACCCGAACAAAACTAGAATCGACCGTGTTTAACCATGAGTTCGGTCATTTACTTGGACTGGTAGACATTGGGAGCCCAATGGTTAATAATCATGAAGATCCCGGTCATGAGAGTCACTGCGATAATGATAACTGTCTGATGTATTATGCATCCCAGACAACTGAAATAACCTCTTTTCTACTCGGTAGTGATATTCCGGAACTTGATCAGAACTGTAAAAACGACCTGATTGCCAATGGTGGTAAATAATTTTTAAAACAAAAATTTATGTATCGGTATCTTTTGATCATCTTCTTTCTTAAAATGGGTGTTTCTTTTTCCCAGAGCCATGATCCAGACTATTTGGATGGTGTAATCTATTTGAAGACTATCAGTAATCCCGGAATAATACTTGACCCTTATGATTACAGCGATGTCGTTTTGAATCAGATCATTGCTGATCACGGAATTTCGGAAATAACGGCCTCGCTTAAAGGATTGAACGATGATACGCTTGATCTGACCCACAGAATTCATTTTTCCAACATTACGGCGGTCAATCAGTTAATCACTGAATTAGAAGCCTTGAATTGGGTTGATTATGCTGAGAAAGCTCCACTCTTTAGAACTTCTTTTACTCCCAACGATGCTAACTCTTCGCAATGGTACCTTGAAAAAATAGATGCATTCACCGGTTGGGATTATCAACAGGGTAATTCAGATGTGGTGATTGCAATTGTCGATAATGCTGTACGAATTACACATGATGATTTGGTTTCAAATGTATGGGTAAATCCATCAGAAACTGAAAATGGTCTGGATTCCGACCTGAACGGTTATACGGATGACATCAATGGTTATGATGTTGCGGATCAGGACAATGATCCCAATCCTCCGGCTTCATTCAGTTCAGGGGCATTCTCGCATGGAACACACGTGGCGGGAACAGCTTCTGGCTCAACCAACAATAATCTGGGTATCGCCGGTATCGGATTTAATTGTAGTATTATGGCAGTTAAGTGTTCACCGGACACATCGAGCGGATCTATTTTATATTATGCCTACGAAGGGCTCAAGTATGCCGTTGATGCCGGAGCAGATATTATCAGCATGTCATGGGGTGGCAGAGCATCGTCATTTACAGGGGAAGCTTTGCTAAATTCAGCCGCTTTGCAGGGAATAACTATGTTCGCTGCAGCTGGAAATAATGATGAAGAGAATTTACTTAGTCCGTCGTCTCATCCGTCGGTGATTGCCGTTGGTGCTACCGATCAAAATGATCAAAAGGCTTCTTTTTCAAATTATCATGCGGATATTGATTTTATGGCTCCCGGTGTATCCATCTATAATTTGTTGGGAGGAAATAATGCTGACTACGGATACAGCAATGGTACTTCTATGGCCTGTCCTATTGCAGCCGGTATTGGAGGTATTATCCTTAGTCAGTTTCCGAATTATTCTCCACAAGATATTCGGTCAACGATAGCGGCGGCCTGCGATGATATCGAAGGGGTGAATGCTAATTATCAGGGCAAACTTGGCGCCGGAAGGGTGAATCTAGGCAGAATATTCTCGCCTGCTTCAACATCTCTTAATTTATCCTCAGGGGCTGACTGTACCCTGTATCCGAATCCGACTAATGAAGAGGCAAGACTTGTGATTAAAAGTGGGGAAATTCAAATTGCTCAAATCCGAATGTTCGATCAGCTGGGAAGGGAAATCACCGATAAGATTATGGTCAAAAAACTTTCAACGAATACAGTAAAGTTAAGTAATCTGGTAAACCTTTCTGAAGGTATTTATTTTCTAAGTTATAGTTCGGAAAATCCCGAGTTGCGACTCGTTATTCAATGATTCCCGGACTTGAGCATTTTATAACGAATTTCAAGAGCGATTATCACTGCACAGGCACCGTAAACAGGTATAGCGGCTTTGTCTGTATCCAGATAATTATTGAGTAACCCATGGAAAAAGTAAGTTACCATGGCGAGTAATATGAATAGAAGAAGTCTGTTCATCGCTTTATCATCGTGCGACTCTCGCGGCATGGAGATATAAAGCATTATTCCTCTGTAAAAAAGTGCTGCAACAAAGAGAATCACAGATAAAATTCCGAAAAATCCCATTTCTGCCATCGGTCCTAAAAATTCGGAATGCGCATTTCCCATGTCACCAAAATTCGTTGAAATGATGGTTAACATTTCAGGATCCTGATATGGGGCGTATTCGAAGGCATAGGTTCCCGGGCCAAAACCGAACACTGGTCTTTCCTTGAACATTTTCCATGCAGCATTCCATCGGTTTAATCGTTCGAGGTTTGAAGCATCGGAGGTGATGTTTGTTGCCGACTGCAGACGCTCATCAAAATCGGTTGTTGTATGTTCTGCTGTGTTTTTGGAGAGCTCCATTTGTATTTGATCCCATGAAAGAATGACCAATGTTAGCGCAAAAACACCCGTCAAAAGCAAATATTTGAACTTTACTTTATATTTGATGAACAACCATACTGCTACAGCAGCGACCACACTAAGCCATGCACCTCTGGTATAACTAAAGTATAACCCCACAAGGGTAACGCTCAACATGATAAAGAGCACCAACTGTTTCAAGGGATCGTGTTTTTTATATAAGATCAAACCCAATACAAAAAATAGTGTTATCGCCACTGCAGCACCATAAATCGTATGATCCTTGAAAAAAGGAGACATTACCCAATGGCCCTCCTCTTCACCGAAACCATAGGTATAGTGACGAACAAGTGTGTACAGAATAACGATTACCATTCCCGATGCGTACATCCACAGAAAGCGGATGATGTTTGTCATGTTTTTAAATACAACCACTCCAAGAAAGATCACTGGAACGATAAACCATAATTTCATCAGGAGAAACTTGAATGAAACTGCCGTAGAAGTACTGGTTATGGAAGTAAGAAAGATCCAGCCGACATAAAATCCAAGAGCCCAGATAATCGGACTTTTCCATATCTCACGGGGTAGAAAAGGGGATATGAGTTGTTTGGTAATAATGAGTAACAAAAGTCCGAACAGAATAGGCTCGGTAGGTAGGAAAAGTCCTATTTTTCCATCTGTGAATTCTTCTAGGTTTACAGATAGGGGAGCACAAAAAGCGATGAGCAGAAAAACCGACTGAACATTGAAAAATGCTAAATAAATTACAGCCAGCACTGCCGGAAGTGCATTCAGATAATAATTGTCCCTATAGATTAGGAAGGAATTTACCCCAAGAAACAGAATGGCCAAAAGAAAGACCCAGTTATATCTCCTTATTAATTCCAATTAAACCTCTCTTTTTAATTCTCGGAGCTTATTTCTGATTAGCAGTGTAATAATCATAAAGAACAAGGTGCCGAAGGTAATAACCAAAACAACTACCGCTCTTTTGGGTTTGGCTTTCTTATCGGAGGGTACTGCCCATTCTACCACAAATTTATGATTAAAGTCTTCAAAAGCATCGGATTCTGCCTGTTCATAAGCAACCTCCTGATCAGTCAGTTTTTCGGTTCTGAAATCCCGCAGTTCCGCTAAGGCGTCATATTTCGCTCCATATTTTAGATTCACATCTATAATTTCCTGAAACAGTGCTTTATCCGAAGGGTTTTTCGCTTCATTCAGCGCGGAAAATAAATTTGCCCTCGCTTCGGCATTTACCACGCCGAGGGAAGAAAGACTGTCCATTTCAGCAACCAGGGCTTTTTGTTCTTCCACAAGCTTATCCAGTTTACGTTTATTAACCTCAAAGGCCGGAATAGTTCTTTCTTTGATCAGGTTGTTTTTTACGGTATCGATCAAAGTAACGATACGATTTGCAATTTGAGCTGCTCTTTCCGGATCTGTATCTAATACAGAGATATCTATGGAACCATAACGGGTTCTTTCAAAACTAATATGCTTTTGATAAGCTTCGCCCAGTTTATGATTGAAATTCTCATCGTTTCTATCTATCTCGTATACCTTTGCAAGATCAAAATCGTTGATGATGCGATGACGGATACGTGAAGACTGAAGAATCTGGATTAATTGTTCAGCGTGTTCTTCTTCACCAAAATCCATAGCATTCGCCTTTGCATTTCGTTGCTCACTGTATGATACGGTGCTCGTTGCAGCAGGGAAGACGATAGCATTAGATTCATATAATACGGTCATTAGAAAAGAGATAACCACCCCGAGTATTCCCGAAATAATTGCGGTGAACAAAAGGATCTTACGATTTTTCCAAATAAATATTAATAATTCATTAGAACTACCCTTCGCTTTTTTTTCTTCCATCTGTTATTAGAATAATTTCATTAAATGCTACACTTAACTTTACTTAACGCAAAATATTGTACCCGATTTTATTTATTTCACCAGCGTCATTTCAGCGACGATATGTGGCGCCTCGCCGTAGATATCAATAAGCCATAGAACGTATCTGATATCTACCGAAATGTTACGACACCTGGATGCGTCAAACATATAATCGCTCATCGTGCTTTCCCAACTGCGGTCAAAGTTGATCCCTATTAAATTTCCTTCAGCGTCAATCACAGGTGAACCCGAATTTCCTCCTGTGGTATGATTAGATCCCGTAAAACAAACCCATAATTCTCCATCCTGCGCATACTGACCGTAATTTTTCGCTTCATATAATTCGAGCATTCGCGGCAAAAGAGCATAGTCTTCTTCTCCGGTATTGTATTTTTCTATAACTCCATCCAGCGTTGTATGTGGAGTGTATTTCATGCCGTCTCTTGGAATTGAACCTTCAAGTTTTCCGTAGGTAACGCGCAAAGTACTGTTTGCATCTGACCAATGCTTATCGTTCGGGAACATTTCGTACATGCCCTTGATGTATGTTTTCATTAATTCATTTTTAGTTCCGTAATAGATTCGGAGGTCAGGAAGTAGTTTTGTATCGAATATTTCACCAAGTTCCTTATACAGTTTATAACCGTGATCTTTATTTAATTTTTTAACCGCCGATTTATTGAAATTCTTTAGCAGCGAAAGATATTTGCTTTCTTCCGTCAACAATGAGGAAGAATAAATTTTTTCGGCAAGTGCTCTGGGCTCACTGTCCTTTAAAGAGGCCGGCAGCCAATCTGTCTTTATCACCTTCTTGTAATATTCGCTTTGTAACGCGAAAATTTCCTGATCTATCTGCTTATCGTAATTTTTATAAAATCCGGGGGCGCTTTCAATCATCTTGTTTCTGAGGGCTTCGAATTCTAATTTATCTTCTTTGCCGTAAAGTTCCAATAACTTATCAATAGCTTCAGCTCTGCTAAACATTTCAGGTCCTACAAACACATATTCAATGTAAAGATTATACGCGAAATCTGCATCCTTATGCTTAATTGAAAGTTCATTAAGTGATTTTACTACGTTTCCGTATTCTTTCTTCCAGGCATCCTTGGTTTTACTTTTTTCAGCATAATTTTCTTCGAAAACAATTTTCTTATGAACCGCCTCGCCTCTTTTTAAACCATCGATCTGACCTATCCATTTCTTCCATGCGTTGGCAATTCTCGCTTGCTTTGAGGCGTACTGAAGTGTTGTCTTCTCAGATTTTTTCATTGCTGCGTTAATCACAGAAAGCGAAAGGTCACGCATTTCGATCTGAGCTGGTCTCATTTCATCAATAATGAAATTGAGCTCAGACGAGATCGTATGTTGGTCTGTTCGGCCAGGAAACCCAAAAACCATTGTGAAATCATCTTTCTTTCTGTCTTTAAGAGATATAGGTAGATATTTGATAGGTGAATACGGTTTGTTTTCCGTGTTATATTCTGCCGGTTTATTTTCCGAATTCGCATAGATTCTGAACATGGAGAAATCCCCAGTATGTCGCGGCCAAACCCAGTTATCGGTATCACCTCCGAATTTCCCAACGGTATTTGGAGGGGTTCCAACAAGTCTCACATCCAAAAAGGTTTCTTTAACAAGCAGATAATAACTATTGCCATAATCAAAGGGCTTAATATCTGCCTCAAAATGGGTACCTTTGATTGAAGCCGCTTTTATCAGGGCTATGTTGGCCTGTATTTTTTGAGCAAGGTCTGCTCCTTCGAGGTTTTCTGTTCCTTCGAGTACTTTCAATGTGACGTCTTCAATTCTTACCATTCTTGCTGCAGTAAGACCTGTATTTGAAAGCTCCTCGCTCTGATTTTTCGCCCAGAATCCATATTTCGCAATATTGTTTTCTAAAGTGGAATGAGAATAGATCTGAGAAAATCCGCAGTGATGATTGGTGAGCAATAATCCTTTGGGTGATACGAGCTCTGCTGTACATCCTCCGCCGAAATGAATGATAGCATCTTTCAGACTGGCGTTATTGGCATCGTAAATATCACTTGCACTCAGTTTCATCCCCATGGCTTGCATATCTGATTCAAATGCTCCCAACAAAGTGGGGATGATCATTCCTTCTTCAGAACGAACGGCAAAGAAATTTAAAAATAGTGCGATGTATAAGATGAATTTTTTCATAACAAAGTTTGTTTCGAGGTATGATATATAGTACGACCTTAGCGACGTATTCGTGTTGCTCAGGTCATTTTTTATAGTTAATAAGGGCGTAAAGATACAAAGTGTAGAGAAAATTAGGTGATCTTGAGTTCAGAAACAATAGAAATTTGCAATTTTGTGGTGTGGAGATACTAAACTTTATTTTTCGTTTGGGAGTGGTTTTGGCCATTTTCGGATTTTTATGGTGGTTGATAAACCTCGGACTCAGTTTGCTTCGGGGCGGAAGAAAGAAAATGTTGCTGGAGGCGTATATCATCAAACTGGTGAGGTATTTTTTTCTGGTGGATGTGGTTATGCTCTTTTGTCTTGATCAGGCACAAGGGAATATTGATTACAATAAAACTATCATAGCAGGCTTAATCTTGCTTATCTATTTTATAGGAAAAATTCAAAACGCGCAGCTTCGACAGAGCCTTTTTACCGTTCAGGGAAATATGGGAATGCGGAACATTATGAATCAGATGAAGCCTGTTTTTGATATCAGGTATGAATCCGTAGTGATTATCGTTTCCGTACTCGTTTTTACAGGTTTTATTTTTTACCCTCAGTACGCAGTCAACCCTATCAGTACCTGGTTTTACGAAACAATCGTTGACATTGAAGATACACCAATATTCGGCTTCATTTTCAAGGTTATAGGTTTTTTCTTTGTAATATCTATAATCATGAAGGTGGTTCAGGGATTTACTGCCCTCTTATCCGGTGGACGATCTTCCGGCCGGTCGGATGATGACGATGATGATTCGGGATTTGATGATTATACCGAAGTCAAATAATAAAACTACAGAAGTTTACCGATTATTTTCTCTACTTGCGGCACGAGTAAATCGTTTTCGTTGTTGTAAATAATGTAATCGGTTAGGTTTAATTTTTTACTTTCCTCCCACTGGTTTTTAATGCGGTCGCGAATCTGTTCATCCGTAGATCCATCCCTGCCTTTAAGTCGCTTCACCCTGATATTTTCATCTGCAGTAACGAGTATCACTGCGTCAAAATTTTTATAAGCCCCGGTTTCAAAAAGAATTGCGGCTTCATTGAATACAAGCGGGGTCTTTGCTTTGGCGGCGAATCGGTTAAATTCTTTCCGAACAGCGGGATGAACGATTTGATTGAGCTTCTCTTTAAGTTCCGGATCGCTGAATATGCTTTGAGCAACATATGCCCGGTTCAGTTCTTCACCCATGTAAGCGTGATCCCCCAAAAGATTCTGAATATCTTTTTTGATAGTGGGGTCATCGGTCATGATCCTTTTAGCTTCTTTGTCTGAATTGAAAACAGGGAAACCTAGTATGGATAAAATTTTACCAACAGTAGATTTCCCTGTTCCTATTCCACCGGTTAAACCGATCTTTTTCATGCTTATATTTCTTCCACCTCTATCATTTTGAATGGCAGACTGATGATGGCCTGGTAATCTTCTCCTGCTTCTTCCATGTCTTCATCATCTTCTTCGAAATACCAGTTTACAGTTACCTTTGTACCTTTACCGTCAATTGATTCGAGCAGTTTGAATAGGTCCAGGATACATTTGGATGAAGATGTATTGAAATACTCCAGCTTTACGTCAAAAACAGTTACCGCCTGAGGAGCCTTACTGTATTCTTCCACCCATTCATTAAGGGGTTTGTAAAATTCAACAGAATTCTCAGGTATCGATCTCCCCTTCACTTCCAGAACACCCGTGGTTGCATCAAAATTGATCGTTGGTGTCTTCGGTGACCCTTCCATGTTTAGATTTGCCATAATTTATCTTGATTAATTTATTTTTACACTTAAACAAAAAAAGTCGTATTTCTTATCTACGCTTAAAAAATTGTATTCCAATTTATTTCCTGACTTTCTTGCTATATCTATCATTCCCAATCCGGCCGTTCCTTTGTCGCTCAGTTCGCCATCGTTCAAAACGGTTTTGTATAGCTCGCGAAGTTCATCCTTATTCATAGCATTTATATCATCGAGCTTTGCCTTGAGATCCTCTGTATTATCTTTCAGGATATAGTTACCGGTCTTAACCTCATAATGATCATCGTTTTTTGAAATCATTAACAGTGCCGATTTTGAAAACAGAAAATTGATTCCTTCTTCTCCCTCAATATTTTCATTATGATGGTATAAATTCTGAAGGCATTCAACCAATACGTTATAAACCTTTTTCTTTGTTTTACTTGATTTCTCTACATGATTTAATTTGGATTCCATTATTTGCAGAACGGAAGAAAGCAGTTCGGGGGTAACCACGCCCTTGAAAGATAGCATTGTGTGGTCTCTCTCCATGGCTTGGTACAATTCGTAGATGCTCTTTAACGACATGTAGGTAAGTAACAGAATTTAATACATAATACAGACAAATATATCAAAATGTTACAAATGTTCAACCAAATGTATGAAAATCAGTTGAAATTTGTAAGTTAATCCGATCCCGCCGGTGTTTAGAATCAGTTGTTAGCAGTATTTGGGTGCCTCGAAACAAGCATTTATTCGAGGATGATTTATTTAAAGATGCAACTTTATTGCATTTTATTCGGGGAATGAATAGCTTTGCACTCTTACATTAATTGTATGTCTCAAGAAAAGAAGGTTATGTGGTTTGAAGAGTGGTTTGATACTTCATATTATCATACCCTTTACAAACATCGGGATGAAAAGGAGGCAGAACTTTTTATTAGCGCTTTGCTCGATGAACTCAAAGTCCCTTCTGGTACGAAATGCCTTGATCTTGCCTGTGGAAAGGGTAGGCATGCGCTCTATCTGAATAAAAAAGGGCTTGACGTTGTCGGTCTGGACCTTTCTGAAAACAGTATCTCGAAAGCAAAAGAACTGGAGAAGAAAGGCCTTCATTTCGATGTTCACGATATGCGCGAAGTATACAAGGACAATGAGTTTGATGTGGTATTTAATCTTTTTACAAGTTTTGGCTATTTCGACTCTTCGAAGGATAATCTTCGCGTTTTAACGGCTGTTCATAGAATGCTGCGACCGGGTGGAAAGCTGGTGCTTGATTTCATGAATGTCCCTGTGGTACTTAAAAACCTGGTTCCTAAGGAAACTAAAGAGATTGACGGGATTACTTTTGATATCAGCAGGGAATTTGACGGTACACATATTTTCAAATACATAGGGGTTTTAGATAATAATACCCGTACAGATTTTCAGGAAAGAGTGCAGGCTCTTTTTTTAGAGGATTTTGAGAATTTACTCAAGCAGTCTGGTTTTGAGATTGCTAAACTTTTCGGTAATTTCATGCTGAATCCCTTCGATATTAATTCTTCCAGGAGGTTGATAATTATAGCCAATAAAATATGAATGAATTTTTAGGAGCTGCCTTGCTTGTTGGCGCCGTTTTTTTAGGCGGTGGAGTAGTAGCTATTTTGGAAAACCTTAACAGGGGTAAACTGATAAAACTTCTTTTGTCCTTGAGCGGAGGGTTTTTGTTGGCCATTGCTTTTATTCACTTCATTCCTGAAATTTACGTGCATAACGGAGATACTATTGGTTATTATATTCTCCTTGGTTTTTTGATACAACTCTTTTTGGAATATTTTTCGGGAGGGGTGGAACACGGACATATTCATGTGAAGAATAAACCGGGAGCTATTCCATGGATGCTCTTTATATCGCTGAGTATACACTCGTTTATTGAAGGGATACCGTTGGAAGGTCAGTTTCATAACAGTGATTTGCTTAATGACCTCGTAAATGTTCATTCACATGATCACGGCCATCAACACGTTTCCGCGATTTCAGGAGTTAAAGGGCTTTTTCTGGGGGTTATACTTCATAAAATTCCTGTGGCGATAGCCCTAATGACTCTGTTACTCGCTTCCGGATTCAGAAAATGGAAAGCATGGGCAATTCTGACTGCCTTTGCATTCATGGCTCCATTGGGGATACTTTTCGGTCATTTCGGTGTAGCTCATTTGCTCATCGATATGGAGATCATTTTAGCTGTAGTTGTCGGGATGTTTCTGCACATTTCCACGACAATTATTTTTGAAGCCTCGGAAAACCACCGATTCAATTTCGTTAAACTGATTTCTTTACTAGTCGGTGTCGTTCTTGCGATTATTACTGTTTAGAATGAAGCAATCCGAGGCATAATTTTGCCCGGATGATTCTTTTTACAGATGCATCTACTTTGGCTTTGAACGCTTCGTCCCTGTTGTATTTTTCGAGAATTTTAGCATGTGCTTCCTCTGCATCCAGGGGCATAAGTAAAATGTCGCAACCCGCTTCCACTACGAGAAGATCGGCATCTTTTACATTTCTTACTCCCCCCATATTCAAGGCATCCGTAACAATGATTCCTTGAAATTTAAGGCTGTCGCGCAATAGTTCTTTCACAATTTTCGGAGAAGTCGTTGCAGGCATATCTCCGGTATCGTATTGCGGATTATTTTCCACCGCGATATGTGCTATCATCACGCTCATCACACTGTCTTTAATGAGCGGAGGATAATTTTGAACTTCCTTCATTTCTCCGTTGATATAAACGAGTTTTTTATGCGTGTCACCTTCGACAAACCCATGTCCGGGAAAATGTTTGGCTGTGGCCATAATCTGGTGATTCTGCATGACTTCAATAAAAGCTGCGGACCACGGGATTACGCTGTCCGGTTCATGTCCGAAACTTCTCCAACCCACGGTGGTATTCGGTGACATATCTACAACCGGGGCAAAATTGTAATTGATTCCAATAGCGTTAAGTTCCCGGGCAATAATTTCTGCAACTTTTCGCACTTCGGCTTCGGTTTTTAGCGTATTGGCTTTGGGTACGGTGGCAGTATTCCTGATTTTTCGGTTGATCAGGCTTGGTTCAGCGTCGGCGCTGTAAATGAAAGGAAGATTTTTCAGAGAATCATTGAGACGATCATATTTTTTTACCCATTGCGAAAACTGCTCTTTCGTTCCGTTAAGTAAAAGCAAGCCGCCTATTTTCCCTTGAGTAACCAGATGGTCGATAGTAGCTGCAGACTGTCCGTGTTCTCCAATAGCCGGCATAATCATCTGCGCAATTCTCTCTGAATGCTCAAGCTGACCGAATATACTGTCTACAGCACGAGAAAGTTTTTCGTCATCAGAGAAATAATTTTTCAGTTGGAAATCAAGTTCGGTGGAAGCGACTTCAGTTTTGTGATCATCCGCAGCTGATCCTTTGTCTGAGTTGTCCTGAGCACAGGAAAAGAAAAACGGGCACGTTAAGAAAATTAAAACAATTCTGTTCATCAGGATTAATTGTATTTAAATGAGATATCTGTTTCTACATCCGTGGAAATGGATTTTGCAACCGGGCAGTTTTTTGCTGCGTTCTCTATTTTTTTTCTGTCCTTTTCTGACCAGTCATTTTCGCTTAGATCGAATTTTATCGTGAGTTTTCCGATTCTTCTTGGGTTGTCTTTCATTTCTTTTTCGACCTCTGCTTCACACATTTTAAAATTCAGATCGTGCTTTTCACAGTATATGCCGATAATGGTCATCATACAATTGGCATAAGAGGCAGCGAGAAGATCTGTCGGTGAAAAGGCTTCACCTTTACCATTATTATCCTTAGGTGCATCGGTTTTTATTTTTTCTCCTGATTCCAGATGTTCCGATGAGGTACGAAGATCTCCAAGATAGGAAACTTTAATTTTTGTCATACTTCTGAATATTGCTTAAATTTGTGATCAAAATTAAGGTTTTCGTTTGACATTTAAATGACTTTCCTGCGGTTTCTTTACTGATTGTTCAACCGACGAAGGTCTTTATACGTTTTAGGATGAAACCAAACGGTTAAGGTACAGAAAATATATGTCAACATTAATAGAGGATAAGCCGACGAAAATTAAAAAACCCAAATGGTTGCGGGTTAAGTTGCCAACGGGAGAAAATTACCGTAATGTTCGACGACTGGTTGATGAGCACAAATTGCACACGATTTGCGAAAGTGGAAGTTGTCCGAATATGGGCGAATGTTGGGGTGAGGGAACTGCAACGTTTATGATTCTCGGAAATATTTGTACACGTTCATGTGGTTTTTGTGCTGTTAAGACAGGTCGCCCGGAGCCTGTGGATGAGTTCGAACCCGGAAGAGTCGCTCGATCAGTGAAACTTATGGGTGTAAAACACGCTGTTCTCACCTCGGTAGACAGGGACGATCTCCAGGATGGTGGAGCGAATATTTGGGCTCAAACGGTTAAAGCGATTAGGCATCAGTCGCCCGGAACTACGTTGGAAACATTGATTCCTGACTTTGCAGGTAAATGGGAAAATCTCAAGATCGTTACGGACGTTGCGCCGGAGATAGTTTCACATAATCTGGAAACCGTAAGGCGATTGACTAAAGGAGTTCGGATTCAGGCGAAATACGACAGAAGTCTGGAAGCGCTTTTCCGCATAAAAAAAGCGGGTATGAGAACCAAGTCGGGAATAATGCTTGGGCTTGGAGAAACACATGAAGAAGTTATTGAGACCATGGAAGATCTTCGGTCGGTTGGAACGGATATTATTACGTTGGGGCAATATTTGCAACCAACCTCAAGGCATTTGCCTGTGGCCGAATTTATTACACCGGAAAGGTTTGAAGAATACAAAAAACGAGGACTTGAAATGGGGTTCAAATATGTGGAATCAGGCCCTTTGGTGAGATCTTCTTATCATGCCGAAAAACATATATTCGACATGGAGAAATAGACATGTTAATTTTAGAAAGAAAGTGTTTATAGTGTATACGGAAAGATTTAATACTGACATTAACTTTACAAAATACTGAATTGGTGTTAATTTTATTTAAAATTTAAATATTTATGATTAAATTGGCGCCTTCAAATTGTTTTCAAATACGAATGAATATATATGCATATGAAGCGAAATAGATTACTTATCGGTGGTGTCGGAGTGGCTGCTATTGCCCTTTCGACTTTCATTTCTCAGTCGTTCAAGAGTGAGGTTCCTGCTAAATATACACAGGACAGGGGAGGACTGGCTGTTCAAAATGACGCCAATGATTTCAAGGAATGGTTGAAAGGCATGATGATCGACGTTGAGACCGGTGAGGTTATAACTCCAGAGCGTTTAAACGAGGTTATGATGAATTATCGTGCAAACCAGACGAAGGCTGTAACCGTTGAATGGTTTGAGCAGGGTCCGGATAATATCGGTGGTAGAACAAGGGCTATTCTTGTAGACCATATCAACGAAAACAGAATTTGGGCAGGTGGTGTTTCAGGAGGTTTGTATGTTTCGAATAACAACGCAAACCAATGGGACAGAGTTGAGAATTTCCCGGGAGGACAGTTTATTTCTTCTATCGCTCAGGATCAGGGTGGCAATATATATGTTGCCACGGGTTCTCTTGACGAATCATGGAGCGGAAGCGGACTGTATGTGACGCCAGATTTTGGTGCAACATGGCAGTTAGTTCCTGGAACAGCTTCTGAATCAAGAATTAATAGAGTTGCAGCTACTAAGCACAATGCTACGGTTTATTTCACTACGAACACCGGTTTGAAACAGTATACCTTCGGTGGTTCTGTGAGTAATGTTACTGCTTATGGTGGTTCGGGATCTAAAACCTTGGCTTACTCGATGGATGGAAATGTAATTGTTGTAGCTGCTGCAAATAACAGAACGTGGGTTTCATTAAACTGGGGTCAGACATGGTCAGATGTTTCAGGGAATGCAGCTGGACAAATTGCGAGTACCGGATTTACCAGAATTGAATATGCCATTTCTAAAAGAAAGTCGGATAACACGTATTCTATTTATGCCGCTACGACTTCTTCAAACAATCAAGGGCAGTGGATATCATTGAACAGTGGAGCAACCTGGACCAAACATACTCCTTCTACTCCGGCAGATGATCCGAGTGGCGTTATTGATTACAGAAATCAGGGAACATATAATTCTGTTGTGACATTCGATCCTACTGATCCTAAAAGGGTAATTGTAGGTGGTATCGATCTACACGAATGGAAGCAGGTAATTAATAACCCTCCTGCTGGTGGTTGGAACAGAATATCTTTATGGTTTGCTAATCCTACCTCAAGCTTATATGTTCACGCTGATAATCACGAACTGAAGTGGGACAGTCAGAACCGCCTATACATTGGTAACGATGGTGGTATTGGGGTGTCTACGGATCTTGCTCAGACATTCTATCACGCAAACAGAGGATATAACGTAACTCAGTTTTATGCAATCGGATATGACAAGCACGGTAGCGTAATAGGAGGTACTCAGGATAATGGAGCACTTTATAACGATCATACAAATGCAACCTATAAGGAATTTAAGCGTGCTACAGGTGGAGACGGATTTACTTGTGAAATTTCCTTCTTTAACCCTGACGTTATCTTTACGAGTAGTCAGTATAACGTAATGTACCGTTCCGGAGATGGTGGTGAAACCTTTAACTCGTTCGTTGCAAATTTACCGGGTTATTCTCCTGTAGGTGACGGAGGAGAACATCCTTTCCATACTCAGTTCCATTTCGGAGAATACTACGACCTGAATTCAGAAGACTCAGTTATCTTCGTGCCTCAGGCGAGCTATAATACAGGCGATGTTGTTCAGGTTCCAAGTTTGGCTACCGGAGATACAATAGATTATGTAACTCCTTCAAACATTTATTATGATGACACGCTGTACTACAATCCGGCGTTAACTCAAACAGAATATGTGGTAACCGCTTCCAATAATTTTGGTACGGAATACGATCTAGGTATTTTGAATTTCACTCCGTTCCCAACGGCTTCAGGAAATTATCCTCCGCTAGTAGGAGATAGTTTACTGGTTGAACTTCCTTCAGGAGCTGAAGATACTGTTGTAGTAGGAAGTGTAACTCCCTATGATTATTACATAGGGTCAAACCCTGACGGTAAAACTTATGAACTGGGTAGAGATACATTCGCTCTAGGAATAGCATGGGATACACTTACGGTTCAAGATCCATTCCAATCATGGTTTGTTCTAAGTACTTCTTTAAATGGAGGTGAGTTATGGGGTACAAGAGATGCAGCTAGACTTTCTGTTGCGAATCCAAAATGGGTAAGAATCGCTGAGAATCTTGGGTCGAGTCAGGTTGATGTTGCATTCAGCAGGGACTTAAATCATATGTTCGTAGCTGCGGGTGGATCTATCTCTAGAATTGACGGTTTAGGTTCGGTTTATACATCTGACCCTGATTTTGAGACTAAAACAGATCTGGATGAAGGCGCTACTGCTACTTCGAAAACGATTGTGGCTTCAGGTTCTTTCCTTGGAATTGGAGTGAATCCTGCAAACGCTAATGATTTGGTTGCCACTCAAGGATTTAACGGAAATGTATACAGATCTTCGAACGCAGCATCTGCTACTCCGACTATAACTATGGTAGGTTCCCAAGGTGGTATTGCATTCTACGATGTGATTATTGATCGTGATGATAATGATATTCTTTTTGCTTCGACATTTAATGGTGTAAGTCTTTCTGAAGATGGGGGGGCAACGTGGACAGACGTTTCGGATCCTCAGTTTTTCGGAACGCCTTCTTATGAGATCAGACAATCCTGGAGATCTTTCACAGAGGGTAATAGACGTCCGGGAGAGATTTATGTTGGAACCTACGGTCGTGGTATCTGGTCATCGAGTTCGTTGCTCAATGTTTCTGAAAATGAAAGCGGACCGTTGGCTGATAAGAAGAAAAACAAACCGACTCTTGAGGTTTATCCGAACCCGGCAAGATATAACAGTACGCTTGTAATCGATATCAAGGAGAGCAACAAATTAGAGGTTCAGTTCTTTAATATCTCGGGAAGAATGGTAAAAAGAATTGAGAAGACAAATGTTTCTGTAGGTAGAAATGAAGTTGTATTTGATGCTTCAGATCTTCCTCAAGGTACTTACATTATACGTGCTCAGTCTGGAAAGCAGGTTGAAACAACGAAATTCATGAAGATGTAATACTCCTGAAATACTAAACTAAGAGGGATCCATAACGGGATCCCTTTTTTTTTGTGCCTAACCTTATCGTACTGTAAGTTGTCATCAATTTCTATCTCCTGATTCACTTGATCAGCTTTGACGTTAGATTTGGCAGGTTCATATCAGGCATATAAACGATGTAGAACCTTAATTCTTCGGTCGAGTCCAAAGTAGGGACCGAAGCAATATTCATTTGAGAAATCCTACAAATGCTTTGTGTTCCTTTCAGACTGAATTCGACAATAGAATGGGCTTCAAGCCATCGCTCAAGAATGATTGAATATCGAGTACGTCTTAGCTAGGATTTTAAACACTACGGACTTTATCCTAAAACAAAGGAAGCTTAATTGCGAATAGAACATCAAGTCCGGTTAGTTCGCAACTAAACTGAATATATGTTCGATTATTCTATACGAATCTGCGAATTTAAAGATGTGTAAATATTTTCGTTGAGGACTTATTCACTAATTGGATTAGTGTTTAGCGATTGGATTTGTTTGCAAGTCTGGGCGACGTTTGCTTATAAGGTATTCTAGTTTTTCCCTCCAAATACATTTTATTCAGCCTTAAACCAAGTTATGAATAGGGAGAGCACATCGAATGCTGATCGATGGAAAATATAGGAAAACAAAAAAAGGCCCGGCGTGCACCGGACCTTTTCTTTTAAAAACTGGATCTATTATTTATTGATCACTAATTTTTGTGTAGTTACAGCATTTCCTGCTTTGAAGTTATAGAAATAAACCCCATTAGAAAGTGCAGAAGTTGGAACAGTCAATGTGTGTTTACCTGCTGCTACGTTTGAAGCATTCTCAGAGTAAACCACTTTTCCTGACATATCAGTAAGCGTGAAAGATACATCTGATGCATTTTCAAGCTCGAAGCTAACGTTAGCAACATTTTGAGCTGGATTTGGATAAACAGACAGGTTGAAATCTGCATTGTTTTCTTCAAGACTTAATCCTGTAATATCGTCATCCAAGCGAATAGCAATCGCAGCTGGATCTGATAAAGTGAAAGGGTTACCATCCGCAGTATATCCTATAACAGTTCCTTCCTCTACGTTTTGTGCCATTTGGAATACCATTTCATCCGTTCCACCGAAGTGGTTAGCAGTAACTAAAATAGTTGATCCACCAAATAAGTTAAGAGGAGTGCCTCCTGCCATTGGAAGTTTAACCCAAGTTCCGAAATCTGTAGCTTCGATTACATGGATATCTGTATTACCTTCGAAAACAAACGATCCAGATGCAGCATCATAAGACAGAATTTCAGCTTCGATTTCAGCACCTACCCGTGCATCCATCCCAGCCTGGGAAAGCATGGGGATATAAACTTTAATGTATCCTATGGCTACGTTATCAAAGATTTCCATCAAGTTACCGATCTTTAACGGAAGGTCTGTTTGAGAAGAAACCTGAGAAATCAGGCCACCTTCAGTTGTGCCGTTATCTCTACCATATTCACTTCCACCAAAGTAAACATTTGAGGAAGCTGTATTATTACCTGGGTTAGCATCGGTATTTCCACCAAGATCTGCAGTATAATTTAACGTATATGTACCAGTACCTGCACCTACTATGTCAAACAGGTTAGTTACTTCAAAAGTATCAGTAGCCTGAGATACAAGAACTGTGCTTCCTCCATTGATTATACCACCTGTTTGATTATACGTAGTACCCGAAACGGTCACATTCAGACCGGCATTGTTTTGATCAAGTGCTCCTGGGTTAGAAATTAATCCCTGAAAACTAAATCCTGGGAAAGTAGCCTGGCTTGAGGGAATAAAATGATAATCTAGACTCTCGTTACCGGCTAAAGCAACCGTGCTGCCCAATTCCAAATCATTGTTCCACGATTCATATATTTGTATATCATCTACTCCCCAAAACCAATCCCAAGCTCCTTGATAATGTAGTCTTATACGAACATCGTTGGACCAATTTCCAGTTCCAATTGTAGATGAAATATTAATTTCTTTTATTTCAGTTCCATTTGAATTCGTATTAACAGGAACATTTGGATTGACATTGAAAATTTCCCAGGTTGAACCTCCATCGTTCGAAACTTGAACATAATATGCCTCAGTATAACGACGATAAATCTGGTGAAACTTAAGTGTTAATGCTTGATTTCCAAGAGCACTTAAATCAATACCACTCTGATATGCGAAATAAGCATCCTGAGTAGCACTATTACCTGCCGCATCACTGTCAATGAAAGCAAACTGACCACCATTCACGTCTCCTGTTGGAGAGTTCATTTCTGTTGTGAATCCGTAACCTCCCGCTTGGGAAACTAGTGAAGCAGGCATCGCCGTTACGATTGCCCAGTCACCAGCAGTGTGTCCTGAACCTGAAACGTGAGCCCAATTGGAAGCTGTTTCAAAGTCATCACTCCAAACAACATCACCTTCCGCCTTTGTTGTTACTGGAGCAGCAGTGTGTTTTTTAGCTTCTTTCGCATAAACACCTTTCTGAATAGGGGATCTTGATACTTTGCTGTAAGGAGCCTGCGCGTTAACCGCAGCACCCATTAGCATCGCACCCGCCAATAAGTAAATTTTCTTCATGATAATTTTAATTTTTGTTTGTGTAAATTTAATACATTTCAATGAAAGAGTGAAAATTTATGTCGATTTTTCGTTACTTTTCACCTAAGTGACATTTCATTCTTGGAAGGCACAACCAAATTTGTAACTATTCATGTTTTTTAAACGGAAAAATAGATCGGATATATCGGAAAGAGAACTTGTAGTCTTAGCTAAAAAAAATATTCACTATTTTGAAGAACTCTATAACCGTAATTTCGAGATCGTTTTTCGATTTACGTTTAAGCGACTAGGCGGTAATGAAAGTCTGAGTGCTGACATAACTCAGGAAACATTCATAAAAGCTATGGGTGCTTTGTCACGTTACGAAGACAGGGGATATGCCTTTTCTACATGGCTAATACGTATCGCTCAAAACGAAATTAACATGTATTTCAGAAAGAATAAGAAAGTTCAGGAAATCGTAATCAATCATGAGGAAATTGTTCCGTTGGCCAGGGAAATATATGATAACCATAGTTTTACTGAGGAAAACTACGAAAACTTGATCAAAATGTTAAACGATCTTCCGCCTGATCAGGCTGATCTCCTTGAATTGCGTTTTTTTCAAAATATGCCATTTAAAAAGATTGCCGATATCTACGATATCACGGAAGCTAATGCTAAAATGAAAATTTACCGCATCATCGAAAAGATGAGAACGCTGGGATCTGAATTATGAAGAAATATAAATTAGATAAGAATGGTCAAAAGGGACCAACCGATGAGCAAATCAGACGGTATAAGGATTTTTCGACCTTGTCACACAAATACGAAAGACTGACAAAACGAGGCCGAAAACCATTATACAGGGATCCGAAAATGTTCATTTTATTACTCCTTCTCGGACTAATATTTTTACTCGTTTTTCTGGAAACAGAAAAGGAAAAAAGTACAGATTCTGAGCCAACGCAGACCGAAAGAAAGAGAGAAAAATAGGTTGTTTTTTCGTAAGTGCTGTGCAGCATAAGTTTTACTCAATCCCTTTCCGACCAGTCGAATACAAAAGTAGGAGCTCCGTCAGGAATACGAACCAAATATTTCTCAGCATTCCTGATCAGTTCAAGATGACTTTCATACCAATAAAGCTCAAACGCTTCCTCTTTAGAAATAAATCGCAAATGTTCAAATCCGAAGAAAATAAACTGTTCATCACCAAGGCCGATGGTACTGATACCCTTTACCTCGACAGAAGTGCCCTGGTCAAAATTCAGATGAACCTCATCAGTCAGTTTTACATAATCAGCGGTTAACAATTTTAAATCTGTTCTTGCCGCGCGTAATCCGGTGAGGTAGAGATTACCCTTAAATTTTTCTGTTTTACTACAGAAATCCGACGGAAGGACGTAGATCAAGCCGTCTTCAAGTTGAGGGAATTCATAATCTTCATAAGGGACTACATTTTTTCCGTTGTAATAAAGGATTTGATGGTAAACTGTATAACCCATGAGTACTCCGGTCATTATCAGGATTAGATTGACAATGAGCATTGGAGTGGTTAGGAAATTTTTGTATAAAACCCATCCTGCCAGAGCAAAAAGAGTTAAAGTAAGTAAACCCGCGAGAATTGCCAGGATTTTTTTCATGTTACAAATGTAATCATTTCTTAGCTTTGCAATCGATGTTATATTGCGACGATCAGACGTATAAAGATCTTGAATTTGATGTAATACAATCGCTTCTTGAAGGATATTGTGTTAGTTCGGGAGCAAAAGATATTGTACTGAATATTAAACCAGTTTCGGATAAACGAAGTCTTAAGCGCTACTTGCTTCAAGCGGATGAGTTACTGAGAATAAGATCAGAAGGTTTACCTTTTCCGAGAATAGAGTTCAGAGAACTACATGCTGAAATCAGGTTGCTCGGTATAAAAAATTCCAGTTTGCCTGTCGATGGATTTCTTAAGATTTTTCAGGCTTCAACACTGGTTAATGATTTAATTTATTTTTTCAATAAATGCGAAGAGGATTACCCTCAATTGAACTCACTTCTAAGTAATGTTTATTATACAAAGGATATTACAGCGGCTATTGAAAGGATTATTGATACCAAAGGAAAGGTTCGCGACGATGCTTCTCCGGAGCTATATTCCATTCGGACAGAACTGAAATCACTTGAAAAGCAGTCGAACATTGCTTTTGATCGTGAAATGAAGAAATGGGTAAGAAAGGGATATCTAAGTGATACAAGAGAAGCTTTTTTCGATGAGAGAAGATACCTTGCAGTAATATCTTCCTATAAAAGACAGATCGGAGGTCATATATCCGGTTCTTCGAAAAGTGGAGGTGTAACCTACATCGAACCTGAGGCTACTATACCGATAAACAATGAAATCGATCGGCTGAAAGATGATGAGAGAAATGAAATAATCATCATTTTGAGAAAACTGACTGAGGAACTGAAATCCCATCTTCCACTGATCACTGAATACCAGAAACTGCTCGTTAAATTTGATTTTATCAATGCTAAAACACGGCTGGCTATTGAAACAGGAGGGTTTCTTCCTGCGATCAGTGAGGCACAAGGAATGGACCTGATCGATGCCTACCATCCTGTTCTCAGAATATCGAATCAGCGAAACGGAAAGAAAACTGTTCCCCAGCATATCACAATGGATGCTTCGAAACGAATTCTTGTGATCTCGGGCCCCAATGCAGGCGGTAAAAGTATTACACTAAA
Organism: Brumimicrobium sp.; assembly: GCA_033722555.1. Taxonomy (GTDB): domain Bacteria; phylum Bacteroidota; class Bacteroidia; order Flavobacteriales_D; family Crocinitomicaceae; genus Brumimicrobium. Next base: position 41,189 of record JAWVYS010000010.1, read on the forward strand.
GACTGTCGGTCTGTTGCAGCTGATGCTTCAGTGTGGTCTGCTTGTGCCGGTCAATCCGAATAGTAAAATGTGCTTCTTCAAAGCTTTGCTTACGGATATTGGCGATAATCAATCTATCGAGAATGAACTGAGTACGTATTCCTACCGCTTGAAAAGGATGAAACAGTTTCTTGACCTGGCTAATAAGAATTCATTGTTGCTTCTCGATGAATTCGGAACAGGTTCAGATCCAGATCTTGGAGGCGCTCTGGCGGAAGTATTTTTCGAGCAAATTTACGCCAAGGGTTCTTTTGGAGTGATTACTACGCATTACGGTAACATTAAATTGAAGGCGGATGAACTGGCAAATGCGGTAAACGGCTGCATGCTGTTTGATACGGATACGCTGAGTCCTTTGTTCAAGCTATCAGTCGGACAACCGGGTAGCTCTTTCACTTTCGAGGTGGCCCAAATAAACGGAATTCCTATGGAGCTAATACGGGACGCTAAGTCCCGACTTGACGGCAAAAAAGTTAAAATGGATCGTTTACTGAACGAACTTCAGAAGGAAAAATCTTATTTAAGTAAATTGAATAAGGAACATATCAAAGCGCAACAACTTGCAGAAGAAGCGAGGATTGAGTTTGAGCGATACAAAGCGGGTTATGAGGATAAATTGAAACAGTTGCGTGATCGAGCGGGAGAATCGGGAAAACTGATAATTCTCGGGAAGAAAATGCAGTCATTCATTGATAAATTTAAAACGCGGGGTAAGGGAAAGAATCTCAATGCAGACTTGCTTGACGAGGTCAAAAAGTACATAACTGTTGAAAAGTCTAAACTTGAAGAAATAAAAAATGAGGAGAGACTTAAAAAGGAGTCCAAAAAGAAAAAGAATAAAAAACCTTCCCAAATAACGGTTCAATATAATCAGGATAAGATTAAGGTCGGAAGTTCAGTGAAACTTATAGCCACTAAGCAAAAAGGTCTGGTCGAAGAAATAGAAGGTAAGGAAGTAACGGTAACTTTTGGATTTGTAAGGATGAAGGTAGGACTGAATTTATTGATGTGGGTTTCAGACTAAAAGCTATTTACTGTCTTCATCTGAATTATTCTTATTTTCATTCATGTCCTTTTCAGCTTTTTTTCCGATCTTCTTTTTCTTTTTATTTGAATTGCTTTTTTTCCGATCATTTGTGCTTAAACCAAAAACCACGAATAATAGCAGGACAGCGAGACCAATAATTATAAGTACCTGAGAATCCAGCCAGGGTATGTAATCTTTTTTCTTTGAGTGCTCCGACTGAACGAGGATATCAACCCCCCTAAGCACTGACGTGTCCTGCAAAATCACGTCACCGTCGAGTTCCTTAAGTTGATGACGGTTAGAAATGACTTTTCCGAATTTAACCTTAAAACTGGGGAGGAGATAATTATTGGCATAAATCTCATCCTTAATCCTGTTCATTTTTTCCAATGCTGACTGGTTATTCTTGTTGTAATGAACAGCAATAGAGTAGTATATGTAAGCGTTGGAGACATAGAAATATTTATACTGAAAATCCCCTATTTCTTCATAAGCCTGAGAAATAATGTCATCGGACCCGTCATTCAACAGGACAAATAAACGCATAACCTCGTCAAGGTTTTGGGCAATAGGTAAGAGATCTTCCTTCAGATCGCCTTTTCCTTCACTAAATTCATGGAGAATACTGTCTTTAAGGATAGGAAAGATCGTGCTGTCCTGCATACTCCATTTTTTTCTTTTTTGGAGTATGTAAACCTCTATTAGCCTTTTTCGGATGATCTCTTTCGGTAAGATGCCATTGGATTTATTGAACATCTCAAGATCTTTTAATTCCTCCAGTCGCTTATTTTTAAAAAGTGTAAGATGATAGAGTTTTTTGGCGTGAATTTCACTGATAGTATCCATTCTAAGTCTGGAGAAGATACTCAGGGCATTGCCGAATTTCTGCTTATGAACCTGGTGATAACCAAGGTAAAGACTGTCTTCCTTGCTATATGTTGAACGAGGTCTTTTACTCAGGTCATCAAATTTTTCAAGTAAATAATTCGGAGGAAGTGGTTGTCTCTCAAATTTCTTTATCGTAAAATGAAAGGTATTTTCTTTGGAAGGTGGTTCAGGAAGTGGTTCTGAATTCTGCTGTGCGAACAGCGACAGAGAGCATATTAGCGGTATGAATATCAGTGCCTTCATTGTTAAATACCTCCGTTTAGAAACACATATTGCAAAATATTCACGCCCATTTTAAGTGCGGCTTCACGCTTTTCAGGAGGATCATTGTGCACAGATGCGTCTTCCCAGCCATTTCCGAGATCTGTTTCATAGGTGTAAAGTAGAACCAATCGTCCCTCTACAAAAATTCCAAATGCCTGAGGTCTTTTGTCGTCATGCTCATGAATTTTTGGAAGGCCATTAAAATCATAGCTCTGATGAAAAATGGGATGATCAAAAGGTAATTCGACCAAAGGAGAATTCGGGAATAACTTCTTTATTTCGGGGCGAACGAATTCATCCATTCCGTAGTTGTCATCGATGTGCAGAAATCCTCCGGCCAGAAGGTAGTTCCTCAAATTTTCCCTCTCCGAGGATGAAAATACAACATTGCCATGACCGGTCATATGTATGAACGGATAGGTGAATAGGAGTGGGCTTCCAACTTCAACGTATGGAACTTCCTCTGAAATATTGGCACGAACCTTTTCGTTTGCAAATTTCACAAGGTTTGGCACCGATGTCGGGTTGGCATAATAATCTCCACCCCCACTGTATTTGAGCACTGCAAGCTGGTAGTCTCCCTGACAAAAACCTCCAAAAGGAAACAAAAAAAGAAGTAAAACTATAATTAATCTGAATTTCATTCCAACTCATTTTTAACCAACGCGCATGCGTAAATACCCGCTGTCTCAGTTCTTAACCGTGTTTTACCCAGAGAAATTGGGGTATAACCTGTTTTTAATGCATTTTCCACTTCTAAAATACTAAAATCTCCCTCAGGCCCTATCAATATAGGACAATTTTTTGACTGTATTTTTTTAGTTAGATCGAATTTTTGACCCTCATAGCAGTGGGCAATTAAACCGTTTGGGTGATTCTTGATGAATGTTTCAAACGGTGTAAGTTCATCTATGAAGGGTAAATACAGGCGCTGCGACTGCTTGAGTGCTGAAATTATTATTCGCTCATAGCGATCCGTTTTAATCTTCGATCTTTCTGAGTTTTCACATAGAATGGGAGTGATCCTGTGTATCCCGAGTTCAGTAGTTTTCTCGAGAAACCATTCAAACCTGTCATTTAATTTCGTCGGTGCCAGGGCTATGTGAATCTCGAAATCATCTCTTTCCTTGTGCGAGAAACTTATTTTCTTGACCTTACATCGCTTAGGATTGTTATCTGTAATCTGCGCTACAAGTTCGTCGCCGAAGCCATTGATAATAGAAAGTTGGTCTCCGGGCTGCATTCTGAGTACCCGACATGCATGCTTGGATTCTTCCTCCGGCAAAATCAGCGTGTCCACATCGAGTTTTTCGCTATGTAAAAAAAATCTTCTCATTCTAATGCATCAGCTGGTAGATCATTTCACGCATGAGGTCTGAATCTGAAGCAGCGCCTCTGTTGACTCCTTTGCTTTTTAAATCATATTCATGAAGAAGGGAAATGTTCATGGCGATTTTTTTTGGCTTATAAATGGTTTTCGCCTTCATGATTTCCTGAGCCACGAAATAATTAATTCCTAAACTCATCTGCAGTTGTTTGATATCTCCTGTGCCTAGGAAATGAGCCTTCATTAGTCTTTCAAAAAGAGAAAAGATGGTAGGAATTACCACGGTAATATGTGTAGCTTTCGGATTTTGCTCAAAATAATTGATGATTTTCTGAGCCTTCAGGACATCTCTTTTCGCGATCGCACTCGACAGTTCAAAAGGGTTATAATCTTTTGAGATACCAATATTTTCCTCGATATGCACTTCACTGATCTCTGTTCCTTTTTCAAGAATGATCGAAAGCTTATCGAGTTCACGCGCAATTTTACTCAAGTCATTTCCAAGAAAATCAATGAGTAAAATCGCCGCTTTCAGTGTAATGGTATATCCTTTTGATTTCAAGTAGTTCTTTATCCATGTATCCAGCTGATTTTCATAAACCTTTTTACTTTCGAATATGAAACCGTTTTTCTGAATTGACTTAAAATATTTCTTTCGGGCATCGGCCTTCTTGTATTTATGTCCGATTACAAAAAGGGTGGTGGGTGAGGGGTTATCAAAATAATTTTCAAGCGCTGACCAGTCTTTTACTTCCTGTGCCTCCTTAAGCACTACCAGCCTTTTTTCAGCCATCATCGGAAACTGTTTAAGCTCTTCCAGTAAGGCGTTGAGATCAACGTCTTTTCCGTACATTACCGACTGATTGAAATCCTTCTCATGATCCTCAAGGGTGTACTCCATGGCGGCTTCTATTCCTTGATCGATATAAAAGGGTTCTTCTCCGTGAAAAAAATAAATGGGCTTGGTCTGCCTGGATTTAAATTCCTTTATTATTTCGTTGATTTCCATTTCCTTATTAAATGAACGGCTTATTTAATATACCGGAAATCCTGCTTATCTTTCAAGGCTTTAACCGCTTCAAAGATCAGCTGAGCAGTATTTTCTACATCTTTTTCATGACACATTTCAACCGTTGTATGCATGTAGCGGATTGGTAAAGAAACCAGAGCCGACGGAACACCTTCATTGCTGTAGGCGAAAGCATCTGTATCGGTTCCGGTAGCCCTCGAAGCAGCCAGTCGTTGAAAAGGAATCTTTGATTTTTCGGCAACTGAAATGATGTGTTTTAAGAGGTTGTTCTGTACGGCAGGTCCGTATGTAAGTACAGGCCCTTCACCGCTTTTAAGATCACCCTGAACTTTTTTGTCTATCATCGGTGTACCGGTATCGTGGCAAACATCCGTAACGATTGCTACGTCAGGTTTAATGCGTTGAGCAATCATTTGAGCACCCCTTAATCCTATCTCTTCCTGAACAGAATTGACGATGTATAACCCAAAGGGTAATTCAGTTTTGCTTTCCTTGATCATTCTGGCGACCTGAGCAATCATGAACCCGCCAATCCTGTTGTCAAGTGCGCGGGCAACATATTTATCCTTGTTGAGGATCATAAATTCATCATCGAAGGTAGCAACACATCCTACGTGAACACCAAGTTTTTCAACCTCTTTTTTGGAGGTGCATCCGCAATCAAGTGTGATGTTTTTCATGCTTGGAGTTTCATCTTTGTCGCCACGTGTATGTATTGCCGGCCAACCGAAAACAGCCTTAACAATTCCCTTGTCTGTATGAATATTCACCCGCTTTGAAGGAGCAATGATATGGTCTGACCCCCCGTTTTTGCGTAAGTAAATAAAACCGTCATCTGTGATATAATGTACAAACCATGATATTTCATCGGCATGGGCTTCAATGACTACTTTATATTTTGCCTTAGGATTAATAACTCCGACCACGGTACCATAGTTATCTGCAAAATACTCGTCTATATACGGTTTGACATAATCCAGCCACATTTTTTGACCTGAAACTTCAAAGCCGGTCGGTGAGGCATTGTTTAAATATTCTTCTAAAAATTTTTTACTTGCTTTGGTAATTGCTTTCTGCATGTTGGTTTGATTTATAAAGGTTCTAAAGATAGGAATATCTAACAAAACAGCAACCACTCTACTGACCTATTTTACCAATTGGAAGATATGGATTTAACTCATGTAGGTTGTCTTTCAGTCCGCAGCAATTAACCGCTAACATCCTTGGCTGAGCTACATTTTTGAAGGGAGATCAAATAAAAATGCGAAAACCGAACTTTGTCCGATTTTCGCACTGATTTAAGCCGGGAAATTTTATTTTGTTACACCCATTTCACAGAATTTCTCGATTCGCTTATCGATTCTTTCCTGAGGGTCCATTTTTGTGAGTAGAGTAACCTGACGTTTGATCTCTCTCTTCACAATAGAAAACATTTCTTCATGATTTCTGTGAGCACCTGAACCGGGTTCTTTGATTACACCGTCAACCAGTTTCAGCTTTTTCATATCATCGGAGGTAAGTTTTAGTGCCTCTGCAGCGATTTCCTTATAATCCCAGGATCTCCAAAGAATGGAAGAACAGGATTCTGGAGAAATAACGGAGTACCAGGTGTTTTCAAGCATCAATACCTTATCTCCAACACCAATTCCCAAAGCACCGCCTGAAGCACCTTCACCAATGATGATGCAAATCACTGGTACTTTGAGCTTCATCATTTCATAAATGTTTCTGGCGATCGCTTCTCCCTGACCTCTTTCTTCTGCTTCCAAACCAGGAAAAGCTCCTGGGGTATCTATGAATGTAACGATTGGTTTGTCAAATTTTTCTGCAAGTTTCATCAATCGAAGGGCCTTTCGATATCCTTCCGGATTAGCCATCCCGAAATTTCGGTATTGCCGCATTTTGGTGTTCATCCCTTTTTGCTGACCGATGAACATCATCGTTTTTCCGTCTACGGATCCGAAACCACCAACCATGGCCTTATCGTCCTTGACATTTCTGTCTCCATGAAGTTCCTGGAAAGTACCACCGGTTATCGCATTGATATATGCCAGTGTATAAGGTCTTTCAGGATGCCTGGATAACTGAACTCTTTGCCACGGGGATAAATTAGAAAAAATTTCTTCGGTCTTTTTTTCTAGTTTGGCCTCCAGGGCTTTGATCTTGTCCGTCATATCAAGTTCGGCATCGGTTCCTATCTCTCTGGCTTTCGCAATTTGCTCCTCCAGTGCCTGAATCGGTTGTTCAAAATCTAAGTAAACTGACATAATGTTATCTATATTTGAGGGGCGAAAGTTACAAAAAATTGTTCGCTCAATCTAAATTTGTAGTTATGATATCTTTTCCGAACTGTAAAATTAATTTAGGATTAAATGTATTAAGAAAACGTTCCGACGGCTATCATGATATTGAATCTGTTTTTTACCCGGTTGAATTAAACGACGCTCTGGAGGTAGTTAGGAACGATCCATTTGCTTTTACATCTTCGGGATTAGGTATTCCCGGGGACCCTTCACAGAATTTGTGTGTTAAAGCTTATGAAATGATCGTGAGGAATTATTCCATACCGTCGGTGAGAATACATCTTCTTAAAAATATTCCCATGGGGGGAGGATTGGGAGGAGGCTCCTCCAACGGCGCTTTCACCTTGAAGCTCCTCAATGATTTCTTTGAACTGAATATAACTGAGGAGCAATTGCTTGGTATGGCTTTAGAACTAGGTTCGGACTGTCCTTTTTTTATAAAAAATAAACCTCAATTGGCATTAGGTCGCGGTGAAATACTCTCAGAGGTTGAGCTCTCGTTAAAAGGAAAACACCTTGTGCTGGTGAATGACGGTATTCATATCAGTACAGCACAGGCATTCGCGAGTATTAAACCATCAGTTCCCCAAGAGAATATTTCCGATATAATTTTAAAACCGCCAGTTTTCTGGAAATCCAGACTTAAAAATGATTTCGAACCCGGAATCTTTTCTCTATTTCCTCAGTTGTCAAGATTGAAAGATCTCCTTTACGATTCCGGAGCATTATATGCTTCGATGACGGGTACCGGATCTACCGTGTATGGTATTTTTGACAAGTTTCCGGAACTTCCGGAAAGAATAATGGATAGTTCAGGATTTGTACGGATAATTGAACTAAACTGATTAACGGTTGATGATCTTTTTTGTGCTCAGCTGACCGAAGTTGTTCTCAATGCGCACGAAGTAAACACCGTCCTCACTTGCACTAAGATCTATTGCTGTTTTGGTTGAGAAACCTGAATGTTGAAATACTGTTTTTCCTAAAACATCCGTTACACTGATTTTAATTTCACCTTCAAATTCAGAAGTCTGAACGAAAAATATTCCGTTTGAACTGGGATTTGGATAAATTAGGACTTTCAGGTTATTTATGTTTTTATCCATACCGACTATAGGGTCGCTGAACGGCTCTGCTATATAAGCGTATAAGCCACCAAGGTCTGTTCCTACAAAAAGATCATAACGATTGTCGTTTCTCAGGGTATCCATAAATGGTGCTGAAAACGCTTCTGTGACAATGTTGGCATATACGTCGGATACCAGGTTAAAAGTGTCGCCATCTGATATATTTCCATCTATATTGTCGTAATAATAAATAGTTCCTTCTCTGTTTCCAGCAAAAAAATGCGTTGTATCGTTGTGACGTACAAAGTGCGGTACCGCATAATTATCCGGGTAGGCCATCGTTCCCATGTCTACATTACCCAAATTTTGAGTAATGAGTTCGAACGATGGGGCCGCAGCAGTTCCGATATTTCTGTAATAATGTATTCCAGACGTTCTTTTACCTACAATTAGATCAAGTAGGCCGTCGTTATCCAGGTCAAAAAGTTGTGGTGAAGCAAAACTCTGAAGATTTATTTCTGATCCGGTGTGATCCTTCAGGTTTAATTCTGTAAGTGTGAAATCATTGGGCCCCGAACCGGTTCTTTCATAATAGTGTAACAATCCGACGCTCGTTCCAATAATCATGTCTTCCAGTCCGTCATCATTAAGGTCGCCAAAGCAAGGGTGAATTCTCAAGCCATAGCCCTGTGATGAAAGGGAAAGCCAATCGTCGCTGACAAAAGTGAATTCCGGATCAGAAGCTGTTCCTGAATTTTGGTAATACTGAATTTTACATTCCTTATCTAATGGGTCCTTGTATCTGAAGTTTGCGGTCAAAAGCAAGTCTTTGAGTCCGTCATTGTTCATATCAACAATCACCGGTATTGAACCCTTGCCGTTATCGATCATTTCATTTTGAAGAAAATCTTCGCGGACGAAAGAAAAATTGGGGAAATCCGTGGTTCCCAGATTTTTATAAAACCATATCCCGGCCCTGTTTTCAGAACCATTGTTAGCATTGGTTCCAATGATTAGGTCTTTAATACCATCGTGGTCTACGTCTTCATAAAATGCAGCAGGAAAAATTCCCAGATCAACAGGGGTGGTGTTACTCGGATAGTTTTCGTCTTTGCTAACCATCGGAGAGTCCTGATTGGGAGAAGTTCCACCGTTTGTTAATGCTACAAGGTTGTAATGAGCTACGTCTCCCAGAATAAGATCTTTCACTTGATCGTTATTGAGGTCTATACTCAACAGAGATGATCCTGCGTGTCTCAAGGACTTCTCGGGGTTTCCAAGGTTTGGTGAACCGCATGGACCGCTGGTGGAATTTAAAACCACCGTATTATTTGTAGCATCCTCGGTGAATTTTCCCCAACATTCATTTCTCAATTCATAAACAAGCGAATCAGGGATACCATATAGTTCCATTGAAAGATTCTTGTGATATTCAACCCGTTCCCCACCGAGGTGGAAGGTAAGAACATCTATATCTCCATCATAATCAACGTCGGTATATGCAGGAATATCGATAGAACTGACATACAAATTACTGAATGAAGTTACATACTGAGATTCCAGCCTGTTACTGGCAACTTCCCATATCAGGCCGTCTGTACTATTTCCAACATTTTTATAAACTTTGACCCCACCCACCGCATAGGTGAACAGATCTTTTTTGCCGTCACTGTTATAATCAACCAATGCAGCCCGGTACCGAACGTCCTGAGGAAAAAGAGATTTACTGTCGTGGAGATATTTATAATAGGGTGTCGCAAGATCCGTTTTTTTCAGAAATACTCGGATCTGATTAGTACTTCGATCGAAAATGAACAGATCTTCGTTGCCGTCAAAGTCAACATCAATGGTTGAAAACTGAGCATGATTAAGCCCGCCAGCCCAAGGGAATTTTAATGTATCGCTCCCTCGTTTTATTATGATCGAATCGTTGTAATTGAATCCGAACTGACCAAAAGAAATTTTAGCGGTGACGAGAAGGATAAAAGTGACTGTGAGAATATTTTTGAAAATTGGAATCATTTGGGATCAAATTGTAATAATCTATAAACGTGAATTATTTAAGATACGTTGGCAGTGAGCCAAGATAATTCAATTATTCTTTATTCTGAAAAATAATCAGTAAAAAGTCAAAGGACCGATTAAGAAAAATAAACTTCCCGCTCAAATTTATTCCTTGCTTAAAAAAAATGTATATTTGCCCCTCAAATTTTCGGGATGTAGCTTAGTCCGGTTAAAGTGCTCGTCTGGGGGGCGAGAGATCGGAGGTTCGAATCCTCTCATCCCGACAATTTTCTTGACGAAGGAGAGAAAATCACAGGGATAGGATGAGAACCTGTTCGACCCGAGCAGTTTACCGCGAGAGCACCGACCGTAGAGAGGTAATCCTCTCATCCCGACAATTTTCTTGACGAAGGAGAGAAAATCACAGGGATAGGATGAGAACCTGTTCGACCCGAGCAGAAAATTTTGTTAATAAAACGTTATAATACAAGGGTGTGACTACTGGGGTTGACAGCCTTAAAACCCTGTAAAATAACGCATTATTTTCGTTGTGAGGCTTTCCAAACGTAGGCTTGTGCACAACTTTTCCGAAATTTAACGTTCGTTTAAAGCATAAATAATTTATTTTTGACCGTCAAAATTTGGGTTTTATTCATGATTTTTTCAAGGATAGGCTCACTGAATGAGGTTTTATGGTAAGATTTATTGTTGTTGTTGTTTTATTCTTTTCCGTAAAAGAGGTTAGTTCTCAAGAGGTGATAGACACTTTGAAAACTGAGGAGGGTACTATGCTGATCTACGCAAACCGGACCTGGGAATATTTGGAAGATCAGGAATTTGACGGGTTACTTAACCCTGCCTTGCATGAGTTTATCCTGCGTGACTCTTCACTGAATTTTATTTCTCCCTGGGATACCGAACAATGTTACTCGTCTAATAAATCAAACGATCTAAGTAAGCTCAAAGACACCCTTTGGTTATGCGTTGTTGATACGTCTCATAAAGATTTTGTCATTCCCTTTAACGGTAGAATTACCTCCAGTTATGGTTATCGTAGAGGGCGATATCACAATGGAATAGATATCGATCTCGAAACGGGGGATACTGTTGTTGCTGCTTTTTCCGGTAAAGTGAGGTATGCCAAGTACAACGATGCAGGATTCGGTAATCTCGTAGTAATCAGACATTATAACGGATTGGAAACCTTTTACGCTCATCTCAGTAACATTCTCGTGGTACCGAATCAAGAGGTAGTCGCAGGTGAACCGATTGGACAGGGTGGAAATACAGGTCATTCCAGAGGTTCTCATCTTCATTTTGAAACAAGGTTTTACGACGCTCCGATGAATCCCGAGGAAATTATTGACTTTAAAAATAAATGTATTAGAAGCGAAAACCTTTTCGTTCATAAGGGATTGTTTCAACCGGGAGCTACGGCAAGTCATGGTTCTTTGGCTTCGGTGAGTTCAGGTCAATCCAGTTATTATCGTATTCGAAGCGGAGATACGCTTAGCCAGATTGCTCGAAAACACGGGACTACGGTGAGTAGACTCTGTCAGATCAACAATATTCGTCCAACAACCACGCTTCACATAGGCAGGAGTTTACGGGTAAAATAGAGCTTCCGGTTATTTTTAACTAAGTTTTAGGGTTATTTAACCTCTCTTTTTTTTATTCTCAGCTATTTTGCTTACATTGAAGTATGAATAAACTGAGGATAATTCTTTCAATTGATGGTGGGGGTATCAGAGGTGTCTTGCCCTTAATGATACTCAGTGAATTGAATCGTCGTGTAGTTCGTAACAGGCTATGCAGAAATATCAATGAATGCATAGATCTTTCAGCCGGAACCTCTACAGGAGCTATTATTTCTGCGGCAATGATGCTCAAAAACAGCGGAAAATACGTTTATCTTCCGGAGAACATTCTGAATTTATATATATCAAGAGGCGCCCAGATCTTTACAGTGAGTAGTTCGCCAACGAAAAAGGATTTTCCTTTTAAAATGATACTGGAAAATAATTTTGGTGACATAAGTCTGAAAGACCTAACCAGCAGATTTGCTTTTGTGAGTTTCGATGAGAACAGAAACGAACCCTTTGTTTTTAGTAATCTCAAGGAGGAATTTAGGGATGTTTCACTTGCAAAAGCACTCCTCGCATGTAGTGCTGTCCCCGAATATTTTCCTCCTGTACCGCTGGGAAATATGCTATTGTCCGACGGAATCCGGACGGCAAAAAATCCGGCGGAGATTGCTCTCTTCCACGCTCAGGTATTCTATCCCGACGATGTTTTTATGCTTATTAGTCTTGGAACCGGAAAGTTGAGTACACCGCTTTATGATGATATTGAACATGAAGTAGACAGGGTGAATAATTCGCTTTTGGAACAAGCCAGAAACAATAAAAAACTGATCTATTATCGTTTTCAGCCGGAAATAAACACTGCCAATCAGGAAATGGATGACGCCACACCCGAAAACATTGAAAATCTCATGATCGACGGTGAAAATTATATCAGTACAAATAAACACAAACTTGAACAGCTCGTGAATGACTGGAAAACCTTTCGTCTCTGATTTCTTATGATTCAAATAGAGCTTTAATTCGATAATTGCTCCTATATTTGAAAGATAAAAACAGTCGGTAAGGATGAGGTTTAAAGCTAATTTTTTCAAATTGAACGAGGATTTTTCACAGGAGCACGCAGACTTACATTTTGCAGGTAAGGAAAGTGCGAATAACCGGAGGTTTGAATGGGAGGATGAGCTTGAAATCAAGAATGAGGTGGATGAGGTTATTACCGAAAAGGAGGGAATATACTTTTTAACAGGCTACAGAGACGGAGAAGAATTTAAAGAGCCGGTTTCGGACATGCGGATAGTCGAGATAAAAGGAAAAGATAATTCGGTAACGATGATGGCTTTTTCGGAAAAACTCATTGAGAAATGTGATCTTGAACAAGGCGATTTTTATCATCTCAAAGTTCTCTTTAAAGATTCAGAGCCTCTATCCAATCCCGTTCCGGGAATCTATATTGCACTTCAGGATTTTCCTAAAAGTTTGATTGATTAATGTTTGCCGTTCATAATATTTCCTTTGAGTTTCCGGATGGACGAAGTATTTTCAGAAAACTGAATTTCACCATTCAAGAGGGAGAAATAATATGTGTGGTGGGCCACAGCGGTGCGGGAAAATCAACCCTGCTAAATGCGATCAGTTCGAAAGTTCAGCTTACCGAAGGTGAAATGTTTCTGGATGAAGACCGCATCTTTGGTCCGGAAGAAAAAATTAATCCTGAACATAAGGAAATTGCCATGGTTGATCAGTCTTTCCGGCAGGATATTTATTTCACGGTTTCTCAGAATATTCAAAATCAGTTACTCCATTTTGATCCTAAGGAAAGAATTTCTTTTACCTCAGAACTTCTTGAGGTATTCGATCTTACCGGTTTGGCCGAAAGGAAATCCTACATGCTCTCCGGTGGTGAAAAGCAACGACTGAGTATGGCTTGTGCCCTGGCAAAAGAGCCAAGGTTGCTGCTGCTTGATGAGCCGTTTGTGCATCTGGATGTTCATCTCCAAAGCAGAATTGGATCATACATAAGGAGGCTCGCTGAACTTAGGAATATGAGCGTTATTTTTGTGACTCACCGCGGGGAGGAAGCATTAGGCTGGGCAGATAGAATATTCTTTTTAAGCAATGGGCAAATTAAAACTGAATACACCCCTGAAAAGGCTTATTTCAAACCTAGATCCCTGGCTGAAGGAAGGTTTTTCGGAGAATTGAATAGCGTCTATTCTGATGGAAAGCAGATTCTGTTCCGTCCGAATGAATATTCCTTGTTTCCCGAGGCCGGAAAGAATATTATGCTTGAAGTTATGCCTGTAAGAAATGAATTCAGGGGAGCATACTATGCAAATTATTTTAAATTGAATAACAACCGAGAGATCGTTGTGTACAATACTGATCCCTTGATGAGCCAAAACAAGATTTATGTCGCCAAAAATTAAGAAACTTTCATGGTCGCAAATCCTGGACCTTGTAAAGACCACTTTCCGCGAGTTCCTCAAAGGAGAAAGCTTCATGCATGGGGCTGCTTTGGCGTATTATGCTATTTTCGCTTTGGTTCCCATTATTTATCTTGCAATATCGAGTGTAGGTTTGATTCTTGGTCAGGAAAGAATAATTGAAATCATTGCTTATTTAATGGAGTCAAACATGGGTATCAAGGATGTAAGTACTTTTACCGATCTCATGTATAAATGGGGGATAGGTTCTGGGGGAACATTGGTAATGAAAATTGTCGGTATTGTTGTGTTGCTGTTCACTTCTTCCGCCATGTTTAACTCGTTAAGAAACAGTTTGAATGCTTTTTTTGATGTAGAAGCCCGGGCCAGCAAAAATGCTCTGATTCAAGGAATAGTGGCACGGGGAGTGTCCGTTGGGATCATGACCATTCTGGCCATTATTGTAATCGTGGTCTATTTTGCTCATTCAATGCTCTTATCCGTAGGAGATCAGTTTTTAAGAGACGGAGGATGGCTCCAGACAGCGTTAATCCTGTTTCTGGAACACTTCACGATTATATTTATCAATTTTCTTATTTTCTTATTTGTATTCAAATACCTGCACGACGGCAAGATGAAATGGAAGATCGCGTTCGCGGGAAGTATATTTACGGCTATTCTTCTGTACTTGGGGCAATTACTAATAAACTATTACCTGACGAACTTCTTTTTTGCGGCAGATAGCGGTGTTGTAGGGACTATTTTTGCAATCTTGACTTGGATCTTTTATACTTCTCAAATCATTTTTCTAGGAGCAAAATTCACGGCTGTATATGCCAGAAAGATTGGTAAGCCTATTGAGCCGAAATAAATTGCATAATAATGACGAAATTATTGTCAATTTAAAATTTATTAATATATTTGATTAATATTATCACCTTTTTTTGATCAGATTATGAGCATTTATCTCCCCACGAATTTAAAACTTCTTCGAAAGAAAAGAAAGATGTCCCAGGAGGATGTTGCACAGAAACTAGATTTCACCCGTTCTTCCTACAGCGGTTATGAGAACGGTGTTGCTGAACCCAGTATTGAAAATATTGTTAAGCTAAGCAATTATTTTCAGATTCCTCTCGACGATCTTATTAAAAAAGACCTTTCAATCTTATCGGAAACAGAGTGGGAAAGTATTCGTAAAGGTGTTTACGTAGACATGAAAGGTCAAAAACTCAGAATACTTACTGCCAGCATATCTGAACAAAACGAAGAAGTTATTGAAATGATCCCGGAAAAAGCACGGGCGGGTTACACGCTTGGTTATGCGGATCCTGATTACATTAAGGTATTGCCCACATTTCAGTTGCCTTTTCTCAAAAAAGACAGAAAATACAGGTCCTTCCCCATTTCAGGAGACAGTATGCCGCCCGTTTCGGCAGGTTCTCACGTTATCGGTGAATATATTCAGAACTGGGAAACTGTCAAAAATGGTAAGCCATACATTGTTATTACCCGCGAAGAGGGCATAGTTTTTAAGATCATAAATAAAATAGAGGGGAGGGAGGATATTTTTCAGCTTTCCTCAACAAATCCTTTGTATGAACCTTACTTCGTTAATGTCAATGACATTATTGAGATATGGAAATTCGTTAATTATATTTCCTCAGATCTTCCGGAAGTTTCCATCCCTGAAAACGATCTTATCCGATCAGTAAAAGGAATTCAGAAAGAGGTTAATGAACTGAAAAATTACTTGAGGAAAGATTCCTGATAATCTTAGCGAAATTTTAATTTTTCAAATACGGGCTGACATTTTAAGATGTTCTGATTTCGGCTTTTCTTTTATACGCGACAAATTTACAGTTGTGACCGGATGGCACGGCTATTGAACAAGTTTGCAGACCATGCATTCTTTCTGACTGTAAACTTTTCAGAACATGCACGGTTTGAATTTACTGACAGTTTGACGCAAAAAGCGATTACTATATGAACGATATTTTTGATGACCATTTGTTTGAATTAAACGGCCCTTTAGAGGGAGATGCAGAATTTATTCCCCTGATTACACAGGAGGAAGAGAGTGATATGCACACAGCGGATTATCCCTCGGATATACCCGTTCTTGCCCTTAGGAATAATGTGTTATTCCCGGGTGTTGTTATACCGATCACCGTTGCGCGTGACAAGTCTATAAAACTGATTCAGCATGCCAACAAAAGCGATAAGATCGTTGGAGTTGTTTCCCAGAAAAATCAAGATGTTGAGGAACCTGAAATCAAGGATCTTCATAAGGTTGGGACAATTGCCCAGATCATCCGAATGCTCAAGATGCCTGATGGAAGCACGACGGTTATTATTCAGGGTAAAAGAAGGTTTAAACTTAAGGAACTCGTTCAGAGTGAGCCTTTTTTACGGGCTCAAGTAGAGTATTTTAACGAAGCGAAAGCACCGAAAAACAGCAAAGAATTTACGGCCATCATTCAGTCGATGAAGGAACTTTCTCTGAAGATTATTAAGGACTCACCCAATATTCCTTCCGAAGCTCAATTTGCGATAAAAAATATCGAAAGCCCTTCATTTCTGATCAATTTTATTTCTTCGAACATGAACGCTGATGTTTCCAAAAAGCAAAAAATGCTTGAGGAAACCGATTTGAAGAAAAGAGCGATGAGCGTGTTGGAACACCTGACTCTTGAGGTCCAGCAGTTGGAAATGCGCAATGAGATTCAAACGCGGGTAAAGACCGACATCGATAAACAACAGCGCGAATATTTCCTTCATCAACAGATGAAGACTATACAGGAAGAGCTCGGAGGCGCACCGCAGGAACAGGATGTTGCTGAGTTGAAGAAGCGGGCAAAGAAGAAAAAATGGGGAGCTGAGGTAGAGGCAACTTTTAACAAAGAACTCAATCGTTTGCAACGTATGAACCCACAGGGAGCTGAGTATACAGTTCAGCTTAATTTTCTGGATCTCTTACTCGACCTCCCCTGGAACGAATACACAAAGGATAACCTTGACCTCCAAAGAGCTGAAAAGGTTCTGGAACGGGATCACTATGGACTCGAAGACGTGAAGAAAAGAATCCTTGAGTATCTGGCGGTTTTAAAATTAAAAGGTGATATGAAATCACCTATACTTTGCTTTTACGGACCTCCGGGTGTAGGTAAAACGTCCCTTGGTAAGTCTATCGCAGAGGCACTTGGCAGAAAATATATAAGAATGTCACTCGGTGGACTTCATGATGAAAGTGAGATTCGCGGACATAGAAAGACATACATCGGGGCGATGCCGGGTAGAATAATTCATAACTTGAAAAAGGCCGGAAGCTCAAATCCTGTATTCGTACTGGATGAAGTTGATAAAATCGGGAGATCCAATCATGGCGATCCATCGAGTGCTTTGCTTGAGGTTTTAGATCCTGCGCAGAACAATGAGTTCTACGATAATTACATTGAAACGGAATATGATCTTTCAAAAGTGCTTTTTATTGCAACGGCAAATGACCTTTCCACAATTCAAGGACCTTTGCGTGATAGAATGGAAATCATCGAGGTGAACGGTTACACGGTAGAGGAGAAAATTGAAATAGCGAAAAGGCATCTGATCCCTGATCAGTTAAAGGAACACGGTATCAGCAAAAAGGATTTTTCGATAGCAAAAAATGTTCTGGAGAAGGTCGTGGAAGAATATACCCATGAATCAGGTGTTCGCGGTCTTAATAAAATGGTGGCAAAACTTATTCGAAATCGAGCTCGGCAGATTGCCATGGATCAGGATTTTGAAGTTAAGGTTAAAGCGGAGGATCTTACTGATATTCTGGGGCCCGGAAGAGAAAAAACAAAATATTCCAGCAATGAAATTGCAGGTCTTGTAACAGGACTCGCCTGGACATCCAGAGGCGGTGATATATTATTCATTGAATCCGCAATAGGAAAAGGGAAAGGGAAACTTACCTTGACGGGAAATCTCGGAGATGTTATGAAGGAATCGGCTACAATAGCTCTTCAGTTTCTTAAGTCTCATGCTCATTGGTTCGAACTGGATCAGTTGATTTTTGAAAAATACGATGTCCACATACATGTTCCTGAAGGTGCCACACCGAAAGACGGGCCCTCTGCCGGAATTACAATGCTTGTTTCTCTGGCTTCCTTATTCACTCAGCGAAGAGTAAAGAAATATCTTGCCATGACCGGGGAAATCACTTTGAGAGGTGAAGTATTACCTGTCGGGGGAATCAAGGAAAAAATACTGGCCGCAAAAAGGGCTGAAGTAAAAGAAATTATTCTGTGTCATCGGAATAAACAGGACGTTGATGAAATCAAGGAAGAATACCTGAAAGGTTTGACTTTTCATTATGTAAAAAACATGAAAGAGGTACTCGATATAGCGCTTACTGATCAAAAAGTAAAAGATCCCGTTGAAATAAAGTAATACTTGGTTCACGAACCAAATTCGGGCTTCTCAAATATGAGGAGCCCTTTTTATTTTTTTTTCAATCTTATTTGCGCTCTGTGTTGATTTGTCTGAATCTTCACTACTTAAGGCGTGACTTTTAAAGTCGTATTTATCCTTGAGGTCATCAACCACAGATTTTTTCCAAAGAGGGACACCGATGAAATACGAGGCTCTTCCAATTAGGTGAGCTCCAATCGGAGCGGTTAGAAGAAGAAAAAGAACGATCGCTACGGCTCTTGTGGTTATCGATATATCCATGAAATAAAGACTCATTCCGAATAAAATCATTCCTACACCCAGTGTCGCTGCTTTTGTGGTTACTGAGATACGCAGAAAAAGATCAGGCATTCTTAGGATCCCGATAGAAGCCAGCAGAATGAAAAGTGTCCCCAGCGACATTATTATTACAATTATCCAATCATTCATTTTTCTTTCTTTTTTCTAAATAATATGAAAACGCAACCGTACCAAGAAACGCAATCAGAGCGAATATCATTGCAATGTCCAGGAACGCAGGCCTGTTGTAAATAATACAATAAATGGCAATGTTGCTTATCCCGATTGTAATTAACAAATCCAGTGCGATGACCCGGTCTGACAGCGTTGGACCAATAATAAACCGAATAAATACCAGCAGACCCGAAATATTCAGGATTGGAAAAATGATATATGCCAGATAGTCATACAAGTTCATCGTAAGATTTTTAAAATTCTTTTTTCAAATCCGTTCTTTATTTCTTTAATAAATTTCTCTTTATCATGAATGTACATGGCATGAACATACAATACTTTTCTGTCATCTGACACATCAAGACTCAGCGTTCCGGGAGTAAGGGAAATGAGATTTGCAAGTAAAGTGATTTCTAAATTGGTTTTGACATCAAGAGGGAGTCTAACTATGCCCGGTTTCATGTAGAATTTGGGCGTGATAACGTCTGCAGCCACCTGAATATTTGCCTTCGTGAGTTCGTATAAAAAGAAAAACAGGAATCCAATGACCTGCGGCCCTATCCTGAAATACCTTCTGTCCTTTTCTTTTCTGCTGATTAACCACAAAACCAGAAAACTAAGTAGAAAACCGAAAATAAAATTTACGACCGCGAGGCTTCCGGTCAGGAAAACCCAGACTACGGTGAGCAAAATATTTAAAAGAAACTGTGTTCTCATAAGGAAGGGTCATTTAAATTATTAAAAACTGCTTCGTAATAAATACTCGGATTCATAAGTTCATGACTGATTCTATCGGAAAGAATCTGCATATGTTCGGCGAAAAAACTGAAATAAAGAGTTACTCCCGTCAGAATTATAACCGGCAGAACCAGTGCTGTTTTTTCCATTTTAGTAAACTGCCGGAAATATTTGAGTTTGTCCAGAGTTGCCTCGGTGCTCTTGTATTTGGAAAAAACCTGATTCCAGATTCTTGCAATGATCAAAAGTGTGATAAAACTGGCGAAAATGAACATGAGCGTCATGATCAGATTTCCGGTTTCCATTGAGGCACCAAACAGTGATATTTTCGGCCAGAATCCGGAGAGAGGGGGTATTCCGATTAGGGCAAAAAGAGGTATAAGAAAAAGCAAAGAAAGCTTTGGGTAATTATTCATGAGTCCTCCCATTTTACTAAATTCATTGTTTCCGAAAATGCGAAAGGTGATTCCCCCGATCAGGAAAAGGTTGGCCTTTACAATAATGTCATGAAACATATAAAATACGGCTCCAATAAGTGCTGTTTGTGTAAACAGGCTCAATCCTCCAACCATGAATCCAATGTGACAGATGATTAGGTAGGAAAATGTTCGGACCATGTTCTTTTGTACAAGTGCTCCTATCCCGCCGAAAATAATCGTGAAGGCGGCAATCCACATAAAAACATACTGATTAGTCGAGCTGATCGGAAATAAAAGCGTGAAAGTTCTGATCAATGCGTACACCCCAACTTTTGTGAGAAGTCCACCGAACAATGAAGAAACAGCTGCCGGTGGAGTGTGATAGGAGGCAGGTAGCCAAAAATATAGAGGGAATAGCCCTGATTTTACTGCAAACCCCACGAAAAACACAAAGGAGATGGTCTGAACCAGTCCTTTATTTTCTATTTCAGGAATAATCCTCGAAAGTTCAGCCATATTAAGCGAGCCTGTTACTCCGTAAAGCATGGCGATAGCAGTCAGAAATACAATAGAGGCAAGCATGTTTAGCGTGAAATATTTCACCGCACCTTCAATCTGTTCGCGCTTTCCACCTATGGTCAGCAATACGAATGAGGAAATAATTATGACTTCAAACCAAACATACAGGTTGAAAATATCCCCGGTTAAGAAGGCTCCGGTGAGTCCCATGATCAGAAAATGGAACATCCCGTAATAACCGAATTTAACCCGAGCCGAAACTACATTTGCAGTGGAATAGATAGAAACCGCAAAAGCAACAATGTTTGTTAACAGCACCAAGGTAGCACTGAAAGTATCTGCGACAACAGTAATCCCGAAAGGGGGTTTCCAGTTACCGAGTTGCATAGTTTGTATTCCTGAATTCCAAACAGTGGAAAATAAATAGGCTCCTATAATTACGCCGAATGCACTTCCTACGATACTTATACCCCGCTGTGTTTGAGGTTTCCTCCAGAAAAACAGAAGAATTACCGCCAGAAAGGCATGGTAAAGTATGGGATATATTACAATTTGGGAATCCATCAGATGCGGTCAGTTTCGTTTAAAGCGTCAATATCATCAGTTTTTACAACCTTATGTGCCCGTTTTATCAAAATAATAGCGAATGATTGAAGTCCAAAACTTATAACTATAGCAGTGAGGATCAGCGCCTGAGGCACCGGGTCTGCGTACAGGCCTTCGAGGTGTTTGGCATCCTCCGGAATAATAGGTGGACGACCTTTGACCAGGCCACCCATCAAAAAGATGAGCAGATTTACTCCATTTCCGAGCAAAACGATTCCTATGATCAGTTTCACTAGACTCCTACGAAGAATCATGTAAATTCCGCTTGCATAAAGAATACCTGTCATTACAGCTAATAAAATTTCCATGCTATACAGATTCTGATATTGTGAAAATAATTGTTAGTGAACTGCCAATAACTACTAAATATACGCCCGTGTCGAATATCAAGGCACTGCCTATTTTTCCTATAACCGGTATTTCATTCGGATACCATAAACCTGTTAAAACAGGGAGATCAGCAAAAATCAAAGGGCTTACGGCGCTTAGTAAAGCAAGTGCAACACCTGTGGGTATCAAGAATCCCGGATGAATTCTGAGCAGGTGTCGTGTTTTATTCAGACCATTGGCAAAAGCATGCAAGATGAACGCAATCGAAGCGATGAGACCTCCGATAAATCCCCCTCCCGGTAGGTAATGCCCCCTTAAAAGTACAAATACAGAAAACAGGAGCAACAGCGGTAAAAGATAATTCGATGCAGAACTCAGTATGACACTTTTCATATTCCTATTTTTCGTGTTTCTTTAAATATAGCTTTAATAATGCAAATACTCCGATGGCCGCAACCGAAAGAACAATAATTTCTATCATCGTATCGAATCCTCGGAAATCAACGAGAATTACATTCACTATATTCTTCCCTTTCGCCAGGGTATAAGCGTTCTCGGCATAATACTCTGTTACATTTTTTACCGGGTTCTCAGCAGTGATCTCGAGGATTATTAGTGCTATAAATGTACCGAAGGTCGTTGCAATGATACCGTCCCTTATTCGGTTTGTTGGGTTTGAATAACGGAGATACTTCGGTAATCTGTATAGAACGAGGACAAATAGAATAACGGTAAGGGTGTCAATGGTGAATTGAGTCATTGCCAGATCGGGAGCACCGTAAAAAACGAATATGAAACACATGGCATATCCAACAATTCCGAGTCCTGCAACAGCCGCAAGCCGTGAATTTATGAAAATTGTAAACAGAATTGCTGCCAACATGATCCCGCAAATGATGATCTCATTCAGATCTATGCTTTTCAGATCGTTCATATCCTGTAAATTCATCGGATTACTGAAAACGTGGAGGCCCAGCACCGTGGTAAGAATGACAAGCAAAACCATTACGTACCTTCTCAGGTAACCGTTCTGAAATAATCGTGTTAGAAAAAGTGAGAGTTCCTCGAATTTCCCAACAAGTTTCAACATAATTTCTTTTGGTGCGATTGCACTGAATCGTTGAATAAAGTTCTCTTTACTAGTTCCTGGTTTCCATAGAAAGAAGAAAACCAGTCCGATGCTGATAGTTAGAAAACTCAGCAATAGAATAAGATTGAATCCGTGCCAAAGTTTGAGATGACCTGAATTATTTCCAGTAAGATTTTCAGTGATATGCGCACTGAATGCGTTGTCCACGAGCCAAGGGAATAAACCGGCAATAATTCCGCAGATAGCGAGGAAAAGGGGGGTTGCCCACATGATTACAGGTAATTTTTCGCTTTCAGAAAGATGATCCGGTAATTTTCCCGTGAAAGGTTTCATCCCCACCAGAAATCCTCCCCATACCATAAATATATTGGCTATTACTGCCAATGTGGTTAGAAAAATTGTATCTCCGTCATTATGCAATGTTGCTTCATATATAAGGTCTTTCCCAACAAAACCAATGCTGGGAGGAATTCCTGCGCTGGAAATTGCAGCAAGCAAACCGGCAATAAACAAAATGGGTAGTATTTTCCTCATGCCGCTTAATCGGGTAATATCACGTGTTCCGGTTGATGAATCAATGGAGCCGGCTATTAGGAAGAGTGTTGCTTTATAAAGGGCATGTACGATTATAAAAACAACTGCGGCTGTAATGGCTTCAGGTGTTCCGATACCCGTAAGGAAAACAAGTATTCCAAGTGCACCGATTGTGGAATAAGCCAGAATTCCTTTCAGGTCTTTTCGGAAAATGAGATGAAATCCACCATAAAGCATAGTTATTCCTCCGAATGTGATAAGCACCGAATGGAAATCTGGATTTGAACTGAAATGGGGAGTAAACCTTAACAAGAGATATATTCCTGCTTTTACCATGGTTGCAGAATGCAAATAAGTAGAAACCGGTGTTGGTGCTTTCATGGCGCCCGGAAGCCAGAAATGAAAAGGGAACTGGGCTGATTTAGTAAAGGCAGCCAGAATCAGGAAAATTAATAGAAAAGTACTCCACGGATGAGAGGTAAATACTTCCGAGCTTCCGAGCATTTCACTAATGGAAAAAGTACCTGTCAACTGACCCGCCATAACAGAAAATGCAAGAAGGCAAAGCCCTCCAAGTCCTGTTATACCTAAAGCCGTCAGTGCAGATTGCCGGGATCCTTTATCCCTGTTCTTAAAACTTATGAGGAAAAAGGAGCTTATACTCGTCAGTTCCCAGAATATAAAAAGTGAAATAAGATTATTGGAATTTACCAGACCGAGCATTGCTCCCATGAATACGCTGAGATAAATATAAAAGCGCAAGAGGTGATCATTTCCTCGCATGTATCTCAGGGTATAGGTAAAAACAAGTGTTCCTATTCCGGTGATCAATAAAGAAAAAAGTAAGGCTAAACTGTCCAGTCTGAAATCCAGATTCACGCCTAGTGAAGGAACCCACTGAAGCGAATAAGAATAAATTTGACCTTCAGAAATTCCCTTAATAAATGAGCAGAAATAAATGAAAAGAGATAAAGGCAGGATAGGAGCAATCCAAGGAAAGGATTCAAATTTTTTCTGTCCGATAAAAGAAAGGATCAGGGAAAAAACGAAACTCGATAGAATTACTGCTAATATTATCGACATATCTTACAAAAATAGCAGTTTTAATCCATTTTTTTCCTTATTTTCAAACCTAATTCGGCTCTCAGCTTATTAATTTCTTCATTATTTTTGGCGGATGCCGAAAACATATTTTATTATGCTTACCTACTCGGATAAAAATCTCACCGAATGAAGATAGGATTACTGTCTGATACCCATGGATTCCTGGATCCTGCTTTATACAAATACCTTCGTGAAGTGGATGAGATTTGGCATGCAGGTGATGTCGGAACTCCGGAAATTCTGGAGGAACTGAGGTCAATGAAACCGTGTATCGCTGTTTATGGCAATATAGATCATGGAGACGTAAAAATACAGACCAGAGAATTTGAGAGGTTCGAAAGAGAAGGAATAAGTGTGCTGATGACTCATATTGCAGGAAAACCGGGTAAATATTCTAAACATTTGTTTGAAGAACTCACAAAAAATGGTTCTCCGGATCTTTTGGTTTGCGGGCATTCACACATTCTCTTGGTGAAAAAAGACGAAAGATTCAACATGCTTTGGATGAATCCGGGTGCTTGCGGTAATCATGGTTTTCATAAATTCAAAACATTACTCAGGTTTGAAATCAACTCAGGCCGTATAGAAAACCTTGAGGCTATTGAACTGGGAAGAAGAGGCTAAAAATTTAATTCATCCAAATGCGTACAATTTTTTATATTATGTGCCGTTTTCTAACATCAATGAAGTTAACGAGTCTGCTTATTTTTTGCGTGTGCACTTTTTCCTCTATTGCTCAGATTGGGGGGGTGAATGTGTTTCCCTTCCTTGATTTGGGTTATAATGCGCGAGCAGTGTCCTTGGGGAGGGAATTGATCACTGTTTATGATGACGACGTCAACATGGGAGTTTTAAATCCGGCTTCATTGAACGAAACCATGCATAATTCCATAGGTTTTAATCAGGCTCTGCACGCCGGCGGAATTAATCATGGACAGGTTGTTTATGGCAGACATTTCACTAACATTGGAACAGGTGCGGCTCATTTGCGATATGTTGCATATGGAACGATGGACAGAATGGATGAGCTCGGTAATAAAATAGGTACATTTTCTGCCGGTGATTTTGTGCTCGGAGCAAGTTTGGGAAGAAGACTAAATCCTAGAATTTCCATAGGCGCAGGATTCAACTTGATTTGGTCCCAACTGGAATCGTACAGTTCCATGGGGCTTTCGTTGGATATTGCTGGAACCTATCAGAGCGAGACTGAGCGCACAGTTGTTACGGCGATGGTAAAAAATGTTGGTTTTCAGATATTCTCCTATACAAAGAATAACAGAGCTCCTTTACCTGTGCAACCTTTACTCGCTGTCTCCCACAGATTGGAACACGCACCTTTCCGTTTATCACTTGTGGCACATCACTTGAATCAATGGGATCTAACGTATAACGATCCAAATCTAGAGCCAACCATAGATCCGCTAACAGGAGAGGAGGTTCCTGTTCCTAAAGCAGGTTTTGGAGAAAAACTTGGTCGACACTTTATCTTTCAAGTAGAGGTTTTAGGTGGTGATTTACTCAGAATAAGAGGTGCTTTTGATTATCATTTAAGAAGACAAATGCTCGTTCAGAACCGACCGGGTATGGGAGGATTTTCATTCGGTGTCGGTTTGAATTTCAAAAGATTTTCTATCGACTATGGATTGAAAATATTCTCAAGTGCAGGTTTTAATAACCTATTGACATTAAGAACTGACTTTGATAAATGGAAGAAATAGTTAACTATTCCTATATTTTTAGCTCACTTATTACTGTTTATAGCCTCCTTCTACCATTAAATCAATAAGTAATACATTTTACAACATTATTTTAGAAAATCATTAATTATTCCTTAACTTTAAATCAAACTTTACCGCTATGAGAACTCTTTACTTATCTTTTATTATTTTTTTATTAAATATTCCGACCTCAATTACTCAAACAGAAGTTGTGAAATTGTCGACGAACTCAATGAGAGCTATTATCGCAAATGATGCCAGCTTTATGTATTATCCTGGTAATGCGAGCCATGGCTACTCATTTAAAAACGATACAACTTATTCTTTGATATTTAGTAATCAACTTTATTTCGGAGGATACGATCAATTTGGAGAATTTCATTTTACAGGAATGACATCCTCGAATTACTATGATATCGATTTGAGTAATGGTCCTGTTTCTAATAATTACAACGATAGCACATATATTGAAGACTACGGTTCAGGTATATGGAAGATCTCTAAACAAGAGATAATAAATCATGTTTTGAATTATACTCAAGTTGGATATGTTGTTCCGCCAAAAATTGAGAGTTGGCCGGCTAATGGAAATACTTCTCTGGGTGTTGACAATGATTTAGCTCCTTACATAGATTTTAATGGTAATGGTTTTTATGATCCTGAGAATGGTGATTATCCTTGTATAAAGGGAGATGAGGCTGTATACCTAATTTATAACGATGATGCGCAAAATGATACTTTAGCAGAGTTTGAAAAAGTGGGATTAGAGATTCATATGATGTTTTACCAATATCAGTCAAATGACTATCTTGACTCTACTACCTTTATGTCTCTTAGAGTTAAAAATATAGGTCCTTACTCTTACGATACCTTAAACATAGGTATGTATTCGGATATGGATGTTGGTTATAATGAAAACAATTATATAGGAACAGATTCAATTAGAAATCTCGTCTATACTTATAAATCCAACCCTTATGATACTACTGTATCTCATCCTGCCGTAGGACTTTTAAGTTTAGACCTCGATATAAGCTACGCGTTGCCCTATTTTACATTTAATCTTTATAATTTTAAAATCTCTCCGTTAATTGGTTCATTTTACGGTCGATTAGGTGATTCTACATTGTTTCATTACGGTGGTTCCGGGCATGTAGGTCACCCTAGTACTAGTAGTCAATTAACACGATGGGCTTTCACTGGAGATCCTTATACGGGTGTAGGTTGGTCAGAATTGAATATCGATGGTTTAGGTGGTTTAAATGAACCATCGGATCGAAGAATACTTTTGACACAGAAGAAAACACAGTTTAACCCTTTTTCATCTATGGAAACTAATTATGCTTTCATCGTAAACCGAACGAGTACCTACCTTGAAAATACAGCTCTTTTAAAAAGGACTGCCGATAGTGTCAAAAACCGTTATCTCACTGACATAGAAAATGAGGACTGTACTGTCGGTACAAAAGTACTATCTGATAATGTGGAGCTTATTGTTTATACAAACCCAGCAACTGATAAGTTGGTATATCGAGCCCTAAACCTCAAAAATGAATATGTCAGATTATTATCACTAGAAGGAGAGCTTTTAGGTGAGCAAAAGATTTTTGAAGACAATACATTAGGAGAGTTTGATCTTAGTCACTTAAGCGCTGGAATCTATTTGGTTAGTGTGAGTAATATAAGTAAGAAAATTGTAAAACTATAACGTATTACATTTTTTGTGTGTTGTACTGATTAAGTTCTGTCATTGATATGTTTATACCCTTAAAATAAGTTGAACACTGCAAAGAGTGATAGTTCTGTTATTTTGAAACGTAGTTCGATTAATGTTCGAGAATTTAACAAAATCGCACCTGAAATTTCAAAATAATATTACTTTTGCTAAGGATATAAAACTAAATAAAATATGTCTAAAAAATATCAAGATCGAATAGATGCTTTCATGGAGAAAATGAAAGCGCGCGGTGCTCATGAAGTGGAATTCCTTCAGGCGGTTGAAGAAATTGCTGAAGTAGTTATTCCTTATATTGCAGAGAATCCTAAATATGAGAAACACAATATTTTGGAAAGAATTGTAGAGCCCGAGCGAACCATTATCTTCAGAGTTCCATGGTTGAATGATAAAAACGAACCTCAGGTAAATCGTGGTTATAGAGTTGAATTTAACTCTGCTATAGGCCCGTATAAAGGTGGTTTGCGTTTTCACCCGTCTGTGAATCTTTCTATCTTGAAATTTCTCGGTTTCGAGCAGATCTTCAAGAACTCATTAACCACCCTTCCGATGGGAGGAGGAAAAGGAGGTTCGGATTTTGATCCCAAGGGGAAATCCGATGCCGAAGTAATGAGATTCTGTCAGTCTTTCATGACAGAATTATCAAGACATATAGGAGCTGATACGGATGTTCCTGCCGGTGATATTGGAGTTGGTGGACGTGAGATCGGTTATATGTTCGGTCAGTACAAAAGAATCAGAAATGAATTTACCGGTGTTTTAACGGGTAAAGGTCACAATTGGGGTGGATCATTGATCCGTCCGGAAGCAACCGGTTACGGTGCGATTTATTTCGTTCAGAATATGCTTGAGAGAAAAGACGAAGAGATTAGAGGTAAATCGTTCGCTATCTCGGGATCCGGTAACGTTGCCCAGTATGCCATCGAAAAAGTGCTTCACCTCGGAGGAAAAGTACTTACTTGTTCTGACTCTTCAGGATATATTTTTGCTCCGGACGGAATTCACTCGGAACAATTAGATTTCTTGAAAGAATTGAAGAATGTGAAGCGTGGAGGGCTGAAAGAAATGGCTGATGCTTACCCGGATATGAAATTTTTCGAGGGAGAAAATTCCTGGAATGTCCCTACAAACATCGATATTGCAGTGCCTTGTGCTACTCAGAATGAACTCAATGGTGAGCATGCGAAAAGCTTGATTGATAAGGGCCTCAAAGTGGTGGCAGAGGGTGCGAATATGCCTTGTACACCGGAAGCAATTGAGTGTTTTGAAGAGAGTAACGTGATGTTTGCACCGGGTAAAGCAGCGAATGCCGGTGGTGTGGCAACTTCGGGATTAGAAATGTCACAAAACTCTTTACGTATGAGCTGGTCACGTGAGGAAGTGGATGAAAAACTTAAAGGTATCATGGAAAATATTCACAGCCAGTGTGTAAAATATGGTAGAAAAGAAGATGGTAATGTTGACTATGTAAAAGGAGCAAACATTGCCGGATTTGTGAAAGTAGCTGATTCAATGATTGATCAGGGACTCGTTTAAGAATATCTCGGTTGAGACAAAAGGGATTTTTTCGAAAGGAAAAATCCCTTTTTTTATTCCTGACCGAATCCGAAATGATTTTTTATTTACCTTTGTTTAGATTTAATCTAAATAAAAATGATTCAGGCTGAGAAAAAACTATCCGACTTCAAAGATTTTTTCGCTTGTGAACTTTCCTGCTGTAGTGAAGACAAGAAGAAGAAATGTTGCGAGAAGTATAAGAAGAAGGGGAAATTCTGTGGGTCCTGTCCCAAGCGATAAATCTTTGCTTAAAGGAACTACTTTTCGTAGTCTATAAAATATTCTCTTCCTTCTTTTTCCGGATCCACGCGGTGTGAGCTTTTTATCTTCCCCCTGTTTTTTGCGAAGACCGTATATAAATAATCCCTTACAGGTTTTGGAAAGACAAAACCCATATAATAAATTATCGGATAAGGTATTTTCATCCCCTTAGCTATGCGCATTACGGCGCCGGATCGATCGTAGAGTTTTCCTCTGTCCCAGAAATATAAGGTAGTCATGTCTACCTTTTCTCCCTGTTCTTTCAGGAATTTTTGCGCAAAATCGGACTGAATGGCTGAAAAATAAAAGGTTTTTTTTCGCTTGTCCAAAACAAGTTGTACGAATGAATTACAAACACCACAGCCTCCATCATAAAAAATGATACGCCTATCGTCGATGTTACTCACTTTTTCCATTGTATAAGCAAAATTAAAATTTTATATTAGACGATCCATCAATGATAGAGCTATTAATCTTAAGCAAGTAAATGATGAAGAAAATAGGAGTTTTACTTTCCGGATCCGGGGTTTATGACGGTGCGGAAATTCATGAATCAGTATTTACGCTGTTGGCCATAGAGGAGGCAGAGGCACAAGCGATCTGTATCGGTGTAGACCGTAAACAGCATCACGTAGTTAATCATATGACAGGTGAAGAACAAAAGGAGGAAAGGAATATGCTTGTCGAAGCAGCCAGGATAGCCAGGGGTGACATAAGACCCATTTCCGATGTTGATCCGGCGGATCTTGATATGCTTGTGATTCCGGGCGGATTTGGAAGCGCCAAAAATTTCACATCGTGGGCGTTTAAAGGTCCTGAGTCGGATATATTACCCGAAGTTAAATTACTCCTCGTGAATTTGGTGAACATAGGAAAGCCCATTGTGGCACTGTGTGTTAGTCCGGTTGTTGTTGCCAAGGCCTTCCAGGATTCTGAGATTCAACCGATGCTAACAATTGGTACGGATAAAGAAGATTCTCCGTATGATATAAACGGATTTTCTGAAGGACTGGTAGCTACGGGTGCTAAAACGGTCAAGAAAAAAAATAGTGAAATAAATATCGATCAGGCGAATAAGATCGTAACGGCTCCATGCTATATGATGAAAACAGATTTAGTGACGCTAAGAAAAAATATTTCTGATGCGATCAATGCCGGAATTGATCTTATATGATTGTTCATAAATGAATTTGTCCGACCTGCTGAAAGAGGAAACGCTGACAAATTTCCCTTTTCCACCCTCAGAGGAACAGGAAAATCTATTGTTACGGCTCTGTAATTTTTATACGTCTCCCACCGAAAGGTCTATTTTTTTACTTAAAGGTTATGCCGGAACCGGTAAAACAACCTTGATGAGTGCTTTTGTAAGGGCTTTGTACAGCCTGAAAAGAAAGACTGTGCTTCTTGCACCTACCGGCCGGGCAGCAAAGGTATTTTCTCAAAGATCTTTTCGTTCCGCACTCACCATTCACAAGAAAATCTATAGAAAGG
Organism: Brumimicrobium sp.; assembly: GCA_033722555.1. Classification (GTDB taxonomy): domain Bacteria; phylum Bacteroidota; class Bacteroidia; order Flavobacteriales_D; family Crocinitomicaceae; genus Brumimicrobium. The sequence goes on from JAWVYS010000010.1 coordinate 72,154, forward strand.
AAACCCTTGCGGGTGGGTCGGTTCGTCTCGGTTTAGCACCGAATTTACACACCAACACACTGTTTATCGTAGATGAAGCATCCATGATCGGTGATTATACGCGTGATAATGAAGGTAATATTAGTCACAGAAATCTCCTTGAAGATCTGATCAACTACGTCTTTAGCGGGAAAAACTGCAAACTCATCTTTATGGGGGATGAAGCTCAACTTCCTCCGGTAGGAGCCGACTTTAGTCCTGCAATAAACCCGGACTACCTTAAAAACCATTACCCGGGATTGTCGATAACATATTATGGATTAACTCACGTGCTTCGGCAGGCGGTAGATTCCGATATTTTAGCCAATGCAACGGCGCTTCGGTCAGCGCCCGATAATTCCTATCCGCTTTTCTTTAAGAGTGCTCGTAGTGATCTTTTTCGTTTGCCGGGGGCTGAACTGGAGGATGTTCTCGATACCTCCTTTTCTAACTACGGTAACTCAGGAACGATTGTGATAACGCGAAGTAATAAACGAGCCAACCTGTTTAATCAGCAAATCCGTTCCAGAATTTTCTGGTTTGAAGAGCAAATAGTAGCAAATGACCTTTTAATGGTTGTAAGAAATAATTATTTCTGGCTCGATGAGAGCTCGCCGGCCGGATTCATAGCGAATGGAGAGACACTCGAAGTGCAGAGAGTTCACGGCTCAGAGAGTCTTTACGGATTTGATTTTATGGATGTTACTGTGAAGATGATCGACTTTCCGGAAATAGAAGCTTTCAAGGTAAAATTGATGCTCAACGTTCTCGATGAAGAAGGACCGAATCTGCCTAGAAATAGATTGAAGGAACTTTTTTATGAGATTGAAAAGGACTATGCTTTTGAGAAAAACAAAAAGAAAAGGTATGAGAAGATCATGAATGATCCGTATTTCAGTGCTCTTCAGGTGAAATACGCCTATGCAGTTACATGCCATAAATCCCAGGGCGGCCAGTGGCCGTGTGTATTTGTAGATCAGGGATATTTGACTGAGGAGACGCTTGATCGATCCTATTTCCGGTGGTTGTATACCGCCTTTACACGGGCAACGGAAAAGTTATACCTGATTAATTTTAACGATCAATTCTTTGATGAGAGTTGGCATTAAAATATTCCTACAATATATCCCCATACTTAAATAAAACAAAAGTTTTGATGTAATATTTCTTTGAATTGAATTTTATTTTTAGTTTTGTCTAAAAAAATAATTTAAATATTCAAAATGATTTTAAGATACATCACAATTATTTTTTGCTCCTTCTCTTTTTTATCCCTTGCTCAAGGTACGGGTTCAATTGAGGGAACTGTGTTTTCGGAATCTGAAGGTCTTGCCGGGGTACATATTCATATTGTTGGTACACCGCTCAAAACCATTTCCTCGGATGAAGGAAAATTTAATTTCGATGATCTTCAACCGAACCGATATACGCTTGTCTTTTCTCGTGAGGGTATGCTCAGTGATACACTTAAACTTGAATTGAAAGAAGATGAAAAGAAAAAAGTCCGAATGGATATGTTTCTGGATATAACCTTCTTCGATGAGATCGAAATTGTTAGTTATGAGGTGGGTCTTACACAACGAACACCTTATAATATTCGAAAACTTGATGCGCGTGATATTAACTTAAAAGGATCTCCCTCTGGTGTGATGGGTATTCTTACTCAGGAGCCGGGAGTAAACGCAGCGGATATGGGACACGGAATTTCCAAACCGTTCATTCGTGGCCTCGGATTTTCAAGAATTGTAACACTTTATCAGGGTAACAAACTTGAAAATCATCAGTGGGGCGCTGATCACGGACTTGGGTTGAATGATCTCGGTATCGGTTCAGTTGATGTCATAAAAGGACCGGCTTCCATTTTATATGGCTCAGGTGCTCTCGGGGGAGTGATTATTTTGAATGACGATCTTTCTTATCTGGATAGCAATGGGGTAACGGGTCTCATAGGAACTACGTTCAATTCTGTTTCACTGGGACTTAGGACTTATGCGTCTGTAGGAAATCGTTTCGATAATGGTGTGTTTGTAGCTTTTGACGCTGCAGTTGAAAATCACGCGGATTATTTGAACGGGGACGGGCGAATTATCGGTAATTCTCGTTTCAATACCCGCACTTTACGCTTGCACGCCGGAGTTGACCGCGAAAATTTTAGGGGGAAACTTTCTTATTCTTTCAATGATCAGAATCTCGGAATCATCGGAGACGACGAAATGGAAAATTCGATGGCAACATTCAGATCGGACAGAACACTTCAACTCCCTTTTCAACGTGTCACGGATCATGTGCTAAGCTATTCTCAGAGGTATGAAATTACTGAACAATGGCGAACAGAACTCGATGTCTCTCACCATTTTAATTTCCGAAATGAAATAGAAACCGATCTGGATTCAATAGACTTGGGATTAAGACAAAATCACACCTTTTATAATCTACGGGCAACTTATTCGGGAATTGATTACCTTACACATACCTGGGGTATTCAAGGCTCTCATATCATGATGGAAAACAGCGAGCAAGCACTGGAAATCTTAATCCCGAATGCTTCCTATTTTGAGAACGGACTGTTTTATCTGGGAACTTTTACAAAAAATAAACATACCATTCAGGGAGGTTTACGTTTTGATTACCGCACCATCACCGCCGACGCAAATCAGGAAAACATTATTGAACAGGGTTATATTCTTCCCGGAGATCCCACTGACAGAACGCTAACCAGGGAAATTTCCGGATTTACCGGATCCATCGGTTATACGTTCAAGCCAAATTTCAATAACCTCCTCAAACTGAATTTTTCGTCGGGTTATCGTGCCCCTGATCTGGCCGAACTTTTTTCCAACGGGAATCACCCGGGAACGAGTCGCTTTGAAAAAGGAAATGCAGATTTTGGTAGAGAACAGAGTTATCAGGCCGATGCTTCCTGGCTTTACAAAAACAAAAAAATCCGTCTGGAACTTAGTTTTTTCGGCAATGTTGTTCGTGATTATCTCTTTTTTGCAGATTCAGGGGACACGACCCAAACAGGCTTAAACATCTGGGAATTTATGCAGCAGGACGTTTTTATTTCCGGTGGCGAATTTAGCCTTAATTACAAACCGTTTGAGAATGAAAAACTTGTTACTGTATTTAGAGGTAATATTATACGGGGAACCGTTCTTGATTCCGAAGAAAATCTCACTTTCATACCAGCAGATCGTTTCTACTTTGAATTGAGATCGAAACCGTGGGATAATTACCCTTTAAGTATTTATGCCGGAATGAACAATGTTTTCGCTCAAAATCGACCAGGATTCAACGAAGAATCAACGCCGGGGTATGAACTTCTTGAAGCAGGTGTAAACTATCCCTTCAGTTTCAAAAAACAAAAATTGGAAGTTGCACTTACGGTTAAAAACCTTTTGGATGAAACGTATGTGGATCACATATCAATTATGCGAACATTCAATGTTAGTCACCCCGGGAGGAATTTTATGATAAATCTGCGCTGGAGCTTTTAATTTTTCAGGGTTCGAATTCGGTAAACTTTACGGATGTCCTTCCCACTGAAATTCTTGTATCGTCGATGGCCTGATTTAGCCTGTCGATTACGATTTTTGCCTCGGGTCTTTCGAGGTACTGACCAGCCAAAACATTTAGTTCCCCTTTCAGTGCTTTTAAGGTTGCAAAGGTTCTGTAAGCGCTGAGCATATCGTTTTGACTAAGGTGAAAGTCCCTGATCAAGCCTGAAAGTTCATTATTTGTTGGAGAAAAATTACTTTTTACCGGGTCGGTATAACTGTTTACAATTATTTCGATTTGTCGGTCTATCAGTATTTTGACATAAGTGGTGCGTAATTGTTTAAAAACAGAATCATTTTTTGAAATATTTCGTTCTTTTTCATTAGCTCCCGGATAATTCGAAAGTTCTTTTGTATCGGGGTCCTTGATCACTTCAAAATCACTCCATTTCCCGATTCCTCCTCCTCTGGAAACAATGATCAAAGGTTTTTTCTTGTCAAGCATGGCTTCGAAAAATTCACGCACAGCAATAGAATCTTGAGGCGTGATTAGTTGCTGCAGGAGATCGTATCGATCAACTTCAAATACATCATTCAAAGAAAGTTGAAGGGTTGCATCATAATCAGGTAAAATATCTGTTACGTTGATATGGAGCATGACCTCGTCATACTGATCCCCGGTATGTGTGTAAGGGATAGCGATCAGCCGAACCTCAAAGGTTTCCTTTTCATCCTGTCCGGGAAAAGAGAATTCCTGCGTTTTCAATTCGAATCGAGCTGAATCCTCAAATAGATAGACTCCGTCTTTGAATGTATAATCAACCCATTCAGTTCCAATAAGGTCGTACATGCCTTGTAATTTTCGATCAAGTGCCTGTTTTTTCAACAAAACCTGCTCCCGCTCTTCTTTTAATTCCTTTATTTTTCTGTTTATAGCGCTGAGCTCTTCATAATAAAGAACTACTTTATCTTGTCTCTTTTTTCGTTGTTTGCGTTTTGATTTCGTTTTATATTTTTTATCGTTTGTGGTAATGGTACTGTAACGAATATTGTTGAGTTCCATTTCTGTTTTATCAATCTGGAGTTTTTTATCATCCCTTTTTTGTTCGTGATAATCGATCCAATAATCAAGTCCCTTTTTGCCGCTTACCTTTTCTTCCAAATCAGCAATATCGGCCTTTACCCTGTTGATCATGGTATAATAAGTTATTCCCCCTCCGAAAGTAGAGTCAGGAGAAAGGAAACGGGAATCTGCGGAGCCGAAAAGAGGATAATTTTTACCTTTTTTGCTGATAACTACAGTGGTTTGTTTTTCGGAATTATACCCCCATACATCTACATGAATGTTCGTTTTTTTTCCTTGTCCAAAGGTTTCAAAAGTATGTATGGAATAGGGCATGGGCAGAACTTCAGGCTTGTTTTTTTTAGAATCATCTTTCTTGCCGATATAGGTGTCGTAAGGAAAAAGACCAACCGCTTTTGGAAGGCCTTTGTTCCATCTGCCTCGTTCATCTTTTTCGCGTTCTTCAAAAAGTCCGGAGGTGCTCGAGCCGTCTCCTACTGCGGTGAGAACATTTGCGAAATGATCTGCTTTTCCGCCCAATTTCTTGAAGATTAAAAATGATCTTTCAGCTACCCATTCATTAATAGCTTTCGTATAAGCATCGATGGTTTGTTTTTTTTCCTGTTCTGTCCAGTTACCGAAACCATCGAGCATTGCCACTTTGTCATTGAATGTAAGAGACGGGTGATTAAGTTTTTCTACTTTCGGGTGAATGGTGATTACATCGTCTTTGATTTTCAGCGCCACTTCAGGTAAATGTTTTATCAGTAAAAGCTGAAAAGCCTCCCAGTCGGTAGTAAGTCCTTCAGAGGCAAGATTGTCTTGTCGTTGTGCATTAAGTACTTTATTAAGTATCCAGAGCGCTTGTTTATTTGCGATTTCTGCAAGTATTCCTTTTGGGGCTTTCCGTATTTCCGATGAATAAATTTTGAGCAGTTCAGGCTTATTGATTATGATCATCTCTATAGAATCATAATTTAATTCACCGTTGGAGAAGCGTATTTCTTCACCGGTGTATTCGATATATCGACCGATGTTTTCTTCAAGGATAGGGCTCTTTCTGACGGTGTGAAATAAATACGCTTTATCCTGGGGTGAAAGGAAATAATCTTCCTGAGCACTGAGATTGAATAACGCAGTAAGAAAGATAACCGTAAAAATGATCGGATAGCGCATAATGCAAAGATGATAAAAAACGGAGATAAATTTCTTATTAATTCCTTAATAAATCAAAAGCATCCACGGAATTTTGCATGTAAAACTAGTCCAACGATGCGGTTTATAAAACGATCACGAACTTAACGACTGTTAAGTAGGTTATCTTTTGTAGAAAGGAAGTTTTGAAACCCTGGCCTTAAGCATTTTGTTACGAATTCCTATAAAAATTTCGGTTCCTTCGGTGGCATATTCTACGGGCACATATCCCAATCCTATGGCTATATCCAAAGAAGGTGACATTGTTCCGGAAGTAACTCTGCCTATTACATTTTCCGATGAGTCGAAGATCTCGTAATCTTTCCGTGGAATTCCCTTATCAATCAATTCGAAAGGTACCAGTTTCTTTTTGACACCCTCTTCCTTTTGTTTTGCAAGTTGAGTACTATTGACAAACTCTTTGTTGAATTTTGTGATCCATCCCAGTCCTGCTTCAAGCGGGGAGGTTGTATCGTCGATATCGTTTCCGTACAGACAGTAACCCATCTCCAGACGAAGCGTGTCTCTTGCTCCTAAACCAATTGGTTCTATACCGTATTCTTTTCCTGCCTCGAGAACGGCGTTCCAAACTCTTTCCGCATCCTTGTTTGGAATATAAATTTCAAACCCCCCGCTTCCTGTATAACCGGTCGCAGAAATTATGACATTCGGACAACCCGCAAAATCATCAATCTCAAAGGTGTAAAATTTAATATTGGTTAGGTCGGTGTCTGTTAAAGACTGCATTGCCTTGGCAGCTTTTGGTCCCTGAATAGCTAATAAGCTCCAGTCCTCTGATGCATTCTCCATCTCAGCACCGACATCGTTATGCTTTTTTATCCAGTTCCAGTCTTTCTCGATGTTTGATGCATTCACCACAAGCATGAATTCCTGCTCGGCAATTTTATAAATAATGAGGTCGTCTACGATACCACCCTGATCATTAGGCATACAACTGTACTGAGCTTTACCGGGCTCTAGTTTACTGACATCGTTACTGCTTATTTTTTGAATGAGCGCTTCTGCGTGCGGACCACGAATAAAAAATTCGCCCATGTGAGAAACGTCAAATACACCTACCCCGGTTCGAACGATTTCATGTTCGTGTTTCAAACCTTTGTATTGTACGGGCATTTTATATCCTGCAAAAGGGACCATTTTGGCCCCTAATTTTTCATGTACTTGGGTGAGCGCTGTTTCCTTCATGTTTACTTTTTTATAGGGGTTAAAATTAATCATTCTCTTCGTCTGATAGCGAGAATCAGAGAAAGAATTTTAACTATTATAGTTAGATGTATTTACCTTAAATGAAAAAAGCACTACAAAAACGAGTGCTTTGAAATTTTTACATGTAATTAATCTGTTGAGCTGAGAATCATGGCTTCATCACTCCCACATTGTTCCAGGTTTTTACTGAAGCATAAAAAGTACTCCAACATTAAATACCGCCTGATCAAAATCACTGACAATATATTTACCTTCCACAAAGGGTACGGTGTTACCTAACCGATAACCCAATCCTCCTCCGAGATTTAGTCCAACTCTTGTTTCGGTATCTCCATCAGAAATAATTCCTTCAATACCCTGATCATACAATGGCTGAATGGTATAATTCGTAATGTTTAGTCCGGCCATTGGATAAAAAATTATATTATCTGATAGATCAAGCCAAAAAGCGGCATCGAAATCAGCAGTCCATAATTCCGACTTAAACATATTTTCCTCCCTGGGGATGAAATAAGTGAATCCTCCGTTAAAATTCAGTTTTTCGGCAAGTAGGTATCCACCTCTAATGTTAAAACCGAGCGACTCGATTTCTGTACCGTATGCAAGTCCGCCTCCGAAATTGATCTGTGATTTAACAAGATTAGAGGTAAATATTAATACTAAAGCTAAAATGGTGTTTCTTATTTTTTTCACTGTATTCATAATTATTGCTTTTTGTGTTCGACTCTTTATAAGATATACATCCTAATGCGTTCAATCCACTTATAAATGTTAAAATTCCTTTATTGCCGGATTTCAGCGGTTGAAATTCTTTATTTATGCTGATTTTGATGCAAATTCTTTGAAAGATTTATTCATCCATCAATGCTTAATAATCGTATTTGATAATCTTTCATTGAAGCCTTTTGGCTATTTTTGACGACTATGCATTGGTTGCGTTATACTGTACTCCCTTTCTCTTATTTATACGGAGGTATTCTTTCGTTCCGGGATTTACTTTTTGAAAAAGGGATCCTTAAAATCGAAAGGGTTAAGGCCACCGTGGTTTCTGTAGGGAATCTCTCGGTAGGAGGGACAGGCAAAACGCCACATGTCGATTGGCTGGCTTCACGGTTCAAAGAAAAAGTATTATCCGCGGTACTTCTCAGAGGATACGGTCGTAAAACAAAAGGATTTATGCTTGTAGGACCTAATGCAAAACCCGAAACGGTAGGAGACGAAGCTTTGTTGTATAAATCCACACACGGTGATAAACTTGTTGTTGCGGTCTGCGAAAAAAGGGTAGAGGGAGCGAAAAGAATCCTTGAACTTCATCCGAAAACGGAACTGATCATTCTTGATGATGCCTTTCAGCACAGATACATTCATAGGGATGTAAATATTTTGCTTACGGATTATTCGGCTTTGTTTTACAAGGATTTTGTGATGCCCGTCGGTAGACTGCGTGAGTTCAGGTTTCAAAAAAGAAGAGCTGATGTTGTGGTTGTTACAAAATGCCCCGATAATCTCACAGCCCTGGAAAAAGAACGTATCAGAAATAAAATGAAACTATCTGCGGATGTGTTACTATGTTTTTCGAAAATTAAATACGGAAATGTCATACCTTTCTTTTCGAGTGAATTTGAGGTTCCTGAAAAAGTCTTATTAATTACCGGTATTGCTACTCCTGAACCACTGGTCGAATTCTGGAAGAAAATCGCTGATGTAACTCATCTCTCCTTTCCTGATCATCATGATTTCACGCGGCGCGATATTGATAAGATTCACAATAAATTTGATACATTTGCAACGCATAGTCAATGCATCGTGACAACGTCGAAAGATTATGTCAGACTGTGTGCTCCGGAAATTAAACCGCTGATTAAAGATTATCCGTGGTTTTATCAGGAAATAACTGTAGAAATTGATAATGAGGAAGAATTATTAAAGAAAATTTATGGATATGTTGAAGAAAATCGAAGAAGCAGTAGCTTACCTCAATAAACAGACAAAGATAAAACCGAGTGTAGGTATTATTTTAGGTACAGGCCTTGGTGGTTTGGTGAAAGAGATTGAAATAATCAATGAGATTTCTTACGAAGATATTCCGAGCTTTCCTGTTTCAACGGTTGAATCTCACAGTGGTAAACTGATTTTCGGTAAACTTGGAGGCAAAGACGTTGTTGCAATGCAGGGACGATTTCATTATTACGAGGGGTATTCCCTTCAGGAGGTGACCTTCCCTGTGCGGGTGATGAAGAAACTCGGTATTGAAAGGCTTGTTGTAAGCAATGCTTCCGGAGGGGTAAATCCTTTGTTTGAAATCGGTGAAATAATGATTATTAATGATCATATCAATCTTTTCCCCGGTAATCCACTGATCGGTAAAAATATTGATGA
>JAWVYS010000011.1:0-77608 GCA_033722555.1 Brumimicrobium sp.
ACCATATCATTGTTGTTCCATCCGGTGAATACTTTGAAATGAATGCATCAGTCGTGGCAATGTTCACATCAATAACAGTCATATTCGAATTAACATCATAGGCACTGGGATCAGGCATGGGGTATGCATTTCCATATACCATCCCCGCATTATAGGCGGTGCCGTCATAACCGTAGGTTGCCGTCATTCCAAAATTGTCAGAGACAGCGCCACAGTACGTAGCGAAAACCAGGGTTGGGTCTATTACCAAGCTTACTCGTTCGTTGTAAGAGCCTATTTCAAAGGTCACGGTATTCCCCTCCAGTTTAAAACCGCAGTCAATTTCCACTATTTTTCCGTTCGCGATCTGATAAGCATAAGGCTTTTGTTCTATGATATCGCCAAGGGCAGTGGAAATTACCAGATTTCCATTTTTATCGATTTTAATATCCCTTTGATTCAGGTAGGTGAGTTTAATTTGCTGAGGATCGCCCTGAGGAGCTACGATAAACTCATACTTTATCTCTTTTTCCTGCTCTATGAAGCGAAGATCAATATCATCATAGATTTTCTTCAGGGTAAACTCCTCATAACCATGAACTTTCTCAGCCCAGTAACGCGGGTTATTTCCGATAAAATAGTTGTAATAATGATCCGTCTTACCGTTTTTTTCAATTTCCGTAACTTCACGCGCTCCTTCAAACTTAAGGTTTACAACTTTCTGACGAAATTTCAAGGTGTCCGGCAACTGAGATTCCTTGCTGAAATGAGCACTATTAAAATCAGAATAATCCATGAGATGAAAGAGCACTCTGCCTTGTTCAACCCATAGATTACCTCCCGAAAATTTATTCATAAAGAGCACACGGTCATTCCATTGCCCTTTGTTTTCAATGAAGGCATGATGAACAGAGTGCTCATGGGTTATTTCTTGTGCCCGCGCCGACACAGACAAAACTATCAAAAGTAGCAAGAGTAGTTTTTGAGCCATGGTTTAAAGATAAGCAATTAGTTTGTAAACAAATAACCTCGAGGTTCAAAAATTCAGATCAACCTAAGGAATTCATGTCACATTCCGTCATCTTGTCAGTTTCTGACGGCTTAAACTGAAGACATTTATGTCAAAATGAACCTTATTAGCATGTTTTTGGCGCTGGCATATTAATTGAACAACCGGAAATCGAAATTTATTTTATAAACTGAATAACACAATCTGATATGGGAAAAATAATTGGAATAGATTTAGGTACTACCAACTCATGTGTTTCCGTAATGGAAGGAAATGAGCCGGTGGTAATAACCAATGCGGAAGGAAAAAGAACAACTCCATCGGTGGTTGCTTTCGTGGAAGGAGGAGAACGAAAAATTGGTGATCCCGCAAAACGTCAAGCGATTACTAACCCGCAAAAAACGGTTTCTTCGATTAAAAGATTCATGGGTACAACCTTTGATGACGTGAAAGAAGAAGCGCAAAGAATGCCTTACAAGGTAGTTAAAGGAGATAATAACACCCCACGTGTTCAAATAGATGATAGGACTTATACTCCGCAAGAGATCTCTGCAATGATACTTCAGAAGATGAAGAAAACTGCAGAAGACTATCTCGGACAGGAAGTTACTGAGGCGGTGGTTACAGTTCCGGCGTATTTCAACGATTCACAACGTCAGGCTACAAAAGAAGCCGGTGAGATTGCGGGACTCAACATTAAACGTATTATCAACGAGCCAACTGCTGCTGCATTGGCTTACGGACTCGATAAAAAAGGAATCGATCAGAAGGTAGCCGTTTTCGATTTCGGTGGAGGTACGCATGACGTTTCTATCCTCGAACTGGGAGACGGAGTGTTTGAAGTGCTTGCAACCGACGGAGACACGCACCTGGGAGGAGACGACGTTGATGAGGCGATCATCAAATGGCTCGCAGAAGAATTTAAAAATGATGAAGGAATTGACCTTAGAAAAGATCCAATGGCTCTTCAGCGATTGAAAGAGGCTGCCGAGAAGGCAAAAATAGAGCTTTCTTCAAGTGCTTCCACTGAGATCAATCTTCCTTACATAATGCCTGTTGACGGTGTGCCAAAACACCTTGTGAGAACATTACAGCGTTCAAAATTTGAGCAGTTGATTTCGGACATCGTTGAAAAAACAATCGCACCTTGTCGTTCAGCACTTAAAAATGCAGGACTGTCAACAAGCGATATCGATGAAGTCATCCTGGTAGGTGGTTCAACAAGAATACCTATCATTCAGGATGCGGTGAAAAAATTCTTCGGTAAGGAGCCTTCAAAAGGTGTAAACCCGGATGAAGTAGTTGCCATAGGTGCAGCCATTCAGGGTGGTGTACTCACCGGTGAAGTAAAAGATGTTCTTCTACTGGATGTAATACCGTTGTCATTGGGTATCGAAACCATGGGTGGTGTAATGACTAAACTGATCGAAGCAAATACTACTATACCGACCAAAAAATCGGAAGTATTCTCGACAGCGGCAGACAATCAGCCATCTGTAGATATTCACGTCCTTCAAGGGGAAAGAGCTATGGCTGCTGACAACAAGACTTTGGGTCGCTTCCAGTTGACTGACATTCCACCGGCGAGAAGAGGAGAACCACAAATTGAGGTAACCTTCGACATCGATGCTAACGGTATCATGAATATCTCAGCCAAGGATAAAGGAACCGGAAAAGAGCAATCGATTAAAATAGAAGCATCTTCAGGGTTGAGCGACGAAGAAATCGAAAGAATGAAAACGGAGGCAAAAGCCAACGAAGAAGCTGATAAAAAGAAGAAGGAAGAAATCGAGAAACTCAATAAAGCGGATTCTCTTATCTTCCAGACTGAGCGTCAGCTTAAAGAGTATGGTGATAAAATTCCTGAAGACAAGAAAAAACCGATCGAGGATGCTCTTGCGGAACTTAAATCAGCTTACGAAGCTAAGGATATCGCAAAACTGGATGAGGCATCAGAAAAACTGAACACCGTATTCCAGGCGGCATCTGCTGAAATGTATCAGGATCAAAACACCGGAGCTCAAGGAGGTTCTCAACAATCTTCCGGCGAAGGTGCAACCGACGATGAAGTTACCGATGTTGACTTCGAGGAAGTTGATGAAGACAAAAAATAATCGGGATTAATCCTGCAAAAAGTCACTCCATCCGGGGTGACTTTTTTTATTTTTATTTGCTTTTACTGAAGGTCTCTGCCATCTCTGTGAGAGTGCCAAAAAAACATTATCTTTGCGTTTTTAAACCCGTATATGTCAGACAATCGATATAATTTAAGAGGAGTTTCTGCCGGTAAAGAGGACGTACATAACGCAATTGCTACAATAGATAAGGGATTGTTTCCAAAGGCGTTTTGTAAAATTGTTCCTGATTATTTGAGTGGAGACGAAAATTATTGCGTGGTGATGCATGCCGATGGAGCAGGCACCAAATCTTCTCTGGCATATATGTACTGGAAGGAAACCGGTGATCTATCCGTTTGGAAAGGAATAGCCCAGGACGCACTCATCATGAATATCGATGACCTCCTTTGTGTTGGTGCAACAGACAACATTCTTTTATCATCCACCATAGGAAGAAACAAAAACCTTATCCCCGGTGAAGTTATATCGACCCTTATAAACGGTACGGAAGAGTTACTCGCCGAATTACGGGAGATGGGCATAGGCATCCATTCCACCGGTGGAGAAACTGCCGACGTCGGAGATCTTGTCCGGACTATAATCGTTGATTCAACCGTTGTTTGCAGAATGAAAAAAAGTGAGGTAATCACGAATAAAAATATTCAGGCCGGTGACGTAATCGTGGGACTTGCATCTTTCGGACAGGCAAATTACGAGAAAGAATACAACGGTGGTATGGGATCGAACGGATTAACCTCAGCACGACATGACGTATTCAGTAAATATCTCGCAGAGAAATACCCGGAAAGTTTTGATCCTTTGGTGCCGGATAACCTGATCTACAGTGGAAATTTCAAACTGACGGATCGCATAGAAGGTTCCCCTCTGGATGCAGGAAAGCTTGTTCTTTCCCCTACCCGGACTTATGCACCGATAATCAAGGAAATTTTGGAACATTATCGTGATCAGATTCACGGAATGGTGCATTGTAGCGGAGGTGCACAGACAAAGGTGCTTCATTTCATTGAAGACCTTCACGTAATCAAGGATAATTTGTTCAATGCTCCTCCCCTGTTTGAAACAATTCAAAAAGCATCAGGCACGGACTGGAAAGAAATGTACAAAGTATTTAATATGGGGCATCGAATGGAGCTGTACGTTCCTGAAAACATAGCTGCCGATCTTATCCGTATTTCAGAATCCTTTGGAGTCGCGGCTCAGGTCGTGGGACGTGTAGAGGAAAGCGATGAGAAAAAACTGACTATTCGTTCTCCATACGGTACATTCGAATATTAAATCTTTTATGGACAAAACATTATTAAGCAAATTAGAAGCTATTCATTATCGCTTCAAGGAAGTTGGCCAGTTGATCGTCGATCCTGACATTATCGCCGACATGCCTCGTTATGTGAAATTGAATAAAGAGTATAAAGAACTGGAGGAGTTCGATAAGATCTATCATTCGTATAAAAATGTTTTAGAGAATATTAAGTCCTCCCGAGAACTTCTCGAGCAGGAAAAAGATCCGGAAATGCGGGAGATGGCCAAAATGGAACTCGAAGAACTTGAGGAGAAGCGCCCTGAAATGGAAGAGCAGATTAAAATGATGCTTATCCCAAAAGATCCGGAGGACGATAAAAATGCCATCATCGAGTTAAGAGCCGGAACGGGCGGAGATGAAGCCTGTATTTTCGTGGAAGATGTTTACAGAATGTACACCATGTACTTCAAAGAACGTGGCTGGAAGGTTGAGATAATCAATTCGAACGAAGGAACCACAAAGGGGTATAAGGAAATATCCATGAATATTGAAGGTGATGGTGTTTACGGAACCCTTAAATTTGAATCAGGCGTTCATCGTGTACAACGGGTTCCTGAAACCGAATCCCAGGGAAGGGTACATACCTCAGCTATTACTGTTGCCGTATTACCAGAGGCTGAAGAGGTCGATATTGACCTGAATATGGCCGACGTACGAAGAGATACCTTCAGATCTTCCGGAGCAGGTGGACAGCACGTGAACAAGACTGAATCAGCAATTCGACTGACACATATACCGACCGGAATTGTGGTTGAATGTCAGGATGGACGATCTCAACATAAAAATTACGAGAAAGCCCTGACCGTGCTGCGTTCAAGAATGTATCAGGTTGAACTTGAGAAAGCTCAGGAAGAACGAGCGGAAAAAAGAAAATCACTCGTTTCTACAGGCGACAGATCGGCCAAAATACGTACATACAATTATCCGCAGGGCAGGATTACGGATCACCGTATAAACAAAACGATGTATAACCTTTCTTCATTTATGAACGGTGATATTCAGGAAATGATAGACGCGTTGAAAATGGCTGAAAATGCTGAAAAAATGAAAGGGGAAGAAAGTCTTACATAAAATAAAGGCCTATAAATTCCGGTTTGCAGTAGCATTTGATCGAATAATTTAAAGATGACAAAAGACACATTAATCAAAGAAATAAAAGAAAGGAGCTCATTTCTGTGCGTGGGTCTGGACACCGATCTTGATCGAATACCCGGTCATCTTCGGGATTTGGAAGATCCTATTTATGAATTCAACAAAGCAATTATTGATGCTACAAAGGATTATTGTGTAGCGTATAAACCCAACATAGCTTTCTATGAATGTCTGGGGCCAAAGGGCTGGGAATCTCTTAAGAAAACACTTGATTATATTCCTAAAAATAAATTCACCATTGCAGATGCAAAACGTGGAGATATTGGAAATACTTCACGTTACTATGCGAAAACATTTTTCGAATACCTGGATTTTGATGCGGTAACAATCGCTCCCTACATGGGAGAAGATTCAATTACTCCATTTTTGGAATTTGAAAACAAATGGGTGATTGTTCTTGCATTAACCTCCAACAAAGGGGCGCTTGATTTTCAATTCATGACGGACATGAAAGGGGAAAAACTCTACGAGCGTGTTTTGAAGAAAACCGCCAAATGGGGAACACCCGACAACCTGATGTACGTGGTAGGAGCAACACGCGCAGAAGATATAGAAACTGTCCGGAAAAATGTTCCTCAACATTTCTTCCTTGTGCCGGGAATCGGAGCGCAGGGAGGTAAACTAACAGATGTTGCCCAGTACGGCTGGAACGATAACTGCGGCTTATTGGTGAATGCTTCCAGAAGCATTTTATACGCCTCGGAAGGAAAAGATTTTGCGGAAAAAGCCAAGGAAAAAGCAAAAGAAATCCAAAAGGAAATGGCCGAAATTCTTTTTGAAAAGGGGTTTGTTGTTTAATATTTCTCCCGTTTCGTAGCAGGTGCACTGCAGCGGAGCGGAGTTCAGATTATTCATTAAAGTATGAACCAAATATTCATCACAGTAAACAATGCAAAAAGAATCAACACGATCAAATATAGAGTAAAATAAACCTTCCTTTTGCCTGTATTGTTTGTCATTTGATTCAACTTACTTAAAAGCATACCAAAGATAAACACAGAAACAATTCCAAAGAATATAGCTATAAAATGGATTATTCCGGAGTCATTAGGATTCATTCCAAACAGAATTCTTTGATAAAAGTTTGTCTGCTTTTCAACATAAGATGCATCAGGAGAATTACTGCAAATATATATCCATCCTAAAGCCTGATAAACAGAAACAATACCTAAAAGAAAACCGACAGGAAATAAAATTTTATTTTTCATTTGTTTTTAAGCTTTAGAAATAAGTGAATAATGCTAATCTCCATAATCATAAACCGAAACAAACTCAAACTTCTCTCCGTCAAACAGTCCCTTATCGCTCAGCTTTAATTTTGGGATGACAAGCAAAGCACAAAAAGAAAGCGTCATGTATGGAGCGCTCAAAGTCGAACCGAGCAATTTAGCCTGTCTGTCCATTTCCTCGTACTCCTGGGCAACGAGATCTCCGTCACGATCAGACATAATTCCCGCAACAGGGAGTGAAAGTAATTTTTGATCCTGTCCTGATGCTAAAGAGATTCCCCCTTTCGCTTGAATGATCAGGTTAATGGCACTGCAAATATCCCTGTCATTGGTGCCAACGGCTATAATGTTATGACTGTCATGAGCTACGCATGAAGCAATAGCGCCTTTTTTCAATCCGAAATTCTGTACAAAGGACATGGCAGGAAGCGCTTTCCGGTAACGGTTTACCACCACCATTTTAAGTATGTCTTTTGAGAGATCACTTTCTAAATAGCCTTTGGATTCCGGAAGAACGGCTTTTCTTTCGCGTGTGATGAGTTGCCCGTCCTCTACCTCAATAACCCTTACTGGTCTATGCTCATCGATAACCCTGATGGCTTTCTCTGAAATCTCAGAGCACTGAAAGTTATTTATCGTTTCCGGACGCGGGGAATGAAACAGGGTTTTACCTTTTTCAGCAACCTTCACTCCATCGATAAATGTAGAAACAACCTCAAACTCACTGAGGTCTTTAACTATACAAAAATCGGCTGAATCACCCTCCCGAAGTAAACCAACCTCCATAGTATAGTGTTGGATTGTATTGAGTGAGCAAGCCCTAAGAACATTAAAAAGGTTACATCCTTTTTCCACTGCACGTTTAGCGAGATTATTGATATGACTGTCTACGAGATCATTCGGATGTTTATCATCAGAGCAAAACATGACCATCTCAGGGTGCGAATCAATAAGCGGCCAAAGTGCTTCAAAGTTTTTTGCGGCACTTCCCTCTCGGATTGAAATCTTCATTCCGTAATTCAGTTTATCAAGCGCCTCTTCGATGGTGAAACATTCATGGTCCGTTGAAATACCGGACTGAATATATTTTCCCGCTACCTCACCGCGCAAACCCGGAGCGTGGCCGTCAATCACTTTGCCCAGCTTTTTGGCCAACTCAATTTTCGCAAGAACCTCGGTATCACCATTCAGTACACCCGGAAAATTCATCATTTCAGCAAGGTAATTCACCCGTGGAAGCTTGAAAAGCTCTTCCATATCATCGAGATCAATAGTCGCACCGGCCGTTTCGAAAGAAGTTGCCGGCACACAGGAAGGCACACCGAAATAAAACTTGAAAGGCGTTTTATTACCGTTTTCTATCATGAATTCCACTCCTGATTTACCAAGTACATTGCCGATTTCGTGAGGGTCAGACACCGTAGCCACCGTTCCGTGCCTAACCGCAATCCTGGCGAATTCAGTGGGCACAAGCATAGAGCTTTCTACATGAACATGAGCATCTATAAAGCCGGGAATAATATAATGGTTAGGAACGTGGTCACATGCTCTGATTTTCGCGATTTTTTCTCCTTCAATACTAATTTCTCCTTTGAATATTCGCTCATTAAAAACATCGACGATATGACCCTTCACTTTTTGCATCCGTTTCTTCTATAACCGCTAAAGATAAAACATTATTAAAACTTCGAAGTTCTTCAAATTCTATTTGCATTTGGGAAGAAAAACTCTTATTTTTAGGAGAACAGTTAATAATTAAAAAATTACAAACATGAGTTGGACTAAAAAAAATGACAGATTAGTAAATGAATTCAGTTTTGAAAATTTCAAACAAGCTTTGGCTTTTGTTAATAAAACAGGAGACCTCGCTGAAATGGAACAGCATCACCCGGACATTTATATACACGATTACAACAAAGTCAGAATTGAACTGAGTACCCACGATGAGGGTAACATGGTAACTGAAAAAGACAGAGATCTGGCTTCGAAAATTGACAAATTATAAAAACCCAAAGTTAAGTATACAGTAAGCGCAATAGTTATCCCATGTAAGACTGCAGGATAATTGTTGCACTTACTTCATCTATAAGCTCTTTGTTTCTGCGGTTCTTTTTTGACACTCCTCCCTGAACCATCGATTGCATTGCTAATTTTGAAGTAAATCGTTCATCGATCATAACGATTTCAATTCCGGGAAACTGTTTTTCCAAAGCCATCTTAAGTTGCCGTACATTTTCCGAACTGTGCGTATCGGTCATGTCCAATCGCTTCGGTTCGCCCAGAACTATCGTACCGACATTCTTCTCGGAAACCAATTTTATCAGAAACTCCATAAGGTCTTTCGAATCCACGGTAGTTAATCCTGAAGCGATGATATTATTTTCATCCGAGATCGCAATGCCCGTTCGTTTCAGGCCAAAATCCAACGCAACTATTCGCTTCATTAGTTCTTGATTACGGTTCTCACATCCAAAAGTTTTCCTTCCAGGTGAATAGCAAACTGGTAAGCGCCCGTAGAAAGAGCCCGTATATCCAGTGTTATTTTATCCGAACCCGAAGTTGTTTCCCGAACGATCTCGCCTTGCATATTTCTTACATAGATCTTTTTTTCTCCGGGCAATTCATAAAACTTCAGCGTGACCTCTTCTCTGGTAGGATTCGGAAAAACATCCACTCTGTTATCTTTTATTCCTGTTTCTATAATATTTGCTACGTTCTTTCTGAAGCCGAAGGTATATTCTCCTTTGCTGAGTAAAGAAACATCCGCGCGGCAAAAGCCGTTTGTTGAACTTCCCGCCGTATTAATCGCATAAAAAGGATATTCTTCCCAACGGGTTTTTTGATCCGGTCGCCACAAAAGTACGATACTATCCTCATGAAAAGTAACGCCGTTGTGATCATCCATGAGTTGATTATCCAGGTTTCCGGAACTGATGTTCCTTGCGTCGAAAGTAAATCTGGCTGAGTTTTCAAAATCTGCCGACCAGATCCCATCCACTTTCCAGTAGCGATCAGTGGAGATCACAAACTGATGAGCAATAAAAGGACTCTGGATTGGATCAGGAGAAACCCTGTAATGTTCAACCCTTAACAAATTACTATCGGATGCACTTTCTGTATTCACATAGAAATAGGAATAATTCATAACATTCACCCCTGGTTGGGTTATCCATAAATCTTCTCCTGTCACAGCATTCAACAATCCATAATCACCATTCAGGTAAACCATAAGGGGCTCGAAGGGAACCTGAACGGATACAAAGGAATATTGCCCGTTGAGTAACACGTTCGTTGAAAAAGTGTTTTTGTCGGAATCAACAAAGGTTACCTGCATGGGCACAGATTCAAAGAAAGCGGGCGCTTCAAAAAGTTTTTGTTCAACATACAGATCAACATTAAATTGATTTCCGGAAGGTTGAACCTTAAACGAATCGATTTCGAAACCGTTGAAACCCGGATTGAAAACATAGTTATCGAAGAAAGAGGTCAGGTTCTGGCCGGTCGCATTTTCCAGTTCATCCCGGAACTCTGCAGCATCGATGTCCTGAAAAGCGTAATTTGTCTGTATCGCGTTAAGTCCTGCAAAAAAATCGGTGTCCCCCATGTGCGTTCTCAGGTTATGCATCATGGTTGCTCCTTTTTGATAAGAATGAACTCCGTAGGTTGCACTGTGCGGTACGCCTGAAAGAGCATAAAAATCTCCATCGTCAAAATGTGCCGTTTGTATTACATCGCGATGAACACCTTTAAGTTCATTGATGTAATCCTGATAACTGTACGTATGCTCAAGGAAAAGGGACTCCGAATAAGAAGCAATTCCTTCGTTGATCCACATATCTCCTGCGGTGCGGCAAGTCACCAGGTTTCCCCACCAATGGTGTGACAGTTCATGAGCCATGAGCGTTTCATACTGTAGCGTTCCGTTCGCTGTAATTTTTGGATACATGATACACGTTGCATGCTCCATTGCTCCTCCGTTGAAAGGTACGAGCGCAAAGGCGATCTTGTTCCACACATAGGGACCGTAATTTGATTCAAAAATTTCCATAGCGCCGAAAAGATTCACAAAGGAGTTTTTGAAATTCGTTGTATCCTGAGGTTCAGCTATCAACATTACCGGAATCTGCGCATTCGTAAGACTGCTTACATACTGCTGAGCAACGTGCGTATATGGAGCTACTCCCACACAGGCCAGATAGGTCGGAATCGTTTCTTCCAAAACCCACCGTCTGATGTTTTCATTATTGGCTCCAACGGACTCGTCTGCAATATAACCGTTGCTGTATCCTGTTTTTCCCTGTGGCGTTATTAGGATTATGTCGTAGGTAGCGCGCTCCACAAAATTGTCGAAGCATGGATGCCAGGTTCGACCGTAATTGTGCGGATCTGCCTGAAAACCAACACCCAGGTTATACGCATAGTCACCCTGAAAATAAAACCCTCCAAAACCGGATGGGTCTGTTTGTGGAGTACCTGTATAATAAACGGTCACGGAATCGATGTCGTTTTGTAAAAGCGTAGTATTCAAATGGGCACGTAGTAAAGTATCATTGTAGGAATAAGTGATCAGGCTATTTCCCTGTTTTACCGAATCCACAAAAAACTGAAGCAGATCCAGTGAAATCCCGTCGATGTTATTCATTTTACTCTGGAATTTCACCCTGCATTGTCCTGAAAGGATTTGACTTCCCATAGCTGTAAAATCAAGGATCATTTTATAATCCAATACATCAACAGTATCGCTCCGTTTGTTATCCTCTAAATTCTTAAAACCGTATTGCGTGTAACTCACGTTTGCAATACCCACAATAAGTAGGGAAAATAAAATAAATTGTTTCATTGATCGCGTTGTATTTTACGAAGATAAGGCTTCTTCTCTTTACCGAAAAAAATTTTTCAGCAATGATTCTGTATTGACCTACTGTTTTTTGACAAAAGCACTGAGTTCTTTGAAGGCTTTGTTGAATCGCTTTTGGTCATAGAAATCAAAAAGGAATACATATTTATTTGTTCCTTTCAGGACTGCATAAGCTCTTAGGAATTGGAGATTAATGGTATAAACCCTGTGCTGACCAGTTGATATAGAGTTTGGACCCCGCTTGTTTTTCTTCTTTCTTAAATATTTTATGTCATCGACGGATATCTCCTTCCGCTTTTTAAAAAGTCCGTTTCGAACAAGGATTAAATTATTCCTTTTTTCATCCAGATAAACCTTTGTCACTTTCCCACGAAAAAAATAATAAGCACTCATTCCGAAAAAAAAGATAGTAAGAATCAGTATAATCCCGGTTCCGATGTATTCAATAATTTGTCCGCTGAAAGGAAATTTCTCTGCATCAAAGGGCATCCAGGAAAGGTCATCATTCGAATACCCCAGCATTTTGAAAAAAAAGATCAGAAAAACAAGTAGCGAAATTGAACCAAACGCAAAAAAAAGGACAGTATAAATCCAACGAAAAGGGTTATAATCCTTCGAAAAGTCTTCTATTAAAACAAGGTCTATATTTTCAGACTGAGACAGCAAAATATTTCTTTAATTCCCTACAAGTTTAACTAAAAAATATTTGTTTTCTCTCCCACGCATGGTTAACAGCTCTATTCATTTCAGCAAGCTCAGGACGAAAACCATCTATACAAAGGATTCGTTTTCCTGTTTTTATACCCGTGAACGCCAGTTGCTATAAGCAAAACAACTGTCCATGTTAAGGCGCACCATTTTAATTCAGGAATCGTTTCCCAGTGGCGGACAGCAATAGCGATCAAAGCCCAAACACCCACTCCGGCAAATTCACGCATATTTCGCGTGTATATCATGAATAAATTTAATATCCCGGCTAAACTGATAGCAATCATCGTCCATTGCACATCGGTTAATGTCGGATTCCACTGAGTCGTTGTCAACCAAACCGTAATATTCGAAATGGTAGCAACAGCGATCCATCCGCTGTAAAGACAAATGGGCCACCACACAAATGCGATTACTTCAAAAGGAGCATTCCATCGCTCCATATTTGTGCGGAGTATGATCATTATCAAGGAAAACAGAATAACGAGCATAATGATAACTGTAATACCTATCTCTTCGTTGAGCCAAAACCATAGCCACAAGCCGTTTCCAATATTGGCTACAGTAAGCCAGGGGCCAATCTGCAGAATACTCTCTCCCGACTTTTTGGAATCAAAAGCCAGCCTCAGTTGATTTCCCGTTAATATCAGTAGACCAAGAAAAATCAGTCCCCATATCGAAAAGGCATAATCCGCCGGAGTGAAAAGGTTGGAATATTTATCGCTGACCTGTCCGACGGTATTCCCATTGATTACTCCTGTATTGCTCCAGTAATTCCATAGAATGACCAGAACTACTACGAGGAAATTGACTACCGCGTAAATTTTTTTCATGACAGCAATTTTCGTTTACCTCTAATATATTGATTATTTGGTGCAGTTCCAAGCGATTGATTTTCCTGAAGACGCTATAACTTATTAAAAAAAGAAATACTTTCAGCATCGACACCACCACCTAACTACGACATCCGGATAGGTCACTGAATCCGAGGGGGAAAATGCTATTTCGTTTGAAACATTGCTGTTAAGACTGAGAAAAACAGCTGTATATACCAAGAGTGCGATTCCGTTCAAAACGTATAATTCAGAGATTCTTTTTTAAACGTAATCAAGAGGTATCTACAGTTTCAGGCAGGCATATGGAGTGTCTGTAAGCTAAACAACTTGCTTAATGGTATGAATGTCTTAAAATTACAATTAAAACTGAAAATCTATACGGGACTTACCAGCTAATCGGCTTATAATCCTTCAAAAATTTACCGCACCAGTGTTTTCCGGTATTGATTCCATCGAATAATGGATCCATTACTCTTGCCGCGCCATCCACTATATCCAGCGGAGGTTGAAAATCGTGTATTTCCGCTTTCTTTTTCGCCAGTTCAGCAGGATCTTCGTCTGTTACCCAGCCGGTATCTACAGCATTGGTATAAATTCCGTACTTCACTAAATCCGAAGCGGAGGTAAGTGTCATCATGTTCAAAGCAGCTTTCGCCATGTTCGTATGTGGATGACGGGCTTCCTTATGATACTGGTGAAATTTACCTTCCATGGCAGAAACATTTATGACGTGTTTCATGCCGGTGTTTTCTTTTTTCATAAGATTAACCAAACGATTGCAGAGAACAAACGGCGCAACGGAATTTACCAGTTGCACTTCGAGCATTTCGTTGGTATGAATCTCTCCCAGTTTTAATCTCCAGCTATTTGTTGTTCTTAGATCCACTTGTTGCAGGTCTGCGTCGAGTTTACCCACGGGAAATACTTCTTCGGTCGCTAATGACTGATCAATGGAATAAGGAACCTGGGATAATTTCGCGGAAGCGCTCAAACCGATGCCAATCTGCTTCCCGTGCCAGCTAACCGGCAGATTTTTATGCTGATTTTCGGCCTGACTACCGTAGGTTTCGATTTCTCTGAGACAAGTTTCGTGATCGGCCAGAAGATCCTGAACCATTCGCGGCAAATCAGAGATATCCCTTTCCTCGTTGTCCATTAAATGCTGGTAGAAACCTGCCGGTCGTCTCACTGTTTGCGCGGCATTATTGATCAGCACATCTAATCGGTCGTATTGCTGTTCGATGTAATTACAGAAAATCTCCACGCTGGGAATATGCCTTAGATCCAGACCGTGGATTTTAAGTCGGTGACCCCATTGCTCAAAATCAGCTTCTTTGGCATAACGCAATGCCGAATCAACCGGAAATCTGGTTGTAGCAATTACGGTGGCTCCGGCTCGTAACATCATCAGTGTAATGTGATAGCCGATTTTAAGACGCGAACCGGTAACAAGAGCAACCTGACCTGTAAGATCAGCGGTTTGAAATCGCTTGGCATAATTAAAATCGCCACATGGTTCACACATGGTATCATAAAAATGATGCAGTTTGGTAAATACCGTTTTACAAACATAGCAGTTCCGTGGAGCCACATGTCTTTCTTCCTTATTTCCTTCTTCTCCGGTAAGTTCAATCATCTTGGGCGCAACGAAAACAGAGGCTTCCCTGGCGCTTCTTATCCCGGTAGCGTTACGGGCACGTTTATCTCTTTCCGCAGCTTTCCTTTTGGCGGCTTTTTTACCGTCTTTTTTGCGTCGCGCGAATTCGTCTCTGTCGGGTCTTGATAATCTCCCGGCTTCCTTCAGTAACAGTATTCTCTGATCCTTGGGAATCTCAAAGATCTGGTCGGTATCTTCATTCAGTTGTTTCAAAATGAGGATGCACTGATCAATCTGCTCCTGACTGAATTTCTCTTTATTGTTATCGCTTTCCATGTATACTTTACAGTTAACAAACTCCTTATTATCGTATAAAAACACTTCCCTACAACAATAAATCGCTGCGAAATTACAACAAAAAGAACCAGACATAATAGCCGTAAAATAAATAGCTGAAAATTCTTGTAATCACATGCATTGAAAGCTCTCTGCATCTGCTTCAAATACCGAATATTCAGCGGATAGCGATTGTCATTAATCCAAGTTCCACAATCAATGGTCGCATTACCACTTGTGAAGTTACCCGGTTAATATTCCCCCGAAATTTACTCCCTGTCATTTCAAAATCATCACCGGGAAAATCAACTTCATCACTTTTCACCTCAACTTCATCACTTTTTCACCTTTCCAACTTTCCAACTTTCTAACTTTTCAACTTTTCATTTCAACTTCATCACTTTTCACCTCAACTTCACCGCTTTTCACTTGAACTTTATTGTCTTGCAACTTAAAATCATCGGTTGTCTTCTCAACTTCATCACTTTTCACCTCAACTTCATCACTTTTCATTTAGCAGAATAAGAGATAATTCCTGCAATACACATTTAAAATCCTACCGTTAAATACATTAAACAGTTGATTAACAAAGTTTAACAAGTGGTTTGGTACACGGCTTGAATGCGGAAATGCGATAACAATTTTTTATTAATCGTCTGCGCGATTGTTCAGCCATGGAGAGCAGTTGAGCAGACACAAAACTAAAAGTCATGAGACAAAAATGGAAAAATAAAAGAAACATGTACGCAGTAGTACTGAATACATGTGAAAAGCACCAGGCGATCTGGGCCAATGTTCCGGCATTCACTGCTAAAGTGAGTGAACTGGAAAGTAAATTAGAGGAATTCACACAGATTGCTGAAGAGCGTCTGCAGGACACCTCAAATATTACAAAAGGTAAAGCCAAACTGATCAGCAACCTTTACGAAAAGGTATATGGTGTGGTACGAATCATAGAAGCGTACGCTTTGCAGGAAGGGTTGGACAATCTGGCGATGGAATACGGTATCACCAAAACCAGTTTGATAGAAGGCGGTTCTAAAGCAACGGTCAACAGGTTCAGTAACGTAGTCAAAAAGGCAACCGAACTTGCGCCCGATCTGGAAGCACTGGGATTAACCGCTCAGTTCCTGCAGGATCTTACTCAGCAGGTGGAAGAGGCCAAAAATGTGATCTCAAAACCACGTATGGCGATCATAAAGCGCAAAATGCTGAATAAAAAACTCGAAGAGTTGATTGATGAAATGGACGAGATCGTGTTCAAACACCTTTCAGGAATGGTCAGAATCCTTCAGTTCGATCACCCGATGTTTTACGCTGAATTTATGGCCGCAAGAAACATCATCGACCAAAAGGGTCCGAGAAGAGCCAATGAGTCTCCCCCGCTACCGGAAGGTGATGATTTAGGTTAGCATGTAGCTTAAACGGAAAAGCCAATCACGCGAGTTGTTGGCTTTTTTTTTGGGGGGGGGGGATTAGTGGTTGCTCAGTTAACGGTTAGGCTATGCGTAGTGTCCCGTAGGGCCGCTATTGTTTATAGGTTTTGTTGTACTCAGTTATTTTATTTTTTTTAAATCATTTTCTAGTGCAGTTACTAAAGCATCTATTGAATTTCTTTTGTGATTATTTAATGAGTTGTGCGGGTTATTTTTAATTTCTAATGCAACAATATGTTTTACTCTCTTCTCAACATCTTCGCTCCATAACTTACCTTGGGATTGAAAGCAATTTTTCATTCTCTCAGACCACTTTTTGTTGGAACGAAAACTTGCTTCTGTGATATCCACACCAAATTCATTGAGGATTGCATTAGCATACGAAGAAGGCTCTAAACAATCCTCAAATTCGGAGTTTTGCATTCCATTACAGATAATAAAAGTCGTATCTTTTTGCTTTAATCCTTCGCTTTTCTCGGCTTTCTCGAAAGCATTTCTTCCAGCATCGTCATTATCTAACAAAACGTGACTTGTACACAATGCATTTTTAAGTAAGGATAGCTTATATGATAGGTTACCTGCCCCACCAATTTTCTCGATAATCATCTCATTGTTCTTTAATGCGTCTTTAATTTCCTCGCTTAAAGTTGGTAGTAATGCTCTAAGTGCAATTTGATCCTCCTCCCCTTCAACAACAAGTGCGTATCTAGCATTTGTAAGATTGTCGGAGGCTTTTACACCAATTAATTCACGTATTTCCTTGATGTTCTTTGCCACCTTTGCTTCTCCTGAATCAATTATTATGTTGCCTTTTATATTTGTTCTATTGGTAAACAACGGATTATGAGTAGACACAATAACTTGGTTATCTCCTATCAAATCATAAATTGTTTCTTTTAGAATATGTATCGCACCAGGATGAAGATGGGATTCAGGTTCTTCAATAGCTACAATTGATGCAGCACCTTTTGGCATCGAAATATTCTTCAACAATCCTAACGCTGCAAGACTTTTTACACCATCCCCTTTATATTCTAAACTTGTTTTGTTTCCATCATCAATCATTACATCAAACTGACGTCTAAGGGCGAAACGCCTTTGATGCTCTTGAATTTCAATGTCTACTGAATTTACATTCAAAACAAATTCGGAAAGAGACGATTTTATATTATTAGACAACCTGTCAAGTATTGGTGTTTGTAAATCTTTTATGGTTTTTAGAGCGTTTTGGTATTCTTCTTTTTCCTCCAAACTTGACAATTCAGATGATAGCATGTCATAAACTACATTCATTGCTTCCTGTTCCGTTCTGACTGCTGGTATGTAATTGAATATGATTCGTTTAGCTATATAATCTGCAATTCTTTTTGATTTCGAATTGAGAGTTTTTGTCCCTTTCCCTCTTTTCACAACCTTTATAGTTGGTTCGTGAGTTTTACCAATTTTTATTTCTATTGGTAAGGTTCCATTCAAGTTACTTTTAATTTCTTTTTTGAATTCATCAACTTCTTCGTTATTCAGTGAAAACTCAAGTCTAAATATGGTTTGAGTGTTCTTTTCTTTGTGTTGTAACTGAATTGGAAAGTCTCTTGACCAATTATAATAAAGATCGTCATTTCTTCTCGCGTATCCACGATAACTCATTTTGGAATCGAGCCCATGATGTTTCAGAATAAACATTGCAACATTTAGAGCCTTAAGCATATTTGATTTCCCTTCGTTATTCTTCCCGATAAGGACAGTTATATCAGATAAAGGGATTTTATTTGCCTTAGATATACTTCTAAAATATGTTGCCGAAAAATTTACTAAATCCATCTACTCTCTTTATTTAATTGTGGCCAACTCATCGCTATACACCCTTGCATATAGCCACCTTGTAAACTTAGCAAAAAAAAATAAAAGACAAACACTCCTCAAAGCCCTCTATATAAGCTGATAAACTACCGGAAACCTCTATTTACAAGGAATCATTTAGAATAATATTTAGCTGATAATAATCGTTTGTAAGGAATTGTAATTTAAAACAGGTGAGGAACCGGCTATTTTATAAATTTCACTAATTCATTCTCCGGTCCTTGTTATCCTCATAATTTAGCATAGAAATTTCTCAAAGAATCGGCAAACTTCTCTGCCTTTAAGCCATGACGACCAAGTATAAGCCCCGTTTTAATGGGGTTTATACTATGTTAGCAAATCGTTTCAATGTTTTACCAATTGAATGACATTTTTAAATTCTGCCGTTTCGACGAATAGAAGGTAAATTCCTGAAGGTTGATTTAAATTCAAATGCAAGAGTTGTGAGTCTTTATATTCGGTTGACTGAATTAATCTTCCACTGATATCAGTGATTTGAATTTTAACCGAATGAAAGCTACTTCCAAGATCAACAGAGAATTTGTCCTCAAAAGGGTTCGGATAGATATTCAATTTTGGAAATAATTGATTTTCGAAAACGCTCAGTGAAGTAAAATTATTTCTATACAGCACCGCATTATCAGGTTGGCCTCCGTCAGAAGATCCTGATAGAAAAAAATCAGGGTCAGTATCGCCATCAATATCAGCAGCTCTTACTCTGAACTGTTGATTGCCCGGGAAAGAAACGGAAGTCAATTCTGTATATATTCCGGTGCCATCATTCAGGTATAACTTTGTATATCTATTAGTTGTTATCCCGTTATAACCACAGCTGATTATATCCATATCACCATCAATGTCAAAATCAGCAAATTGAACACTCGAGTATGCCACGCCTGTAAAAGATGAACCTGTATTGAGAACAAAATTTCCAGAACCATCATTATTGTATAATTCAATAAACTCTGTAGATCCGTCATATCCAGAAATCAAAACGTCTAAATCGGAGTCATTATCTACATCAGCGATGTCAATTGAGCCTAATTGAGAACCTGAAAAAGGTGTGCCTGTTACGAGTGTATAAGTTCCGTTTCCGTCATTTGAGTAGAGCTCGGTAAAAGTGATAGAGCCATTGGTACCTGCTAGGACAACGTCCAGATCATTATCATTATCCATATCGAAAAACTTGACCGATGCATAATTAGTCCCTGAAAAAGGAGTGCCACTAACCAAGCTAAAGCTACCACTTCCATCATTTACGTATAACGATGTATTGTACCCAGATCCAGTGTAGCCTGAAATAATTAAGTCCAAATCATTATCTCCATCTATATCTCCAAATTCTGCATCTCCTTGAACTGTTCCAATAATGCTGTTTGTGGTTAGTGTGAAATTTCCTGTCCCGTCATTCGTGTAGATTTTTGATATGTATGTTCCAGAAATGTCTTGTCCACATATAAAAATATCTTCATCAAGATCATTGTCTATGTCACCTATTGCGATAGACGAATATGCCACAGAATCTATTGTAGAACCTGAGAATAAACTAAAATTTCCATCCCCATCATTTATATAGATATTCGTGGTTGACATTTCCATTATGGTCATCATATTAAAACCAGCACTTCCAGAAATTATTAGGTCTAGATCACTGTCATTATCGATGTCAAAGAATTCAGCTTCACCTTCAGCCAAAGGCGGAAAAGATGTCCCTGTTATTTCCGTAAACGATACTTGCCCAAAAGATGTTAAGGCAAGGAATAATAAGGTAATTGTAATGTAATTTTTTTTCATAATTCTGATTTTTTTGTTTGCTAACTCATCCCTATACACCATTGCATATAGCAACCCTGTAAACTTAGCAAAAAAAAATAAAAGACAAACGCTCCTCAAAACCTTCTATATAAGCTGATAAACAACCGGAAACCTCTATTTACAAGGAATCATTTAGATTAAAATTTATCTGATAATAATCGTTTGTAAGGAATTGTAATTTAAAACAGGTGAGGAACCGGCTATTTTATAAATTTCACTAATTCATTCTCCGGTCCTTGTTATCCTAATAATTTAGAACACAAATTTCTCAAAGAATCAGCAGACTTCCCTACCTTTACGCCATGACAAAAACCGAGGCGAAAATATTCTTTCCCTTTGCCGAAGGCGAAGACCCGGAGGAACTCTGGGAGCAGCGGTTTTTTGAGCAGAAGCAATTCTTTCTGACGCGGCCGCCGATGGAGAAAGTGTTTAAATCCCGTATTTCAAAACTTCAGAAACAGTACGAAGCGTATTTGGTTTTGGGTGGCGAAGAGGTGGCGCTTCAAGCGGAAATGCCCGAAGAAGAAATTGCGTTTAGCGATTCTGTTTTGGTTTCGTTTCGTTTGTTTCATGATTATCGAAATAAATTCAAGTCCAAGATTTTGCAGGCGCAGCATCCGGAGCAGTTGGCAAAAATTATTGACGTTTGGACAGCCATGGAACGCAAATATCATGCGCTCTGGAGCAATGACGTGAGTAAATCCAACGAAACAGAAGTAGCGCTTTCCAAAGAACCCGACCCGATGGAAGTTCTGAAAGCGATCAAGGAATTTGGCGGTGAAGAATTAATGTTCAGCGAATTACATGCGCGTTATGCTTTGTTGCCGGAAATCCTGCAAAATGAAGTGAAAAGATTAACTTTGTTGAGTGAGCTTGACGATTAATAAACGATAACCGGAACAGAATCGATTTCCGTGGATAAAGTATTTAATTATGGATTCAAAATTTGACAAATTACAGGAGCAGTTAGAACAACTTGAATGGCCTTCGGTTTATTATTTTAAGTTCATTGCTCCCAATGATCCCAAAACGATCGCCTTAATAACAGCCCTTTTCAATGATAAATCAAACATCAACATGAGGCCTTCAAGCAAAGGAAACTATACGAGCATAAACATCAAGGAGGTTATGGTCAGTGCAGCTGCCGTAATCGACATTTACGAGGAAGCTGCTAAAATTGACGGTGTAATCTCTTTATAAATGATTTTTTTAGCACTCGATATCGCAAGGTTAATCGCTAATATTGCCTGGATATCACTTTTTGTCATCGTATTTCTCATTCTTTACCGATTACTGCTCAAAAGGTTAAAGAAAGGCAGGCAGGATCAAAGCAATTATATAAAACTTATGACTCCGGAACAACACCCCGCCTCGGGAAAAGTGAGGTTTTTCATAGATCTTCAAAAAGAAACAAATGTAAAATTCAGTTTTCAGGCCGTAGGTCAGGAAGAAGAAAAGATCGTACTTCATGAAACAATTCAGGCAGGGGGAAAAGTCATTCCTTTCGACACCACTGATGTAGCCAATGGCACCTATTATTTCACCCTTACAACCGACAATCAAAAAATTACCAAAAAGATAGTTGTTTCAAACTGAAGATCATTCAGGCCCTGCAAAATATTCCTTGAAAAAAATTGTTATACTTGTATAACTAAATTAAAGACAAATGAAGAAGTGTGTTTTTCTGCTGATATTCCTCGTAAACCTGTCTGTATTCGCTCAAACGGATTTTCAACCGACGGGTTCTTTTAAGGTAGAAATAGCACTTCCAAACAATGCCACGAACATCGCTTTCCGCGATCAGTTACAAGGACTTGTTGCACTCACTCCCTCCTATCAGCATACCTTCGGAAGTACCTTTTCCGTGGGGGCGGGATTGCGGTATTCGTACTTCAACGTGAATCAGTTTAAAAACAACGTTGGACTCTCAGGAGGAATGCACATAGCCGGAGTTTTCGGTAAAATTGGTCAGGAAAAATTCTACGGTAATTTCGGTCTGGATTATGGAGTTCGTGCCGGTTATGCCTTAAATATTTCAACCACCAATAAACTAAGAGAAGCAGGACGTTCCCCACATATTTTTGACGGAGGTTTCGTAGAACCAACCATAGGGCTGGCACTCATGGCCGATGAAAGAAGCTCTTTCCGTCTTGCACTGTCCTACGCTTTTCATGGATTCACCTTGAAACCGGGTCATCTGGGTCTGGACGACTTCTCGGGTTATCCCGACGACAAACTGGATAGGTTCACTTCGTTTTTCTGCATTGGCTTTGGTTATTCCTATTATTTTGGAATTAACTGATACCATTTCCTTTTCCTCAATATCCTCATAGATCGAATCATTTCGTTCTCTTTCCGCCATGTGTAAAACTTCTCAAAAGTTGGAGCTAAAATAGCACGAAAAAAGAGGTGATATTTCGTATTTTTGAAGGTAAATTCAGCAGCTAGATGTATATTATTTTTGATACAGAGACCACCGGTCTACCGAAGAACTGGAATCTTCCTTATACGGACACAGATAACTGGCCGAGATGTATACAGATCGCCTGGCAGTTACATGATGACCTGGGGAACCTCATCGAGGCCAAGGACTTCCTTGTTAGACCCGATGGTTTTGATATACCTTATGATGCTGAAAGAATTCACGGAATTTCAACCTTGCTTGCTGAAAAAGAGGGAGAACCTCTGGAAAAGGTACTCAAGGAATTCAACGAAGCGCTCTCAAAAGCAAAATTTGTAGTTGGACAAAATGTAGGTTTCGACTTAAATGTCCTAGGATGTGAATTTATCCGACAGGAGTTGCCGACTGAAATGCACGAGCTACCTGTGCTGGATACCTGTACGGAAGTAACAGCCAACCTCTGTAAAATCCCCGGCGGTCGCGGAGGTAAATTTAAACTTCCAACCCTTACCGAACTGCACGACTTCCTCTTTGGGGTTCCTTTTGAGGAGGCGCATAACGCCACGGCAGACGTTGAGGCTACAACGCGCTGTTTTTTCGAACTGGTAAGAAGAAGAATTTTCACGGCTGAGGAGCTCGGTGCTAATGAACAGTATTTCGAAGCATTTTTACGTGAAAATCCTGATCCTGTTCAGCCTGTCGGGTTACGGCATGAAAACCTGAAAGAAAAAAGTCAGGCCCTGAAGGATAAATTTACCGAAGAAACCGTTATTTCCGAAGAGGAAATAGAAGAGGGTCTTGCGCAACTGGAAGATGTCTCTTTCGTTCATTTGCACAATCACACCCAGTTCTCGGTGCTGCAATCCACCTCCAATGTCAAAGCTTTAATAAATAAAGCGGCTGAATACAATATGCCTGCTGTCGCTCTCACGGATACGGGCAATATGATGGCTGCATTTCATTTTGAAAAATTCGTTACGGCTCACAACAAAGCGATCAAGGCAGAAAGAGAAGAAGCTGAAAAAAACGGTGAGAAATTTACCAAAAAGGAGATAACGCCGATCATAGGCTGCGAATTCCATGTATGTGAAGACCATACTGATAAAACCGTCAAGGATAACGGCTATCAGATTGTAATGCTCGCTAAAAATAAAAACGGGTATCACAACCTCGCCAAAATGTCTTCCATTGCATTTACTGAAGGAAAGTATTATGTGCCGCGGATAGACAAAGGCATTGTTGAAAAATATAAGGAAGACATCATCGTCCTGTCAGGAAACATGTATGGCGAAATACCTTCCAAAATTTTAAATATAGGTGAAAACCAGGCTGAGGAAGCTCTGATCTGGTGGAAAGAGCAATTCGGAGAGGATTTTTACCTGGAAATCATGCGCCATGATCAGGAGGATGAAAGACGTGTCAATGAGGTGCTTTTAAAGTTTGCCTCGAAGCACGGTGTGAAGGTTGTTGCCACGAACAATACTTTTTACATCGATAAAAAAGATGCCTTGGTTCACGATATTTTGCTGTGCATCAAGGACGGTGAAATGGTAGAAACACCGAAAGGAAAGGGACGCGGTTTCCGATTTGGACTTCCCAACGACAATTATTATTTCAAATCACCCGGTGAGATGAAGGAACTCTTTGCCGATATTCCCGAGGCAATTGAGAATACGATGGAGATCGCCGGAAAATGTGAGAAATATACGCTCGCCAGCGAAATACTCCTCCCGGCATTCGACATTCCTGAGGAATTCATGGACGAAACCGATCAGGTGAACGGAACCAAGAACGGAGAGAATAATTACCTGAGACACCTCACGTATGAGGGTGCGAAAAAAAGATACGGTGAGATTACGGACGAAATAAGGGAACGTCTGGATTTTGAGCTGGAAACCATTGCCAATACCGGATATCCGGGTTATTTCCTAATCGTTCAGGACTTTTGCAACGCGGCGCGCGAGATGGGAGTTGTAGTAGGTCCGGGAAGGGGTTCTGCTGCAGGTTCGGCCGTTGCTTATTGCACGGGGATCACCAACATAGACCCCATTGAATACGACCTCCTTTTTGAGCGTTTTCTTAATCCGGATCGTGTTTCCATGCCCGATATTGATATAGACTTTGATGACGAAGGGAGAGGAAAGATCATCGACTGGGTAATCGACAAATACGGCGCTAATCAGGTCGCACAAATCATTACCTACGGTACAATGGCCGCTAAATCCTCAGTGAGGGATACTGCGCGCGTATTGAATCTCCCCTTGTTTGAAGCCGACAGGCTCGCAAAACTGGTTCCGGATATTTCTCTGAAAAAATTATTCGGGCTTGGCGATACCGAATTGGCGGAAGTGCTTAAAAACAATCAGGAAAATATTGTTAAGGCCAATCAGTTGAAGCAAATAGCTGCGGGTAGTGATCTTCCTGCTGAAGTGATTCAGAAAGCGCGAAACCTGGAAGGAAATGTACGTAATACAGGGATACATGCTTGCGGAGTGATAATCACACCGGGAGACATCACCAATTATGTGCCTGTTGCTTTAGCCAAGGATTCCGACATGTACTGCACACAGTTCGACAACTCGGTGGTAGAGGAAGCCGGACTGTTAAAAATGGACTTCCTTGGATTAAAAACGCTGACACTTATCAAGGATGCTGTAGCTTTCGTAAAAGAACGTCATGGTATCCAGTTGGTGCCGGATGATTTTCCCTTAGACGACGAAAAAACCTACGAATTGTTCCAGCGCGGTGAAACGGTTGGTGTCTTCCAGTACGAATCCGCGGGTATGCAGAAATACATGCGGGAGTTGAAGCCCACGGTTTTTGCAGACCTCATAGCAATGAATGCGCTTTACCGACCCGGTCCACTGGAATATATACCTTCATTCATTCGCAGGAAGCATGGTGAGGAGGAAATTATTTACGACCTTGATGCATGTAAGGAGTATCTTGAAGAAACTTACGGAATCACGGTTTATCAGGAGCAGGTAATGCTTCTTTCACAGAAACTGGCAGGATTTACCAAGGGTGAAGCCGATACCCTCCGAAAAGCCATGGGTAAAAAGAAGTTTGATCTTCTTGAAAAACTTAAGCCAAAGTTTTTGAATCAAGGACACGAAAGAGGACACGATAAGGATAAACTGGAAAAAATCTGGCGGGACTGGGAAGCATTTGCCTCCTATGCATTCAACAAATCGCACTCGACATGTTATGCCTGGATCGCTTATCAGACGGCATTTCTTAAGGCCAATTATCCTGCTGAG
The DNA here is from genome assembly GCA_033722555.1 of Brumimicrobium sp. Taxonomy (GTDB): domain Bacteria; phylum Bacteroidota; class Bacteroidia; order Flavobacteriales_D; family Crocinitomicaceae; genus Brumimicrobium. Next base: position 25,912 of record JAWVYS010000011.1, read on the forward strand.
TATATGGCTTCTGTACTCAGTAATAACATGAATGACATCAAGCAGGTAACTTTCTTTATGGAGGAATGCCGCCGAATGGAAATCCCTGTTTTGGGTCCAGATGTGAATGAATCCAATTTCAAATTTACCGTAAACAAGGAAGGGGCAATTCGCTTTGGCCTAGGAGCCATCAAAGGAGTGGGTTCAGGTCCTGTAGACGCATTGGTGGAGGAAAGAACAGAAAACGGTCCTTTCCGGGATATTTTCGATGTCACTAAGCGGGTGAATCTCCGATATTGTAACAAAAAGGCTTTTGAATCCCTGGCGCTCGCAGGTGCTTTTGATTCTTTCCGAAATATCCATCGCGCTCAGTATTTCGCCGAGGACAATGGAAAATCTTTTTTAACGAATGCTATCAAATTCGGGGCGAGTCATCAGGAAAGCCTGAATTCAAGTCAGGCCAGCCTATTCGGCGGGTCAACAGGTGTTGCGACTCCTGCCCCAACCATTCCTCAGGTACCCGAATGGTCTTCCCTTCAGCAGCTGAACAAGGAAAAGGAAGTCGTAGGGATTTATATTTCCGGCCATCCGCTTGACGACTATAAAATTGACATTGATTCATTCTGTACCGGAACGATCGGAGACATTATACACCTTGATCAGAATCAGAACCGGGAATTCACGGTCGCTGCGATCATCACAGAAGTTGAACACAGACATACGCGCAAGGGTGATCCTTTCGGAACGATCCTGATTGAAGATTACAACGATTCCACGAAATTATTTCTCTTCAGGGAGGATTACGGTAAATTCAAGGACTATATGTCTGAAGGTGCTTTCATATATCTGGTAGGAAAGGTACAGCCTAAACGTTGGAAAAACGATGAATTCGAATTTAAAGTGCACAAGATAGATTTCCTTTCAGGTCTGCGTGAACAGAAAACCCAGGCATTAAAAATCAAGGTTGCATTAAAAAGAGTTAATCACAGTTTTATAGAGGACATAGATAAACTCTTCAAGGAAAATCAGGGAAGATATCAGGTAAAATTCAACGTGTATGATACAGTGAACGATCTGGAGGTTGACCTTCCCTCGAGATTTGTAAAGGTGGACATCAATAATAAATTTCTGGCTTCTCTGCGAAGGTTTGATCTGGAATATGCACTCGAATAAAAGGTTCAGATTAAAATCCGAGAAAACTTATTTAAATAATGTTGAAGGCTCGAACAATTCATTTCATCGAACGTTTGTATCTTTGTAATTAAATTTTTTCAGTTTGAAAACAGTTTATATTACGCGAAGAGAACATTTTAATGCCGCCCACAAGTTGTGGAGAGAAGATTGGAGTGAAGAAAAAAATGATGCCGTATTTGGAAAGTGCAGCAATAAAAACTGGCACGGACATAATTTCAACATTTTTGTAACTGTGAAAGGATACCCTTCTGAGGATACCGGGTTTGTAATGAATCTTAAAGATTTAAGTAAAATCATGAAAGAATTCGTTGTTGAACCATTGGACCATAAAAATCTGAACCTGGATGTCCCTTTCATGAAAGGTCTTCTCGCCTCAACCGAAAATCTGGTTATTAAAATCTGGGAGCAAATTGAAGCTCCTGTTCGCGCCGCGGGAGGTGAACTCGTAAAAATCAAACTTGAAGAAACGGAGAATAATTACGTGGAATATTACGGGGGAAGAGAACCCTTTTAAACACGCGAAAAATTAATTAAGTTGGATAAAGATTACGATTACGACGAAAAACTTACGAAAAAACTAACGGAAGTTTATACAGGAATACTGAAGGATCTTGGAGAAGACCCTTACCGTGAAGGATTGATGAAGACCCCTGAGAGAATCGCAAAAGCTATGCAATTCCTTACGCAGGGATACGATCAGAATCCGGACGAAATATTAAAAACTGCGCTTTTCAAAGAAGATTACTCCGAGATGGTGATCGTTAAGGATATTGAGGTGTATTCTCAGTGCGAACATCACATGCTACCTTTCTACGGTAAAGCACACATTGCATACATACCAAACGGAACAATTGTGGGATTGAGTAAAGTTCCACGTATCGTTGATGCCTACGCCAGAAGGTTACAAGTTCAGGAAAGACTGACAATAGAAATTAGGGACTGTATTGAAAGAACGATAAAACCGAAAGGTGTTGCGGTTGTGCTCGAATGTAATCACATGTGCATGCAGATGCGTGGTGTACAGAAGCAGAATTCATCCACTACTACATCTGCTTTTACCGGCTTGTTTTTGAGAAATGACAGTACCCGAAAAGAATTCATCAATTTGATCCAGGCGAATCTGCATTAAATAACAGGTGTTTAAAATTTAAGATTTTTTAGAGGAGGCAATACGCTTTAGCATCCCCTTGAATATAAACCCGTGAAAGGGCCAAACTGCGTACCAATATAAACGTCCTTTAAGTCCTTTGGGCCTGAATGTAGCAGTTTGAATGACTCTTCCTCCCTCAAGCTTAAATTCCAACCATGCCTCACCGGGGAGTTTCATCTCCGCGAAAAGAATGAGTTTGCATTCCGACTTATCGGCATAAAGAACGCGCCAGAAATCCAAAGCATCTCCCACGGAAATATTACTCGGATGTGTTCTGCCCCTGCGAAGACCAACCCCACCGACCAGTTTATCCAAAAATCCTCTGATCTTCCATAACCAGTTCAGGTAATACCAGCCTGTTTTCCCGCCTATCGCCCATATTTTCTCAATGGTCTTTTCTTTATCGTCGTATTCACGTTCACGCTTATCGATGAAACAGCCCTGTTTCGGAATCTCAGAGAAATCGGAAAGCCGTTTTTCGAAATCACTGCTCGTGAGTGCGTCCTTCCAGCTTGAAACCGTTTTATTGCTGTCTACCGCCTTCAAAGTGAAATCAAGTGCTTCCTTATACCCGGCGGGCTTTATATCCAGTCTTTGGTTGATGTCGCTCGGAGAACAAACAACTTCAACCTTCATACTATCCACCAGAGAAGTAGCCAGTTTATACGAAGTAGAGGTAATGAAGTATAACCAGTAGGAGGAAAGTTTCGGTGTCATTACAGGCACTATAAAGATTCTGCGTTTCAATCCCCTGCACTCGGCATAACCTAGCAACATCTCTTTATACGTCAGCACGTCGGGACTGCCGATATCATAAGCCGCATCGTAAACCTTTTCGTTAAGTAGTCCTTTCGAAAGAAATTTCAGCACATCCCTAATTCCAATCGGTTGACAATTGGTTCTGAGCCATTTTGGAGCAACCATAATCGGCAATTTCTCTACAAGATCACGAATAATCTCAAAAGACGCACTCCCCGAACCGATGACAATTCCCGCCCGAAAGGTCGTCAGATGAAAATCACCTTTACTCAAGATATTTTCTACCTCTTTTCTGGATGCCAGATGTTCAGAAAGTTCCTCTTCGTTAACAATACCACTCAGATAGATGGTTTGCTTGCATGAGCTACCTTTCAGCGAAGAGATAAAATTATTTGCAGCCTTTTCCTCCAGAGATTTAAAATCCTTGTGGGAGGCCATAGAATGAATCAGGTAATAGGCGGCATCGATGTCCTTAGGAATATTCTTCAATGTATCCTCTTTGAGAAAGTCTACTTCGACCGCCTCAATATTCTTTCGGTATTTTTCGTCCGGATTGAAACGATTTTTATCCCGCACACAGCAGACAACCTCGCAACCTTGCTCTACAAGAACGGAAAGCAATCTTTTGCCAATATATCCTGTGGCTCCGGTGAGAAGAACCCTCATTGATTCTGTCTGTTTTGCAGAACTGAGGTTCTACCATCAGTCGTTTGAATTGATACGCTTCGTTGATCGGTCATGACCTGTTTTTAATGTTTAATGTAAAACAGGTCGATGTCCTAAATGTTTTGTTCAACCAATTTCAGCGTAATGTGAAATTTATAGGAATCCTACAACGTGTACGGACATTTTTGCCCTTATGAGTTCCCGGCTTCCAGTTCGGCATATTCCTGATTACTCGAACGGATTCGGCATCGATCGGATCAGTAATTCCCCTCAAAATTTTAACTTGAGTGATAGAGCCGTTATCAGCAATGAATTTAACCTCGCAACCCGGAAAGGGTGAATTATCAAGCGCGTTTATTAAAGAGATCTTGATTTCCTGTCCGAACGCAGTAGCGATAAAGAGACCTAATAAGAGGGAGAAAAAATATTTCATACTTGGATTATTTAAGTGATTTAGTTACGCGTACAAATATCTTAAAAAAACTAAATTATTAAAAATTAAAGAACCTTACATTACCGAATCACCGTATATTTGCTTCTACAAAATTGATTTAAAATGGAAGACTATTTAGATATACAATCAGATAAACTGATCACTCGCAGCGAGGTAAGAGAATTCTTTACCGGTGTTTACTTTTACATGTTTCTGGCCTTGATTATTTCCGGAGCCATTTCATGGTATTTAGCGAATTCAGGACTTTTTATAAAATGGTTCATCAATTATGAAACGCAGAGCATTAGTCCGCTCTTTTATGTTGTGGCTTTCTCACCGCTTGCACTGGTATTCCTGATCCAGGCAAAATACCGATCGTTCTCAATGGGCGTGCTTGTGGGTCTGTTCGTACTTTATGCAGCGCTTATAGGAGCTTCAATATCTTCGATTTTCTTTGTTTACAGTCTGGGAGATATCGCATCCACATTCTTTGTAACTGCGGGTGCATTTGCTGCAATGGCTGTTTTAGGATATACAACCTCCGTAGATCTTTCCAGAATGGGTAGTTTACTATATATGGCTTTCATTGGAATTTTCATAGCAGCACTTGTGAACTGGTTTTTGGAAAGCGAGATGCTTGGTTATATTATCTCAATCGTAGGAGTTTTTGTATTCACAGGATTGACTGCTTGGGAAATGCAACGACTAAAAGCAGTTGCTGAAGACAAATCGATACCTGCGGACGAGCGCAAAAAACAGAGTCTCCTCGGAGGTTTAACGCTGTACATATTGTTTGTGAATCTCTTTTTATCCCTGCTCCATTTATTGGGAGGAAGAGATTAAATGCGAAAAATTATATTGGTCTTTAAGGCGCTTAACCCCGGTTGAGCGTCTTTTTTATTTCAGATAAAATCAGATCTGTGGCTCCTTTCTTCTTCTGAATAAATTCTTTTGCCCGATTACCCACCTGATCATTTTCAATATAATTCCGGTATGCTTTTACAAATTCATCCTCATTCCGGATACTTTCCGCAATGCCTTCTTTCAGGAAATCAAAAGCTTCGGGAAACTTTTCGTATTTGGGGCCAAAGATCACCGGCAAACCAAAAGTGGCCGGTTCAAGAATATTATGCAACCCTGTTCCAAAAGCTCCTCCCACATAGGCCAGGTTTCCGTATCTGTATGCATTGGCCAGTTCTCCAATACAGTCCAGAATGATAACCCGGGTATTTTCATTAAGAGGTTTACCACCTATCAGTGCTGTATAACACTGATACGGCACTTGGAGTTTTTCGCTTATTTCCAGAATATGACTATTATGCACCTCATGAGGAGCAAGAATGACTTTTGCTTTGATCGCACCACTGTTTATTGCCGGAATTAAAATCTCCTCTTCAACAGGCCACGAACTACCAACCACCAATACCTTATCCTCCCGGGAAAGCCAGTTTTTAAAAACCGCGTTTTCGGTTACAGTTTCAGAACGTTTAGAAACCCTGTCATAACGAGTATCTCCTGAAACAACGACGCGATTTATTCCGTGTCTGTTCAGTAATTCCTTATGTTCAGATCTTTGAACAAATATCACATCAAACAGTAACAAGGCTTTTCTAAACTTTTGACCGTACCATTTAAAAAAACGCTGAGAAGGCCTAAAAGCTGCGCTGACGGCATAAAGTTTACTTCCGAATCTCTTCGCTTCTTTAAGATGGTTGATCCAGAATTCATATTTTACGAAAAAAGAGTAATGCGGCTTAAAATGGGTGATGAATTTCCGTGCATTCCGCCGGGTATCCAGTGGAAGATAACAGGTGTAATCAGCCAATTTATCATTTTTCTTAACCTCATAACCCGAAGGACTGAAGAAAGTAACGAGAATAAAATCCTCAGGAAAACATCTTTTCCATTCTTCGATCACAGGACGCCCCTGTTCAAATTCCCCGAGGGAAGCACAATGAAACCAGGCTACTCGCTCATTGGAGACATCGGGCAACCGATCCCAGAGATCGCTGCGGCCTTCCACCCATTTCCTTGCCTTAGGATTAAAGGGAGAAACGATTCTGATGGCAAAACCGTACAGACGTATTCCAAGTTCGTAAAGCATCTTAATTGAAATAAAACTCTTTGGGTTTTCGCTTATAGATAGGAATCATCCACCCCACCCTGATTCCATAAAGAAATTCCGTGCGGAGGTCTTTAGATACTGTTTCGTTGGGATGATCGTAAAATATATCGCGTTGATTTCTGGTAAATGCCTGCTGAAAATAGAGTCCGCCATAAAAGTTGAGAATTCCTCGGTTTGCCATGAAACTGTATCCTATAAATTGAGAAGTATTGGCTCCAATTGTAAGCCGATCGTAACCTTTCAGATAATCTCCCTGAATCTGAGGCACATCGTCCTCCTGAGATTCTACCCTTAATTTATGCCAGGAATATCCGGCTCCCACCTGCAGCATAATTCCTGAGTTAGGGTTTGGACTAAGAACGGGAATTAATTTACCCACGATTCCATTGATATGAAAGCCCCGATTAAAAAGCAAAACGATCGCGGGTCCTCCTGAAGTATTTGAGATATTCCCCTGACTGTCTTTGAGGTTTTGAAGGACTCCCTCGATACGAATATCATTACCAAACAGAAAATTACCGTCGGCGGCAAACAGCCAGTTTCTTTTCGTTTTATATCCTGCAAGTGCACCCAGGGAATTCGTGAATCCATAACGGTCGGCAAGATCTCCACCGGTCAGATTTGCTCCATACTGAACCCCTACGTAGGGAGTTCCAATGACCTCATCGGAAACATTTCTCTGTCCGTAAACAACGTTCAGGCAAATCAGAGAGAAAATAAATCCGGCCGTGAACAGCATGCGGAAATTTTTCAAATCAGTTAAACCGGATCTCATAAAAATTATGTTTGTCACAAAGTTAAGCTTATCATTGAATTATTTCGGACAGGGAGCTAAATGAATCATACCTCCTACCACTGAATCAGATCAATCTTTGAAGATCAATCGACCATAGCGATGTCTTTTTCCGCTCCTGCTGTATAAAAAGAGTTCGTTATTCTCGGGATTCTCTCTACAAATACCGGGCACCAAAACAGTGCTCATTTCTTTTTTTCCAAGCAGAGAATACCGCTCTTCGGTACCGGTTCTCAGATTGATTTCAACCATGGCTATAGTATTTTTTCTGGCAGTAAATGTTGCACTGCGCACATTTTCGAGATTTAGATAATAGTTCATATCGTCATAGTTCTTAACGTTATCATTGAATAAAATAAAAAGCGTGCTGTCATTCAGTGCCTGAACGATTGAAAGATAATAACCTCCATCATTGATCGAACTTTGCAGTTTAGGTACGTTCTTCTTCCATTCAAGCGCGCCGTTCTTATCAAGTTTATAAATGAGCAAATCATCGTAATAATAATATGTATCGATGCGGTTACTGCTTCCCGGGGTTCCGCTTCCGCTGAATCTTTCTTCAATCTCGAAATGTTCTGCGATAGCAATATATCCTCCATCCGAGGTTTGTCTTAAATTATGCATTTTAAAGTCGGATACCCCCTCTATTGCACGTCCAGATCTATCGAAATGCAGCAATCCGCGATTGCTCCAGGAAGGATTATTTGAAAGTAAGAATTCCGAACTGAAAGGATGAAACTCCCGAGTGATCAATTTTCCTTCCTGATCTGTCATGATAAAAAATATCCCTTCAACATTCCCGCGTGGAGACGCTGAATATAAGCCTGAAAATATGAGGTTTTCCGATTTATCACTGATAATATTAACCTCCGTCAGCATATATTGAGACTGATTGATCTTCAAATCATTTAATTCACCGTCAACCATTTTGAAAACACGTATATCCATGTGACGTTCGGCTGTCCAACCTTCACCGTACCTATCTTTTTCATCGATGGATCTTGTTAAAACAAAATAATCACCCGCGGTGGAAAGATAACTATCAATCACCTGCAGTTCATCGGCAGAGAACGGAAGTGAAGATTCCTTCTTACTCGTTAACTGTCCGTTTTGATCCAGGATTCCAAAAGTATAATTCAGAAAATCATCGTTCAAAGTACGACTTGTAAAGAAAAATCCTGCTTTGGATTTGTTCAGATCGTTTCGAAGGCCTAAATAGCTCATGTCACTTCTTGCAGACAAGAGGGGAAATTCGCCTATAAGAAATCCTTCAGAATCCAGACCATACCTGTTTGGTTTCAACAAATGATAAAAAATTCTGGTTTGTTTACTTCCCAGATAATTTTCCTTAGAAACAAGGGCTATCTGATCACCGATAACCGTAAGATCTTCAAGGTTCGTTCTTCTGCCCTCTCCGGTGAGCTTAAGTTTCATTCTTTTTCCCGGTTCCAACGCTACAACCGACTCGAAATAATATCTCTTCTTATAATCGACAAATAGGTTATAAAAATTCGTCTTATTTACAAGGCTGTAATACTCACCATCCGTTGTTCGCACCAGTGATTCCACGTTTCCCGAGGCACGAAATAAAGGCCCCCACTCGAGGTCAAATTCGGAATAATGTTTTAATAACTGAGCCGATGAAAAAAGACAAATCCCAAAGGTTGTAAGAATAGTTAATGTTATACGCTGAATCATTCAGAAGTTATTACCGGCATGACTAATATAATCAATTCATCGATCGTTTGAGTATATACTATGACTATTTTGAATTAAAAGAATTTATATATAATACGCCCCTAACTTAAAGGCTGAATGAAGACTACCCAATTATACTGAAGTCGCGAGTGGGATAATCAGCGTGTGGGGTGCACCGCATAATAACGATAAAAACTCTTTCTTTAAGTAAGCGCAAACCCCCGGCTGTCAAAAATGAAACACGCGATTCGAAACCGAAAAAATTCCGTTTAAAAAAGGACTTTCCTATAAACCTGTATAGTTGGCCGGTGTAATTCTTTTTAGTTCTTGCTTGACCCTTTCACTGACTGCCAGAGTATCAATAAAATTGTGAACACTTTCTTTGGATACTTTCTCATTTTTCCGGGTTAAACCTTTCAAAGCTTCATAAGGCTTCGAAAAGCCTTCTCGTCTCAAAACTGTTTGAATCGCTTCAGCAACCACGGCCCAGTTCTCTTCAAGATCACGCTCAAGAGCGTCGTTATTTAATAAAAGTTTTTCCAGACCAACCCGTGTGGATTTAAAGGCAATTAGCGAATGACTCAAAGGCACACCTATATTTCGGAGTACCGTCGAATCCGTTAGATCCCGCTGAAGGCGAGAAATAGGAAGTTTAGCAGCCAAATGCTCAAGAAGTGCGGTCGAAATCCCCAGATTTCCTTCAGAATTCTCGAAATCAATAGGATTTACTTTGTGGGGCATCGCACTCGATCCAATCTCTCCTTCCTTCAATTTTTGTTTAAAATAATCCATCGAAATATACGTCCAGAAATCACGATCAAGGTCAATCAGAATGCTGTTTATCCTTTTCATGGCATCGAAAAGAGCAGCAAGATTGTCGTAATGTTCTATCTGGGTTGTTGTCTGACTCCTTTCGAGACCAAGATGCTCCGACACGAAACGATTTGCAAAAGAAATCCAGTCATAATCAGGGTATGCAACGTGATGTGCATTCAGGTTTCCTGTTGCTCCACCAAACTTGGCTGAAAATGGAATTGCCTGAAGCTGCTTTAACTGTATGGTCAACCTTTCACTGAATACCTTTATCTCTTTACCCAGTCGTGTAGGCGAAGCCGGCTGACCATGAGTTTTTGCCAACATAGGTATATGTTTCCACTCTGAGGCATAAGCATCCAGGCTGTCAATTATTTTATTGAGTTCAGGAATGTAAACATTATTCACAGCTTCTTTCAAAGAAAGAGGTATAGCGGTGTTATTGATATCCTGTGAAGTAAGTCCGAAATGAACGAATTCGAGGTGTTTCCCAAGATCCATTGCTTCCAGTTTTTCCTTCAGGAAGTACTCAACTGCTTTAACATCATGATTGGTAATTTTCTCCGTTTCTTTGATCTTGAGCGCGTCTTCTTCAGAAAAATCCCGGTATAAATTACGAAGGCTCTCAAATTTATCTGCCGGAAAATCACCAAGAGGAGGAACACCGGTTTTAACCAATGCGATCAGGTATTCAACCTCAACGAGTACACGGTATCTAATGAGCCCAAACTCAGAGAAAAAAGGTGCCAGTTCAGATACTTTTCTTCTGTATCTTCCGTCGATCGGTGATATTGCTGTCAGTGAATTGAGTTTCATATAGCCTTCATTTATGAGAAACGGCAAAGATAGTAAATCTATACAAAAACCGCTTTGATATCTCCCTGCTATCATTACTTTTGAAGAGCAATAAATCACACATGCAGTTTATCCGACATTTCTCTCTTGGAATAAAGAATTACTGGAAGGCAATAATTTATATCAGAAAGTATAGACTTTACTGGTTTTTGCCCATACCTGCCTTGTTGATGCTTGTGCTCTATTACATTGGGAGTCGCATTGCTTCCTGGCAGGCTTCGTGGGATCCTCGTCTGGGATGCCTGGAATGTTCCAACATGAATGAAACCATCTGGTTCATGTTAAAGATGTTGCTCAGTATATCCCTTGGACTCGTACTTATGAAGTTTGCCAAGTACCTTGTGGTTATTATTCTATCTCCGCTGTTTTCCATTATCTCACAGATGGTAGAAAAACAACTGACGAATAATCAGTATCCTTTCAGTTTAAGACAAACCGTTCACGACGTGCGCAGAGGAATACGCATTGCCTTGAGAAACGTGATGTGGGAGTACATATTTTTCCTGATTATTCTGCTCGTTTCCGCCATCGGTTGGGAGGAAGCACATAAATCGCCCGTTTTTTATCTGACCTTCGTGATCGGCTTTTTCTATTATGGATTCAGCTTTATAGATTATATCAATGAGCGACGACGCCTTGATATCGACCAAAGCATTCATTTCATGCGCAATCACAGAGGACTCGCAATAGCCATCGGGGCTATTTATTCCATTTTGATCCTTGTCCCGGTAAACATAGGCAGTATGACCAATTTCGATGGTTTTCTGGATCATCCCTGGCAAACGATCTGGACCGTATTCTCTCAGTTGATTCTTTGGTTTCTTGCCTCCTCAGCTCCTATTTTGGCGATCGTTGCAGCGACCCTTTCGATGCACGACCTGGTAGATTTAAATTCGAATAAATATTCTGTAAAAGCGGCAGCTAATGAAAACGTTGAGAAAGACAATTATCGTGATGAAGACGAAATCATGTCTTGAATAACATAAAATCTGAACATTCAAAAGATTAATTCAGAGCTATTAGAACAATTTTTTATCTTTGGAATGAAATTTATGCTGTTGAGATATATCTGTTTACAAAAACATCGTAAATTTAAAATTACTAAACATTATTAGCACATGAAAAAATTGCTCCATCTGTTTTTATTATTGATTTTCATCAGCACCTATTCAGGCATCTCGATCGCCAAAAAATTTATTGTAATACCTCCGGATTCATCGTCTTCGCTCGTTGACAGAACCGCTGCTCTATATTTGATCGATGAGGGTAAGAAATTTTTTAACCAGGGCAAAACGATCGATGCGCTCAGAAAATTCAGAGAGGCATACGTACGCGATAAATATAGCTCCAGAGCGGCTTATTGGATAGGGCGGGCTCATTACAGTATGGATAATTACGGTTATGCCTTAAAGTATGCAAAAATTGCCGAATCACTGAGTGAAGCTGTTGACGGTGAGGTTTTCCTGCTTTTAGGCGAAGCTTATCACCGACAGAGTCTGTTGGATAGCGCGCGCATGAACTATGATCTTGCAAAAATACAGATGTCACCTTCCAAACAGGATGATTATGGCATTGACCAAAAAATCGCCGAAGTTTCCTTTGCGCAATCCGTTCAAAACAAGGAAATCAAGTATAAGAAAGAACTTTTACCTCAAGGAGTAAATTCAGGCTATGATGATTATGGTGCTTTCCTTGCTCCTAGCGGTAAAACATTGTACTTCATTTCACGGCGTCCGGACACAAAAGGAGGACAGCTTAATCCCGATGACCAACGATTTTTTGAAGATATCTATACGGCTACCTGGAGCGACTCACTGAATACATGGGTTCAGGTCACAAACGATGTTGAAAGACTTAATTCGGATGGATTTGATGGTGTTGGGCACATTTTACACTCGGGTGATGAAATTTTTCTCACTATCAATACATCGGTGGTGGATGCAAAACCTGAGACTAAAAGTTCGGATATATGTACAGCCAAAGCGACCAATCAGGACAGATGGAGTTCACCTAAGGTAATCAAGAATAAAACAATAAATACAACCTTTTTCGATGGTGCCCCCACCCTTACGGCAGACGGAAACACAATGTATTTCGTAACAGACCGTAACGGTGAAAAATCACGTTCGGATATCTGGGTAGTAAGTAAAGTGGGGACCAAATGGGGAGAAGCGAAACCGCTGCCAATGTCCGTAAATACTGCCGGCAATGAAACGACACCTTTTATTACCCCTGACGGCCGCTATTTGTTTTTCTCTTCGGACGGTCGTCGAGGAATGGGTGGATACGATATCTATGTTACCGAAAATTTGGGTGACAGCTGGTCAGAACCAAAAAATTTAGGACCTGAATTCAATACTGTAAACAACGATCTTTATTTCAGCTATTTTGAAGAATTCAAAAAGGCATATCTTGCTACTTATCGTCTTGAGGGCAGTAAAGCAAGTATAGATCTTTTCGAACTCAACCTGGCTGGCTGGAAAATACCTTAAAAAGTACACGTACACGCATAAAAAAAGGCTCCGATTGGAGCCTTTTTTTTATTCTTTTTTATTCTTTGCGTTCTATTTAATTGCTAAACATGTCTTTGACACGTTGGAAAAAGCCTTTTTCTTTGCCATCCGGATTGGGAACAAAATTTTCACTGTCTCGCAATTTTTCCAGCATCTCTTGTTCTTCCTTCGAAACCTTCTTTGGCGTCCATACATTTATATGAACAAATTGATCACCAACACCGTAATTCTGTACACTTGGCAGACCTTTGCCTTTGAGTCGAAGCATTTTTCCACTCTGAGTACCCGGTTCAATCTTGATCTTTGCTCGACTCTTTATTGTTGGTACTTCAATCGTAGCTCCCAGCGTGGCATCCACAAAACTAACGAAGGCTTCGTGATGCAGGTTCTGACCATCTCTGCGTAAGAACTCATGCTCTACTTCTTCAATAACAACGAGTAAATCACCCGGAATACCGTTAAATGGTCCGGCATTCCCCTTACCGTTTACCGAAAGTTGCATTCCTTCTTCAACCCCGGCAGGAATATCGATCTCAATAACTTCCTCCTGTCGTTTTAATCCCTGACTATCTGCATCAGCAGGTTTCTTATCAATTATTTTCCCGGTACCGTGGCAGTTGGAACAAGTAGCAGCAGTTTGCATTGCTCCCAGAAAAGTTTGGGTGACACGCTGAATTCTTCCCGTCCCATTACACATGCTACAATCCTTAAAGGTAACACCATCGGCATTGACGAGTTTATTTACTTTTATTTTCTTCTGAACACCGTCAGCGATTTCATCAAGGGTGAGTTTAATTTTTACGCGAAGGTTCGTACCTCTCGCTGCTCTTTGTCTGGCAGATCCTCTTTGTCTGCCTCCGAAAGCTCCCCCGAAAATATCTCCGAACTGTGAAAATATGTCATCCATATCCATTCCGCCACCAAATCCACCGCCGGCTGCTCCGCCTACTCCGGCATGACCATACTGATCATAACGCTGACGTTTCTGAGGGTTGCTCAAAACTTCATAAGCCTCAGCAGCTTCCTTAAACTTTGCCTCAGCAGTGCTGTCGTCCGGATTTTTATCAGGATGATATTTAAGGGCCATTTTTCGATAGGCCTTTTTGATCTCCGATTCTGAAGCAGACTTGTTTACACCCAATACTTCGTAATAATCTCTCTTGTTACTCATACACTTTTATTTACCCACCACTACCTTGGCGTAACGAAGTACTTTGTCGTTCAGAAAATAACCTTTTTCAAGCACGTCCACGACTTTACCTTTCTGCTCTTCACTCGGAGCAGGAATGTTTGTAATCGCTTCATGGTGATCCAGATCAAAAGGCTTCCCAAAACTGTCCATAGGTTGCAAACCCTTTGCGGTCAGAATATTCTTAAATTTATTATAAATGAGTTGAAATCCTTCCTTAAGCACCTCAGGATCCTGTGTCTTTTCATTCGAAGCTATGGCTCGCTCAAAATCATCAAGCACAGATAACATATCTTTCATTACTCCCGCTCCGGCTGATGAAATAAGTTCACTTTTTTCCTTTATCGTGCGTTTTCGGTAGTTATCGAAATCTGAATATAACCTCAGATATTTATCGTTTAGTTCATTGTAGCGCTGCGACTGCAGTTCTTCTTCCGAAATATTTTCAGCGCTCTCATCTGCGGAAAGACGCTCGTCCTGCTCTTCCAGTTCTGCATTATCCAAATGCTCTTCCTGCTCGTGGTTATCTTGCTTATCGTTTTTTCCCATTTCGAAATAATTTTATGCACTTTGCCTTTCTCAAAGATATTGCCACAGGAAAATTCTGGACAATCTGGCAGGGAATAGAAAGTAGCCTTGAAGTTCTGTCAGAACAAGCAAAAAAAATGTCATACTAAAATGACATGTATATCGATGAGAGAAGATTTAGGGGTTCGTAAAAAAATCCCGGATGCGGGAATTCAAATTATTCAATTACTACCATCTTCAGACGGATTTCCGAACCCAGATTAAGCTTCACATAATAGATACCGGGATTGATATTTCGGAGCTGAAAATCAAAACTGGCATTCTGCTCTTTCACGAACTGATAAATCAATGCACTTCCACGCTGATCCACCAGCGAAATACTGGCAAATTCATCAGTAATACCAGTGAGGTTGATGTGTAGTGTCTGATCTTCTTCTGCCCGAATTTCAAAACCAATCTCTGCCTTAACAGTGTCAGGGGATATCACGCGAATTTTATCTCCTTCGCCTCCGAAAGAGATACTGAATACACTCATCAGCAAAAACACACTCATTACAATCTTTTTCATTTTTTTTTGTTTAGAATTTGCCACAAAAATAACCGCTTTGAAAGGAAGAATTTTCCTTAGAATTGAGTTTTAAAGAAAGTATAATATGGTTAAAACAATCTTAAAGATACAAGACAATTTCAACGCATTCCTTAACATAGAACGCGACGAATAATAAAGATTTGATCAACCTGTAATCTTACCAGACAAACATGTCCACAAGAATCCTGTCAACCTGTCCCCACTCAGAAAATCGGTCTACGATGAGCTGACGTAACTGTTCCTCGGTATACCAGTCCTTCTTTTTTCCTTCAGGTATTTTTGACTCAATCTTCGGATCAGCTATTCTTTCAACCTTTTTAGCGAAATAAACAACTCCACCATCTTCTGTCGCTAACCCAAGGATTACACCCGGTAAACCATTGAAAGTTTCGGGTCCTACGCTCGCCATAAGATCTTCAGCATACCAGGCATAAATTCTGAGCGTATCATTGGCTATCCATAGCGCCTGACGACAGTCATAACCTGCAATATTTCTCTTCGAATCAGTGATGATCCATGTACGATCTTTTATAGAGTCTTTCATATAAACTTTCGTACCCCAGAAAGAAAACTCCTGAATTAACAGTCCGGTTTCAAGATTCTGGTACGTAGTGTTTTGCATGGTAGCCCATTCACGTTCATCCGGTACTTCGGGTAAGATAGGCTTAAAAATCGCGGATGAATCCGTAAAAAAGAGTTCGTATTCATCTATTTTAGGCTTCTTAATTCCTCCCCGCATCCACCGGTTTAACTCTTCTCCCTCGTACCTCTTCTCAAGATTCGTACGACGTTCATAAACTACTCTTCCCGAAGACATCATCTGTGCATATCCCGAAACGGAAAACACCATAAAAAAGACTATCACTAACCCATTAGAACCAATGCTTCCCATCGTCTACTTTTGTTTTATTATTATTGAATCTCAATGTCATGCCTAGCATGAAATACCTGGCGATGATCTGATTTCTATTATCAATGATTACGTTATTGGAAATACTTCGCTGAATTCCAATATTTTGATTAAGAAGGTCATAAGCACAGACATTCAGCACGAGATTACCGGTTTTCAAAAATCTTCTGTTGAGCTTAGCATTCCAGATAAACGGTGAAATATTGAATCCCTGAGCTCTTTGTGAGTTGATCGTATAGCTTGCATCACTCTCAATAAAGAATCGTGCAGGAAGTTCAAAAAACACGCTCGCCGAATAAGACTGAACTGAATACGGCTGATTAGCACCCGAAGATAAACTGCTATTTGGAATATTATAATTGTAGCTCGCTTTAATACTGATCTCCATTGTATCACTTCTGAGTCCTACTGACAACGAACCACCCATACCCAGGTTTTCGGTAGTGTTCATTTGATCATTAATCATCGAATTAAATCGCGAATAATCCATATTTATGTTCGGATCAAGCCTTAATTTTTTATCAAAGATGGGCAATCCACCACCTGCATAGACTCCGGCAAAAATATTATTATCGACGTTTATGGCCTGAGAGATCGTACGACCATCCGGAAGATAAGTAATATTATTTGAGAATGCGTCATTGGTATAGCTGACATAAGAATTCGTCCATATATACGATTGTTCAATGGCATTCCACTTATTGTAAAAAAGGTTCATCGAATGCGTATAATTCGGGATCAAATCCGGATTTCCAATTACGATATTATTTGGATTCGTATTGTCACGCACCGGTTGAAGCTGATTCAAACTTGGTTGAGAAGAGCTCGTTGTATAGCTAAATCTTAATCGTTGAGAGTTACTGAATTTATACGTGTATTCCAGGTATGGTAGAATGTTATCCACATCCTGCACGATGATATCTCCCGTAAAATTATTTTCATTGTCAATACTTACATTTCTTACCCGTGTACCGACATCCAGGCTGTGTTTTCTGTCTGTATATATGAACGAAGCTCCAAGCCTGTTCTCCATGCGCGTATTACTGAAATCATTACTATACAATGTAGAAAGATCAACATACTCACCGTTTGAGGCATCATACGTCAGGTTGGATTGTCTTCCTGTAAAATAGTCCAGTTTATACTGAAATTTAAGTTTTACTTTTCGACTTAAAGGTTCTGTAAATTCAAACAGACCTCTGTGACCAGCAGTTTTATTTATAATCTCTCGCTTTTGGTCGAATGTGGAATCAGGGATAGGAAAGGCATAAAATAGAATATTCGATTGCATGAAATTCTCCCTGTCCTGTTCTGTATAACCGTATTGATATTGAGCAAACAGCTCCCTGTTTCGTTTTTTGAACTTACGTTCGAGCTCAACGTCGATATTACCCTCCAACCCTTCTGCTTCACTCTTATTCTTAACATCGGTTGCATTGGTTAAATTTCCTGCGGCACTCAAGAATGATGTTGAATTCATCTCATCTACTGATTCCTCCCGTAAGATCAGGTTCGATTTCAGTTTTAACTCCGTCAACGAATCCAACTGATATTCCATGGTGAAATTTGTGGTATGAGCAGCCTGACGTTGATCCTTAAAATTGGTTGCGAAGGTCGTATAGGTTGTATCGGTAAGGAAATATTCCGAATTGGTTTCCTCATCTGTAGTTAACCGACTATCGTTGTAGGTATAATTTAAGCCAATTTCCAGCTTTTTCTTTTTACCTATTTTATCCGAATAATAAAATCCTCCCTTATAATTCTCAGGAATACCTTGAAGTTGTCTTCCGCCCATAAACTGTGATCGCCAACCGCCTCCCATCTCATTGGTCAAACCAAATCGCGAAGCATCCCGATAACTGAAGCCTGTATTTGGTGTATTTGACCCTAAGGCAAAAACCGATAATTTGAGATCCTTATCAAAGTAATTACCCAGTAATTCACTTTCATAAAAAGCCTTACTTCCCGGTTCGTTTGTGAACAACTCAGAATTTCCACCTCCAGCTGCCGCAACTTTACCGAAATATCCTTTTTTAGCATCCTCCTTTAATCGAACGTCCAAAACCTGAATCTTTTCCTCCGAATTTCCTCCGGAAGTTTCATCTTCGGTTTCATAAACCTCAATCGTCTCAACTCCATCGGCCTGGAGGTTTCTAGTAGCGATGGTGGGGTCTTCACCAAAAAATTCATCACCGTCCACGAGTACTTTGGTTACTTTTCTTCCTTGTGAACTGATATTTCCGTCTTCATCCACCTGTAGCCCGGGAAGATTCTTCAACAGATCCTCCACCATTGCATTTTCTTTAGTAGCGAAGGAGTCTGCAACATACACGAGGGTATCTCCCCTGAAATAAATGGG
Source organism: Brumimicrobium sp. (assembly GCA_033722555.1). Classification (GTDB taxonomy): domain Bacteria; phylum Bacteroidota; class Bacteroidia; order Flavobacteriales_D; family Crocinitomicaceae; genus Brumimicrobium. The sequence goes on from JAWVYS010000011.1 coordinate 44,465, forward strand.
TTCCTTGTTGGCGTATACAACAACTTCTTCGTATTCGGTTGCTTGCTCAGGCAAAATGATATTGGGTATATGAATTTCGTTGTTCTCTTTGGATCCGATGATATAATATCTCTTGTCGTCAAAATTCGGATGCGTTACCACAAGTTCCATTGTATCGATCGGAACAGAGGTCAGACTGAAACTACCATCCTCCTTCGTACGCGTGAAGCCGAGTAGAACACCGTCTGAAAGTCTGACAGCCATAACCACTGCATTCTCGAGCGGTTTATCGTTGATAGTGTCGTTGACAACGCCTGTGAATTTCATGTTTTGGGAAAATGCCCAACCTGACAAGGTGAATATGAAAATGATGATTAAACGTAATGGCATAATTGTTATTTGGAAAACAAAATTAACGGAATAACCCGTTTTTGTTACAAAAGATGTGATGAAATGCAATTTTAAATGTTAAACAGGCTATTTATCATTTGATCGGAGGGCGGCTTTAGGAGCCTTTAATTCCGCTCTTTTACTTTAAAAAACCTTATTTTTGGATCAATGCAAAACAACGAATCTTGGAGAAAGGTAAAATTCTGAAATCGACCGGCAAATGGTATGATGTTGAGCTACAGAATGGTGAAGTCATCTCGTGTACAATTCGCGGAAAAATCAGGCTCAATAATATCAAATCAACCAACCCTGTGGCGGTGGGTGATGAAGTCATGATAGAACGAGAGGATGAACGCCAGGGAATTGTGAAGGAAATCTGTCCTCGCCGAAACTTCATTGTTCGTAAATCCGTCAACCTTTCCAAACAATCACATATACTTGCCGCGAACATAGACCGGGCCTATTTACTTGTTACCCTCGTGGCCCCGGAAACGCATTTAACCTTTATCGACCGCTTTCTTGTTGCAGCCGAATCTTATCGTATTCCGGTAACTCTGCTGTTTAATAAAATTGACCTCTATTTTGAAGAACATCTTCCGGTAGTGGATAATGTAATCGCTATTTATGAAAAAATAGGCTATCCCTGTTATAAGATTTCTGCCAAAAACAGAGAAAACACTGAATTTCTGAAAGAAGAGATCAAGGATAAACAGGTGATGATAGCCGGCCACAGCGGAACGGGAAAAAGCACCCTGATCAACGCACTGGACGACACGCTGAATCTAAAGACAGCCCAAATATCCATGCATCACCTGCAGGGTCAGCATACCACCACTTTCGCAGAAATGCATGCACTGAAAAGCGGAGGACATATAATAGATACTCCCGGGATCAAAGCTTTCGGAGTGGTGGAACTGGAAAAAAGTGTGATGAGCCATTATTTTCCTGAAATGAGAAAAATGCTCAATGATTGTAAATATCACAATTGCCAGCACATGAATGAACCTCAATGCGCCGTCAAGGAAGCTGTAGAAGCCGGAGAAATAGCCGAATCGAGATACAAAACCTATCTTGGACTGATGACTGAAGACCAAACACAAACATACAGATAGTTCTTTATGCGAATAGTATTACAAAGAGTTAAAAAAGCCCAGGTTAGCGTCGGTGATGAGATGGTCGGAGAGATCGAAAAAGGACTTTTATTATTCGTCGGAATAGAAGAAGAAGATAACACCGAAGACATCGAATGGCTTTGTAAAAAACTGAGTGGATTGCGCATATTTTCGGATGAAGAAGGAAAGATGAACCATTCCATCCAGGACATTAATGGCAGTTTTCTTGCTGTCTCTCAGTTCACTTTACACGCAAAAACCAAGAAGGGAAACAGACCCAGTTTCATAAGGGCGGCATCACCTGAAATTGCAATACCGCTTTACGACAAATTTGTTACGACACTCGCAGCTTTTTCGGGATGTCGAGTAGAAACAGGTAAATTTGGAGAAGACATGCAGGTTGAACTCTTAAACGACGGACCTGTTACCATTATCATTGATACAAAAAACAAGGAATAATGACTATAAAGGAATTACAGAACAGAACGGATGGCTGGATAAAGGAACACGGAGTTCGTTATTTCGATGAACTCACCAATACTGCCATTCTCATGGAGGAAGTGGGCGAAGTAGCCCGGATCATGGCTAGGCGTTATGGTGAACAAAGCGAAAAAATCACGGATAAAAATATGGATCTTGGCGATGAGTTGGCTGATATCCTTTTCGTTGTCAGCTGCATTGCCAATCAAACGGGAATAAACCTGGAAGAATCCCTCAAAAAGAACTTTGACAAAAAGACTCACCGCGATTCTCTGAGACACAAGGAAAACAAGAAACTGAAATAAGCGTAGAAAAGAAATGAATTACTTCGAGAAAACTCCTTGTAAGGGCAAAATAAAAAAAACATTCGCTGTTCCTGAAGTTACCGGTGATGGTCCGATAAACGTTCACGGGAATTATTTTGTGTATTCCCACTGGTCCAAAAAAGGGGTACAAACCGATCAGGGGCCGGCGCTCATATCTCGCGAGGGTGAAGTGATATGGAAAACGGTACTTCCCTCAAAAGACCTGTATAATTCGTTGCGCTCACTTCCTTTATTACACAATGATGTCATTTACTGCATCACTGCCGGATATATCCTTGCAATTGGACCGGATAAAGGAAACATTCTTTGGGAATGCAAAATTTCAGGGCTACAATATTATTCTTCCCCGGTGGCATGGAAAGATTATGTCATTATTAATCCGGAAAAGGAGATTTTGATCCTCGATGCACATACGGGTAAAACGATTAAAAAAATTTCTATATCTACGTTTGGTAATTTATTCATTGACGAAAACATTCTATACTTTCGAAAAGAAAATGAAGTCGGAGGAATAGATCTCAGCGACCTCTCTGAAATCATTCATATCCCCTGTGCACCTCTTATACCCAATGATAATCGCTCCAATGTCGCTGTTCAGGGAAATCATATTATTTTCGGAACGAGAAACCTTTTCGGCGTTCCATGTATAACAAGTTTCAGTAAGGATCAGAGAAAATTTCAGTGGTCATGCATGTCGGATATTGGTTTGGTCGTACTGGCTTCTTCACCTGACTTTATCGTTTGTTCAAACGGTAAAGATTCAGTTTCCTGTATAAACTTACAAAATGGAATTTGCGTCTGGACATGGAATTCGTATGAATCTCTTTCTGCCTCGATCGGAAGTGCAGTAATTTGCAAAGATGTCATTTATGTCACCTATAATGATAATATGGGAGAACAATTGAAAGCATTTCAGCTGGATTCAGGTAAAATCCTTTGGACTATGGAGAATGTGCGCTGGACGAGTTATCCTCTCCCGGAAGATAGTGCGGTTATAATACAACACACTTTCAACGGAGGAAATAAACTGGTTAAATACAGTGAACAAGGTTGACAGATTTGAGTGAAAATCGACGGACAACCAGGAGATAAAACGTATTACCAATATTTTTCCTACATTTATTCTATGAAACATATACTAATCTTAATTCCGATAAGTCTTTTTCTTTTTTCCTGCGAAACTGAACAGGACAAATGCGCATGTTATGATGTTGCTCTTGAAGGAAAAGCCCCCTCAGAAGAATGTGCTGAACATGTTAAAGGGTTGACCGAAGAAGAACTGAAAGAAAAATCAAACGAATGTTTCGGCGAGACGGTGGAAGATCTTTCGGGAGCGGGAGGATTATAGATATTTCATGACTTTATATGTCTGACAGGATCGCATAAAAATGAGCCTGTTTAAGCGCATTCTTTCATTTTCGATAATGTTTAGACAGCTCTTTATACATTCAAGCTCATCGTTTCAGTTAAATACTAGTAAATTCCTGTTGGAGATACATACATTGACCGAAACCACGAACAAAATCGCATCATAACATCCACAAATTGACCTTTCCCATGCACGATTCGATCTTTCCCGGGCATGATATCGTGTTTACAACGCATGATTCGATGTTTCCCACGAACGAAATCGAGGTTGCACATGCATGAATTGATGTTTCCCACGCGTGATTTCGTGTTTCCCACGAACAAATTGACGTTGAACATGCATGAATTGACGTTTCCAACTCACGATATCGCCTTGACACATGTCTAAATTGTTGCTTCCAACATGCAACTTGATGTTGAATATGCGCCACATCGTTAAGGAATTTACTTAGAATGCTTGTTCTATGACGTTCACCTTAATTACTTTCGTGATAATTTCCTGATGTATTCTGTAATCGTATGCCCCAATACCTTAAGACTTCTTTCCGAGGTAAGGAATCACCTCTTCAGCCATTTCAATTCAAATACACCCTGATCATTCCTTACCTGAACAGTATAATTGCCGGCAGAAAAATCTGTAACATCAATGGATTGGAAATCCTGGTCATTTCCTTTTATTCGTTGAATCTCTCTTCCCTGCTGATCAAAAACAATTAATTCACGGATAGGGAAATGACTGCTAATATTTATAAAACCTGAAGCTGGATTTGGATATACGACCGGAACATATAATTGATTTTCCTTCAAACCTGCAGTCGATAGAAGTCTGAAACCATCCGAACTTACGCTGTCTGAGAGTAAAGCCCCGTTAACAGCCATCAGACTGAAATAATACCATTCATTTATTATGAAATCCTGAGAAGTTACCATCACATCTGTTAAAATACCCACAGAAGTCCAATTCGCAATGTCGGTGCCAAAAGGAGTCGTTCCTACTGCATACAGGTATTCGCTGATTCCGGAGTGATCATCATTGCCATCCCAGTTGGCCGGAGCCTGAAGCACGTTTGTGACATAAACCGTATCCTGATCGGAAGCGCTTCCATCATTAAGATAGTTTATGTTGGGCACGGTCCAGTCGATATCAATCAGTTGCTCGTCAATGGTCGATAAGTTATTGGCATTATCCCGAACCAGAGAACGGACCTTTCCGGAAGAAGTTGAAGGATCCGGATTCTGGTACTGGATATCGTCGGTTGGGTTCGGACCCACCTGAACAGTCACCGACGGATACCGCGAACGATACACAGCGAATGAATCCACATCATAGGTAGCATTTCCTGAACGGAAAGAAATAAAGTCCCCCGTTGGATAAGGAGCACTGTCTTGCCAGGTAGCGGCAAGCACGTCATCAATATAAACCCAAACCTCTCCGCTGATTCTGTCATAGATAAGTTTGAAATCATACCAGGTATTCGGAGAAAAATTAAACATTTCATTGATCACAGGGCTGCCGAAATTATCATTCTGAACTTTGTAAAACTGGATCAGGTTATCATCCAGTCGAAACCAGACAAAATAGGAATTCCCGCGATTGGTAAGCGATGGATCATCACAGAATATATGCAGTCCAGCGCGTCGGTTTGTACCAGCACCCGAAAGTCTTCCTTTCCAGTGATATACATGCTGATTGGAAAGACTTTGGTTGAGTGCAGCGTAGATATTGGTATTTCCGGATGCTTCGTCGGACTGCTGGAGAAAGCCGTTTTCATTCCAGTTTCCGTTAACCACCGTCCAATCCGAATGTATGGTTGTAGCTTCAAAATCGTCGTTGAAAAAGCCTCGTTGTGCATTCGCTCTCCATTCATTGCCATCGAAATGACCGGCATGGTAATAGGCTTTACTCAAACCGCTACCGTTCACGTCGTCAAGATCGTTAAAACTCACCTGAAAGTCGTCGGTTTGCCAGCCCAATGCCGGATTTACAACCGTTGTTGGAGGAATCAGGTCGGTGATACAGGTATAGTTTGCCCTGAAACCGGAACCTACCGTCAATCCATCGGAAACAAACCGAAAGGTTAGTTCACCGGTAGATGAAGTAAATGAAGGAGGTAGACTCGTTCCTGAAAAAGGACTTCCGGGAATTTGAGGAGCGGTCTGATCGGCTCCATCATAAATGTATAAGTAATCATAATTGGCTTCAACATCAAATTCCGTGAAATTTACGTCAATCGCGACGGCATTTTCAGGAGCAAGAGTAAAAACATAATCTTCGTTGTTGTAGTAGTTCTTGAACGGCCCACCGCCGATATCATAGATTTCACCCGTACAACTCTCTATCCGACAATCGGTAAAATGATTTTGTATCTCATTCCATAGCTGGACATAACCGTCATCATAACCAAGTGCCCAGATTCCCATCCCGGCAAGACCTCTTTTGTTGATAAAATCCATGCGTTCACCGAGTTCTTGTTCCTCCGAAATAAAACACTGATATGGATTGCCGGCGTCGTAAAAATTATAATAGACAGACCTGCTCTCAGGCTCGAAATTACGGTTGGCCAGGGCATAATCTCCGCTCGCATTATTCTTAACCACTCTGTAGGTGACTGAACTTCCATTTGCAAGTGTAGTGGCAGGGAGTGTATGACTGCTCACATGCCATTCACGTCCATAATAAGGGAGTCCGAGTATAAGTTTATTTTCCGGAACACCTTCATTCAGGTAATACGTGGTTGATTTGGAAAGCGTATAATTGTACGTACTCTGGAAATGAAACAATGGATCATTGGGTCCGGCGGTAGAACTTCCTGTCCAGTAATAATCATAACCCATTATACAAAAAAGATCAACGTATGGAACCAGCGCCGGAATATCATAGAAACCGCTCCAGTCAACAGCGTGCATTGCGATGCTCACCTGAGAACCCGGAATTGCAGCATGCATCTGATTACAAAGATCAATCATAAAACTTGTATAATCAGCAGACACAGAAGACGGCATGCTCTCAAAATCTATATTAACGCCGTGAGCATTCCTGTTCTGAACCAGGGTTATCAGGTTACTGATTAATGTTTGACGGGAAGTTGCGTTACTAAGGAAGGTGGCGTGATCACTGAATAGCGTTACACATAGATTTACCCTCACCCCGTTGCTTAAAGCATCTGTTACAGCCTGGGCCGTCGCAAAACCATGTGTTGTATAAGCATTACCTGTGTTTGGGTTGACCTCATACGAAAAATATGACATATCGGAGAGCAAATCCCAGTTGTAATTTACCTGAAGACCGTTGCTCCAGTATGGATGCCAACCGAAGACGTATTTCTCGAGCTGACAATTATTCTTTTCTTGTCCAGCAACCGTAGCGGGGTTATTATTCTGTTCATAATATTCGGCTGAATATCCTGCATGCTTAAATGCTTCTGATTCTTCCTGATGAATTCCCTTAGGCACAGCAATCTCCTGCGCCAGGATTGAAGAAGAAAATACAAAAGCGATAAATGCAGCAGTGAAGTAGAATTTCATGAGGTATTTTTTTCAAAGATAAGGAAGTTCATTGAGTTTAAAAATCATTCCCCTTAAGCGTCCATCCGTTTGGTTAAGTAAACTGCAGACCAATTAAAATACACTGATGAAATTTCAAATAAAAAAGGCGAAGTGCAGAGACTTCGCCTTTTTTATCAAGCTTTATTTAATGATTGTCCTTATTTGGAGAATGCTGTAAGCATCCAGTGTCTTTTTTCCGTTCTTACCATATAACCGGTAATCATGTCATCGGTTGCAATATCTCCGATTTCTCGAGCAGCTTCAACGGTTGCCACCATGAATCCCAGCACAGTTTCGAAATCACTCAGTACCTCCTTCACCATTTCCTCGGCATTCAGATCCGTTCCTGTTTCTTCAATTTCCGAAACTTCCAGGTACTTTCTAAGCGTACTGTGGGGTGTTTTTCCGAAAGTTCTTATTCGCTCTGCGATCTCGTCAATTTCTAGTTTTACCGCGTCGTATTCCTGTTCAAAAAATTCATGCAGGTCGAAAAAATCGGCACCAACGACATTCCAGTGGTAATTTCTCAACTTCTGGTAATGCACGTGCAGGTTTGCTAATAAAATATTCAGGTTTTCAACTACTTCCTGTGTTTCTTCTGCGTTAAAACCTAATTTTCTGTGTGTTTTCATCTTTTCCATTTTGTTTGTTTTTTCGTTTTTAAAATTTAAATCTGTAATAACCGTAATAAATGTGCTATGAGTCAATTCTTCAAAGCCTTATTAAGATACAAATAATTCTTTAAAAACTTTGACTTTTCATACACTTCATTTGCTTTTTGTATCTAATTTAGAAACAATAAAAATCACGAAATGTTCTAATATCACTAGAAAGCAGTAGAAACCCTCTGATTATCACCCTCTGAAGAAGCATTGCCGGTGATAAGCTGAAGGAAGGCCCGATATTCGGCAGTTTTTTTTTAAGGCTGAATTTATTTCGGTATTTTTTTTGATCGGTTTTTATGGAATTTACCAATTAATGCATCACAACAAAAGGATGACCGGAAAACGAAAGAAATATGCTACAATGAACGACAATGAGCTCGTCGCATGCTATCGAAATAGTCCGGGAAATGAAATAATCGCAGAAATTTATCGCCGTTTTGGTCATCTCATGATGGGTACTTGTTTAAAATACCTACAAAACCGTGAACTTTCAGAGGATACAGTGATGGAAATATTTGAATCCCTGCCACGAAAACTGCAGGAACATAACATCAGTCATTTTAAGTCATGGCTTTACATGGTCACAAAAAATGAATGTCTCATGAAATTAAGAAAGAAAAGGAAGGATCACCTGGATATCAAAGAAGAAATTCTGGAGAAATCCTACGATGATAATGAGGCTGAACTAACTGAGAAAAAACTGAATGAACTTGAAGAGGCTATTGCCGATCTGAAAGATGAACAGCAAAGGGCAATTGAATTATTTTATATGGAACAGCTATCCTACCAGGAAGTAAGCGAAAGTATGCAAATACCTTTGAAAAAGGTTAAAAGCGCCATTCAGAACGGAAAACGAAACTTGAAACTGAAACTAGAGAACAATGATCATTTTAAATCTGCTTAATAGAATTTTTGGCCGCAAAGCGAATTTAAGTCGTGGCGATATTTCTTCCTACCTCAAGGGAGAAGGTGACAGGCATGATATTGAAGCTAAATCGCTGGCAGATGACTTTAATTCTGATGCATTGGAAGGTTGGGAGGAAAGTAATCTTTCGCTGCGGGAAGTGATGGAAGGACTTGATCAAAAAATGGACAAAAATCTGAATTCCCGCAAATGGTCATTCGGCTCTGTCACCTTTTTTGCTTTATTCTTTTTAACAAGTGGCCTATTGCTCGTATTTACATATACAGGAAATCAGGATGTTCGAGAGAATGAGGAAATGATATTTCTTACGGAGGACTCATACCCCGGAACTGAGCAAACGGAAGAAAGAATTCTGAATACCACCTCAGAGAAGGAAATTGATCAGTTGAAAACGGTTAGTAAAGACAAAGAGATTGATCCGAAGTCACTCCAGGTTCATGAAAAATCACACAAGATTAAGAATACCTCAGGACAAAAGCCCAACGATGTAGCAATTAAAACATCACCTGAGCCGGATCCGGTGCTAGAGCCCAATGTTACCTCATCCATTCCGGTCAACAGCGGTCAGGAGAATCTAAAATACGGTTTTTCCGATGAGATATATCTCCATCAGTTTAAACTAATAGACTACAGATCGTACCGCAATGCTCCCATCAAAAATTCACGAACTCTCACTATTGGTACTCCTGCGAGTATGGCCCATAAATCGGATGAAGGAACGGAAGAACTGACAGAAACGAAGGACATTCCCTACATTGATTACATTGATAATGCCATGGCTTATTTTGAGCGTTCTGATTACAAGAAGGCACTGAAGCGATATCTGATCATTCTGGAAACCTATCCCAAAGATATGAATGCCCACTTTTATTCAGGCCTGTGTTATTACAATCTCGGCAGCTATGAAAAAGCCATAAATCATCTGGAAAAGAGTTATGACCTGAAGTTCGGAAATTTCCGCGAGGAAGCTCTTTGGTTTAAAGCCAAAGCACTCTTAGAGACTGGTAAAAAGAAGGAAGCCGAATCTTTACTTAAAAAGATAACTGAAGAAAAGATGTTTTATGCAACTCAGGCTGAGGAAATGCTTAAAACCCTATAACGGATCCAATGAAAAGAAAAGGAGACTCCCCAGACTTAATCTAAGCGAAAAAACGCTCGTTTTTTTTCACCATTCTTCTTAGCAACGGACTAGGTCTGTATCTGTCCTCGCCATATTCATGGAACAAATTTTCCAACCGGTTAAGAACCACTTCAAGACCAATTTCATCCGCCCATTTCAATAATCCCTTGGGATAATTCACGCCTTTCGTCATGGCAAGATCAATATCTTCCTTGCTTGCAATGTTTAAGAAAAGAGCATCTACCGCTTCGTTGATAAGCATAGCAAGTATTCTGTTCTTAATTTCCTCTCCTAGCTCAGAATTCTTATTTGGTTTAGGCATTTCACTTCCCTCAGAATAATCGTAGTATCCTCTGCCGGATTTTCTGCCCAGATAACCTGCTTCTGAATGTCGCTTCTGTGTGAACGAAGGTTTATACCTCGGGTCATAATAAAAAGATTCAAAAACAGATTCCGTTACGGCATAATTCACGTCGTTTCCGATATAGTCCATAAGAGTAAAGGGACCCATTTTGAATTCCCCAAGTTCAGTCATTGCCCAGTCTATCGTCACAAAATCAGCGATTCCTTCTTCATAAATCCTTAACGCTTCACCATAAAAGGGACGTGCCACCCTGTTCACAATAAATCCGGGGGTATCCTTTGCTAAAACAGTAACCTTCTTCCATCCATCGATCAACTTGCGTGCAGTTTCTGTGGTCTCAGCAGAAGTCTGAACTGCCGGTATGATCTCCACCAATGGCATTAGAGGAGCAGGATTGAAAAAATGTATACCTATTACGCGAGAAGGATTTTTGAGAACAGCCCCGATAGAGGCAATTGATAGAGAAGAAGTGTTTGAAGCAAGTATGCATTCCGCTGAAACAATTTTTTCGAGAAGACCGAAAACTTTGTGCTTAACCTCGATATTTTCCACGATGGCCTCAATTACAATTCCACAGCCATCAAAGGCCTCCATAGACTGTGTAAAGTTGATACGCCCGAGTACCTCATCGGCAAATTTTCTTTCCCATTTCCCTTTCTCTACCTGTCGATCAGTAATTTTCTTCAGTTGAACCTGAGCTTTGTCGAGCGCATCTCTCTGGACATCCACCAGAACAACCTGATGACCGTTTTGAGCAGCTACCTGAGCTATCCCTGATCCCATCGTTCCTGCACCAAGTACTCCTATTTTCTTTAAGTTCATTTTAATTTCCTTTAAATGTTGGTTTTCTTTTTTCAAGAAATGCGTTCGTTCCTTCCTTAAAATCGTGTGTTTGTCCTGCCTCTGTCTGTAATTTTTCTTCAAGAGCCAGCTGTGCATCCAAATCATTCGTGAACGAAGCATTCACGGCTTTTTTTGTGAGTCCAAGTCCTTTCGTCGGCATTTTTGCGATTCTCTCCGAAAATTCGGTGATATAGTCGTCGAACTGATCGTCGTCAACCGCCTTATAGATCATATTCATTGATTCAGCTTCACGGGCATCTATTTTATCGCCCGTCATCATGAGAGCAAGAGCTTTCTGTGAACCAACCAGGCGTGGTAAAAAGAATGTTCCACCGGAATCAGGAATGAGTCCAATCGCAGAAAAAGCCTGAATGAATTTGGCAGAATGCTTCGCTATAACGATATCACAAGCAAGTGCGATATTCGCACCGGCACCGGCGGCAACACCATTTACCGCAGCAATCACCGGTTTTTCGATGTTCCTAATCTTGCGTATAATGGGATTATAATGTTCCCCAACGATAGACTTAAGCGGAGGTCCGTTCGGGTCTGTTGCTTCGGCCAGATCTTGTCCAGCACAGAAGGCCTTACCTTCTCCTGTCAAAACAATCGCCCTAATCGCAGAATCAGATTCACACTCGTCAAGAGCTTTTTGAACCGCTAAAGCGAGCTTCTGATTGAAGCTGTTGAATTTTTCCGGCCTGTTAAACGTGAGCGTCGCTACTCCATTCTTTTTCTGAACCTCTAAAACCATCTCTATCTTGTTTTTTCGCTAAGATAAAAAAGATTCGGGTACGAGACTTTTATCTCCTGAAGGAAATGGATGAACTATTTCTTTTCGAAAACAACCGTAACCTTATTGAAATCTGCCGCAGCATTGATCACACGCTGATAGTCCTCAAATATCTCAAGCGGGAAATAAACCGTTTTATAATATTCAGAAATATGAACGGTAATCTCATTTCCTTCCTGTTTATAGGTAGAAACAAACTCCATCACTTTTTTACCGTCTTCATCAATAAATGACTCATTCATTTCCAGGGCTTCGAGGTTTTTGACCAGATAACCCTCGGGAACAGTGAATTTGATTACTCTGTCATAATGACGCGTAAAGTATTCCTCAACGGGAAGTTTACGTTCTTGTTCACTATACATTTCCATCTGAGGCCCTATCAGTTTTCCTACCTTGAAAAGATAATTGTCCCTTGCTTTCTCAAAGAAAGCATTTGAGGTAAGCTTACCGGTAGCGCGAACAGGTTCTATCCCATATTTTTCAATGGTCAGATTTTCAACTTCCAGGTCTTCAACTTTTCCGTCTTCATCGAGGAAATTAATCAGACTCTCTTTCATTTCCGTTTTATCCTCTTCATCCTCTATCTGCTCGAAATAAGGTTGGATATACTGGGCTTTATAGCCTGAAATGCTGTGATAAACGTCAAACTTTGTATCATCAATCCCCGACTTTGCAAAATCCGCTACAACCCGAAGCGTGTCTCCGGCATCTTCGTATTTATTATGGGGGATAAACTCAACGCTCCCGACTCCAAATTTTTCACCTCCGAGATCTACTGTTTTCACAAATAAGCCATAATTATAAAAGCACTCGAAATCCATTTGTCCAATTCGGTCGAACTGATTCGGTGTCGTATATACATCCAGCTCAGGGAACCACAGTACTGTCTCATCAGCAAAGGTCCAAAGTTCAAAATCCTTGTCAAATTTGAACTTAAAACGATTAGAAGTTAACCCGGGAATACACTTTATTTCATGCTGATCGTATAATGAAAGCAGGATCTTCGTTGCAAATATTTCGTTTAAGATCTTCGCCTGCCATAGTTCCTCAACAAGGATTCCATCCTTAAATCCGACGTTAACTATCCGGGTATTCGATTTTACAAATTCTTCGATCGCTCTTGCTTTCTGAAAATCGGTGGCATCATCCTCAAAATCTATTTTTTTAGCCAGTTTCTTTAAAAACTTCTCATCCTTTTTGGTGAAAGTTTCGTAGAGATTTCTGTAAACGTGTTTGGAAAGGTCACCATAAGAGTAAAGGTCGCTTGAATTATTGGCGTAATTCTTACTCAGTTTATATCCAAAATAAATGAGCTCTGCGCTATGTGCTGAGGACCGTTGGTTAGGCAATGCTGTAACACTGTCCAGAGCAAAATACCATTTTCTTTTCTCCGCAGTTTCAAGTAAGGTACTGTCGAATTGAAATTTGAGATCAGAATTATACACCTTGAAATCAATAACTAACCTTTGCGGGGCAATCACCTCAAACCCGTAGTTTTTCTGAAGGAAATTTTGTTGAACATCTTTTAATCTACCGGTTAGTTTAGGATAGCGATTATACATGAAAATATATTCGATTTCAGAACCAATATCTATTCCTTCAAAAGCAAAATATCGGTATTTTCTTTCCGACTCTTCGTCAAAGCCTTCCTTGATATCTTTTTTATTAAGTTCGATAACCTTGCCTTTACTATTTATCACACGGGCTTTTTCAATAAGAAATTCCTCGTCACTTTCAACGGGTAAATAAATCTTATTGTAGCCTTCTATTCCTCTGTCAGAAAGAAGTTTTATTTTCCGGTGGGTGAGCACGTATTCAGTAAAACTTCCGTTATCCATGTCGAAAAACTCCCGACTCTCGAAATTTTTCAGGTATATGAATGCAGTATTTGTATCATTAATGATCACCTCTGTCAGGGTAGGATTTTCCTCCCAGTCATAACTGGCTCTTTCCGGTTTTTTTGATGCAAAGGATAATGTGTTCAGACCGAATAGAAGAAAAATGGAAAAATATAATTTCATTGATTTACTTTTTTTAGTACAACACTTTCGTTATAAGCATTTTTGAGTTGCTTACCCATGGAATAGATTTCGTAAACACGTTCTGCCGGAAGGAGAATATAATCCAGATCAAGTTCCAGCGAGTAAAGCAGCGTGTTATTCTCTGTCATAGAGTATCTCAGAGCTACTTTATAATCTTCTCCTTCGATTATAAGGTCTTCGGGTATGTAATCTACCTTGAATCCTTCGGGAATCTCAAGTTCAAAATAATAATTCGTGTTGCTGGCATAACGCTCTTCCACCGCATTTTTTCTATCCTCGGTATAATGATCGAAGAAATTCGCAAGTCTATCGAGATTCATATTAACATAGGTCTCATTTTCATTGCGGAAAACATAATCGCTCAGTTCAAAACTGTAATTATACTGGATGGTAGTATCATCTGTACTGATTCGATATTCGTTGAGTTTGTATTTATTGTTTCCTTTGGCGGTTATCGATTTGACCTGAGACTTCTTCGCTTCTTCCGTTTTCACATTATTCAGGTGGTGCTTAAAATCGGTAGAATAAAATCCGCTCATTTTGATCTTTCCTTCTCCCAGTATAAGCCCTTCACTCAATTTGAATTTTACGCTGTCCACATATTTATTATTAATCGCCGGAACAACGGGTACCGAAACTATTTCAAAAGAATCTCCTTTGTTTACAAGTGCCTCTTTACCTTGTATAAATGGAGTGGGATAACCAAAAACGACCTTTGAATCCGTTGCATCAAGGAAAATATATTCGTTGGTTTCTTTGTCCCAATATGCCGCTATCATGTGATTATCCACCGCCGGGGTTGGCATTTCCTCGTAAGTATAGGGTATGTCCCGGGTACCTATCCAGACCTGATGGGATTTGATATCGATCATATCCAGCATATTCACAATGAGCGTAGCCATGTCTTTACAGTCTCCGTATCTCCTGCTCATTACAAGATCCGGGTTTCTTGGGATGAATCCTCCGAGGCCGTCTTCTATAGCTATGTATTTCACGTTCTTCTGCACCCATTCGAAAACTTTTTTAACTTTCTCTTTTTCAGCATCCGTATCATTTATTATTTCACCCAGGACTTTGCGAAGCTCTTCCTCGTTGTCGCATTTTACATCCGTAAGCAGCGAATTATACCAGTTATAAAGGTCGCCGACATTTCTCAGTACATTCACAGTTTCTCCCTTCTTATTCTCATAGGTGGTAATTCGGGAAACAACATGAGGTATGAAATACCGTGGATTTGGACCCGCAGGTTCTGTTTTTATGATTTCAGGATTATCCTTGGTCCATTTGTATATCGTAGTTTTTTTCCCGTCTTCCACGCTGAATATAACATCGCTCTCAACCATATTAAAATAGTTGTATTCAATATTTATCCCCTTCTCTACCTCTACAGTAAGTGATTTATTCAGAATGGGGAAGCCAGAAGCAAAAGTGCTGCTGAAAGAAAGATGAGGGTCAGTGAGCTCAACAACATAGGATAAATTGATTATACTTTCCTTTTTCAAGCCTTCATATTCGAAAGAGGTCACCTTGGTATCGTCAAAGAAAACCGTCTCACTGATGGTCTCCTTTGTATCAAAATCCTTGACTTTCTCTTTTTTGTATTTACTGTTTTTCTTATTAAGAGCATATGCATCTATCTCGAGAACTTTTTCAAAATAAGAACTTGAAACCTGATCGTTTTTAAAGAGTGCTGCCTTATCAGACGTAAGGTATATCTGCATCTCAACCTCCTTCAGAATTCGAACTCCCTTTTCGTCATCTCGTTCAATAATAACTTTCTGATGGTCGGTTAACATTACGTAATCCTTATCACCATACTGATCGAGCAGGTGTATATAATCCTCAGGTTTCTGCGAAACACCGATCAAAGAATAAATCAAACAAGAAATTAAAAGTATAATTCGCATTACTCTACACTGATAACGTTATCATTCATAAATAAAACGCGCATGGCAACCGTTCCATCGGCTTTATAATAGGTAGTCCAGCCATGAAGTTTATTATGTAAATAAACATAATGAACCTTCTTATTACCGGAAGGATAGTAAAGAATGTAGTCTCCTTCAGCAAGATCATCGACATAATTCGCTTCTTTCTTAAGTTTGCCGTTTTTGTAATACTCCTTTAATGCGCTGTTTCTGTCATCATTCTTATAGGTTTGCTCATAAGCAAGCTGACCATTTTTATAATATTTTTTGTAAGGTCCTTCAAACCATCCGTTTTTGATTTCGAATTCTCTGGCCACCTGTCCGTTATCCCAGTAAATTTTTACCTGAGCAGTTTCGTTTTTCATGTCACTTGTTATCGTCTTTCCATTCTTTTTATAAGAATAAGAAAGGATATAGCCGTAGCTGTAATCCCGTTTATGGTCAGATTCATCTCCGACATAATAGAACACTTCTCCGTTCAGGTCACCCCAGGCGTAATTTGCTTTGAAATCTATATTTCCGTTCTCGTCATAGGATTCATGAATACCGTGTTCCTTACCGTTCTTATAATTGGTTTTTGAGCTAAGCTCACCAAAAAAATTATAGAATTTCCATTCCCCTTCCCTGTCGCTGTCTTCATAGCGTCCTTCGGAAGCAAGTTGACCGTTCGGATGATAGGTTTTCCATAATCCTGTCTTTTTTCCATTAAACACCTGGCCTTTTGCCTCCAGTTGTCCGTTTGGATAAGTGAACACTTGTTCACCGTGATATTGGTTATTCAGTACGTCCACCGTCATGAATACAGGGCAGGTAGCGCATCTTTTGAGTTCCACTTTTCTTTCTCCGGGAATCTGATAAACGGTATCCAGGGCTACACCGGCCGTATCGTAATAAATAATGAATTTTTCCAGGTCGTTCTGATAATAACTGGCACTGGATAGTTTATTATCTATTGTGTAATACGAAATGAATCCTTCAGTATTGTTATCACTGTAAAAATAGCTCTTGTACAGGTCGCCGTTGCGATAATAATCCCGCCATGGACCATCCATGTTTCCTTCCTTCAGGAAACCTTGACGATAAAGATTTCCGTTTTTATAGTAGTTCTCATAATATCCTTTGGAATCACCATTTTCATCGTACTTGTATTTGATTTCTTCAGCACCGTTCACATAGTATTCAATGTATTCTCCCGTCGGAACGTCATCTTTATAATCTATTTTCTTAAGAAGTGTACCATTGAAATCGTAGAACTTCCATTCACCCTCTCTTCCTTTTTTACTATAAGTTCCTTCGCTATTGATATTCCCATTAAGAAAATAACTCTTATAGGCCAGTTCACCGGCCTTACGTAAACCTTCCGAGATTACCTCTCCCTTTTCGTTGAAGAATTTATAGGAATCAACCACGCCTTTCTTGAAAGAATGTTCCGAGAGTTTCCATCCACTTTTGGTATATACTTCCTCAATCCCGTTTTCTTTACCGCTCTCATCGAAATTCTGAACTTTACTCTTGTTCCCGTTCTCATAGTAAAACAGCCATTCACCGATCTTATTGTCTTCTTTAATTTTCCCCTTCGCTTCTATTTGGCCGTCTTCATAATAACTGATATAATCACCATCATTCTTCCCTTCTACAAAGTATTCCTCCACACTGACTTTTCCGTTTTTATAATACGTTACCCGCTTACCGTGTACATCTCCATTTTTATAGGTTCCTTCCCGATATATTTCTCCGGAATCATAAAGAGACTTGAAAGGTCCATCAGCCTTACCTTCTTTGAGGTTATAAGATAACGAAAGTGAACCAATGGGGTGAAAATCTTTTAACACGCCGTCTTTCATTTCACCATTTGTATAAGGAAGGGTGCGGTAAAGTATACCATTATGATAGAGGCCTACATCTCCATGCACTTTTCCGTCCTTGTAAGTTACCATCACTTTCTTTAGACCATTTTCAAAATAGATGTAACTCGTATCTATGGATACTCCGTCATCGAATACCTCTCTTTCCTTGATGTAGCCATTAGGATGATAGTATTTCCACTCTCCGTCTTTATTGCCGTTTGAATTATACGTTCCTTCGGCCGTTTTACGTCCGTTTACGGCATATATCTGAATCTGACCCACAATTTTGGAATTCGATTTATCGTATTCATAGTCACCGATAATTTCGATTAAACGGTTAGAACTATTTCTTTCCACCTTTGTTTTTCCCAATTCTACAAATTCTAGATCAACTTCAGCGTGCAGTTCATTCAGTGTATTTTTACCCCATGTCAAAAAAGCAAGAGCATCTTTTTTATTCTTTACCACGGTTTTCATAATTTTATCATCATCGATATAATTCGAAATGATATACGTATATGGGGCAAACTGTTTATCTTTCATCAGCTCCTTATAAAAGGCCACATAGGTATCAGACCAGAAGTCATTTTCATCCACCTTCATATCCTTTAACTGCGAAAAAATCAGGTGGCTTTGATTAACGAATTCATAATCCAGCTTACTGGGTGTCTTATATTTATCACGCAAAGCAACGTAGTTGTGTACGAGTTCATCAATTGCTGCATATGAAGAGTTCCCACCAAGGTCTATACCTGCAGAACCGGCGAAATCCTTATCTGTCCAGTATTTTGAACTTCCTAAATAATTGGCATACCGTATCTGGTTGTAATTGCTCCTTTTCTCTACCGACAACCACAGATACATACCGAGCGCCATGAGTGCCTTGGTGGTCTGTTTTTCATTGACGGCTAATCCGGCAAGTGCCAGGTGCACACGATCGTAAAAAGGATTGATTTCGACAGTTTCTTTGAAAGCTTCATAAGCCTCCTGTTTCTTTCCTGCAAGTGAGAGAGAAACACCGTAATTATATCTTATGGAATGATTGAGCGGAAATTCTTCGAGGATACTTCTATACATGCTGTGCGCCTCATCAAAAGCTTCGAGCTTATCAAGAGCAGTACCGTAGCTCAGGTAGAATTCAGTAGGAAGGTCATGTCTGAAATACCAATATTTATCACCGATTTCACGAACTTTCTCGTATTCTTCCATCTGGATCAGGTTGGCCATCTTCATGTGTAGTGCATATCGAAAAAAGAGAGAGTCTCCCTCATACACTTTATCATACTCTGCAGCAGCTTCTTCAAACTTGCCCTCTTTCTGAAGATTTTCGGCTCTCACAAGAACATCTACCGAGGGTTCATAGTCAATTTTTACCTGACCAAAAGATAAACCTTTCACCAATAAGAAAAGGGTTATAAAAATGTGGTTAAGTTTCATATTTAAAATATTTTAACAAATCAAATAAACATAAATTATCCCTTTAATACAAGTAAAAATTTGAGAAATTCACCTATATTAAAAAAAACTATTCAACATGTCAATTAACCAAGATATTAAAATAGCCGTAGATGCCGTTGTCTTTGATACTGAAAATCACGATACAAAGGTTCTAATCATCGAACGAAAGAATCTGGCAGGTGGTAAAAAATGGGCATTGCCGGGCGGTTTTATTGAAAATGATGAAACGCCGTTAGAAGCCGCTGTTCGTGAACTTCAGGAAGAAACAGGTGTCAAACTGGATACTTTGGTTCAGTTACACACTTTCGGAAAAGTTGATCGTGACCCAAGATTTAGAGTGATATCGGTAGCACACTTTGCAACGACACTAGCATCGAAACACAAACCTCGGGCAGCCTCGGACGCCAAAGAAGTAAAATGGATATCATTAAACAATTTACCTGAACTAGCTTTTGATCATGCTGAAATAATTCAGAAGGCCATTGCTTTTTGGAAGAAATAAAGCAGCTGTAATTTACTCACGGAAATTATAGGAGAGCAGTAAAGACCAAATATGCATACGATCATTTTACAGGTCTGAAACCTTGATTTTCGGCCTTAATGACGTCAGAGTTCGTGGTCTGAATGTAGATCGTAGCTCCGCTGGGACAGCTACAGGCCATACAGACTATTTCTGGGCCATTCATTTTTCTAAGAATTCGGAGAACCTCAATTCCTTTAGATTCCAGATATGCTTCTATTTTATTCAGATATTCTTCCTCATCGGTTGAATAAAAATCCCAGGGATTGGCACATTGCGTTTCCTGGAAATACATACAAACCTCATTCTTCTTATTCCAACCACAATGATTATCTTCAGGAGCTTTACGACATCCATTGAAGAAAACCAACGCCAAAAAATATAGTAGTGAACTTCTAATCATTTATTGTTTTCGAGAATATAGGTCAATACCTTCTCCATAAGATGTATCCTATCCTTTCCACCTACATTGTGTTTGTGCATAGGATAAGGGAAGAAATCAACCTGTTTACCCAATTTAACAAATTCCTGGACAAGTGCCAAATTATGCTGCATAACAACAACATCATCTGAAGTCCCGTGAATAAGAAGAAGATCACCCTTTAAATTTTCCGCATTTTCTATCAGACTATTGTTTAAATAACCTTCCTCGTTTTCCTCCGGTTTGTCCATATATCTTTCTCCGTACATGATTTCATAATACTTCCAGTCTGTCACAGGGCCCCCGGCTACGCCTACTTTAAAGGTCTCAGGTGCTTTCATCAACATGGTTCCTGTCATGAATCCACCAAAACTCCAGCCGTGCACAGCAATTCTGTTTGTATCCACGAAATTCATCTTTTTGAGATAATCGACCCCGGATAACTGGTCTTTCAGTTCGTTCGTTCCAAGCTTCCTGTGGATAACATGTTCGAATTCTCGTCCCCTGTGAGCCGATCCTCGATTATCCAACGTAAAAACCAGATACCCCTGATCTGCCATCCAGTACATCCAAAGGCTGGCACCATCCAACCAGCTGTTAGTTATTAATTGCGCATGGGGACCACCATAAACATATATCAAGACAGGGTATTTTTTCGAAGGATCAAAATTTCTCGGTTTGATCAGTCTGGTATAAAGATCTGTCCCATCATCTGCTTTAATTGTTTTGATCTCAGCTTCCGAAAATCCAAAGTCAGCCAGTGGATTTTTTGCCTCGACCAGCGTTTTCATTATTTTACCTGAGGGATTACGAATTACCGATCTGTTGGGAACATCATGTGCTGAATAAGTATCGAATATCATATCATTGTATTCGTTCATGACAAAATAATGCATTCCCTCCTCCGGTGTTAACAATGTCTGTTTGCCTTTAAGATCCACTTTATATAGCAACGTGTTAAGCGGATTCTCCCCGGTGGCTGTAAAGAATATCTCACCTTTTGAATTGCTGTGGAGAATATCTTTCACAACGAACTTGTTTTTCGTAATCTGAGTAAGACTGACAGCCTGATCGTTATATTCGATGAGATATAGATTATCAAATCCATCGTTTTCGCTCACCCAAATAAACTTATTCGGATCATCCGTCGGGAAAAATGGTGCTTTTTCAGGCTCCACCCAGGTATTACTGACTTCTTCATAAAGATCTTTAATGAATTTGCCCTCCGCGCTATAAAGTTTCAACCAGCAATGATTTTGACCTCGGTTAACTTCTGCAAGAATGATGTGCTCTCCGTCAGGCGTCCATTGAAGATTTGTTAAATAACTGTCAGCGCCCGATTGCGGCTCAATATAAAAGGTCTTACCGGATTTAAAATGATAAATACCAACTCTCGGTTTTTCACTTTTTTGCCCAGCCATAGGATATTTTATCGCATTCAGTTCGCCGGGATATTTGTTGATATCCAGTAAGGGATAATCATGGACTTCGCTTTCATCTTTTTGGTAAAAAGCCAGTTTACGAGCCTTTGGAGACCAGAAAAGTCCGCCTGTAATTCCGAATTCACTTCGTGCGATGGCTTGTCCTGAAACGATGTTCTTATCTTCGAACAATGTTATTTCCTTGTGTTCACCTTCCATATTCATGTAATGAACATTGTTATTTACTGTAAAAGCAACCTGCCCGGTTTGATAGGTAACTTCTACATTCTGAGCATTTTCAGGGAAAGTGATTTTACGACCTTTTTTAGTTTGATAATCAAAGAGTACCAGTTGCTTGTCGTTCATTACGTAAAACGAGGTTTTATCCTTCCATTTCAAGCCGGAGAAATAAAGAAACTGCGTCTCCAATGCTTCATTCAGTTCTGCAATTGTCAGTAAGTCCTTCTCCTTACCCTTTGCCGGTGCATGAACAAGGGTGGTATAATTCTTTAAATAAGAATAGTCTCCGGTATTCGGAATCCATTGAAAGTCAAAAATATTTTCGGGATAAAATTGTCTATACTGACCCATTACGGCATCCTTCAAGGTTAACTCCTTTTGCGCGAAGGTGGTTGTCAGACATCCAATCATTATAATTATCAAGAAATTTTTCATAATCCAGTTTTAGGGTGTTCGAAAAACGAATATTGTACCAAAAATAGTATAAATCCCTTAGTTTATATCAATAAAAAAGCGCTCCCGTTTCGAGAGCGCTTAGTATTTGCTAATTATAATTCATTAACCACCAAAGTCGTCGAATGAAACATTCTCAGGCGGTACACCCCACTGATCACACATATTGAGAACTGCCTGGTTCATCAAAGGTGGACCACAGAAATAGAATTCGATTTCTTCCGGTTCATCGTGCTTCGATAAATACTGATCAATCACGGCCTGGTGAACGAAACCTAAGAATCCATCTCCTTCCTCGTCGTGAATATCCTTTTTCTCTTTCCAGTTGTCTTCAGGAAGTGGTTCTGAGAGCACCATATAAAATTTAAAATTGGGGAATTCTCTTTCCAATTCACGGAAATGTTCGATATAGAATAATTCTGCTTTCGAACGTCCACCGTACCAATAAGAAACCTTTCTATCGGTTCTCATCGTCTTGAAAAGTTCATACAGGTGCGAACGCATAGGAGCCATTCCTGCACCACCACCGATATAAAGCATCTCAGAATCGCTCTCCTCGTTGATGAAGAATTCACCATAAGGACCTGAAATAATAACCTTATCGCCTTTTTTTCTACTGAAAATGTATGAAGAAGCCACACCGGGATTTACTTTCATCCAGTCTCCTGCCTTACGGTCAAAAGGAGGTGTAGCAATACGTACGTTCAACATGATACGTCTTCCTTCAGCAGGGTATGAAGCCATCGAATACGCTCTTACCGTATCCTCTGTATTCTTCATCGTCAGCGGCCACATTTTAAATTTATCCCATTCCGGTTTAAACTTATCAGGCTGACCCGGATGGTCTTCAGGATGCGCTTCGATATCCATATCCTTGAAATCAATCACACACGGTGGTACACGGATCTGGATATACCCTCCAGCTTTATAATCCATATCCTCCGGGATTTGAACGATGAATTCTTTAATAAATGACGCTACGTTGTAATTTGATACAACTTCTGCTTCCCATTCCTTAATTCCCATTATTTCCTCAGGAAGTTCAAGCACCATATTTTCCTTTACTTTCACCTGACAACCGAGGCGGTAGTTTTCCTTGATTTCCTTTCTGGAGAAATGAGGTTCCTCCGTTGGAAGAATACTACCCCCTCCTTCATGAACCTGACAAGTACACTGAATACATGTACCCCCACCACCGCAGGCAGAAGGCAAATAAATTCCGTGGTTACTTAAGGTAGTCAGAAGGGTGTTTCCTCCATCTACCTCTATTTCCTTTTCACCATTGATAGTGATTTTTAATTTTCCTGCAGGCGAAAGTTTGGCTTTCACGAATAACAGCATTCCTACCAAAATAAGAATTACTGCCAGGAAGAAAACGACGGTTATTATAATAGACAATCCCATTATTTAATCATTTTATCATTAATAACTTGAGAAGTTTTAACCACTTCTGACTTTTCCTTTTTGTCACCTCCGTACTTTATTCCCATAAAGCTCATGAAAGCAATACCCATCAACCCTGTAAGGATAAAGGTAATCCCCAGTCCTCTGAGCGCAGGAGGAACGTTGGAATACTTAATTTTTTCTCTGATCGCAGCGATCGAAACGATGGCAAGAAACCAACCGATTCCCGATCCAACACCAAATGCTGTTGCATCCAAAATTGTTGTATACTGACGATCGGCCATAAATAACGCTCCACCGAGAATAGAGCAGTTTACTGCTATCAAAGGCAAAAAGATACCCAAGGCACCATATAAAGCAGGTGCAAATTTCTCAACAAGCATTTCCACAAGCTGAACGATTGATGCAATTACCGCTATAAACATGATGAACGAGAGGAATCCGAGATCAATCGTTTTGCTTCCCCCTTTTCCGTATTCAGGATTCAACCATTCAAGGGCACCTTCCTTCAAAACATAGTTTTCGAGCAGGTAATTCACCGGGATTGTAATTCCGAGTACGAAAATCACCGCAGCTCCCAGTCCAACGCCTGTTTTAACCGTTTTTGAAACAGCAAGGTAGGAACACATCCCGAGGAAATATGCAAAAATCATATTTTCCGAGAAAATCGCCTTTATAAATATATCTAATGTACTTTCCATAATACTTTTCTATAAATCAACTACTAATGTTCTTCAACCAAATGAGGTCTTTTTGTTCTTTGAATCCAAATAATGATTCCTACAACCACCAAGGCCATTGGAGGAAGGATCATCATGTTGTTATTCATATAACCAATCTCATAAAGACCAGACTCTGAACCGGGAAGATTACTACCGAATATTTCATATCCCCAGATTTTTCCGGAACCAAACACCTCACGAACTACTGCCACCGCAATAAGTATCCAGCCGTATCCCAGCGCGTTACCGATTGCATCAAGAATAGACGGGAACGGCTTGTTGCTCATCGCAAAGGCCTCAAATCGACCCATGATGATACAGTTGGTAATTATCAGTCCGACGAATACGGAAAGTTTCTCCGAAACATCCGGTACAAAAGCTTTTAGTAATTCATCCACAATGATAACGAGGGATGCAACCACCACAAGCTGAACGATGATTCTTACACGAGAAGGGATCATGTTTCTAAGCAAGGAAACCGAAAGGTTACCAAATATCAGTACGAAAAGAACCGATACAGACATCCAGAAAGCCTGCTCTACCTGTACTGTGATGGCGAGGGCTGAACAGATTCCAAGTACCTGAATAGTGATCGGGTTGTTATCACCCAGGGGCTCCGTTACCAGTTTTTTATTCTTCTTTGAGAATAGAGGCTCTTTGGGAGCTTTGACATTTGTACTTTTTTCACTCATGGCTCAATTAATTTTTCTGACTAAAATATTTCTGGTAAACACGCATTGTGCGGTTCATCATTTCTTCAACACCTTTAGATGTAATAGTACCACCGGTTATTCCATCCACCTTTTGTGGTTCGCTACCCGTTCCATTCTGAACAACTTTTATCTCCTGGAAAGAGCCCTCTTCACTGATCTTCTCACCTTCGAATCTCTTCTCAAAGAAGTCGGTTTTTATCTCAGCACCAAGTCCTGGCGTTTCTCCCTGATGATCAAATGATACACCCTTAATGGTTTTGTAATCATCTCCAAGAGCAACATACCCCCAGATTGGCCCCCATAAACCTTTTCCTACAACAGGAAGAACGAATAATTTCTGACCGTCCTTTTCTGCTTCGAAAACAGGGTATAATCTATCCTTAGCAGGGATTTGTTTATCACGGAACTGCTTTTTAACATCCAAATTAAAAGCTTGTTTTTCAACGGGAAGGTTTTCCTGAACCTGGCCATCAGCAGATATAACGTATTCATCCTTGATATACTCGTTATATAGTTCTTTACCGTTTTTACGGTTTGATTCCACACCTATAGCCGCCAGGATATCCATCTTCTTTTTAACGGCTACATTTTTCTCCTTGTAAGGCTTTAGACCGATAGCCAAAGAAGAGAGGATTACTCCGACCACCACTACAAGAGCGATGGAGAACCCAAAGGTATATGCATTACTATCTTTATTGATTGCCATAACTATGCAGTTTTTAATCGTTTTTGACGTCTTTTGATATTCGCTTGAACCACGTAATGGTCAATGAGCGGAGCCATGATATTCATAAAGAGAATAGCAAGCATTACCCCTTCCGGGTACGCAGGATTGAGTACACGTATCAATACTGCCAGCAATCCACCCAGGAAACCATACCAATATTTACCGTATCGGGTTTGTGCGGCAGTCACAGGATCTGTAGCCATGAAAACGGCACCAAAAGCAAAACCTCCTATGATCAAGTGATAATACGCCGGAAGATCCATGTAAGCATTCGCTCCGATGGCATTCATAAGTAGTCCTGTAAGGTATCCACCTGCAAAAAATGAAAATATAATTCTCCAAGATCCTACACCGGTAAACATCAGGATAAATGCTCCGATAAGTACTGCCAGTGTAGAAGTTTCACCAACAGAGCCAGGGATCATCCCAATAAAAGCGTGCAGGGGATCGTATGCTGTTTCAAATTTTTCCAATAACATACCGCTACTGGCAGATTCGGCAAGCGCTTCACCGGCAACGGTAGGTGAATCACCTACAAAACTTGCCAGGTCGCCCAATGCAGTAGCACCTGAGGCACCGTCGGGAAGTACACCACCATTTTCGGCGATCACATCCGTTGTACCTGATTTCCATATCTTATCTCCAGACATTTTTGTTGGATAGGCAAAGAACAGAAACGCTCTGGCCGTCAAAGCAATGTTTACTACGTTCATACCTGTTCCACCGAAAACCTCTTTACCGATAACTACAGCGAATACTGTTGCTACAGCTACCATCCAAAGCGGAACATCAGCAGGCATGATTAGGGGAATAAGCAATCCGGAAACAAGGAATCCTTCGTGAAGTCCATGTCCTTTAGAAAAGGCAAAGACAAATTCCGCGGCAAGACCAGCCGCATAGGAGACGATCACAAGCGGTAGAACCTTTATAAGTCCGTAAACCACCTTGTCACCAAAACCGGTAAGATAGTCTTTATAGGCACCATATTCTTCAGGATTCAAATATGAGAGTAACTCATAATGCCAGTGGCCTGTATTGTAAATACCGAAGAGTAAACATGGGATCAAAGCAATGATCACTGTGAACATCGTACGCTTCAAATCCACCCCATCACGGATATGCGCACCGGATTTGGTCACATGTTTCGGAGTAAAGAGGAAGGTGGAGAGTGTTTCATAAAGGGGATACAGTTTCTCCCATTTACCACCCTTCTCAAACTTCGGGTCCAGGTTATGAATAACTTTTTTTAATGCTTTCAATTTCCTTAACTTTTATAATTAAATACTACATTACTTCTTTTTGAATGATATCCAGTCCTTCACGGATTTCCTTCTGAATTTCAATCTTGGAGGTACATACATATTCGCAAAGCGCGAAATCTTCAGGTGCCACCTCATAGATTCCCAATTGCTCCATGGCATCAATGTCCTTTGTCATAATTGCCTTAATGAGTTGCATGGGAAGGATATCGAAAGGAAGAACTTCCTCCATTTCGCCCGTAACAACGAAGCCCCGTTCTTCACCATTTAAATTGGTATCCAGTCTATATTTTTTGTTCTTCATCAACCAAGTTGGAAACAGGCGATGGCTCGAATATTTATCGAATCCAGGCCCTAGCCATCCTTTGGTCAGGAAAAATTTATATTCATCTCCTTCAGGAAGAACAGTAATATGGGCATCATAAAAACCGAGGAATCCATCTGGTTCTACTTTGGTACCTGTCAATGCATTTCCACTGATCACACGTACGTTGTCAGAAACAAAATTTCCTTCAAGGATATTACTCAGTCTCGCACCTATAATTGTTCTGTAATACTTTCTGTTTTTCACTTCCGAACCGGTGAGTGCAACGATACGCGTAGGGTCAAATTTTCCTTCAGCGAAAAATTTACCTATAGTCACAACATCTTGCGGATTAATCGTGAATACGGTTTGTCCTTTTGCAATAGGATCGAAATGGTGAATCTGTGTTCCTACATTGCCAGCAGGGTGTTTACCGCTAATCTTATTGATCTGAACATTCTTAGCATTCTGAAACACTTTGTCGGCAGGAACCTTTGCATTCAGGGTCAGATGCACTTTACCCTCAGTCAGCTTAGTCAAAGCATTTAGTCCGTGCTGAAAATCCTGGTCCTGACCGTGCAGAATAAAATCGTAATCAGGAGCTAGCGGAGCAGAATCAAACGCAGAAATAAAGATAGCCTTAGGCTTAACAGCCGGATTGGCAACTACATCAAGGGGACGCTGCTTAAGAAATGGCCACAGACCGTTTTCAAGCATGATTGTTTTTACCTCTTCCCCGGAAAGGCTACTAGGGTCTTTCGGCTCAATAGAAACAACGTCGTCAGAGCCATCGGCCTTGATACGAATCTCGAGAATCTTACGCTTTTCACCGCGCACGATTTCCTCCATTGTTCCACTTATTGGAGAAACGAATTTTACATCCTTGTTATATTTATCGTAAAATACAACTCCTCCTCTTTTCACTTTGTCCCCTGCTTTGAGAACAACTTTTGGAACCAATCCATGAAAATCTGAAGGTTTAAGGGCGATCATATCAGGTGTACCTACATCTGTTTTAACCTTATCCGCCTCTCCTAGCAGGCTGATATTTAACCCTCTTCTGAGTCTAACCGTCTTTGACATGTGCTATAGACATTTATTTTGACTGACAAAAATATAAATTTGTCTGATTTAACATTCTCCTTTAATATCTTTCGATACGCTTTAACACAATTTAGAATCATTCTAAATTAACAAGCGCTTTTTAATGAATGACTAAAAGAATTCAGAGTGCCTGTACCTTTAAAAAGATTCAGAATCAACATCCGAATTCATCTTAAACAATGAGGCAAAAGTATGGATTTTCAGATTTCAACCTAAAAGAATTCTAAATAAAAAAATAATTTAACAAATGGTGTAAGCCTAGTTTAAGTTAAAGCGATAACAATGAACGGATTGAATGTACTGAGGTGACAATAGAGACATTTAAATATCACTTTTAAATAAAGTTTCATATATTTACTGTAAAATCATTCAGCATGGATACTGCCATAACGAAAGGAGTGAAAATATCGGTAGAGACCACATTCAGACCGGATCTTTCAGATATTTCTAAACGAATACTTTTTTTCAACTATGCTATCGAGATTGAAAACCAAAATCCTTTTCGGGTACAGTTAATATCACGCAACTGGCATATCTTCGACTCTCTTGATAACCTTCGAAACGTAAACGGACCCGGAGTAATAGGTGAACAACCCGTTCTCGAACCCGGTGAGGTATTCGTTTACAGTTCGGGTTGTGATTTGGTTTCGGAACTGGGTTATATGGAAGGGCATTATGATTTTGCTCAGCTCAATGCTGAAGATAAACCTGAGCGTTACTTTAAAGTTATAGTACCTCGCTTCCGTTTGGAATATCCTGCAAAACTGAATTAACCTCAACGATTTGGGGTTCGATCGATACCTATCACAAAAAACTGTCTAGTTCTTCTTAAATTCAAGCGCTGCCGAATTCAGACAATACCGCAACCCTGTTGGTTTGGGACCGTCATCGAAAACATGACCTAAATGAGCGTCGCACCGCGCACACAAAACCTCCGTCCGCATCATCCCCAGCGACATATCTTTTTTCTCTAAGATATGATTTTCACTTATGGGCGCGTAGAAACTCGGCCAACCCGTTCCGGATTTATATTTTGTTTCAGAACTGAAAAGCGGCAGGTCGCAACAGATACATGCATAGATTCCTTTCTCGTATTTATCCCAGTACTCCCCGGAGTAAGCCGGTTCAGTGCCTCCTTCCCGGGTGACCTTATATTGTATATCCGTAAGTTGCTCTTTCCATTCTTCTTTGGTTTTTACTACTTTTTTGAGTGTATCTGAATCATCACCCTGTACTAAGGTAACATTAGACGAGCTCATATCAACGGCTCGAACAGTATTCTCATCTGACATACACGACAGGGTAAGCAAAGCGATTGAAAAAATCCAAATTTTATAAACCATAATTTATTCATTTATATATCCCTAGAACATTAAGAATGGCTGAATGTTCAACCAACCATGACCTCTCAGGAAAAAATTAAATTCGACCGAATAATAATCGGCCCATTAAAAAACTAATTTTGTTCTTTTATATTGTCCATGGTGTATACAAAAAATTTCTGGGCCCTTTGTTTAGGGATGTTTCTGTTTATGACATCCTTCAACATTATTATACCAGAGTTAAATACGTTCATATCCAGGCTTGGTGGGGCTGAATATAAAGGATTGATTATCGCACTTTTTACGATAACAGCGGCTATCTCCAGGCCATTTTCCGGCAAAATGGCCGATCGTATTGGTCGCAAAATCACGATGTATATCGGAACTGTTATTTGTGTCATCATTACCTTTTTATACCCTTTGAGCGGTACAGTTTTTTTCTTTCTTATGCTTCGTTTTCTTCATGGATTCTCAACAGGATTTCTTCCCACGGGTGCAACCGCTCTGGTTACAGACCTACTGCCTCCTGAAAAACGAGGACAGGGTATGGGCGTTTTTGGTACTGCCATCTCCTTAGGTATAGGAGTCGGACAATTTTTAGGAACTCCAGTAGCCAATGCGCTCACCATAAATGGTTTGTTCATCGTTTCAGGTGTTTTGGCCTTAGCTTCCATGCTGATTATAGTTACAGTAAAGGAAACGTTGGAAGAAACCGAACCTTTTTCGTGGAATATTTTCAAAATAAAACCGGATGAGATTATAGAAAAAGATGTACTTCCCGTGGCCGTGGTGATGTTTCTT
Organism: Brumimicrobium sp.; assembly: GCA_033722555.1. Taxonomy (GTDB): domain Bacteria; phylum Bacteroidota; class Bacteroidia; order Flavobacteriales_D; family Crocinitomicaceae; genus Brumimicrobium. The sequence continues at coordinate 75,062 of JAWVYS010000011.1, forward strand.
ACGGCAGCTTGCTCCGGACTGATTTTCGTATTGACACCAGATATATCAGTTTATCTGGGCATCGTAAATAAAGGTTGGTTCTTCGTTTATTATGTTTTTTCAACAATTCTAGTTCGGCTAATAGCAGGGCGTGTTTCGGACATAATCGGCAGAAGACAGACTCTTCTGATCGGTATTTCGTTTCTTATTTTATCCATGGTAATGATAGGGATGGCTGAAACAACATTCTGGTATACCACCGCATCCTTTGTATTCGGAATGGCTACGGGGGTTTCGAGTCCTACACTTTTCGCCTGGATGGCAGACCTATCACCCAAACACAGACGAGGAATTGGTGCCGGAACCCTGTTTATTTCTCTGGAACTTGGCATTCTGTTCGGTTCGGCGAGTACACTCCTTATTTATGACAGTACACAAGAGACTGTATTCAGTGTTTTCATTTATGGAGCAGTACTCTCAGGAGCCGCGCTAGTATACCTAATCCTGCATTTACTTTTCAGCAAAACAAATCAGCAATACAGAGATCAGAAGGCTTACCACAAACACAACGGTGGAATTAATCCTTAGTTTCCGATTTAGGGAGCTGGTATTTCATCCTCCACTTTCAGATATTTTCTAAGAAAACGAGTACCGATATAAAAGGGTATCGTATCGAGAAGTGCGATCACCAGTTTGAACAAATAGGCACTTGCGATAAATGATAACAATTGAGGCAGCACATCAAAGCGGTCATCGATCGGCAGCCCGTTAGCCAGAAAATGGGTAATCAAAATTACGGCTATAGAATCCACCAATTGACTAATCAGCGTAGAACCGTTATTTCTCAGCCAGAGTTTTTTTCCTCCGGTAAGTTTTTTAAAGAAATGGAACAAGTGAACATCCACAAACTGAGCGGTTATATAGGCGAGCATGGATGCTAAGGTAGCGCCAAAAGCGAGGCTTCGAATACTATAAAAAGCGTATCCGTGAGGAACAAGGATTTCTCCATCTTTCAGTTCAAGGGGAAGCGTTCCATGGGGAGTCAGGTTTTCAGGGGCAGCGAGCCATCCGCCAAACCAGAGAACGAGTAACACCCAGATATTCAGTAGCAGCCCAACAAAAACGACTTGATTCGCTCTTTTTCTTCCGTAAATTTCAGAAATAAAATCGGTACAAAGAAAGGTAATCGGATATGGCAATACACCTATTGCAATTGAAAAAGTAATAGCACTGTTCGGGGGAATACCAACTGCATCAGAAAGGTCTATAAACCGGCTGACGCCTAGTATATTGAGCATAGCAAGTGAACCCAAAAAAATTCCTGCAAGGATCAAGAAAACGAATTCGCGTCTTCGTTGGATCATTGCAGGAATATTTCCTTCCGGGGTAATCATAAAAAAAGGCGGTTCAGCAAACCGGGTAAATGTTGAACGGATCAGTCATCCCTGTCGTCCATATCAACATCCTCATCATCCTGAACCTCTTCCTCGTCCTCGAACTTTTCTTCATATTCTTCTCGAACATCCTCGCGAAGATATCCATCATCATCGTAATCATCATCGTCTTCGATGATCTCCTGAGCTTCCAAAACAGTCATTCTGATAAGATAGTATTTATCATCCGTTTCAAAGGGTAGTGCGCTCACTGTGTGCCCCTCCTTATTCTGGAATTTAATGAGATGCTCCTCGAACCCTTTGGGATAATGTAGTTTAATCTGTTGCTTCACGTTTTCGTCAAGCTTATCATAGTCTTTAACAACTCTGGGTTTACTCATCTTTCTGTTTAATACATTCAATTATGGGGTAAAAGTATTAATTCTGCAATAGAAACAAAAAATGAAACACTTTTTTTTAAAATTTTGCTGATTTTTTTGATCCATACTGAATTTAGGCTCATAAACCGACTACAAAAAGGGATCAAATTTCGACGGTGGATGAATGTTTATTTCTAAAAGCTCATTTGTAATCGGATGATTAAACCTTAACCCAGTAGCGTATAATAAAAGTCCCTTCCTCACCGGATAATCATTTTCAGCATTATAAAGCGAATCACCGGCAATAGGAAATCCCAATCTGGAAAGATGTCTGCGGATTTGATGTTTTCGTCCCGTTTCCGGACATAATTCAAGCAAAGAATAGAACCTTTTATCTATTCTTACCGTGTTAAGGGATCGAAAAATTGTTTGAGCATTTTTCCCTTCGACCTGGGAATTCAGTAATCCACTTCCCTCAAGTTTTCCTTCCACCACGGCTAAATAGCGCTTTTCAATTTGTCTGTTTTCAAACATTTCTCCCAGCTTAATTCGTGATGAATAGTTTTTCGCAATGATGAGCAGTCCTCCGGTAACTGCATCTAATCTGTGGACCGGTAAAGGAGCCATTAGGGCATCAGGCTCTTCCCCCTGAACAAGATTATACGGAAGGGCATTTTGAACCGTACGGAACCTGTTTCCCGAAACAGGAGGACCGACCGGCTTATTGATCACAGCTAAATAATTATCCTGATAAACGACAGGTATCGGGAGCCTCCATATCTTTGGCTGCACAGACTCTTCAGCCTTTATGAGAC